>JAVJUV010000134.1:0-2540 GCA_040220415.1 Silicimonas sp.
GTACCAGCGCACCGCCAGAAGGATGATCTCCCGCGGAAAACGATGCCGCTTGAACGGATTCTTGCGCTGTCCCATAGGACCCCCCATCATTACTAACCCAAGGAACTTGCGGTGGTCGGGCAGTTAATGCAACGGACCCTTCCCGACAGCTTGGCCTGGATGTATCCGGTTCGGGTCGGGCGCGGCGAACTTTACGAAGCCGGCGAATTCTACATCGGCGCAAAGAAGGTATGGCCTTCCTGGACACCCACGCCGGGCATGATTGAACGCGAACCCAAGAAATACGCGCAATATGCCGAGAAGGGTATGCCCGGTGGCCCCGGCAATCCGCTCGGAGCACGGGCGCTCTATCTATTTACCGAAAAACGTGGCGACACCTTCCTTCGCATTCACGGAACAGACGATCCCGGAACCATCGGACGTGCGGTGTCGAACGGCTGCGCGGGCCTCGTGAACAACCACATGGTCGACCTCTATGAAAAGGTTCCGATGAACGCTCGCGTGGTCCTCTATCCCAAGCGCTCCAGCGAGTCATTCGCCCACCAGAACTGATCTTCCCGGACATGGCAGCCCGTTTGGCTGCCATGTCCGGGGCGGGGACGTCAGGACAGTTGGCTGGAGAAAATCGTCAGAAGGTCATCACGCCCCAGACCACGAGGAAACTTATGGAGACACTTCACTTCCTGATTGGAGAATACAGGTTACAGTTCGCTCTGCCGACCTTCAACCTCCGTAAATGCTGCACCGTGGACGAATGGCCGGTCTTGTGAAACTGCACCGCGGCACTCGGCCAGGAAGCGAACGGCAGGTCAGGGCCGGCCGCGACCGGCGCGCTCATGCTGCGACTGCGAACTCAAGCAAGATCGACGCGGTCAATTCGGGCTCGAGGCCGACCTGCGCCGGTGCAGAGATGTTCCCAATTTCAGTGTCATTTGAATGTCGGCTTCCACTGAAATCGTCTGGTCGTTTCGCGACAGCGGAGAAAGTCCGGAACCCGCTCCTCTTTGCCAGATGACGCGACACATCATTGGACGCAATCTATCCGGTCCAAGTCGACTCAACTGGCTTTTGCATTCCGGACCGACTGTTCGATCCTGCCCTCCTCCGCACGGCAGATATGAAGGATAGCAACCCCTACAACGAAAACCGCCCCAGATAGGAGCACAGCTTTCGGTTGCACGGCAGGCGCGAGACAGGCAAGGTTGCTGGCGGAGATTGGACCGTTCAATTCACAGCGTTGGCGCGCTGGGTCCACTCCTAGTGGCGCGGGCCTTCACCCTGCATCCAGTTTGGTGAGGGTCCGCGTCAGTATCTCTTTCGCGAACCATACTTATGAATCCATCTCTCCGCCTCGTCCTTCGTCCGAACCAAGGGACGATTATGGGAGCGATGAACCTTCCCATCGGGCTTGTCAGAAGGATTTCGTTGAGACAGGCGGGACAGCCTTGTAGCGTCTGAACATGACCAAATCTGACCCGTTCAAGGGCTTTCACAGCAGCCGGAAATCATCTGCCTTGCGGTGATGCTGTACGTCCGCTTCCCATTGTCGCTTCGGAATGTCGAAAATCTACTCCACGAGCGCGGTGTCGATGTCAGCCACGAGACGGTGCGGTATTTCTGTGGCCATCGGTGGCGAGCCGGATCGCCCCCTGCCCCCGGTCGATGAGCACCTGCACATCGTCGAGAATGTCGGTGTAGAATTGGCCGGTCAGATCGTGAAACGCCATGCGACGCTGCGCCATCCAGTTGGTGTCGCGAAACGGGTTCATGCCATCGGCGAAAGCAAAGGACGGGTCCGCCTGCTCGGTGGTGACGATGCGGGTGGTCTTGCCATCGATCCCGTTCGAGCGCAGATGCACACCATTGCCGACGATGAGGATGAGGGCCGGCCTGTCCACCGGTCCGTTCCAGTTGGGCAGGAAGGTTTTGCAGGCGCGCGCATGGACGATCTGCGCCGCAACTGCGGACGCAGAAAACTTGAGAATAGCCATGGGGATGTCTTTCTGTTCGGGTTGGAAGAGGGTCGACCCGCGCGGGGAATGCCTCGCGCGGGTCGCGTGAGGACTCAGGCCGCTTGCGCGACCTCGCTGTCAGGCTCGAGGGTTTCCGCAGTGGGCTCCGCCTCATCACAGGCGATACCCGCGGTCTGCATCATCGGCGGGCACCAGGCGGCCACGGCAGCGCGCTGCGCGTCCGTCAGTGTGGCGAAGGGTTCAGCGAAGAGCTTGTCGCAGAAAGCGACGATCTCCTTCTTGCTCGACGAGGCTAGCGTCACCGCCTCCTGGGCGAGACCCAGATCCTCGCCGAGGATCTTCAGGAGCCAAGCCTTCTTGAAGCGGTTGAAGAGCGCCGCATTCGGCGTCCAGTGGGCGCGGATGTCGGGCATGATCTCGATCTCCAACGCATGCATCAGGCTGTCGCGCTGGCGGTCCCGCGCGAAGCAGGACTGCGTGGTGCTGGCCGTGGCATAGGCCACGAGCTTGGCCTTCTCGCCGGCCTCCAGCGCGCGAAACGCCGCGAACTGATCGGCGGGCGCGCGG
>JAVJUV010000135.1:0-16325 GCA_040220415.1 Silicimonas sp.
CTGGCCGTGGCCGGGATCGAACCTTCGGTCGGCAGTGTCGGCGACAGTTACGACAATGCCCTGGCCGAAACGATCAATGGCCTGTTCAAAGCAGAGGTCATCCACCGCCGTGGCCCATGGCGCGGCTTCGATGCCGTGGAACACGCCACCCTCGAATGGGTCGATTGGTTCAACCACCGCCGCCTGCTGGAACCCATCGGAAACATCCCGCCAGCAGAGGCCGAAGCAAACTACCACGCGGCTCTGGAAACTCAGACAATGGCCGCGTAACTTACATCAACCTGCCTCCGGCAAACCCGGTGCGGTTCAAACGTCCGCACCATCAAGGACGCCACGGTCAAACGGTATCATGACGAGAGCCACGATCAGCTTCGTAGCCACCTCAGTGACGCCCTGGACGCTTACAACTTCGCGCGCCGCCTCAAGACGCTGAAATGCCTAACGCCGCCCTACGAATACATCAGCAAAATCTGGACTGCAGAACCAAATCATTTATCCTAAATCCGATCCACCAGATGCTGCGATGAACCCCTTGGGTCAGGCCGTTCGACATCGGCAGCGCGAAACGCCGACCTGCACTACTGTCTTGACTGGCTCAACACCGCAAGGCCACACTCGGCCCTTTAAGGCCTCTCCCCCGCGCTCGGCGTTGAGCAACCCGATGGGATCCAACACCTAGGTGCCGAGCGGCATTGCGCAAGTGCATACAGTCCCTTTTGTCGAGGGAATCACCCCCAGTTCAATTGATTCGAATTCCTCGCTGGCGAGCAGGATGTCTTCTTTGTGTGTCAGCGCCTCGACATGCCCGCAAAGAATACGCGAATAAGACCATTTCGATTCGGCGACCACCGTTCCGTCCCTGCGGCACAACTGAATGATCAATGGTGCGTCCTGACCATTGGCCGAGCAGGATTGAAAGCCATCGCCGATACCAAATGCCTCGACGCGGCAATGCCCCTCGGAAAGGCATTGAATGCTGAGTTCAATCTCAACCATCCCGACAGCGGCGTCGAAATTTTGGTCATAGAAATAGACGCTCCCGATCCGGCCATAGCGGACTTTGCCGAGGGATGCATCATGGGGAACCTGCGGATCTGCGCGATCCGGCATCCGCGGTGGAAGCATGCCAAGACTGCAGCTTTGATACCCGCTAACAACCTGTATTTTATCACTATCTTCTGCTTTTTGCGACATAACTGTGCGCCTCCCTGATTTTCGTGCATTGACAAACAGTCTAACCTGTTTGTAAATTCTTGGCAAGAAAGTTGACCGGCCGGGAGGTGGCCGGAGAAGGGGGGAGAGAATGCAGACCGACAATTACAGAAATGCTCCGGGCGTGGCCTGCAGGTTCGTTGGCCGCCCATGACCGAACGAGTCGTTGTCGTTGGCGCCGGTCAGGCCGGGGCCCGAGTCGCGCTGGAACTCCGTTCGGCGGGATTCTCCGGTTCGGTCGTTCTGGTCGGGGCGGAGCCGCATCTGCCCTATGAGCGACCCCAGCTATCCAAGGAAATGCTGACAGATCCGGCTTGGTCGACTCGTTTCATGAAGGCGCAGGGCGACTGGAGCGCCGCCGAAATAGATTTGCGGCTGGGCAGCCCCGTCGTCGACGCCGATCCCAACGCTCGGGTCGTGGCGCTCGCCGGGGGCGAGGAGCTTTCCTATGATCATCTGGTTTTGGCGACGGGTACCAGCGCCCGGCAATGTGATCAGCTTGCCGGGTTGACCGTGCCGATCCATGTCCTGCGCACGATCGAGGACGCTGCTGCCATCCGCGAACGGATGGCTATGGGTGGAAAGATCTTGATCGTGGGCGGCGGGATCATCGGACTGGAAGTTGCCGCAGCGGCAGCGGGGACCTGCGACGTGACTGTGGTCGAGGCCGGCTCACGTCTATTTGAACGGGGGCTGCCCGCGGAGGCGTCCGAACATCTGGAACGGCTACACGCCGGGAACGGCGTTCGTTTCCGGTATGATGTAAGGCCGGTCTCGGCGTCGGGGTGCGACACCACGCTGAGCGATGGATCGGTGGAAAGCGCCGATCTTGTAGTAGTCGGCATCGGGGTGGAGCCGCCGCGCGGGATTGCCGCCATGATCGGTTTGCCAGAGGGCGCGCAGGGGCTTCGGGTCGACGACAGGGCCGTCACCGAAAGCAGCGGTGTGCTGGCGGTCGGGGATGCGACCGAACAGTTCAGCCGGTGTCACAATCGCTGGATGCGGATCGAGACCTGGGCGAATGCCAACCAGCAGGCCGCCATCGCCGCGGCGTCCATAACAGGCACGGCGCAGCCGGCAAAGGCTGCGCCGTGGTTTTGGTCCGATCAGTATAGCATGAACATTCAGGTGGCGGGCGACAGCATCGGTGAAGAGACCGTCTTGCGCGGTGATCCTGCCAGCGGTCGCTTCGCCGTCATCGCCTTGCGGGGCGGTGAAATCGTCGGGGGCACCACAATCAATGTTCCCAAGGACATGGCCGCAATACGTAAACTGGTCGGAAACGGCATCCGGCTGGAGCGGGCCGCCATCGAGGACCCCGCTTACAAACTCAGACAGGCAATTCCCGCCTGAAACCCATCAACCGGAGGAGGATAAGACGCAATGAAGCCCAACGGAAACGATCCCTTGGTGATGATCGACAACGATCGGCATCTCTTCAAGGTTTCCAGAAACAACTTTACTGACCCGGATGTGTTCGTAAAAGAGCGCGAGCGTATCTTTTCCACTTGCTGGCTTTATCTCGGCCACGAATCGGAACTAAAGAAACCGGGTGACTTTGTGACCCGAGTGGTCGGCGGCCGCAGCATTCTGTTCAACAAGGACCGCCAGGGCAACATCCGGGCGCTGTTCAATTCCTGTCCCCACCGGGGTTCCCAAGTCTGCCGTGAACGCAAAGGCAACGCCAAGTCCTTTCAGTGTTTCTATCACGGTTGGGTCTTCGGCCAGGACGGCGCGCTGAGAAATCAGCCGGGCGAAGAAAGCTATGGGCACGACTTCAAGAACGACCCTGATTCCAACATGCGTCAGGTGCCCCGGCTGGAAAGTTATCGCGGGCTGTATTTCTTGTGCTACGACCCTGAAGCAATCCCGCTTGTTGATTACCTTGGCAACGCCAAGGAATATCTGGATGTGATCTTCGATCAGTCGGTTGACGGCATGGAGGTCATTGGCGGCACCCAGGAATACGCGATGAACGCGAACTGGAAGCTGCTGGTAGAAAACAGCATCGACGGCTATCACGCGACGAGCACCCATGCGACCTACCTGGACTACCTTAAGTCCATGGAAGGCGGCCTGACCAATGTCGCGTTGAGCGGTGTTGGAAAGGATCTAGGCAATGGCCACGGCGTGATCGAATATAGCGCCCCCTGGGGACGGCCTGCCGGTCAATGGGTGTCACTCTGGGGCGATGAAGGGAAGAAAGAGATCGACGCTCTTAACGCCCGGAACGAAAAACTATACGGCAAGGAGAAAGCAGACCGGATCGCTTACAAGAACCGCAACCTGCTGATTTTCCCTAACCTGATCATCAACGACATCATGTCGCTGACGATCCGCACCTTCTTCCCGCAATCGCCAAACCTGCTTCACGTCAATGCCTGGGCGGCCGGACCGCAGGAAGAGAGCGCGGCGGCTCGCAAGTTCCGCCTGTCGAACTTTCTGGAGTTCCTCGGGCCCGGCGGCTTTGCCACTCCGGATGACGTAGAGGCGCTGGAACATTGCCAGCTGGGCTATCGTAATAGTCAGGAAGTGCGGTGGAACGACATATCAAAGGGCATGGGCTTGGAACAGCCGGCGATGGACGACGAAGAGCAGATGCGTGCGTTCTGGCGCGAATGGAGCCGCCGCCTTACCGCCCCTGAACAAATCCAGGGAGAGCGGACATGAACGTTGCAACAGAAAAGGGATCTGACGCCGGGACGCTCACGCGGTCGGAAGTAGAGGATTTTCTTTACGCCGAAGCCGAGCTTCTTGACGAATGGCGGCTGCCGGAATGGCTGGATCTATTCACCGACGATGCGACCTATCAGATTCCGCCGACGGACATTCCCGCCGATGCGTCACCCGACAACAACCTGTTTTACATCGCGGATGACAGGTACCGGCTGGGCGAACGGGTCAAGCGATTGATGAAGCGGACCGCCCATGCGGAGTATCCGCATTCAAAAACCCGCCATCAGGTGTCGAATGTTCGTATCCTTTCGCAAGATGACGGTCAGGTTGAAGTCGCGTGTAATTTTTTGACCTATCGAACCAAGGATGACTTCAGCAACATCTTCTTTGGCAAGCTCCTGTACGGTCTGGAGGTTTCGGACGGCAAAATCCGGATCAGGTCCAAGCGTGTTGTTCTTGATACCAACGGCCTCCGTAATCAGGGCCGGATCAGCATAATTTTGTAACACGAACGGATCGCGCCCCGGTCTTGCAGGGGCGCGATCGACGAAGAATGAGGGGACCGACTATGAGTGGAAAACTGTCAGGCAAGGTTGCCCTGATAACGGGAGCGGGGCGCGGAATTGGTCTGGTCATCGCTGAACGTCTGATGGCAGACGGGGCGCGGCTGGTGATCGCCAATTTCGACGAGACCGAAGCGACCGCGGCGGCCGAGGAAATGGCAGCGCGACATTTTCAAGGAAAGCCCCCGGTGGTCGTTCCCGGAAACCTCGCGGACGAATCCGTTGCGAAGACGGCTGTCGATGCGGCCATTGACGCATACGGACGGCTCGACATTCTGGTCAATAATGCAGGTGGCGGGATCATCAGAGCATTTGCCGAACATACGCCCGACACCCTTCGTGAAACCATTGACCGAAATCTTTGGACGGCGATCTGGTGCTGCTGGCACGCGTTGCCTGTCATGCGCGAACAGCGTGGCGGGCGGATCGTGAACGTTGGTGCGGATTCCGTGCGAAACGGTCTGTGGGATCATGCCGCCTATAATGCGGCCAAGGGCGGCATGCACGGCATGACCACCGGATTGGCCCGGGAGTACGCCCTTGACGGGATTACCGTGAATACGGTGGCCCCTTGCGCGACCAACACACCGCAAATGGCCGAGATTACCGAACGCGATCCTAAATTGGCAGAGAAATTTCTCAGTGTGATCCCGATGGGGCGACCGGCGGAAATGAGCGAAGTCGCTTCGATGGTAAGTTACCTGGCCTCGGACGAAGCGAGTTTCGTGACCGGACAGGTGATTTCGGTAAATGGCGGGAGCACGATGCTATGAGTGAAGATACAAAAAGGATCTTGGCTCTTTTCCCCGCCGAAGATTTGCCGGAAGGCGAAATACGTGCCGAGACCCTGCCGAATGGAGACGTCATCGCCGTCTACAATGTCGATGGCAACTTCTTTGCCACTCAGGACCAATGCTCGCATGGCGAGGCTTCGCTGTCCGAAGAAGGCGAATTGTGCGGAAAGTTTGTCGAATGCTCGTGGCACTTCGGAACCTTCGACGTGACCACGGGCGAACCCGGACTGATGCCCTGCGAAATTCCGTTGAAAACCTACGCTGTTTTCGTCGCGGATGGAAAGGTATCCATTGAATACTAAAATTTCCTCCAACAAACAGAGCGACAAGGCGGACGCCGATGTGGTCAATGCCTCACGGTCGCAAGACGAACGCAGCCTAGAAATGCGATCACGCCTCATATCGGCCTCAATCGAAGTGTTGCGCGAACGTGGGTTTTCCGGGTTCAGCACCGAAGCGGTGGTGCAAAACGCCGGGGTATCGAGGGGCGCACTGCTGCATCATTACCGTCACAAACGGGATTTGATCCTGGCAGTTCACGAGCACCTCTACCAAATTGCCGTCGACAAAAGCGTCGAGGGCGCTGAAGCAGCGACCGACCAGAGCAAAATTTTCGACGAGATGCTTAGGGATGCAGAAAGCTTCTTTCTGGGGGAGCATTTCTTCAGCGTTCTGGACATTGTTCTGTCCGCGAACACGGATCCCGATCTGAAGACCGAGATCCTGGAGGCGTCGCAGAAAGCGCGTCTGCCGATCGAGGCCGCATGGGTCAAAGTCATGTCCAAATACATGCCGCCGCCTTTAGCCGAGAACCTGGTCTACATGACCTTCAATATGGTCCGGGGTTACGCAATGCGGACGCTCTGGGACAGCAATGCCGAAAAATATGCCGAAGTCACCGCCATCTGGAAAACCATGATGGTCGATGCGTTGAAACGCGAAAACATCGATTGGCCCGTCGAACAGTCATGACGGCAAGGGCTATGAATTTTGTGCTGTCACTTATGGGAGGAAAAACCGTGAAAATTAAACAGTTTGCCAAGAGCTTGGCCCTGTCGGCCACAGTTGCCGCAGGACCGGCGCTGGCTGCCGATGACGAGGTCGTGATCGGGGTAAGTGCTGCACTGAGCGGTTGGGCCGCTGGCACATATGCCGCGCCGGCCGAGGGTTTGAAGCTGTACCTCGACCGCCTGAACGAAGCGGGAGGCGTCAACGGAAAGACCGTGTCGCTGGTGATCTATGACGACCAGGGGGATGCATCGCGGGCGGCGAGCAACGCCAAAAG
The DNA here is from genome assembly GCA_040220415.1 of Silicimonas sp. Classification (GTDB taxonomy): domain Bacteria; phylum Pseudomonadota; class Alphaproteobacteria; order Rhodobacterales; family Rhodobacteraceae; genus JAVJUV01. Next base: position 6,531 of record JAVJUV010000135.1, read on the forward strand.
GTTTCTGACCCAGGACGATGTGCAGATGATCATCTCGGTCAGCACATCGGCAACCTTCGCCCCGATCATCAGCCAGGCGACGCGCAGGAAAGTGCCCGTTTTGTTTGCCGGTTCGGTCTGTCCTGCAGAGACGATGCCGCCGGCCAAACCACTCTTGTATTGTTCGACGGGCTTTTCCGCAGTTCATGACAGCATCGCAATGGTCGATTACCTGCGTGACCGGGAAAGCAGCGATGCCACCGTCGGATTTTCCGCCATGGGCATTCCAATCTCGCGGGCGGGGATGGAAGAAGCCGAACGGATGGTATTGAAAGCTGACATGAAATCGGCCGGCGTCGAGATCGCGCCGCCAGGTACGGCTGACTACACATCCTTCGCAACCAAACTGATTCAGAATGGAGCCGATTCAGTTCTGTCCTGGGCACCGTGGGCCGTGCAGATCCGTTTCGTCGATGCGCTGCGCAAGCAGGGTTGGAAAGGCAACGCTTACGTCGGCCATCTGGCTGAGGCCGAACTTGAGATGATGAAAATGAAGGACCCGAACCTTTTCACCTTGGGAACCAACGTGATGCTGTTCGAAGACAGCGAAGCCACGCAAGCCCTTGTCAATGCGGTGAAGGAATCCGGTTCCAACCTGCATCCAGAGGCCATTCTCGACGGATGGGTCGGCGGCATCGTCGTCGAGGGAGTTCTTGAACAGCTTGGCGAAGACACAAGCGCCGAGGCGATTAATGCCGTCATGAGCAACATCGAAATCGACACCAAGGGATTGCGCGGAGGTCCGATCACATGGACCGATGACAATCATTTCCGCGAAACCATCTATTACCGCGCTTATCGCTGGAGCGACGAAAAGGGTGCGATGGAGATCGCACGGGACTGGAAGGCCTACGAGGTCGAATGAGGCCTGAGCGCGACAGGAGCTTATCATGCAAATTCTAGCAAACATCGTTGTTTTGACGTCATTGTACGCTCTTGTCGCGAGCGGCTATGTCCTGGTGTACAAAGTCAGCCGTGTCCTGAATCTGGCACATGGCGAACTCATGATCCTGGGGGCTTACCTGTTGGTTGCCACATCGGCAGGTATCGCCTCGGATCCTCTCGTCGCGATTGCCCTCACCGCGATGTTTTCGATCGTTGTCGGGTTGTCCGTCTATCTGCTGCTAATGCGCAAGATGACGGGACAACCGGTTTTGGCCGCCGTTCTGACAACCGTAGCGTTGGGCATTCTTTTGCGCGGCGCAATGGTCCTGATCTGGGGGCCACAACAACTGAACGTTGCGGCAATGATCAGCTTCGACAATGCCTCGATCGCACTTACCGACTCGGTCCGGGTTTCCACCGCCGCGCTGTGGCTCGTTGTCTGCACGTTCCTGGTCTACCTAGGGCTTCTGGCATTTCTTCACATGTCACGCTGGGGCATGCGGATGCGTGCCTCTGGACAGAATGCGCTGCTGGCGGCGCAACGCGGGATCAACCTTCATACCGTCTATGCCCTGGCTTGGACCCTGTCGACCTTTTCGGGGTCACTGGCGGGAGTACTTGTCACCCTCGATTCCCGTATCGACGTGAACATGGCGGTGATCGGGCTCAAGGCCTTTCCGGCGGCACTTGTTGGCGGGTTGGACAGCCTGCCCGGTGCGTTGATCGGCGCGGGTGTCATCGCGACCCTGGAGGTGCTTCTGATCCATTACGTTAATCCGCTTCTCTCCGATGTCGTGCCGTTCCTTGTACTGATCGCAATTCTGATCGTCCGGCCCTGGGGCTTGTACGGCACCAAGGAGGAACTCAATCGTGTCTAATATAGAAACCGGCATCGGAAAAATGGCCCCTGCCACAGAACTTAGAAAGCGACTAAGCCAGAATCAGGTGGCTTGGATCGGTTTGATCGTTCTGCTTGTCCTTTTGCCAACCTCGGCCACGCCATTTCATCTCGACATCGCGTCGCAGATCTTTATCGCGGGCATCGGAGCACTGGCGCTCATGGTTCTGACCGGTATTGCGGGACAGATCTCTCTGGGTCATAGCGGCCTGATGGCGGCTGGCGCATTTACCACCGGGATCCTTTACAAGGAAACGGGTGCGGGTATCTGGATCACCCTCCCGGCTTCGGTCGTGGCCGGCGCGGTGATTGGCCTGATCTTCGGCCTGCCGTCCTTGCGGCTCCGCGGCATCTATCTGGCGATGAGCACATTGGCGCTGCATTTTCTCGTTATCTACCTTGGAGGCGAATACGAATTCGCCAGCGGCGCTTCGACGGGTATTTTCCTCGATCCGCCAGTGGTTTTCGGGTTCGAGATTTATGACGGATACGCCTGGTACTATGTGCTTCTGGCGCTGGTCGCGGGCACCTACTGGGGGTGTCGCAATCTGCTGAACTCCAAGACAGGCCGCGCCTGGGAGGCCCTGCATGCGAATGAAACAGCGGCCGAGGCTCTTGGCGTGCAGGTTGCCAATTACAAGCTGCTGGCCTTCGTCATCACGTCTGGAATCGCCTCGTTCTCGGGCGCGTTGTTCGCCTACTACCAGAACTTCGTTTCAGTTGAAGCCTTCACGCTGTTCCTGAGCATCCAGTACATCGCGATGATCATCATTGGCGGAATGGGCAGCTTGCCGGGGGCCCTGCTGGGAGCTGTGTTCGTCACGCTGGTTCCCTATTTCGTTGAATGGCTGATGGAAGCGGTGCCCTATATCGGGCTGGACATCACGACGGTTTCTTCGGCTTCCTATGCGGCCTTTGGTCTGCTGATGATCCTGTTTCTGGTCTTTGAACCCAGCGGCCTGATCGGCATCTGGAAACGCATTGTCGGTCAATTCGCATCGCCGTCGAAACGGGAGGACACGCCATGACAGACATTCTGGAAGTCACGGACCTTGAAGTCACCTATCAACGTTCGATCCGGGCGTTGCACGGTGTCAATCTGCGGGTTGCGAAAGGGCAAATTACCGCGCTCTTGGGGGCCAACGGTGCTGGAAAATCGACCACGCTCAGGGCGATCTCGGGGTTCATCGGGCTGGACAATGCACGGGTGACAGCCGGTTACGTACGGTATTTCGGTGAAGACATCACCGGGCTTCAGCTTCCGAAAACGATCCACAAGGGTATCGTTCTGGTGCCCGAGCGGGACAAGGTTTTTACCAACCTGACTGTTGCCGAGAACCTGGAAGTTGTCTCGACCACGCGTGCCGAAGGCAGCAACTGGCGGCAGATCGAAGACGAAATCTTTGTCTATTTTCCCAGATTGGCAAAACTCAGGAACAAACCGGCTGGCTTGCTGTCAGGGGGTGAGCGTCAGATGCTGGCGATTGGCAGCGCGCTTGTCTGCAAGCCGAGCCTGTTGCTGATCGACGAGCTGTCGCTGGGGCTGGCTCCGGTGATCGTCGACGAGATCATCGAGCGGCTGCGCGACATTCACGCCCGGACCGAACTATCCATACTCTTGGTCGAGCAAAGCGCCGCGGTGGCTTTTGCGTTGGCTAGCTACGGCTTCGTTCTGGAGAACGGCAAAGTCGAGCTTGAAGGTGCAACCCAAGACCTGCGGACCAATCAGAAAATCCTGGAACTGTACCTTGGGACCGGAAGCGCGGGCCGCGCCGACTATCTGGCTAATGCGCGGCGCCGACGCGAGGAGCGAGCAAATGTATGACCTTGAACTCAAGGATGTAGAACTTCATTTTGGCGGTCTGGTCGTCCTTAACCGAGTTTCGCTGGGTGTTCGGTCGGGTGAATTGCTGGCGCTGATCGGACCAAACGGGGCAGGCAAGACCAGTATCTTTAACTGCATCAGCGGGATCTATCGCCCCTCGGGTCAGATCGACTTTCTCGGCACGTCCCTAATCGGCAAGAAACCCAGTGCCATTGCGGAAATGGGAATCGGGCGCACCTTTCAACATGCCGAACTGATCCCCCGGATGAATGTACGTGAGAACTTGCTTGTGGCCCGGCACAACCATCTCAAGGCGACACTTGCGGAACAATGGTTACGACTGCCGTCGGCACGGCGCGAAGAGGCCGAGCATCTCGCTGTGGTCAACGTCGTGCTTGAGATGTTGTCGCTGACCCATCTGGCGCATTTGCCTGTCGGCGGTCTGCCTTTTGGAATTCAGAAGATCATCGGCTTTGGGCGGGCGCTGGTGGCCGAACCGAAAGTTCTTTTGATGGACGAACCTTCCGCGGGACTGACCCAGGAAGAACGCGAAGAACTTGCCTACCATATCGACGCCGCAAAGAAGCAGCTGGGAATTCCAATGCTCTGGATTGAACACGACATGGAAATGGTCGCGGCGATTGCGGACCGTATCCATGTGTTGGATTACGGTCGGTCGATCGGAGACGGACCTCCTGATGAGGTGCTGGATAACCCTGAAGTGGTTCGGGCCTACCTTGGCACGACTCAACTGACGCTAGCAGGCGCGGATGTGGCCGCACCGCAGGAAGAAAGGGTGACCCCGGTATGATTGAAGAGCTTCGTTTTGTTCGGTACCCGGCAAAAAAATTGGATGCTTTCCATCGGTTCCTTGGAGGCGCGGTCGGGCTTCAGTCTGCGGACGGCAGTGACGACATCGCCCGATTCCGATCCGACGAGCGATCATATTCAGTAGAATGCGACGCCACCGGCGCGACCAGCAAGCCGGTTGTCGGGCTCAGTGTCCGTTACCAGACCGATCTTGACGACATCACAGGGAAGCTCACCGCCTGCGGACTTGAGCCCGCGCGGCTGTCCGCAGAGGTTTGTGCCGGAAAGCTCTACCGCGATGCGGTGGCCTTTGAAGATTTCGCCGGCAACCGGTTCGAGATCGTTGTGCGCCACGAAAACAAGAGCCAGCGGTTTTTCCCCGCCCGCGATGCCGGCATCAAAGCGATTTCGTCGGTTGATCTGCGCAGCCCTGACCCCGAGCGCGACATGGCGATCTGGACCGAGGTTTTCGGCGCCAGGGTGCGGGACTTTGCCGGAGAAAGCGGTCAGCTGGGTTTTGATGAACGACACCACCGCATCGCTTACTACTCAAGCCAGCGGAGTGGGCTGCTATCCGTCAATTTCGAGGTAGGCGACCTGAACGATATCATGCGCAGCAAGTATTTGCTTGCCAGTCAACAGGTGCGAATCCTCGATGGTCCCGGGCGCGATCCCGCAAGTGGCGAAGTTTTTCTGTACTTCCAGGGGCCCGAGGACCTGATCGTGTCTTACGGGACCGGAATGAAAACTGTTGAGCCTGACTGGACCGCGCGACAATTCAGAAACGCGCGCGACTCGTTTTGCATGTGGAACTCCGATGGTCTGATTCCCGAACGCTGGGGAGCCGATTGGGAAACCCAAGATAACAGAAAGGTGGGCACAAGATGATTGAACTGCTTGATGTATGCTATGTTCGGATGGGTACAAAAGATATTCAGACCAGCACCGACTTCGCGACGAGAATTCTGGGCCTGGAGGTTTCCGAAAGCAGCCGCAATTCGCGACACCTCAGATCAGATGAACGGGGACATACCCTATACTACCACGAAGGGGACCCCAACGACCACGTCGTCGGTTTCGAAGTCCGCGATAGTCAGACACTTGAAATCGCGGCTGCGACTCTCGAAGATCTTGGACACGATCTGCATAGGGGCACCCGCGACGAATGCGATTCCCGTCATGTAAGAGACTTCGTTGCTTTCCGAGAGCCCAGTGGCCTGAAAATCGAGCTGGTAGTTCAGCCAGAGATTATGGGCAAGCGTCATTTTCCGAGCCGGGACGCCGGAATCTCCGGCTTCAGCCATGTCGGCATTTTCAGCCAAGACTGCAAGCGGGATGAAGCATTCTGGACCCAGGTTTGCAACGCCCGCGTCAGTGACCGTATCGGAGACGTTCCGCTTTTGCGCGTGAATGAGATTCATCATACGCTCGCTCTTGTCCCTGCAGGGCGCGGCGGACTCCAGCATATCAACCATCAGGTTGAATCGACCGATGACATCATGCGTTCGTACAATCTGCTGAAACAACATAACGTCCCGATTACCTTCGGTCCGGGACGTCACCCGACGTCCGGTGCCCGGTTTGTTTATTTCCAGGGCCCTGACGGGATGACATTCGAATACTCAGTTGGTGTCAACAAGGTAGACGAAGAAACGTATAGAGAACGCCAGTTCGGTTTCGAACCTTTCAGCCTTTGCATGTGGGGCGCGAAATCGAATCTGAACGGCCTCGAGAACTGATATGCCTTCCGAAGGCGCATGTAAGCGCGTTTGCGCAGCTTTCCGGTTGATGGACGGAAAGCTGTTTGGCTGGATGATAACACGGAAGATACTGTGGTGAAGAATTTGCGCTCATCTGGGGCAATAGATGTCCATAGCCACGTCGTGCCCGATCAGTTTCCGGACGGAACAGAACGCGATGCGCTCTGGCCCTCCGTTGTACATGAACAGGACGGCACGGCCCGGATCGTGATCGGAGGGAAGTCTTTTCGCCAGATCGATTCACGATCCTGGAACGCCGATGCCAGGTTGGCCGACATGGAGGCCAAGGGGATCGGCCATCAGGTGTTGTCGCCGATGCCGGAGCTTTTGTCTTATTGGTTCGGCGCCGACGATGCAGAGGCGATCTGCGACTGCGTCAATACCTTTCTCGGAGATCTGGTCGCCACCTATCCGAAGCGGTTTTCAGCTTTCGGGATGGTGCCGCTGCAAACACCGGAAAAGGCCGCTCACAGCCTGAGCGGGTTGCGGGACATGGGGCTGACAGGGATCGAGATCGGCACGCATGTTCAGAGTACGCCCCTGGGCGATCCGTCGCTTGCCCCGGTCTTTGCCGAAGCCGAACGGCTGAACATGACGGTTATGGTTCATGCGCTGCATCCGGCCGGGGTCGAGCGGATCGGCGATGTACCGGCAATGGCCGCAATTGCGGCGTTTCCGCTTGAGACAGCTCTCGCCGCCACGTCGCTGATGACAGGTGGGGTCCTGGAAAATCACCCCAATCTTCGCATTGTCCTTTCGCATGGCGGCGGTGCATTGCCCGCCATCCTGCCCCGGCTGGATCATGCGTACCGCTTGGGAATGCCGATCCGGAACAGCATGTCCGTGCCGCCCAGCAAACTGGCGCGCCGATTCTATTTTGACAGCATCGTTTACGACGATGTCGCCTTGCAGTTTCTGGAAACAACCATCGGACACGACAGGATACTGGCCGGTACCGACTATCCATTTCTGATCATGGAAAACGATCCTGTAGGGTTCATCCGGCGCGCACTGTCTGAAACTGCCGCCGATACCATCCTGTACCAGTCGCCGACCGTTTTGCTCGGGTTGCGGCAAACCGCATCCGATCCATCACAAACCCAAAAATCGAGGGACGTATGAAATTGGACAATAACCTGGCAGTCGCGGCCGAAGCATTGTGGCAGGCAGAGAAGAAAGCAACGCCGTGCGCTCCGATCCAAGAACATCTCAAGGACGACGGTCTTGATGCCGCATATGCCGTGCAGCAGGCCAATATCGAACGGCGTCTGGCCGGGGGCAGCCGGTTGATCGGGCATAAGATCGGACTGACCGCCAAGGCCGTTCAGGCTCAGATGGGCGTGGATCAGCCGGACTACGGCACCTTGCTGTCGGACATGATTGTCGGCGATGGGGGTATCATTTCATCGGACCGCGTGCTGCAACCAAAGATCGAGGCGGAGATCGCGTTTATTCTAGGCGACGATCTGGATATTGCCCAGCCGAATGCCGCGGATGTATTGCGCGCAACCGTCTTTATTGCCCCGGCAATCGAGATCGTGGACAGCCGCATAGCCGATTGGAACATCACCCTGCTCGATACGATCGCCGACAATGCCTCGTCCGGTTTGTTGGTTCTGGGCGCTCCGGTCATCTCGCCCCTGGGCTTCGATTTTTCCAACTGCGCAATGGACATGACTCTGAACGGGCAGACCGTTTCCACCGGAACCGGTGCGGCCTGCATGGGCAGCCCTGTCAACGCCGTCGCCTGGCTGGCCGAAAAGATGCGTACAAACGGAACGCCCCTCAGGGCGGGGCAGATCATCCTGTCCGGAGCGTTGGGGCCGATGGCTCCGGTCACGGGCAAAGCACTGGTTCAGGCCTCGATTGGCGGCCTGGGCCATGTCAGCGTTTCATTCACGGAGTGATAGAATGTCAAAAGTAAAGGCGGCCATAATCGGCACCGGCAATATCGGCACCGATCTCATGATCAAGCTGATGCGGAACAGCGACCTGTTGGAACTGGCTGCATTTGTCGGCATTGACCCTGCCTCGGACGGGTTGAAGCGGGCTGAAAAGCTGGGCGTCCCGGTGACGGCCGAGGGTATCGACGGTTTACGGCAGATGCCCGGCTATGGCGACATTGCTGTGGTGTTCGACGCGACGTCCGCCAAGGCCCACGCCCGGCACAGCGAGTTGCTGACGGCCGATGGCAAGCGGGTCGTCGATCTGACGCCTGCCGCCATCGGGCCCTATGTGGTGCCGACGGTCAACATTTCCACCCATTTGGACGCGGCCAATGTCAACATGGTTACCTGCGGCGGCCAGGCCACCATTCCGATCGTGGCCGCGGTTTCGCGGGTGGCCCCGGTGCGCTATGCGGAAATTGTCGCCTCGATCTCTTCCAGGTCGGCCGGGCCGGGAACGCGCGCGAATATCGACGAATTTACCGAGACCACCTCGCGCGCAATATGTGAGGTCGGAGGCGCCGAGGAAGGCAAAGCCATCATTATCCTCAATCCGGCAGAGCCGCCTTTGGTGATGCGGGACACGGTGTATTGCCTGGCCCAGACAGACGACGCGGAAGCTATTCGCGCATCGGTCGAGGATATGGTCGAATCCGTACGGGCTTATGTCCCTGGATACCGTCTCAAACAGGAAGTTCAGTTCGAAAGGATCGGACCGAACGCGGCGGCCGGGCTGCCCGGCGGCCCTGCCGAAGGCGGGCTGAAGGTTTCGGTGTTTCTCGAAGTAGAGGGCGCCGGACACTACCTGCCGAAATACGCCGGAAATCTGGACATCATGACATCGGCGGCGCTGGCAACCGGCGAACAGATCGCACGCACGAAAGAAAAGGCCGCGCAATGACCAGGAACCTCTATATCCAAGACGTGACACTGCGCGACGGGATGCATGCGGTGCGCCACCAGTTCACTGTCGGCCAGGTGCAAGATATCGCCGCTGCGCTGGACGCCGCAGGCGTTGATGCGATCGAGGTCAGCCACGGCGACGGTTTGAACGGGACAAGTTTCAACTATGGTTTCGGGCGCCACCGCGATCTGGATTGGATCGCCGCCGCGGCCGACGCGGTAAAGACCGCCAAACTGACCACGCTTCTGGTTCCGGGCATCGGCACAATCGCCGACCTCAAAGAGGCATACGCCGCCGGTGTCCGGTCGGTTCGCGTGGCCACCCATTGCACAGAGGCAGACATCGCCAGACAACATATCGGCACCGCACGCGACATTGGCATGGATGTGTCGGGCTTTCTGATGATGGCCCACATGAACGAACCCGGCGCCCTGGCCGAACAGGCCCTGCTTATGGAAAGCTACGGTGCACATTGCGTATATGTGACCGATAGCGCCGGTGCGTTGACCGTCAGTTCCGCGCGGGCGCGGGCGCGCGCTTTGCGCCAGGCGCTAAAGCCGGAAACGCAGGTCGGCATCCATGCGCATCACAACCTCACGCTTGGTGTTGCGATTTCGGTCGCCGCCGTCGAAGAGGGGGCGTATCGCGTCGACGGATCCCTGACGGGCCTGGGCGCGGGGGCCGGAAATGCGCCTCTCGAAGCTCTGATAGCGGTTCTTGAAAGGGAC
>JAVJUV010000136.1:0-15297 GCA_040220415.1 Silicimonas sp.
TACTGGAACTGATCAGGGACAAATGGCGATCGGATCCAACCCCGCGAATGGCGCGGAGATGCGAAACGGCCTGGCGGTGCTTGTCTTCCTGTCGATGACTGGCTGGGGACTTGTCCTTTGGTCCGCGGCCAATATGTCCTCCCCCTTGGTCGGCCTGATGATGCCGATGACGTCAGAATGGGCGGTCAAGGAAGTCATTGCCGTCTGGCTGATGTGGGCGGTGATGATGGGCGCGATGATGTTGCCTTCGGCGATACCCATGTTGATGATTCATCGGCGGGTCGCGGCGAAACGTGACCCCGAAACCCCTTATGCAAATCGCTGGTTCCTGTTGGCATATCTTCTCACCTGGGCCCTGTTCAGTCTGGCAGCGACAGCCCTGCAATGGAATTTCCAGCGCGCAGATGTCCTGTCGCACATGTTGAAAGTTCAGGGGGAATTGGTTGGTGGCGGCATCCTCGTTGCAGCAGGCATCTTCCAGCTGACCCCGCTCAAGGCCGCATGTCTGCGCAAATGTCGGACTCCAATCGGTTTCTTGCTGACGGACTGGCGTGCTGGCCGCTCGGGTGCATTCCAAATGGGGCTAAAGCACGGATACTACTGCATCGGCTGCTGTTGGGCTCTGATGATGGTGTTGTTCGTCGGCGGCGTCATGAGCTTGACGACGATAGCGATCCTATCGGGGATCGTTGCGCTTGAGAAACTCGCGCCTCGGGGTGAACAGATCGCACGACTGGGTGGAGGCTTGCTGGTCGCCTGGGGTTTGTGGCTGATCTTTCACTGAGACCGGGAGCACGCTTTTTCCGCGTGTCCAATCGTTAAGCCTTCCCAGCTTTACGGAGCCGCTGAAATCCATTGTCTTGACCCCGTTTCCGAATGTCGCCATCGGCGCAAATGCGGCAAAGGGTAACTTCGTCCCCCCATTGCTACTATTCGCAGCGCCTTCGCTGCTACCTTACCCCCGCGCCTCAAGCCGGTGGAACAGGTGTGTGAAGGTCGCCACGCCCAGGATAGGCACCAGCAGGTTCACCAGCGGCACCGTCAGCGGCACCGCCATCAGTGCGCCCGCCAGCCAGATCGTGGCGAAATTCCTCTTGTAGGCGGTCTTCGCGCCCTGGCGGCCCAGCCGGCGCACCGCGATCATCCGGTAGTATTCACGCCCCAGAAGGAACCCGTTCAGTCCGTAGAAGACAAACGGGGCGAGCGGTGTGAAGTAAAGCACCAGTGCAGCGATGTTCGCCAAGACGATGACGCCCAGGAAACCCAGCGATTCCCGGATGTTCTCGCCCAGAGGCACGCGCGGGGCAGGGGGCAGCGACGCATAATGCGTCTCTTCGACCGCGTCGGCCACGTCGTCGAGGAAGATACCGGTGAAGGCCGAGGCGACGGGCACCATCAGGAAGATGGACAGCACCATCATCAGCAGCACCGATCCCCACGACAGCAGCGTCTCGACAAAGCAGACCTCTCCGACCCAGGGCAGGCTGAAACAATCGGGCAGAAGCCATTGAACACCTTGGAAAATCACGAAATAGGCCGCGAACAGCAGCAGAAGCGTCAGCCCGACGCCCTGGATCAGGACCCAGCGGAACCGGGGATCGCCCATCTGCCCGACGGCGGCCAGAAAAGAGGCCGGTATCATGCCTCGATCCATTCCGTGATCGCGTCCACGTCGGGGCGCGGCCGGTCCGGCGGGAACGAGGTTTCGGTGCCGATGTGGATCAGGCCCGCGATCCACTCATGGGGCATCAGGCCCAGGTTCTGCTCGCGCCATCCCGGATCGTGGCTTGCCCACCCCGTCAGCCAGTTGGCGCCCCAGCCGGCGGCCAGCGCCGCATTCAGAAGCTGCATGCAGACCGCGCCCGCCGACAGCGTTTGCTCGATCTCGGGGATCTTGTCCGAGGTCTTCGGGCTGGCGACCACCGCGACCGCCAGATCGGCGTCGGCATATTGCGACACCGCCTTGCCGATCTTCTCGGCCTCGATCCCAAGCCGTTCGCCGGCCGCCGGGATCGACGCCGCAAGCCTCGTCAACGCCGCCTTTTCCAGCACGATGAACCGCCAGGGCTCCAGCTTGCCGTGATCGGGCGTCCGCGCGGCCACGGTCAGAAGCCGCTCCAGTTCCTCGCGTGACGGAGCCGGCCCCTTCAGCGTTTTCGCGGGCCGCGACCGGCGGGTTTCGAGAAAGGCCAGTGCGGCGGGGTTCGGATCGGGCATGACGGCTCCACTTCAGTCGTTTCACCGCTAGCTAAGGGATCGGGCAGGGCTTTTCCAGAGACGCCCCTCACATCGCGCCGGCCATTTCGGCCAGGTACCCGTCCAGCCATGTATCGAACCCTGCCGCCGGCTGCCGCCGGGCCAGCGTTTCGGCGAAAGGATCGACGGCCCGGATATCGCTGCCCGACATCTCTTCCAGAACGGCGTGCCCCAGGAAGGGCACGTGCATTTCCGAGTACCCGCCCTCGTGCACCATCACGACGCGGCCGTCGCAGACATCGCCCGCCAGCGCCATCACCGCCCGCGTCATCTCGCGGAACGTCTCCTGCGTCGCCAGCATCCGGCCCAGCGGATCGAAGGCGCCCGCGTCGAAGCCGCAGGCCACGATGATCGCATCCGGGCGGAACGCGCGGATCGCGGGCAGAGCCAGCCGGTCCAGCGCCATCAGGTAGCCCTTGTGCCCGGTTCCGGGCGGCAGGGGCACGTTCAGGTTCGCGCCAGCACCCCGGCCTGTGCCCCGGTCGGCGAAGTCGCCGGTGTCCAGGGGATAGTTCCGTTCCTGGTGCAGCGAAACCGTCAGTACGTCGCCGCGGCCGTAGAAGATGGCCTCGGTCCCGTTGCCGTGATGCACGTCCCAGTCCAGCACCGCGATGCGTTCCGCCTTGCCCTCGGCAAGGGCGGCCTCGATGGCGATCGCGATATTGGCCAGCAGGCAGAACCCGTTCTGCCACTCGGGCAGGCAGTGATGCCCCGGCGGGCGCGACAGCGCGTAGGCATTGGCGGTGACGCCATCCAGCACCGAGAACAGCGCGCCCCTGGCCAGCCCGGCCGAGACCTTGGCGATCTCGTAGCCGCCGGGACCGAAGGGCGCGCGCAGCCCGGTCTCGCCGCCGCCCGCCTTCGAGATGGCGCGGAACTCGGACAGAAACGCCTCGGGATGGACCCGGCGCAGGTCCTCGTCGCCTGCCGCCTCGGCCCCGCCCGTCGCCAATTCCGACCAAAGGCCGGTCACTTCCATCAGGTTCTTCAACCGCCGCTTGGTCTCGGGGTTCTCGGGTAGCCCGCCTGCGGATGCCGGCTGCACCAGCCCGCCCACCGGCGCCATGAAGCTGTAGTTTCCGCCCGAGTGCCAGAAACACCGCTCGTCCCAGAAAAATCCCGTCGCCATGCACACCTCCCGGCTCTAATCTCGGCCACCATGACCGACCTTTCCGACAGGGTGAAGCCCGGCGCGACGATCGAGGTCCGCGTGACGCCAAAAGCCTCGCGCGAACGGATCGACGCCTCGGCCGATCCGATCCGCGTCTACGTCACCGCGCCGCCCGAGGACGGCAAGGCCAACAAGGCGGTGCAAAAGCTTCTGGCCAGGGCGCTGGGCGTCCCGAAATCGCGGCTGGAGCTGATCCGCGGGCAAACCTCGCGCGACAAGGTGTTCCGCATCGCGTGAGGACCGTCAGCCGAACCGCGCCCGCGTCCGGTTCGCGAAGGCCACCAGCGACAGCATCACCGGCACCTCGACCAGAACGCCGACGACCGTCGCCAGCGCCGCACCCGAGTTCAACCCGAAAAGGCTGATCGCCACCGCCACGGCCAGTTCGAAGAAATTCGACGTGCCGATCAGCGCGCAGGGTGCTGCGATCCGGTGCGGCACTTTCAGCGCGAAGGCGGCGGCATATGCCAGGGCGAAAATGCCGTAGCTCTGGATCAGGATCGGCACGGCGATCAGCAGGATCACGAGCGGCCGCTCCAGGATGGTCTGGCCCTGGAAGCCGAACAGGATCACCACGGTCACGATCAGGCCCAGCACGGAAAACGGCTTGGCCTTGCCCTGAAACGCCTGGATGGACGCGGCATCGCCCAGCCGGCGGCGCGTCCAGATGCCGGCGGCCAGCGGCAGCGCGACGAACAGCATGACAGACAGAACCAGCGTCTCCCACGGCACCGCGATGTCGGTCACCCCCAGCAGGATCGCGACGATCGGCGCGAACGCGAAAACCATAACGACGTCGTTCACCGAGACCTGCACCAGCGTGTAGTTCTCATCCCCTCGCGTCAGTTGCGACCAGACGAACACCATTGCCGTGCAGGGCGCCGCCCCCAGAAGGATCAGCCCGGCGATATACATCTGCGCATCGTCCGGCGCGATCAGGTCGGCGAAGACGACGTCGAAGAACAGCACGGCAAGTGCCGCCATGGTGAAAGGCTTGATCAGCCAGTTCACCGCCAGCGTGATCGCCAGGCCCTTGGGTTGGCGAAAGACGCTGCCCAGCGAGCCGGGGTCGACGCCCACCATCATCGGATAGACCATGGCCCAGATCAGAACGGCGACGACGACGTTGACGTTCGCGATCTCGGCGGCGGCGGCCAGTTCAACCAATCCCGGCAGCGCATTGCCCAGGAAAATGCCCGCGATCATCGCAAGACCCACCCAAAGGGTAAGGTAACGCTCGAAGATGCTCATGCCCTGAAGATCCCTCGCGTCACACCGAATGCGCCCCGTCGGCAAGGCCCTTGACGAACGCGCAGACCTCGGCGGGCGATTTCCCCTGGGCGATCTTCTCGACGATGGCCGAACCCACCACGGCGCCGTCCGCCACTTTGGCGATCTCGCGCGCGGCCTCGGGGGTCTTGATCCCGAAGCCCACGATCACCGGCAGGCCGCCGGCCTTCTGGATGCGCGCGACTTCCGGCCCGACATCGGTCGCCACGGCGTTTGCCGCGCCGGTGATCCCGGTGATCGAGACGTAATAGACGAAACCGGACGTGTTCTGCATGACCTTCGGCAGGCGCTTGTCGTCGGTCGTGGGGGTTGCCAGCCGGATGAAGTTCAGCCCGGCGGCCTGCGCGGGGATGCACAGCTCCTCGTCCTCTTCGGGCGGCAGATCGACCACGATCAGCCCGTCGATTCCGGCCGCTTTCGCATCCACGAGGAACCGGTCGACGCCGTAGGAATAGATCGGGTTGTAATATCCCATCATCACGATCGGCGTCGTGTCGTCGTCCTCGCGGAACTCCTGCGCCATCCGCAATGTCTTGGCCAGTGTCTGGCCCGCCTCCAGCGCGCGCTGTCCGGCCAGCTGGATCGTCGGGCCGTCGGCCATCGGATCGGTGAAGGGCAGACCCATCTCTATGATGTCGACGCCCGCGGCGGGCAGCCCCCTGATGATCTCCAGAGAGGTCGCGTAGTCCGGGTCGCCTGCCATCACGTAGGACACGAATGCCTTGCGGCCCTCGGCCTTCAGCGCCGCGAATTTCGCTTCGATACGGGTCATGGCAGCCTCGCTCCTCTGGTCCGAGGCCCCGTTTGCATCAGACTGAGGACAAGATCAATCCGGGCCGTGGGATAACGGGCTGGCCAATACGCCCTTCCGGTCCATTGCCTAGCCTTCGAAGACCCGTTCCGCGGTCCATTCGTCGCGGGGCGCGGTATGGGCGCGCCAGAACGCCTCGGCGACCCTGTCGGGCGCCAGCGGCGTGCCGTCCTTGATCGTGCCGTTGACGGTGATCGTCGAAAAGTTGATGCCGCGCGCGTGGAAGGACGGCGCGGCGGCAAGCGCCAGACCCCGAAGTGCGACCTTTGCGGTCGCAAGCGCGGGCGCAGAGCGCTGCTTTTCTGGGATCAGGCCCATGCGGCTGCCGGTCCACAGGATCGTGCCGCGCCCCGCGGCCTCCATCGCCGGAAGGACGGTCTGCGCCCCGGTCAGTGCGGCGCCGGGGCCAAGGGCCAGTTCGTCCATCAGCACCCCGGCGTTCAGCACCGGCGCTTCGGCCGCGATCCATCGGCTGACGTTGTGGATGAAAACCGTCGGCGTGCCCATTTCCGCCATCACCTGCTGCATCGCGGCGCGGAAGCCGTCCAGATCGGTGCCGTCGGCCGAGAAACCCTCGACGCGCCTCCCGGTCTCGTCCGCGATCTTGACGGCCAGTTCCGTCAAGCGCACGCCGTCGCGGGCCAGCATCGCCACGTCGCATCCGCCGGCGGCGAACCGTCGCGCCAGTGCGGTGCCCAGGTTCGGTCCTACGCCCAGAATGATCGCAAGGTCTGTCATGATCGTCCTCCGATTTCGTGCCCTCAACCCTAGCCCCGAGCGCCGAATTGTCGACACCTCTGGACAGAACGCATCCGGTTACCCAAGTATCTGCGCATGAATTACATCGTTGCGCTTCTTCTGCCGCCCATTTCGATCATCGCCGCCGGTCGTCCGTTTCTTGGCGTGATCGTGTTCCTGATCTGGATTCCGGCGCTCTTCTTCTCGGGCGGGCTGACCCACCCGATGTTCATCCTTCTGGCATGGTTCATCATTTTCCAGGCCCGCGAGGACAAGCGCGAAAGGGCGTATCGCGATACCGAGTGACCGGCGAACGCCAAGGCTGATGCGTCAACATCCTTGACTTGTTGCCCCCGACCGGCGATACGCGCCGCAACGTCGACGTTCTGCCGCGTGAGCAGAGGGTCCGAAGAGACCCGAAGCGCGAACGTTCAAGACACCTTCCCACATCACGCAGGGGATGACGCGACCGGCAGCGGGCCATGATGGCCCGACCGTTGCGCACCTGAAATAGCCCGCGCATCGCATTCCCGCGATGTGGGGAACCGTTACGTCCGGCCGTTGTGCCGGAGAAAGACAGACAATGACTTTTGAGACAATGGGCCTTGCGCCCCGCCTGACGGTCCGCCTGGCCGAGCAGAAGATCACCACCGCCACGCCGATCCAGAGCCAGGCCATTCCGCACGCCATGCAAGGGCGCGACGTGATGGGCCTTGCCCAGACCGGCACCGGCAAGACGCTGGCCTTCGGCCTGCCGCTGATCCACACGCTGAACGCGCAGGGCGTCAAGCCCGCGCCCCGCCACGCCCACGGCCTGATCCTGGCGCCGACGCGCGAACTTGCCCGCCAGATCTACGACACGATGGTCGCCCTGACGCGCGGCTCGCACATGAAGATGGCGCTGGTCGTCGGCGGCGGGTCGATCAACCGCCAGGTCGAGACGATGAAGCGTGGCGCCGATCTGCTGATCGCGACGCCCGGCCGCCTGATGGACCTTCTGGACCGCAAGGCCGTCCAGCTTGGCGCCACCCGTTTCCTCGTCCTCGACGAGGCCGACCAGATGCTGGACATGGGCTTCATCCACGCACTGAGGCAGATCGCGCCGCTGTTGCCGAAAGAGCGTCAGACGATGCTGTTCTCGGCCACCATGCCGAAACTGATGGCCGACCTCGCCCGCGACTACCTGACCGATCCCGTCCGCGTCGAGGTCGCGCGCCCGGGTCTGGCGGCCGACAAGATCGACCAGTCGGTGCATTTCGTGGCCCAGTCCGACAAGTTGGGACTTCTGTCCAGGCTTCTGGGAGAGAAGGGCAATGTCCGCTCGCTGGTCTTCGCCCGCACCAAGCACGGCGCGGAACGTCTCATGACCCAGCTTGAAAAGGCCGGCTTCAACGCAGGCTCGATCCACGGCAACAAAAGCCAGGGTCAGCGCGACCGCGCGCTGAAGGCACTGAAGACCGGGGATATCCATGTACTGGTCGCCACCGACGTGGCCGCCCGCGGCATCGACATCGACGGAATCAGCCACGTCTACAACTTCGACCTGCCGAACGTGCCCGAGAACTATGTCCACCGCATCGGCCGCACGGCGCGCGCCGGCGCTTCGGGCATGGCGGTCGCCTTCTGTTCGCCGGACGAGGCCTCGGAACTGCGCGCCATCCAGAAGCTTCTGGGCACCGAACTCTCCGTCGCCGGCGGCACGCCGTGGGAGACGTTGCGCGCCAACAAGAAGCCTGCCCGCGCGCAGAAATCGCGCCGGCCCCGCAACCGGGGCGGCAGGCAGATGAAACGCGCGGCCTGAACCGACGATACAATCGGCGCGGCCGGGACGAACCCCGGCCGCGCCGTCAGCCGTCGTAGTCGCTTTCCTGCATGATCATCCAGCGCACGCCATACCGGTCGGTCAGCGTGCCGAACAGCGGTGTCCAGAATGTCGGCTCCAGCGCCATGCGCACCTCGCCGCCCTCGGCCAGCGCGTCCCAGATCCGCCGTGTCTCGGCCTCTCCCGGCACGTTCAGCGTGACATTGCACCCGGCCATCGCCGGGGTGTCGCCGCCGAAATCGTCGCTGCCATATATCCAGCCGTCTCCGACCCGGACCGACGCATGCATCACCGCATCGTCGGGAACCCCGGGCATGGCTGCTTTCTCTTCGTCCGGCATGGCCCCGAAAGGCATGATCTCGGGGGCCTCTCCGAATATCCGACCGTAAGCCTCCATCGCCTTCCGGCAGTTTCCGCGGAAAAACAGGTAGGGAATCGGTTGCATGTCAAATCTCCTTCGAATGCCGGGTA
The DNA here is from genome assembly GCA_040220415.1 of Silicimonas sp. Lineage (GTDB taxonomy): Bacteria > Pseudomonadota > Alphaproteobacteria > Rhodobacterales > Rhodobacteraceae > JAVJUV01. The sequence continues at coordinate 8,560 of JAVJUV010000136.1, forward strand.
TATTAGCACGACTTGCACGTCGGGCTTGTGACGGATAAGGCCACCCTGCTATCTGAAGGATGCAGGAAATGGGCTTCAAGACCGGGATCGTCGGGCTGCCGAACGTCGGCAAATCCACGCTCTTCAACGCACTGACGCGAACCGCCGCCGCGCAGGCTGCGAACTTTCCCTTCTGCACCATCGAACCCAACGTGGGCGAGGTGGCCGTGCCCGACGACCGGTTGGCCAAGCTGGCCGGGATCGCTGGATCGAAACAGATCATCCCGACCCGGATGACCTTCGTCGACATAGCGGGGCTGGTCAAAGGCGCATCCAAGGGCGAGGGGCTGGGTAACCAGTTCCTGGCCAATATCCGCGAATGCGATGCCATCGCCCATGTGGTGCGCTGCTTCGAGGACGGCGACGTCACCCACGTCGAGGGCCGTGTCGACCCCATCGCCGACGCCGAGACGATCGAGACCGAACTGATGCTGGCCGACCTCGAGTCGATCGAAAAGCGGCAGGCCAACCTTGTTCGCAAGGTTCGCGGTGGCGACAAGGAGGCGATCCAGCAGGAACGGCTTCTGAATGCCGCGAAAGCCGCCTTGGAACATGGCCGCCCGGCGCGCACCGTCGCCGTGGCCGACGAGGACCGCAAGGCCTGGGCGATGCTTCAGCTACTTACCTCGAAGCCGGTGCTCTACGTCTGCAACGTTGCCGAGGACGAAGCGGCGACGGGCAATGCCCATTCCGAGCGCGTCGCCCAGATGGCAGCCGGGCAGGGCGCGGCCAGTGTCGTAATTTCCGCGAAGATCGAGGAAGAGATCAGCCAGCTCGACCCTGACGAGGCAAGCATGTTCCTGGACGAGCTTGGGCTGGAAGAGGCCGGCCTCGACCGGCTGATCCGTGCGGGATATCAGCTTCTTGGCCTGCAAACCTATTTCACCGTGGGTCCGAAGGAAGCCCGTGCCTGGACCATCCCGAAGGGAACCCTTGCGCCCCAGGCGGCCGGCGTCATCCACGGCGATTTCGAGCGCGGCTTCATCCGGGCCGAGACCATCGCCTACGACGATTTCGTCGGACTGGGCGGCGAGCAGGGCGCAAAAGAGGCCGGCAAGATGCGCGTCGAGGGCAAGACCTACGAGGTAAAGGACGGCGACGTCCTGCACTTCCTGCATTCGGGGTGACGGACCCGGCGACTTTCGCCATTGAAACGGCCGCCGGTCAGAGGCACTGACCGGCGGCCGTTCGTCTTTCAGACCGCGTTCTTCACCACGTTGGCCAGGAACACCAGCACGCCCACAAGGATCAGAACCTCGGCGATGGGTGCCACCGGCGCCATTCCGGCCTCGGTGATCGTGCCCGACAACAAGAGGAACAGCATCGCCAGCAAGATCGCCGCCGGAACGGCGTGCAGCCAGAAATGGTAACCTGCCAGCTTGCTACCTCCCATCGCCGGGAAGCTGCGGTAGGTCAGCGCGAAGACCATTGGCAGAACGAACCCCAGAAGATTCAGGTGCGCGTGCAGCGGCGCGAAGTCGTGCTTGCCGCTGGCGCCCATGTAAATTCCGAACCCGATACCGATCACAAGAAAGGCCGTGCCCACGAGCACGAAGTTGCGTGAAACGTTCATGGATTTTCCCCATCCCTATTGCGCCGGTCTTCCGGTCGCATGCCTAAAATATCATCGAATGCACAATTTGGCATGAAATTTGTTTCGAGCCTTTGCACATCGCCCGTCAGGTGGCGTGAGGCCCTTAACGCGACGTTCAGCTTCGTTAACGCGCGCACAAGATATGGTGGATTAACGGGGCGGCCGATCCAGAGGCACCGACGTGATACCGACGTAATACCGACGTTATACCGACGTCGTGTTTTGCCCATGTTTGTTGGGGTTTTCATGGTTAATCGGGGGGCTTTCAGCGCGCAACAGCGGGGTGTTGCGCGGGTTCGCACCTGCGGGGCATTCCGCAACGGGGCAGGCTGATCTTGCGAAAGGACGCCCATCGGTCGTCCGGACAACATCCTGAAACTGTGGAATGTTCCCGGAACCGCCCATCTCGGTGCCCCCCGAGCGAACAGCGGCGGCGAGCAAGGATCTCGCGGCGAGGCACGACATTGCGGATGGCCGACCCGACGCCCGATTTTCCCTTGCCGCGCCCCCCCGCCTTCGTTAGACCGGCCCGCGGAGACGTGGCCGAGTGGTCGAAGGCGCTCCCCTGCTAAGGGAGTAGACGGGAAACCGTCTCGAGGGTTCGAATCCCTTCGTCTCCGCCACATTTTCCTGCCAAAAGTTTCTCCGGCAAAGCGTGACACGAGATTTTCTCCTGTTTTCAAGAGGGTTTGCGGTATGGGCTATTCACCGCCGCAGGTCTAACGACCCGAGAATCCGCTCTCTCGAGCCGGGTTTCTCTGAACCTATTGACTACGCCGATCTGGTGAATTGTCTGTAAGTATAGGAAACTAAGCCGCTTCTGATGCGCTTGCGCTGAACACTTCGATGCTAGGGGCGCTTGGTTAGATGGAACAGAAATCGAACGTTCGCCGGTGTTCATGGCCGAGCATGACACCTTGCCCTCATTGGACGAGGCCTGTCCGTCATACAGGGAAGGGCGTATTTCGTTGAAAAACTCTCCCTTGATCGAAGGGCAGGCCGCTGATTCAATTCTCTTTATGAGCGGGAGGATCAGCCATGATGGGACCGAGGCAAGAGGCGCAGGCGGCGCTGTTCTACGAGTTCTCGCTGGAGGACCATGTCCCGCAAAGCCACCTGCTGCGGTCGATTGATCGGTTCGTTGATCTGACCAGCGTCCGCGCGCATCTGACAGACTTCTACAGCCATACGGGCCGCCCGTGCGTTGATCCCGAATTTCTGATCCGCATGCTGCTCGTTGGCTACTGCTTCGGCATTCGGTCAGAGCGACGGCTCTGCGAAGAGGTGCACCCTGAACCTCGCGTATCTGTGGTTCTGCCGCCTTGATTTGAACGACCGGGTTCCTGACCACTCCACCTTTTCGAAGAACCGCCATGGCCGTTTCCGGGAGAGCGAACTGCTGCGTCATCTGTTCGAAGCGACCGTCGCCCGGTGCATTGAGGAAGGTCTCGTCAGCGGACAGCGCATGGCGATTGATGCCAGCTTGATCGAAGCAGATGCGAACAAACAGAACTCGACGCCGAAGGAAGAGTGGGACGCGGCGAGCATTAATCCAGAAGACGCACCCCGTGCGGTCCGCGAGTATCTCGATACGCTGGATGAAGCAGCGTTCGGCGCAGCAAGCGAGGTCCAGCCCAAGTTTACATCCATTCCGACCCCGCCAGCCAATGGACAGCGGCACGCAAAGGCCCCGCGTTCTTTGGCTATTCCGACAATTATCTGATCGATACGGATCATGGCGTGATCGTCGATGTGGAAGCCACCAGATCGATCCGGCAAGCAGAGGTGGGATCGACCAAAACGATGCTGAACCGCGTGAAGGCGAAGTTCGATCTGCACCCGGAACGGCTGATCGCAGACACTGCCTACAGCACCGGGCCAATGTTGGGCTGGCTGGTTGATCGCAAGATCGCACCTCATATCCCTGTCTTCGATAGAGCGGGCCGGTCCGACGGCACATGGTCGCGCGCCGACTTCGAGTGGGATGCCGAGAACGACCGGTACATCTGTCCCGAGGGCCACGCCCTCAAGCAGTTCCGCCGCAACTACTCCGACCCGAACAGAGGGTCGACCGGCAAAGGAACGGCGCGCTATCGGGCTCTGAAAGAGGTCTGCTAGGCGTCCCATCCAAAGCCAAGTGCTGCCCCAACGCCGACGCGCGCAAGATCACCCGTGAAGAACACGAAGATGCCCGCCAAGTCGCCCGCGATATCGCCAAGACCCGCCAGTATGAAATCTCGATGAAGCTCCGAAAGAAGGTCGAGATGCTGTTCGCACATCTCAAACGCATTCTCAGGCTGGGACGGCTCCGATTACGTGGCCCATGCGGCGCAAACGATGAATTCCTCCTCGCCGCCACCGCCCAAAACCTCCGGAAACTAGCGAAGATCTTTCCTGCACCGCAGCAAACGCGCAAAGCCTGATCAGAAAGGCACTCCCGCGCAGTTCAGATCACCAATTTCTGCGGCCGCAACACGTTGTTTTTCCACAGAATCGGCGGGAAGCGGACGTTCGCTACAGGTGCTGTCGTCAAAAGATAGGCCTGTGAAGTGGCCGTTTTGTTTGCGCCTTCGATTTACGTAGTATCGGACGGTTTCTCGGAAATATCGCGCATCACTGCGGCCACCATCTTACCGTCAGTGAGACATTCATTTACTGCCGAACATTTTCCGCATTGTGAAGCGCGGCGGACGCAAGGAGATGCAATTGCCGGACGGCGTCACGCACTCGCGTCGGAAAGACAACACTTTAGTCAAGGCGCTGGCGCGCGCATTCCGCTGGAAGCGCCTGCTGGAGTCGGGCGAGTTCGCCACCATCGCAGAACTGGCCGAACGCGAGAGGATCGCACCGTCCTACATGACCCGCGTCCTGCGGTTGACCCTCCTTGCGCCGGACATCGTCGAGGCGATCCTCGAAGGTAAGCAGGGGCCGCAGGTGACTCTGGCGATGATGCTGGAGCAGTTTCCGCTCGCGTGGTAAGCGCAGCATCCATACCTCTGGCCTGCGGTCCAATTTGATCGCGGCGCCGGAAGATTGTAGGTTCGACCCTGGAAACGGAGGGAAAGCAATGGCCGGAGGATGGGCTCGCGACGGCGCCGTGAACGATCAAATCGATGCCTCGATCCAGGACGAACTGAAGCGGATGCAGGCCAGGCGAGCGCCGGAAGGCGAGAGCCTGACCAATTGTGCCGAATGCGACGAACCCATTCCGGAAGCCCGCAGAGCCGCCATACCGGGCGTCAAGCTCTGCATCGACTGTCAGAACGAGCGGGATGCCCGTCCGGTAACCCGAGGCGGCATTAACCGTCGCGGATCAAAAGACAGTCAGTTGAAGTAAGGGTTTCAACCCGGCTCATCCATTGCGAACATAGAAGCAGCTTTCGGCCCTAGCCGGGCCTTCTACCCCACGTTTAACGCTGTAGCGTGGCGTCTCGAAAGCGACATTGAATTATCGGCGCAGCGTCGGCGATATTGAGCAGCATGACACGACCAATCCTGGACAATCAGCGCGCACGTCGCCTGTTTCTGGCCCATCACCTGTTGTTGCGACCTGGGTCGGGCCCTGGCCACGGTGCCGACCTCGACAGTGTTCTGCACGACCTGGGTTTCGTCCAGGTCGACAGCGTCAACACGCTCGCCCGTGCACATGACCTGATCCTGTGGTCGCGCCGCGGCCAGTATCGTCCTAAGTCCCTTGAGCATCTTGTCGCCCGTCATCGCACCGCATTCGAGCACTGGACACATGACGCCGCCGTGATCCCAATGCGTTTCTATCCGATGTGGCGCCTGAAATTCGCCCGAGACGAAGCGTGGATGCGGGCGCGCTGGCCGCAGGGGCGCCGGGCTGGCTGGGAGGCCGAAATCGAGGCCGTACGTCGTCACGTAGCCGACCACGGCCCTGCCTGTTCGCTCGACGTGGGCGGCGACGAAAAGAAGGCATCGTCCGGCTGGTGGGACTGGCACCCGTCCAAGACGGCGCTTGAATTCCTGTGGCGATCCGGACAACTGGCTGTTTGCCACCGCCGAGGCTTCCGGAAATTCTACGATCTGCCCGAACGGGTGATCCCGGCCGAGCATCTGAACACTCGCAGGGACGATCCCGAAATCGTCGACTGGGCCATGTCGGAGGCGCTTGGGCGTCTCGGGTTTGGCACAAGCGGTGAACTGGCGGCCTTCTTCGAGATTGTCACGCGAGATGAAGCGAAAGTCTGGTGCGCCAAGGCGCTTGCGACCGGCAGCATTCTCGAGGCGGATATCGAGATGGCGGATGGATCACTACGCCGCAGTTTCACGACCGAAGCCGCTCTCGACCTCGCCTTTTCGCTGCCCGAGCCGTCTTCGCGTGTGCGCCTTCTGTCACCTTTCGATCCCGCATTGCGAGACCGTTCACGCGCGGAACGCCTGTTCGACTTCCACTACAGGATCGAGATCTTCGTTCCCCAATCCAAGCGGCAGTACGGGTACTATGTCTTTCCTGTCTTGCAGGGTGACCGTATCATCGGACGGATTGACGCCAAACGTGCGGGCGATGATCTTGTTGTCCGAGCATTCTGGCCGGAAGCTGGGGTGCGAATGGGAAAGGGGCGTACCTCCGGTATGGTGACCGAAATCGAACGCGTCAGGACACTGGCCGGAGTTGAGACTGTCAAATGGTCCCGTGGATGGTTGCGTGAGTGATCGGTCGATCAAGTCCGTTCGCGGCCCTTACCAGCCATTGATAGCGCTGGTCGACCCTGCAGTGCGACTTCCATGAAGCAGACCTTCGTAGAAAGTGCAGCAGTCTTTGCGGGCTGACCGCGGCCGTGCGGGATATTGCTGCCATACATTTCTGAGGATGATATGCGCGGTTGCAGCCGGAAACGGGCGATATCGCGGTGCTCTTGTCCACTTCCCGGCGTCACAATGAGCCTAGACGAGCGTTGGTTGATAGACTTACGTAGGCCATGTCCGAAGTTACCTCTTCTCCCCCATCCACGGACCGCATCCTTGCCGGCGTGGCCCTGATGCTAGGGTTTTGCCTGACCGCCCCCTTGCTTGATGTAGCGGCCAAGCTGGCGTCGGCGAGCGTGCCTGTGGGACAGATCACGACCGCACGCTTTGTCGTG
>JAVJUV010000137.1:0-8616 GCA_040220415.1 Silicimonas sp.
CCGGAACGGTCTCGTCACCGGCAACGGAAACCGCTGGACCAGGGAGCGGATCACAGCGCTCCGGTCCTACCGCAAAATTCCGGTGTTCAAGCCCGATCCCGGCGGCCTCGATCTTTGGCTCAACCTATCCGGCGCGGCCAAACTGCTCAGGGTGGCCCCAAAAACGTTGCGGTTGGCGGCGGAAGCAGGTGAAATCGAGGCGAACCATCCGCTTGCAGACGGGCCGTGGGTATTCGAGCGCTCGGAACTGTCAAAAACGGCGGCCCAACAACTCAGGAAACGGGTGCAGAAAAACCCCAAACACCCCGCGGTATCGCACCCAGATCAGCAAAACCTATTTTCTTCAACAACATAGAAAGATGGACGCAATGAAACAGAGTTGTAGTCCCGACGCCAGTCCTCGACCTTTTCCTGCGCGTCGGTAAGGTCCATGAACCAGTGCTGGCCAAGGCATTCCAACCGCACGATGGCGTTGAAGCTTTCAGCGTAGGCGTTGTCTGTCGGCTTGCCAGGACGGCTGAAGTCCAGCACGACGCCGTTGCCGTAGGCCCAGAGATCGAGCTCCTTCGAGGTGAACTGCGAGCCCTGATCGACCCGGATCGCCTTCGGATATCCGTGCCGGCGACACGCCTTTTCAAGGGCCAGGATCACCTCCATCGCCGTTGCCGACCGACAGACGCTCATCACCGGGCAGACCCTGCTCCAGGTGTCGATCACTGTCAGCACCCAGATCCGCTTGCCATCGAAAGTCTCGTCAAACATCCAGACCATTGCCCAGACCTGGTTCGGTCCGGTCGCGTTGCTGCGGTCGCTCCGAAGCTTCGCCATGACCCGTCGTCGAGGCGGTTTGAGCCGCATCTGCAGACCTTCGAGATTGTACAACCGCCTGACACGCTTGATGTTCACGGGCCAGCCCTCGCGTTGCAGAAGAATGTGGATGCGCCGGTATCCATAGCGCACATGCGTCTCGGCCAACTCGCGGATTCGCTTTCTCAGCACATCCTGAGGCGGCCGCTTCGCTACATAATGGTAGGTCGAGCGCGGAGCCGGTACCGCCTGATAGGCCCGTCGGACAGACACCCCGAACACCGTCTTCACGAAGTCGATCATCTCGCGACACCGTGCCGGGGCTTAATCTTTTTTCGGATCACCTCGGTCAACATTTCCTTGTCGAGGCTCAGGTCGGCAACCAGCCGGCGCAACCGGGCGTTCTCCTCCTCGAGCTGCTTCAGGCGCCGCACCTCGGACGGCATCAACCCTCCATAGACCTTCTTCCAGCGGTAAAAGGTGGCTTGGCTCACCCCCATCTTCCGGCAGACCTCTTCGATAGCGGTCCCAGCCTCAGCCTGGTTCAGCGCAAAGGCAATCTGCTGGTCTGTGAACTTCGATTTCTTCATCGGCTACGGCCCCTCCAGGATGGCCTATCGTAGCCGGAAAATTCTCACTTAGGCTGGACCAAAGTTTTGGGAGGGGACCACTGGGAACTGCGGGTATCACATAATAAGGTTCACAAGGTGATCCGGTCGGGTGTGACGGAACTCACCTTTAAGAGCGTGCCAATCAACACGCCCTGCGCTCATATGCCGAGCATCCCGATGAGCGAGGCGGCCATGATTGCGATGAAGGCTGCGCCAAAGGCGGCGAGCAGCGCCGGGCGAAGGCCGCGCGCCATCAACAGACCGATCCGGGTGTTTAAACCCATGGCCGCTAGTGCGGTCGCCAGCAGCAGCGTCGTGGTGGTCCGGGCAGTGTCGAGCAGCGGTTGCGGTAAGTCCAGAATGCTGTTCGCAAGCACCAGTGCAGCGAATCCCAGAACGAACAATGGCACCGGGACGCTCCCGGACGGCGCCCCCGACGCAACGGTGCGGATTGTGATGGCCATGATCATGATCAGCGGCACCAGCAATACAACGCGGAAAAGTTTCGTGACCGTACCGATTTCGCCCGCTTCGTCGCTGTGCTGGAAGGAGACCGCTGCAACCTGAGCCACTTCGTGCACCGCGGCGCCACTCCAGACGCCGTAAGCGCGCGCGTCCAAGTTCAGTATGTCACCGACCAGGGGGAAGACAAAGATCGCGATGGTGCCAAGGACCGTGACGCAGGCGACGGCATAGGCCACGTCCTCGTCTTTAGCCCGGGCCACAGTATTGGCAGCTATCACGGCGGAGGCACCGCAGACCGAGGTGCCAGCGGCGATAAGGGCCGTCAGGCCGGGATCGACCCGCAGCAGGCGACCCGTAACGGTGATGAAGGCAAAGGTCGATGCCAGTGTCACCACCACCAAGATCAACGTTGCGGCGCCGAGTGCCTGGACCTGCGCAGTCGTCACTTGCAAACCCAGAAGCATGATTCCAAGCCGCAGCAGCCGTTTTTGGCTAAAGGTGACGCCCGGCGGCGAAATAGTGGCAGGCAGGCGCACAAGGTTCCCCATCATCAATCCGCCCGCGACCGCGAGGATCATCGGGCTGAGAAACGGCACGTCGAGCAGATGCACGGCTAGCATAGCGAGAACGCCGAGCGCCGCCGTCAGCGCAATGCCGGGCAGTGGACGCCTGAGCGCGGAAGAATCGAGGAGCGGGCCGCTTTGCGATGCCTTTTGCTTGGACATGGAGATTCCGGCTGTTCTTTGATGGGAGGACTAAGTGACATCTGAATTCTATTATTTCAATCGATTTATTTTTATTGAAACAATCATCCAGAATGATGAAACTGGCCGCATGACTTTTGAACAGCTTCGAATCTTTCTTGTCGTCGCCGAGTTGCAGCACGTCACGCGCGCTGCGCGGCAGTTGAACCTCACGCAGTCGGCGGTCAGCGCTGCGATCTCCTCACTGGAAACGCGCTATGATGTGCGGCTTTTCGATCGAATCGGGCGCGGCGTCGTGTTGAATTCGGCCGGGCAAGTTTTTGTTGCCGAGGCTCGGCGGGTGATGGATGACCTGGCCCATGCGCGGACCTTTCTGGCCGAACTGTCGGGCGTCCCGGCCGGGCGGTTGACCATTGCCGCCAGTCAGACCGTTGCCAGCTACTGGATGCCGCAATTGCTGGTGCGATTTTCGGCGCAGTTTCCCAAAGTGGACCTACGCTTGCAGGCTGGCAACACCGAAACGGTGGAACGGGCGGTGCGACAGCACGAAGTGGATGTCGGTGTGGTTGAGGGGCTTTCGAGCGACAGCGGCCTGCTGATGGAGCCTGTGGCCCGGGACCGTTTGGTATTGATTGTCGGGCTGGATCACGTCTGGGCGGATGGTCGGTCGCTCGATATGCGGGATTTGACCGAAACAACCTGGATCATGCGTGAGACCGGATCCGGCACGCGTGCGGCTTTTCACAACGACCTGAAATCATCCGATATCAATCCGGCAGAATTGCGAATTCTGATGGAATTGCCATCGAACGAAGCATGTCTGGCCGCAGTCGCCGCAGGCCAAAGCGCGACTGTGCTGTCGCGCCGCGCCGCCGCCACAGCGATCGAGGCGGGCCGCCTCAAGGAAGTCGAGCTAGGCCTTTCGGTGCGCCATTTCACCGCGCTGCGCCATCCTGAGCGCCAGGAATCGTTGGCCCTGAGACAGTTGATGGCGGCGTTTCGTAGCGACTTCAGCGCGGCTCCGGGCTGAAGAACCGAAGTCTCGGGCGCAGGGTCTTTGATCGTCTCGTCGGCATGATTGGGCCCGGTGCGATGCCGGGCCTGTCTTCATCTATACTCGTTCGATGATGATGGCGGGGGCCATCCCGCCAGCGGCGCACATTGTCACCAGACCGCGTTGCAGGTCACGCCGCTCTAGCTCATCCAGCACGGTGCCGATAAGGATCGAGCCGGTGGCCCCGATCGGGTGGCCCAACGCGATTGCGCCGCCGTTTACATTGACCTTGTCGCGATCAAGATTGAGATCGCGAATGAATTTTTCGGCAACTGCCGCAAAGGCCTCGTTCACTTCAAAGAGGTCGATGTCGTCCACGGTCAGTCCCGCCTTCTCCAGCACCTTCTTCGCCGCCGGAACCGGCGCGTTCAGCATAAGCTCGGGGCTGTCTCCGATATTCGCCATGGCGACGATTCGTGCGCGCGGCTTCCAACCATAGGTCTCAAGGGCCTCTTGTGACGCCAGCAAAATGGCGCCAGCCCCATCAACGACGCCGGAAGACGTGCCCGCGTGGTGCATGAAATCGATCTCAAGTTTAGGAAAAGCCGAGCGAATCATGTCAAGCTGGGTGGTTCCGGATTCGTCGATTGGCGCCTCCGCCATGGCCGCGAAAGCTGGTTTGAGGTTGGCCAAACCGTCTAGGGTTGTCGCGGGTCGCGGGTTTTCGTCGTGATCGAGTGCGACTGACCCGTCTTAAATCAACACCGGCACAATAGCGCCATTGAACCGGCCTTCGCGGATTGCGATGTCGGCGCGGCGCTGGCTTTCAACGCCAAGTTCTTCGGTTGCTTTGCGAGAAATGCCTTCCAGTGTCGCGATGGCATCGGCGCAAATTCCCTGGGCGATCTGCGGGTGCAGTTTGCGCAGAGCAAGGTTGTCTCCGTCGAGGAATTGCGTGCGTTTTGCCCTTGGATCGCTGTTGTTATGAGACATCATTTCGCATCCCCCGGATATGACGACGTCCTCCATTCCCGCAATGATGGTAGCGGCGCCGAAATTGACCGCCGTGATACCGGAGCCACAGAACCGATCCAGGGTTACGCCTGAGGCCCGCACGTCATAACCAGCGGACAGGGCAGTCATCCGACCTAAATCCACACCTTGTTTCCCCTGTTGGTTGGAACATCCCCAAATAATGTCATCCACCTTGGTGGTATCGAGGTGGTTGCGCTCGCGCAGAGCCGAAAGGACGGTGGCTCCGAGGTACTGAGGGTGAAGGTGCGCCAGCGCCCCCTTGCCGACCTTGCCGATTCCGCGGGGTGTGCGGCAGTGATCTACGATGTAAGCTTGGTTCACGGAAACTTCCTCACGACGTGTTTTTGAGTATGTTGCTGGTTGGCTGAAGGAGGCTCCAGGCATCCGGTGGCTCTGACTAGACACCAAATATTCTCGAAACAGTCAGGGATGATGTTCTGACGTCGCATCTTAAGCACCAATGGCACTGGACGAAATGCTCGCCCAATGCAGACACCTCATTCCGATAATATATTTGGCTGCGCTGATGCCCGCCTTCAGGCAGGCGTGCGCCTAGAGTGGCCTTTCCTGCGTGCAGGTGGACGTCAGCGAGTGTCCGATAGGCCCCAACTCCTCCCCATTTAGATCTGTCGATCCTTGTGACCAGGTCAGCAAAGACAGGGGAAATATATCCACGCATTGAGGCAATTGCAACGGTTTTTGATGGAAATGATACGATTGCACCAATATACGGGGTGCGGGTCAGATCTGAGACAACGACCCTTTGCGGAAAGTCCGAACAACGTCGACGATGCGATGTTCGAGCAGCTCTGGCAGGCCGAGGTAGAGGCGGTGCCGGAGTTCATCGCCCTCTGCCCCAGCCAGATGAGGTAGACCTCGCCATGGCGACCCTCTTTGACACCACCGTCGGCATCCTCACTGGGAGCCAGTTGGAAGACAATCTCGAAGAGATGCTCTGGTCCCTGACTTCGATCTTCCATCGTCGGCTGACCCATATCCAGAAGCTTCTGGACGACAACGTATTCGAAGTTCGGGAAAGCCTCGCCATCCAGGGCGGCTCCGAGCTCGCTTCGGTTGAGCTTGAGCGCCTCCAGATGATCGGGCTTAAGCTCTGGGACCATCGCGACGCCTTCGAACACATGCGCGATCTGGCCGTGGACCACTTCTCTGCCGCCACGGGCTCGCCCTGGCTGCCCCGCACCGGATCCAAGGTCTCCCATCGCGGCCTCACATCCGCCGTCGTGGAGACCCGGTCGTCGCGACCGAGCTACTCGACCGGCTGTTGCATCACGCCGTGGTTATCCAGATCGAAGGCGCCAGCTACCGGCTCCGCAGCCATGCCGACCTCATCCCCGAGCATGTCCGCGCCAACGCACCAATCACGCCACCTCCGCCGCCAAAGCGACGCGGGCGGCCGCCAAAAACCAACAACGGAGCCTCAGATCACTGAACCCGGCTGATCACCGGACCCGTGCAAGTGGGGAATTTTACTTCGGCACTTTTGGGGATTTTTAAGTCGGCGTTGACAGCGTGTTCGAGATCCGCCAGGACAGAACCTTGCGGTATGCCAGTCCATGATCGCCACCAAGTAGAGGAACCCGCGCCGCATGGGCAGGTAGGTGATATCCGAGTACCAGACCTGGTTCGGGCGGTCCACCCGCAGGCCTCTCAGCAGATAGGGATAGGTCTTGTGCCTCTTCGCCGGCCTGCTTGTGTTGGGTTTCTGATAGATCGGCATCAACCCCATCAGGCGCATCAGCCGGCGTATCCGCTTCGCGTTTACGAGATCCCCGTCATTGCGCAGGTGCCAGGTCATTTGCCGGACGCCGAAGAACGGCGTCTCCAAGAACTGCTCGTCAATCTGCCGCATCAGGCCGAGGTTCTGCTCGGTCTCGCCCTTCGGCTCGTAGTAATAGGATGAGCGTGCGATCGACAGTAGCTTGCACTGCTGGCCAATCGACAGGTCCGGGTGGTTCGGCTCGATTATGCCGCGCCTCACTTCCCGCCCCAGGGCTTCAGCTTTCGTTCCAAAAAAGAGTTGGCCACCGCCAGCTCCCCGATCTTGGCGTGGAGCTCCTTCACCTGCTCCTCGTCAATCTCGGGTTTCTTGCGGCCCACACGCCCGACGCGCCTTCGAGCAGGGCCGGCTTCCATTGATGGATCATCGTCGGATGCACCCCGAACCGACTCGCCAGCTCGGCCGCCGTCTCTTCACCCTTCAGGGCTTCCAGCGCGACCTTCGCCTTGAACTCTGGCGCGTGCTGCTTGCGTTTCGACATCTCTGATCTCCTTCTCGTCGAAGATCAGCAGACTGCAAATCGTAGCTTATGTCAGTGTCCAAATTTCGGGGGTATGTATGAACTGCCTTCCCCTGCAAGTGATTTGTAGATGCGCCGCTGACCCTGCTTCTATGTATTCGGTCTTTCGTCGGGGCCTTTCGATTTGCCCCTGACCAAGTTGGGAAGTCGCGCGTCCTGTGTCTCGTTAGCTCATCTGCACTTCAGGGGCCATGCTCCCCGTCAGACTTACAGAACCCCGATCGGTCGTTGGTCCATCTCCTCCTCGCTCGCAGATTCCTTCGTTCGGTTGCGCGTTTGCCCGACTACAGGCCGCTCATGGCATTCGGCCGATATCTCTCCCCCTTCGTAAGAACCGCCCAGGCAATACGTGCCATCTTGTTGGCCATGGCGACCGCCGCGACGTTCAAATGCGCTCGCTCCTTCAGACCGTCTGCCCAAGCCGTTATTGGCGACGTTCTGTCACCCACGAGATGCAGCACCGTTCGAGCTCCGTGGATGAAGAGCTTGCGTAAATATCGATTACCATGCTTCGAGATACCGATCAGCTTGGCTTTGCCGCCTGTCGTGATCTGCCACGGCACCAAGCCGAGCCATGCGGCGAGGTCACGCCCTTTACCAAAGCTGCTGCCCGTGCCAACGGCAGCCACAAGTGCCGTCGCGATCGTGGGGCCAATGCCGGGGATCTCCATCAGCCTCTGCATATCAGCATCCGTCCTGGCTAGCACCTTGATCTCGGCATCGATGGCTGCGACCCGATCATTGATCACGTCCAGTTCGGACGCCATGTCAGTCACGAGCAGGAGCATTCGGGGCGAAAGATCGGCAGTGCCCTCTGCGGCCAATCTGGCCAGTTCCTTTTGGAAGACGTGGCGCCCCGTTCCGACCCGGATGCCGCGCTCCATAAGGAAACCGCGACCCTGGTTGATCAAGCGCGTCCTGTCTGACACGAGGCGCTCCCGAGCACGGTGCAGGGCCTGAAGATCAAGCTGCTCTTCGGATTTGATTACAACAAATGACATCGTTGGACGCGTCGCGGCTTCTGCAATCGCCTCGGCATCACGGTCGTCGTTCTTGTGAACCTTCACATAGGGCCGAACATAGAGCGGCGACATCAGCCGGCGCTCATGTCCTTTCTCAAGACAAAAGCGCTTAATGTGATGCGCCCCGCCGCAGGCTTCCATCGCAACCACGCAGGGCTGAAGCGTATCAAGAAAGCCCAGCAGCCAATGCCGCTGAAGGCGTTTGCGAAACACGACCGCTCCCGCTTCATCCAGCCCGGCAAGACTGCAACCGGCCTTGCCCAAATCAATGCCCAGAACCTTGATGTCCATCAGATGCTCCTCTCTCCACCTATGTCCGCCACAGTAGCAGCAGGTTGGTGGGAAGGCAGTTCATCCCATTAGCGCATTGCTCTTGCATGGAGCCGGAAACCTCAGGCTGGCGTCCGGTGCCTGTCAAATCTGGCATCGGACCATTTCAACTCACATTGGACCAGACCCGTATCAGACTGAAACAGTCTGATACAGTCTTGGGCTGGCAGTCACACAGCGCGGCGATTGTGGTAAGCAGTATACAGAACTACAGCAATTGTCGCCTTCGTCAGATCCCCGAGAAGGAACGGGTAAAGACCGGCGTTCAGCAACTTTTCGCCATAGCCGACAAAGCCACCCAACCAGAGCAGCCCTGCGCAATACATGACT
>JAVJUV010000138.1:0-11472 GCA_040220415.1 Silicimonas sp.
CATCGCCGCCCGCCGCCTCGATCCGGCCGACGATCTCGTGACCGGGCACCAGCGGCAGTTTCGGCGCGCCCAGTTCGCCGTCGATCACGTGAAGGTCCGTCCGGCAGACACCGCAGGCCTCGATCCTGATCACGACCTGGCCCGGACCCGGCCGCGGTTTGGCAAGGTCCCGCAGAACGAGGTTACGAGAGGCTCCGTCGAACACCATCGCGCGCATGTGCGTTCTCCTGTCATATTGCCTTGAAGCGCATGTGAGCCTAGACGCGAAGGACATGTGACACTTTGATCGATGTCATCCGCCGGCTGCCGGCGGGTCTTGTTATCGGGGAGCGCGTCCCATACATATCGCAAAGTTTGAATACGATGATGAACCGGCTCTTCAGCCGCTGCCATGAACTTACCGCGGGCTTATTCGCAAATGACACGTCTGATATACGCACTCGCTTTCGTCGCCGTCCTGCCATCCGTGGCGGCCGCCGCTGAAATCGCCCCGCTGACCGTTACCGAATGGAAGCTGGTCTATGGCCAGGTCGAGACCCGTGACAGGGTGCCGGCCCGCGCGCGGATCGGCGGCACGATCGTCCGCCTGGACGTCACCGAGGGCGATCAGGTCGAGGCCGGCGCGGCGATCGCGCGGATCGAGGATCCCAAGCTGAACTTCCAGATCGACGCGCTTGACGCACAGCTCGACTCGGTGGCGTCCCAGCTTGAGACGGCGCGTTCCGAACTTGTCCGCGGCGAGCAGCTGATCGAGCGGGGCGTCATCACCAGCCGCCGCTTCGAAGAGCTGCAAACGGCTGTCAGCGTTCTGGAAGGCCAGGAATCGAGCCTCAAATCCGAGCGGCTTGTCGTCGAGCGCCAGATACAGGAAGGCGACGTTCTTGCCCCCGGAGCCGGAATCGTTCTGTCGGTTCCGATGTCTCTGGGGTCGGTCGCCGGGCCGGGCGAGGCGGTCGCCGTCATCGGCGGCGGCGGTGTCTATCTGCGCCTTGCCGTGCCCGAGCGCCATGCTGGCGACCTTGCAGAGGGCGACACGATCCAGATCGGCAATGCGGGCGAGGTCCGGCAGGGAACGCTGGCCAAGCTCTATCCCCAGATCGAGGGCGGCCGCGTGCAGGCCGATGTGGAAGTCGCGGGCCTTGATCCGAACTTCATCGGGCGGCGCATTCCGGTCAGGCTGCCGGTCGGCGAGCGTCAGGCGATTCTTGTCCCCGAGGCTGCGCTGACGCGCCGGGGCGGGCTTGATTTCGTCACCGTGGACGGTATCGACGGCCCGGTCGAGCGCGTCGTGGTGCCCGGCGAAACGGTGGAACGCGAGGGCGCCATCTGGCGCGAAATCCTGTCCGGCCTGACGGCTGGCGATGTGCTGGTGGACTCCGATGGCTGAAGACAGGGACGCGCAGTCCGAAGGGCTTGGGATCGCCGGCAGGCTGACCCGGGCGTTCATCTCGTCGCCGCTGACGCCGCTGATCCTGCTGGCGTCGCTTGCGGTCGGCATGATCGCGCTGGTCAGCCTGCCGCGCGAGGAAGAGCCGCAGATCTCGGTGCCGCTTGTCGACATCCATGTCCAGGCGCACGGCCTGCGCGCCGAGGACGCCGTCAAGCTGGTGACCGAGCCTCTGGAAACCATCGTCAAGGGCATCGAACAGGTCGAGCACGTCTATTCCGACACCCGTGACGACGCGGTCATGGTGACCGCGCGGTTCGAGGTCGGCGTCTCGTCGGACACCGCGATCCTGCGGGTGCGCGACAAGATCCTGGCCAATATCGACAGGATACCCGTCGGCATCCCCGAACCCCTTGTCGTCGGGCGCGGCATCAACGACGTGGCCATCGTCGCGCTGACCTTCAGCCCGGTCGAGGGGCAGGACACGATTACCGCCGCCGACCTGACGCGCATCGCGCGCGAGGTCGAGGTGCGGCTTGCGCGGATCGACGACGTGGGACTGACCTATCTGATCGGGGACGAGACCGAGGCGCTGCGCGTCGCGCCCGACCCCGAGCGGCTGGCGCTGTACGGCATCACGCTGCAACAGCTTGCGGGAAAGGTCGAAGGCGCCAACAGTGCCGCGCCCGCGGGCGATCTGCGCCGCGACGGCCAGCAGGTCCGGCTTGTGATCGGCGAGACGCTGAACACGCCCGAGGAGATCGGCAACCTGGAACTGACCGCCCGCGACGGGCGCACGGTCTATGTTCGCGACGTGGCCACGGTCGAGTTCGTCTCGGGCATGGACGAGGCGCATGTCAGCACGCTGCACCGCGCCGAAGATGGCGCGGTTCACCGCAGTCCCGCCGTGACGCTGGCGCTTGCCAAGCGGGCAGGGGCCAACGCCGTTCTGGTCGCCGAAGAGATCCTGCACCAGGTCCACGAGATGGAAGGCACCGTCATCCCCGACAGCGTCGCCGTCGAGGTGACGCGCGACTATGGCGAGACCGCCGACGAGAAGGCCAACGAACTGCTGTTCCACCTGGGCCTGGCCACCGTCTCGATCGTGGCGCTTGTCTTCGTCGCCATCGGCTGGCGCGAGGCCGTGGTCGTGGCGATCGTCATCCCCGTCACAATCCTGCTGACGCTCTTCGCGGCCTGGATCATGGGCTATACGCTGAACCGGGTCTCGCTTTTCGCGCTGATCTTCTCGATCGGCATTCTTGTCGACGACGCCATCGTCGTGATCGAGAACATCGCGCGCCACTGGGGCATGAAACGCGAAGGTCAAAGCCGACTTTCCGCGGCGGTCGCGGCCGTGGCCGAGGTCGGCAACCCGACCATCGTGGCGACGCTGACCGTCGTCGTGGCGCTGTTGCCGATGCTGTTCGTCTCGGGCCTGATGGGCCCCTACATGAGCCCGATCCCCGCCAACGCCTCGGCGGCCATGATCTTCTCGTTCTTCGTGGCCGTGATGATCACGCCCTGGCTGATGCTGAAGATCGCCGGACGCGCGCCCGCGCATCACGACGAGGGCAGCGGCGCCTTCCCGGGTGGCCGGCTGGGCCGGCTCTATGCGGTCATCGCCCGCCCGATCCTTGCAGGCAAGGGCCGCAGTGCCCTGTTCCTGATCGTGGTCGCAGCGCTTTCCTTCGGCTCGCTGGCGATGCTCTATACCAAGGACGTGACGGTCAAGCTGCTGCCTTTCGACAACAAGTCGGAGCTGTCCATCGTCATCGACCTGCCCGAAGGCGCCTCGGTCGAGGCGACCGACGCGGTCGCGCAGGCCGCGGCGCGCATCGCGATGGAACTGCCCGAAGTGCATTCGGCCCAGACCCACGCCGGCACCGCCTCGGCCTTCAACTTCAACGGGCTGGTCCGGCATTATTTCCTGCGCCAGAACCCCGAAATGGGCGATGTGCAACTGAACCTCGAAGCCAAGGATCACCGCGAACGCTCCAGCCACGCCATCGCGCTTGAACTGCGCGAAAGGCTGTCGGCGCTGGAGGTGCCCGAAGGCACGGTTCTGAAGGTGGTCGAGCCGCCGCCGGGGCCGCCGGTGATCTCGACGCTGCTGGCCGAGATCTATGGCCCCGACGCCGAAACGCGGCGCGCCGTGGCCACGCAGGTTCGGACCGCGTTCGAGGACGTGCCCTTCGTGGTCGACGTCGACGACAGCTATGGCATCCAGCCGCCGCGGCTGCGGGCCGAGCTAGAACCGACCGACCTGGATTTCTACCGGGTGCAGGAAGCGGACGTCCTTCAGACTCTGCAACTGCTGAACGGGTCGGTGACCGTCGGCTATTCTCATCGCGGCGAGGGGCGGCGGCCGATCCCGATCGTCATGGCCCGCGACAAGTCCGACCGGGTGATGGACGCGGCGGCGCTGTCGATCCCGGTGCCCGCCAACGCCCTGCCGGGCGGACGCGGCGTGGTGGAACTGGGCGACGTGGTCACGATCAACGAGGAAAGCGCTTCCTATCCGATCTTCCGCCACAACGGCTATGACGTGATCATGGTCACGGGCGAATTGGCCGGCGCCTTCGAAGCGCCGCTTTACGGGATGCTGGAAGTCGCCAGCCGCCTCGACGCCATGGACTGGCCCGAAGGCACCAAGCCCGAGATCCGCCTGAACGGCCAACCGGATTCGACCGAAACGCCCGTTCTTCTCTGGGATGGCGAGTGGGAAGTCACCTGGATCACCTTCCGCGACATGGGCGCGGCCTTCGGCGTGGCGCTGCTGGGGATCTACATCCTTGTCGTCGCGCAGTTCGGCAGCTTCCGCCTGCCGCTGGTCGTGCTGACGCCGGTCCCGCTGACCTTCCTCGGGATCATGGTGGGGCACTGGCTGTTCGGCGCGCCGTTCTCGGCGACCTCGATGATCGGCTTCATCGCGCTTGCGGGCATCATCGTGCGGAACTCGATCCTGCTGATCGATTTCATCCGCCATGCCGACCCGGACCGCAACGTCACGGTCGATATCCTGATCGAGGCCGGAGCGACCCGGTTCAAGCCGATCCTTCTGACGGCGCTGGCCGCCATGATCGGGGCTGCCGTCATCCTGGTCGACCCCATCTTCCAGGGCCTGGCGATCTCGCTTCTGTTCGGGCTTTTGTCGTCGACGGCGCTGACGGTGCTGGTGATCCCGGCGATCTACCGGATCGCGAAGACCTGAGTCGGGCGGCGCGCGATCACGGACGCTGCGCGCCGTTCACGCCGACGTAGATGGCGCAGAGCGAGTCCGTCTGCGTCACGAACAGACGATTCCGCTTCGGCCCGCCGAAGGTCAGGTTCGAGACCATCTTCGGAAACCTGATGTGACCGAGGGGATTGCCCTCGGGATCGAAGACCCGGACGCCGTCCTGGGCCGAACTCCAGAGATTGCCTTCCTCGTCGAAGCGGAACCCGTCCGGGACGCCGGGAGAGACCTCGACGAAGACCTTGCCGCCTGACAGGCGGTTGTCGTCCGCGACGTCGAAGGCGCGGATGTGATGCGGCCCGTCGGGGTCGTGGGACAGGCCGCTGTCGGCGACGAAGAGACGGCTTTCGTCGGGCGAGAAGGCCAGACCGTTGGGCTTGACGAAATCGTCGGCGACGACGCGCAGATCGCCGCTGGCCGGATCGGCGCAGAAGACGTAACAGCCCGCCTGTTCCTGTTCGCCCTTGTGGCCCTCGTAGTCAGACATGATTCCGTAGGTCGGGTCGGTAAACCAGATCGTGCCGTCGGACTTGACGACCACGTCATTGGGCGAGTTCAGGCGCTTGCCGCGGTAGCTGTCGGCGATCACGGTGATCGTGCCGTCGGGTTCGGTGCGCGTGACGCGCCGCCCGCCATGTTCGCAGGTCACGAGGCGCCCTTGCCGGTCGCGGGTGTTGCCGTTGGAGAAATTGGCATCCGCGCGGAAGACGCCAACGCCCAGGTCGGGCGTCCAGCGCAGCATCCGGTTGTTCGGAATGTCGGACCAGACGAGATAGCCGCCATCGGCGAACCAGACCGGCCCTTCGGCCCAGCGGCAGCCGTCGTAGAGAACCTCGACATCCGCAGTGGGAACCGTCATCGCGCGGAACCGGTGATCGAAATACTCCACTCTGTCTCCGACAAGTGCCATCTGTCTCTCCTAGGTTCGGGCCTTGCCGCCGCTGGCCGCGACGATCACGCCGATGATGATGAGGCCGGTCAGCACCAGCCGGACGCCGGCCCCGGCGCCGAAGGTGTTCAGCATGGTGACCAACAGGAACAGGAACAGCGAAGCGCCCCAAAGCCCCGGCACGTTGGCGAAGCCGCCCGCGACCGAGGTGCCGCCGATGACGACGACGGCGATGGAACTGAGCAGGTATTCCTCGCCCATGTTCAAGGCCGCGCCGCCCGAGAAGGCCGCCAGCAGGAAACCGCAGAGACCGGCCAGCGTGGCGCACATGATGTAGGTCGCGGCGCGGATACGCTCGACCTTCACGCCGGCCAGGTGGGCGGCGCGCATGTTCTGGCCGATCGCCACCACGCCGCGGCCATAGATCGTGCGCGTCAAGAGGACATGCCCGAGGATCGCCAGAGCGACGACGAAAAGCGCGATGACGGGCACGCCCGCGATCTTGGCGGTGGTGAAATCGGCCAGCGCCTCGGGCGGTTTAACGCGCAGGCCGCGGTTCCACCAGATCGCGGCGGACTGGAAGATGAAACTGGAGGACAGGGTCGCGATGATGGGCGGAATCCGAAGCAGGCGGATCAGCGCGTAGTTCAGCGAACCCACGAAGGCGCCGATCAGAAGGGCAAGGACAAGCCCGACGGGGATCATCGCGGCGGCCCCGTCCATCGTCTTCATCGCCACGGTGCCGGCCAGCGTCATGCAGGCCGGGATCGACAGATCGACGTTGCCGGGGCCGAGCGTGATGACGAACATCTGGCCAAGCGCAACGATGACGAAGAAGGCGCCGAAGGTCATCGCGGCGGAGAGAACCTCGCCCGAGCCCTTGCCGCCGGTGAAGGCCGCCGTGGCCAGCCAGACGGCCAGCGCGCCCACCCAGGCCCAGAGCCAGGGCTGGCGGATCAGTGTCATGACGCCGCTCATTTGCGTGCCTCCGCCCGGCTGATCAGGACGCGCAGCGCCAAGACGATGATCAGGATCGCCCCCTGCGCGCCGATCTGCCAGTCGGGGTTCAGCCGCAGGAACGACAGAAACGACCCGGCCAGCGCCAGCGTGACCGCGCCGATGACCGCGCCGATGGGCGAGACGCGGCCGCCCACGAACTCGCCACCGCCCAGGATCACGCCCGCGATGGACAGAAGCGTGTAGCGCAGCGCGATGTTGGCGTCGGCCGATGTCGTCAGGCCGACCAGCGCCATGCCGGACAGCACGCCGAAGAACCCGGCCAGCGCGAACATGGTCATCTTGATCTTCAGAAGCGACCAGCCGGCGCGTTCCAGCGAGCGCGGGTTGCCGCCCGCGCCGCGCAAGACGGTGCCCCAGGCCGAGCGCATCAGTCCGACATGCACCACCAGCGCGATCACCACCGCGGCGATGATCGGGAAGGGGATATAGGCGGGCTTGAGCGTCATCAGAGAGCGGATGTACTCGGGCGCATTGCCGCCCGGCGTCGGCAGGACAAGGACGGCCAGCCCCAGCCAGACGAAGGACATTCCAAGCGTCACGACGATCGAGGGAAGGTTGCGCAAGTGGATGAGTGCGCCGAGTGCCGCATAGGCCACGATCAGGCCGGCCAGTGCAGCGATGCCCAGAAGCGGTGTGTCGTGAAGCCAGGTGGCGGTGATGCAGGCGACAAGGCTGACGAAACCGCCGATCGAGAGGTCCAGTTCGTTCACGCAGAGGATGAACATCTGCGCGATGGTCGCCAACGCAATCGGGATGGCGAGGTTCAGAAGCAGGTTCAGGCCGAAATAGCTCATCGTGCGCGGCTGCAGCCAGAAGATGGCGATCAGCAGGGCTGCCAGCGACAGGGGCGGCAGAAGGCTGCGCAGCACCCGGGGAGAGACCAGCCCGCTCATGCGTCGGCCCTGAACGATGCGTGAAGAACCTTTTCCTCGGTCATGTCGCGCCGCCCGAGATCGGCGACGATGGCGCCTTCGCGGAACACATAGACATGGTCGCAGTTGCGCAACTCGTCCATTTCGGTCGTGTACCAGAGAAATGTCCGGCCCTTGGCGGCCTCTTCGCGGATCATGCCGTACACCTCTTGTTTGGTTCCGATATCGACGCCGCGCATCGGGTCGTCCATGACGATGATCTCGGCCTTCGACCCAAGCGCGCGGGCGAACAGCGCCTTTTGCTGGTTGCCGCCCGAAAGCGACAGGATCGGGTTGTCGACATCGGGAGTGCGGATACCGATCCGCGAGCGCCAGTCATCCGCGAAACGGCGCGCCGCGTCATGATCAAGGAATATGCCCTTCAGAAACTGGCGCAGCGACCCCACTGAAATATTCTCGGCAATCGACCACAGCGGAAAAATTCCGTCGGTCTGCCGGTCGCCCGCCACCAGCGCGACGTCGCCGGCGACGGTTGCGCCCGGAGCATGATCGAATACCTGCACCAGCAGTTCGGTCTGGCCCTGGCCGCTGAGACCCGCCAGGCCGACGACCTCGCCCTTGTGCGCCGCAAGTGCAATCGTGTCCGCCGCCTTCGGTTTCGCTTGCACGACCACCGGCGCGGTCTCCCGGATCGAGGTTGATTCCGCCGACCGGTCCCGCTCGGCATCGGCCACGCTGCCCATCGCCTTGACCAGTGAATTGCGGTCGAAGGCCGACGCACGGTCAAGCGCCACGACACCGCCGTCGCGCATCACCGCGATGCGGTCGGAGGTGTCCAGGATCTCGCCCAGAAGGTGAGAGATCAGAACGCAGGTGCCGCCCGCTGCGACATAGCGGCGAACGTGTTCGAGCAATTTCCTTGCAGCGACCGAATCCAGCGAAGACGTGGGTTCGTCCAGGATCACGACCCTGGCCTCGGCGGTCGTCACCGCGAAGGCGCGCGCGATTTCCACCATCTGGCGCCGGGCGATCGACAGGTCGCCCACGATGTCGTCGGTGGAGATTCCGTGGCCGGGAAAGACCTCGTCCAGCTTGTCGCCGATCAGCCGCCGCGCCGCGCGTCGCCAGCCGACGCCGGCAATCGATGGATGCGAGATCCGGGCGTTCTCGGCCACCGTCAGGTTCGGACACAGCGACAGTTCCTGGTAGACGCAGCGCACCCCATGCGCCACGGCGTTCTGCGGGGTCAGCCGACCGGTGATGTCGGTTCCGGCGACCTCGATCCGGCCCGTGTCCGGCGCCAGGTTGCCGGAAAGCACGTTCATCAGGGTCGACTTGCCCGCGCCGTTATGGCCGACAAGCCCAAGGCATTCGCCGGGCATCAGCTTCAGCGTGACACCCGTCAGGGCACGAACGGCGCCGAAACTCTTTTCGACGCCGTCCAGAAGGACGATCGGTGCCGTCTCGTTCATGGGAATGATCCCGAGGGTGGATTACATCGCGCCCTTGATCACTTCCTGAGCATCATCCAGCGAATACTCGACGTTCGCCACGCCGCCCGCTTCGGTGTTCGCCAGGTTCTCTTCCAGGTTGGCCTGGTCGATACGCAGGAAGGGCACCGTCAGATCTTTCGGCACGTCTGCACCGTCGAGGATCTGCTGCGCCACCCAGAAGGCCAGCGTCGAGACGCCGGGCGCGATCGAGACCGACATCGTCTCGTAGCCGCTTGCGTCCTTCTGCTCTTTCCACCAGGTCAGTTCGTCGTGGCGATTGCCCATCACGATGACCGGCATGTCGCGGCCCGACGCCTTGATGGCCTGTGCCGCGCCATAGCCGTCGCCGCCCTGGGTCACGACACCGACGATGTCGTCGGGCAGCGAGGGCAGGATGCCGGCCACGGCCTTCTGCGCCACGTCCTGCGCCCAGTTGCCGTGGACCGAGCCGACGATCTCGAACTTGCCTGTCTCGGCAACTCCTTCGTGGATGCCCGCGCTGATTTCGTCA
This sequence comes from Silicimonas sp., assembly GCA_040220415.1. Classification (GTDB taxonomy): domain Bacteria; phylum Pseudomonadota; class Alphaproteobacteria; order Rhodobacterales; family Rhodobacteraceae; genus JAVJUV01. The sequence continues at coordinate 9,411 of JAVJUV010000138.1, forward strand.
TCGACGAATACGCCGGCCAGGCCGCGAATTTCCAGCAGGTTGCCGCCTTCGGGCAGCTTGTCGGCAAGATAGAGCACCTCGTCCTTGCCCATCTGCTTGAAGTCCACGGCGATGCGCCATGCACAGGGCTCGGTCACGATCCCGTCGAAGCTGACAACGACCACGCCCGCGTCGCAGGCTTCCTTGACGGCGCCGTTCAGACCCTCGGGCGAGGCGGCGTTGATGACGATCGCGTCATAGCCCTGAAGTATCAGGTTCTGGATCTGTGCGGCCTGTTCGGTCACCTGGTTTTCCGCCGTCGTGAAGGCGTCCGCCGCGGCGACCACCCCGTTCGAGACGGCCTCGCCCGTGACCTTTTCCCAGCTTCTCAGCATGGCCTGGCGCCACGAGTTGCCCGCATAGTTGTTCGACAGGGCAATGCGCTTGTCCGATGTATCGGCCATCGCGGACTGCCCGAGCAGCACCCCGGCGGCAGTTGTCATGCACAGTGTAGCTTTAAGTAGAGATTTCATGGTTTTCCTCCCAAACCAGCAGCACGCAAACGATAATTCGTTCGACAGCACTAAAGTGTTTCTACAACGGAAAAACCGACCTGAGAATGATTTCCGTCAATACACATCAGAAACTTCGCCTGACCGACAACCGCGCGGCCGGCGGGCGGCCCGGTGACAGAACCGCACGCCTGTGCCGCGTGCCATTCCTTGGCCGATCCGGACAGGTTATAGAGCGCGGACCTTCGCCGACCTTTCACTTTTCGCGCCGCCCCGCGGTTGCGCCTCCGACACGGGATCAAGCCCTATGCGACTGCATATCGACGTCTTCATGGAATACCGGCTTGGCGGCGACGACCGTGTCCTGCTGACGCTGGAGGCCGCGCAGACGGAAGGGCAGACTGTCCTCGGAACAGCGCTCGATATCGAGAATGCGTCGGTGCGGCGCATCGCGGGAAACGGCCGGATCGGCCAGAGGGCATGGGCTTTCGTGGCGGACGAGCAGTTCCGGTTGCGATACCGCGCCGGGGTGCAGGTCACGCGATCCGACGCCGCGCTTCAGGCGCTGCCCGCAACGCCGCTCGACGGGCTTCCCGCCGAGGTCGTGACCTATCTGCGCCCGTCGCGGTTCTGCCAGTCGGATCTGTTCACGAACCTCGCCGCCCGCCGGTTCGGCCACCTGGAAGGCGGGGCGAAGGTCGCCGCGATCAGGGATTGGGTCGCGGATGAGTTGACCTACGCGCCCGGAAGCTCGCACGCTGCGACGACCGCGATGGATACCTTCGTGGCGCGCGAGGGCGTGTGCCGGGACTACGCCCATCTCGTCTGCAGCCTGGCGCGGGCGGCGCACATTCCCGCCCGCTACACCTCGGTCTATGGCCCCGACGTTCAGCCGCAGGATTTCCACGCCGTCGCCGAAGTCTGGCTGGACGGGGCGTGGCACCTGGTCGACGCCACCGGCATGGGCAGCGCGTCGCGGTTCGCGGTGATCGGATCGGGCCGGGACGCCGCCGATGTCGCCTTCATGGAAACCGAGAATTGGGCGCAGCTTGTCAGCCTGAGTATCAGGGTTTCGGAAGACCAGCCCGCGCCGCAGTGAAGTGCTTTCGGCAGCGTAGTCGGGGGAGCGGAGCTTCGCGGGTGTGCCGACCGCGGCCTCGGCGGTGTAGTCGGGAAAGGATGGGTGAAAAATCATCCAATCATGAATGAAAAGTAATCCCACCACGGTAAAAATTTAAGGAATTGTTCAGAATCGCTCCCTGGTTCAGGTTGCGTGCATCGGACGGGTACATGTTGTGTTCGAGAGAGTAACGAGTTCAGACGAAAGTCGAGTACCTGAACGGATGCAGACGCGAACATTCAAGTGAAAATGTTCGCGTCTGCCCGGGTTGTGTGAGTGAGTGTGTGTGTGAGTAACTGCCGGTGTCGACCTGGTGCGGGTCGACATCAGCATCCTTGAAAATAGTGTCGACAATGCGCCGCATTGTCGACATTTTTTTGTCCCGGCGATGGGTTCGGAGAAATCCGGTTCGCGGAAGCGCACCCATGACTCCGGGTGCGCGGGGGCAGCC
>JAVJUV010000139.1:0-4383 GCA_040220415.1 Silicimonas sp.
TCGCTCCGGCCTCGTTCTCCTTCAGAACGCCGATGATCTGCTCTTCTGTGAACCGTTTGCGCTTCATGGGTCTTCCTCCTTCGCTCATTCAAAGGCGGAAAATTCCAGTTCGCAATGGCCCGGATCCAGGGGGAAAGGTCAGGAACCGCCAATCCATCGCCTACTCCATATTCCTACGTTGATCGCAAGCTACGGGGTAAGGCGTTGCATTTCGTTTAAGGACGGCGCGACACAATGTCTGCGCGAGCCGTTTCGGGCGCAGATAGAACCGCTTCAATGCGTGGCTAACGGTTCGTGTGCGGCGCAGGCCAGCCGCGTGTCACCCCGGTGAGAATGGCACAACTTCGCCGTAAGGATCTGTCATTGCCACCCTCGACCCGCGGGTCCTTGAATGGGATTGCCTCAACCGCTTCTCAGAACGCTCACGCCTCTTGTTCATTCAAGAGACTGATGACGTCTCCTAGATCGCGGTATTGGCGCGACTCTATAAACTCTTGAATGAAGACGCCAAATTCGGGTTTGAAGCCGACAGCGAAATCATTCCGCTTTTGCCAGAACGGATTCTGATCGTTCGAATGTCCACAGAAGATAACTAGACCATCTAGAAAAAATCGATAGTGATCGGCAGGAATCTCCGATCCGTGCATTCTTGATCGCTGGTATATGGGAGTGTGATTATGTTCGTACCTTTTTCCAGTATGGTACAGAAAGAACGTTGGGAAATCCCGCTCATCACCGACTTCGTTGCGGTTTAGAAGCTCTGACAGGTGATTGATTTCATCCTGAGGCATAGAGAAGTCTACGAACTCTTCCCTATTGGTCGCCCCTGCCCTCCAAAGTAAACTTAGTACAAACATTCTAAGCCGCTTAGGTTTCTTCGACCTTACACGTGCGGCTCTGAATGCCGTCCAAAACAATGGAATTGGCTCGGAAGCATCAAGCGAATTCGCTGCACTCCAGACCAGCCCGCATCGACGTAACTCAGTGATTCCATGATCGTCAAAGCGCTGGAGCAGCGATTCACCCTCTTGTGTTACCAGTTCTCTATCGTACCAACTACTTGCGCGACGTTGAGGACGGTTGGCGGACGGTCCATGTTCTACGAACTTCTCCCCTTTGGTTCGACCGGCTCGGGTGAGCGCCTTCGGTAGAAGGTGAGCATCGACGAATTCCCCATGACTTCCCGTTAGCTGGCAGATGCCGCGCATTGATCCCTCAATACACCCGCGCCTTGGGCGCGATCTTTTCGAGCGCGATGCCCTCGGCGAGAAGATCGGTGTGAACCGGCCGGTAGTCGAGCGTCACGGCGCCGGTCTCGCTCATCCATGACAGGGTGTGCTTGCGCCAGTTCTCGTCGTCGCGCCCGGCCATCGGACCGTCCTTGAAGTCCTCGCGGGCATGGGCGCCGCGGCTCTCCTTGCGCGCCTCGGCCGAATAGACCGTGGTGATCGCGCAGGCCATCAGGTTTTCAAGTTCCAGCGTCTCGACCAGGTCCGAGTTCCAGATCATCGACCGGTCCGTGACGTTGAGGTCGGCCAGCCCCTGGAAGGCGGCGTCCATGCGCCGGCAGCCCTGTTCGAGCGTCTCCTGGGTGCGGAAGACGGCGGCGTCCTCCTGCATGATCTTCTGCATCTTCTCGCGCAGTTCCGCCGTCGGCGTGCCGCCCGAGGCGTGCCGCAGCCGGTCGAAGCGGTCCATGATCTTCTCGCACGCCGCCTCGTTGATGGCAGGCACCGGCGCCTCGCGGTCGATCACCTCGCCGGCGCGGATCGCGGCGGCGCGGCCGAAGACGACAAGATCGATCAGCGAGTTCGAGCCGAGCCGGTTGGCGCCGTGCACCGAGGCGCAGCCGGCTTCGCCGACGGCCATCAGGCCGGGCGCGATCCGGTCGGGCTCGCCGTCGGTCGGATTGAGCACCTCGCCCCAATAGTTGGTCGGGATGCCGCCCATATTGTAGTGGACCGTCGGCAGCACCGGGATCGGGTCCCTTGTGACGTCGACGCCGGCGAAGATCTTGGCGCTCTCGGAAATGCCAGGAAGCCGCTCGGCCAGCACCGCCGGATCGAGATGATCAAGGTGCAGGAAGATGTGATCCTTGTCCCTGCCGACGCCCCGGCCCTCGCGGATTTCCATCGTCATGCAGCGCGAGACGACGTCACGCGAAGCCAGGTCCTTGGCCGAGGGCGCATAGCGCTCCATGAAGCGCTCGCCTTCGGAATTGACCAGATAGCCGCCCTCGCCGCGCGCGCCCTCGGTGATCAGGCAGCCCGCGCCATAGATGCCGGTCGGGTGGAACTGCACGAACTCCATGTCCTGCAGGGGCAGGCCGGCGCGGGCGATCATGCCGTTGCCGTCGCCGGTGCAGGTGTGCGCCGAGGTCGCCGAGAAATAGGCGCGGCCATAGCCGCCGGTCGCCAGCACCACCATCTTCGCCGAAAAGCGGTGGATCGTGCCGTCGTCGAGGTTCCAGGCGACGACGCCCGTGCAGGCGCCGTCCTCGTCCATGATCAGGTCGATGGCGAAATATTCGATGAAGAACTGCGCGTTGTTCTTCAGGCTCTGGCCGTACAGCGTGTGCAGGATGGCGTGGCCCGTGCGGTCGGCGGCCGCGCAGGTGCGCTGCACGGGTGGTCCTTCACCGTAATTCTGCATGTGGCCGCCGAACGGCCGCTGATAGATGCGCCCGTCCTCGGTGCGCGAGAACGGCACGCCGTAATGCTCGAGCTCGTAGACGGCCTTGGGCGCTTCCATCGCCAGATACTGCATGGCGTCGACATCGCCGAGCCAGTCCGAGCCCTTGACGGTGTCGTACATGTGCCACTGCCAGCTGTCGGGCGTCATGTTCTGAAGGCTCGCGGCGATGCCGCCCTGCGCCGCGACCGTGTGCGAGCGCGTCGGAAACACCTTGGTGATGCAGGCGGTGCGAAGCCCCTGTTCGGCCATGCCGAGCGTCGCCCGCAGGCCCGCTCCGCCGGCGCCGACCACGACGACATCGAACTTGTGGTCCTCGAACGTGTAGGCGCGGCCGTTCGCGCCCGCCGCGCCGTTGCCGTTGGTGCTCATGTCAGCTTCCGAAACCCATTTTCAGTATGGCGAAGATCGCCGTCAGCGCGACGATGATGGTGAATGCGATGTTGGCGAACAGAAGCGTGAACTTCAGCGCTTCGCTGTGGAAATAGTCCTCGATGATCACCTGCATGCCGAGCTTGGCGTGGTAGAGCGCCGAGACCACCACGGCGAGCATGACGACCGCGACGAACGGATTGCCGAAGGCGGCGGTGACCGAGGCGTGGTCGCGTCCGACCAGCGACATCAGGATGAAGACGAAGGCGATCAGCAGCGGCACGTTGGCAAGGCCGGTCAGGCGCTGCCGCCAGAAATGCTCGGTGCCGTCCTTGGCCGAACCAAGGCCCCGGGCACGCTTGAGCGGTGTCATGATCGACATGGGCGGTCTCCTCAGCGTGCGATCAACGCGATCAGCCAGATCAGGACGGTCAGCCCGGCCGATCCGACGAAGGTGGCGTAGGCGAGCCGGGTCGAGACCGGCTTGCTGTCGAAAAGGCCGATGTCCCACAGGAAATGCCGCACGCCGCCCAGCATGTGATGCATCAGAACCCATGTGTAGCCGAACAGGATCAGAAGACCGAACCACGAGCTCAGGAACCCGTTCGCCCAGGCGAATGCGCCCGGCCCCGCGGCGGCCGCGACCAGCCACCATGCGATCAGCAGGGTGCCGAAATAGAGCGCCGCACCGGTGGCGCGATGCAGGATGGAGGCGACCATCGTGGGAATGAACCGGTAGACGCTCAGGTGCGGCGATAGCGGCCTGGGTCTGGCGTTTTTCGTGCCGGCCTGGCCTGCGCCGGCCGATGAGCTTGTCGAGGACACGGCTTTCCCCTTGATCGTCCCGATTGCGCGACGGCGCTGCCCCGGGGCGCACCGCTTCTGTTTGCAGCTCGTTCTAGAGCGCGTTTCGCACTGCGTCAAAGGCCCTGCGTCACGATGGCATGGGCAATTGGTCTCAAGCGCTCAAAGGCGCCGAAAGCGTTTTTCTTTCAATCATTGTAGCGCGCCGTGCGTCGCGGACGCGTCGATCACCGGCGGCAGTCGGTCGGTGCACCGCCCGAGCCCTGCGCGAACCAGCTCGCCGTCCGGCCGGCGAAGACCAGCGCATAGCCCGTCTTGGCATAGCGCTCGCGCTGGCCGGGCGGATCGGGCGGCAGCGACACGGTGAAACCGCGGCTGTCGTTCACCTCGATGCCGCTGCCGGTGCGGCGGATCGTCAGTTGAACGCCCTTGGTGCACGACCAGTTGGCGGGGGGGGGGGGGGGGGGGGGGGGGGGGGGGGGGGGGGGGGCGCCGACGCAGGCGGCGAGCGGCACG
>JAVJUV010000140.1:0-104690 GCA_040220415.1 Silicimonas sp.
GCGCTCGGATTGATCGATGGCTGGTTCGAGGATTACAACGAGAACCATCCGCACTCAGGGTTGAAATGGCGCTCGCCCCGCGAGTTCATTGCAGCTCAAAACGCAACTGCCTGAGTGTCCGGTGAAATGGGGGCAAGATCAATGTCCGCAAAGAAAGATTTCGCCGAATTAGACCACACAGCGCGTCTTTGGAAGTCGGGCGAAAGGTCAAGTTTCCCAGAATCCTGCCACTCGACAAAGTCCGATATCGCGTATGCGCGTACATCGAAAGCCTTCATTCTTACTCCTTCCAGCATTGTGGTTACCATTCTTATCGGAGGAAAGTTTGCAATCAAACATCTGAATCATCGAACTTAGTCCTGTGACCATGCATTGCATACCGCACCAACCCCGTTGCGCCCCGCACAACATCTCGTGCCACCCCCCACCGAACGCCGCATCAACCCGGCCAGCCACCGCCAAAAACACCGACAAAATACCGACGTTATACCGACGCGATACCGACACTGGATTTTCCTTTTTAATCCGCGTCTTAACCCCTGATTCGCCCCCTCGCCGATTTCGCTTCAATCCCCCCGCACAACGCGGCAGGGCTAGTAAAGCTCCGGCCGCCTGTCGGAGCGGTACGTGGCAATGGCCCGCCACCTGTCGAGGTCCGCGTCCTGGAAGACGGCTTCATGGCTGGCAATCCCCACGGAGCGCCCGAGCGACGCCACGACCATCCCCGAAGGCGCAACGATGCAGGAATGGCCGATCGAGTCGAACTGCGCCTCCGGCCCGACACAGCAGGACATCGCCAGCCATACCCCGTTCTCGAGCGCCCGCGTCTTGGCCAGCGCGGTGACGGTCGGCGCGTCCCAGCCCCAACGCTGACGCTGGAAATCGTCGGTGATCCAATTGGTGCTGTTGATCACCAGGTCGGCCCCCATATCGGCAAGCTTGCGCACGTATTCCGGAAAGATCAGGTCATAGCAGACCGTCATGCCGATGCGGCCGAGGGGCGTTTCCACGACCAGGGGCGCATCCCCGGCCGAGAACCACTCGCGCTCGGCGGAAAACAGGTGCGCCTTGCGATAGGTCGCGATGCGGTCGCCTTCCGACGAGAACATGAGCTGAGCGTCGAAGAATTTCCCCTCCGCCCGGATCGGTGCCCCGACGACGAGATAGGCGCCGTTGCGCTTCGCGATCTCGCCCAGCCGGCGGGATGTCGGGCCATCCTCCGCCTCGGCCAGCTCGTCCAGACGGTCGCTGATGAAATAGCCCGTAGTCGCCATCTCCGGCAGGATGACCAGCTTGGCACCCTCCTGCACGGCCAGCGCCACGAGCTTCTCGATGATCTCGAGGTTCGCCGCCACGTCTCCGGGCACGCAGTGCATCTGCGCCACGGAAACCTGCAGGGGGTCGGGGCCCGAGGCCGTTCTCTGGTTCATTCCGGTACTCCGTTCTTCGGACTGCCCGATATCGCCACGAGCAGTCGTGATTCATCCGTCTCCGCGGTGCGTATCTCTCCGGCAAGCCTGCCATCCTGCATGATCAGAAGCCTGTCGGTCAGGCTCAGCAACTCCTCGTTCTCCGAAGAGATCAGGATGATCGCGACACCCTGGTGGGCAAGATCACGCAGGATCCGGTGTATCTGAAGCTTGGCGGCAATATCCACGCCCCGGGTGGGTTCGTCGCAGATCAACAGGCGCGGACGCGTCAGAAGCGCGCGGGCCAGCATCACCTTCTGCTGGTTGCCCCCGCTCAGCGCCGTGATCGGCATCTGCGGGCTGGCGGCCACCACCTTGAGCCGGTCGAGAAGCTCCGACGCGGCGGCCCGTTCCCGCCGCGGCCGGCGCAGGCCCAGCGCGGCAAAGCCCTTCAGCGCCGAGGCCGTGGCATTGTCGGTCACGCTCAGGCTGGAAAAGAGCCCCGAGCTCTTGCGGTCTTCCGTCAGGTAGACAACACCGTTCGCGATGGCCTTCGCCACGCTGGTATAGCTGACCGAGGTTTCCCCATCCGAAAGATGCACACGCGCGCGGCGTCGCCCGGCCCCGGCGAGGGTTCTGGCAAAGGCCGTGCGGCCCGACCCGCCAAGCCCCGCGATCCCCAGGATCTCCCCCGCGTTGATGCTCAGCTCGGTGCGCCCCCCGCCCTCTTCGAGAACGATATCCAGCGCCCGGGCATCCGGCGATACGGCGATCGGCTCCGCCCCGGCACCCTGCGGCCCGGTATCGCCGGTGATCTCCTCCGCCAGCGTCTCGACACTCATCCCCCGCGCATCATGTGTCCCAACCAGCCGCCCGTCCCGCACGACCGTCACCCGGTCGGCGATCTCGATCACCTCGCCAAGGAAGTGGGAGACGTAGATCACCAGGATCCCGTCGTCGCGCAGGCGCCGGATGATACGGAACAGGTTCTGCTTCTCCGCCATCGAAAGCACGGCGGTCGGCTCGTCGAGGATCAGAACCCGCGGCTCCATCGACAGCGCCCGCGCCAGTTCAATCAGCTGTTGATCCGCCACGCTCAGCGCCTCGGTCATGGCGTGCGGGTCCACGTTCAGCCCGAACCGGTCCAGAAGCGCGGAGGTCTGCTCGTAGAGCCGGCGAATATCGACGGTGCCCCGCCCGCTGCGCGGTTCGCGGCCAAGGAAGATGTTGCGCGCCACGTCCAGCTGCGGAACCAGGCTCAGCTCCTGGTAGACACAGGCAATGCCGGCCGAAAGCGCCTCGGCGGGGCTGTCGAACGCCCTTTCCTGCCCCTCCAGCATGACCGACCCGCCGCTCGGCCGGATGGCACCGGACAGGATGTTCATCAGCGTCGACTTGCCGGCGCCGTTGGCGCCGACAATCGCATGAACTTCGCCGCCCCTCGCCGAAATGCACACGCCGTCAAGCGCCGTGTTGCCCAGATACTGCTTGCACAGCTCGCGGGTTTCGAGAAGGGGCAGCGCGTCGGTCACCGTCATTGCTTCGGCAGGAAGTCCTCGGGAAGATCGCTGGACCACCAGTCATCCGGCGCATCCTCGTCGACATGCGCGCCGATATCTTCCGGCGCGATATACTCGGATTCGACCGCCGTGCCGCGCGTCACCTCCTCGCCCTTCAGGATCGAGAGGCCGATCTGCACGGCTTCCTGCCCGGCGCGGGTGGGAAAGGTCACGGCCCCGCCCTGCCCATGTTCGGCCACCCATTTCAGCCAGCCATTGTACTCGTCCCCCGGCGACATGGTGACCTCTTCCAGCCGCCCGGCCTCCTCGAACGCCTCGGCCACGCCGATCGACATCTGGCCGGCCGGGGAAAACACCCCGTCGATCTGCGGGAAGCGCTGGAGCAGGTTCTCGGTGATCTGCTTGGCCTTCGCCCGGTTCCAGTCGCCATACTCGGCGCTGAGCAGTTCCACGTCCGGATACTCCTCGAGCACGGTTTCAAGCGCGTCGAGCTGATCGACCGCCGCCGTCGTGCCCGCGATCGGCAGCATGGCGATGATCTTGCCCTCGCCGCCCAGGTCTTCCACCAGGTTGCGGGCAACCATCTCGCCAAGGCGCCACTGGCTGATATAGGCGTTGGAGACGGTGCCAGCATTGTCGGTAAAACCGCCCCCCGCCTGCACCGTCGGAATGCCGTCTTCCACCGTGCGCTCCAGGACGCTCGCAATCGCGGCGTCATCCACGGGCCAATAGATCAGAAGGTCGATATCCTGGCGCAGCAGATCCTCGATATCCGAGATCTGCTTGGTCGGATTGAAGGCCGCGTCGGTGACGATGACCTCCTCGATCTCCTCATGCTTCGAGGCCTCCCAATGGATGTGCTGAAGCGCGAACACGACCCACGAGTTCGACAGGTACCCGGCCGATACGCCGATCGTGTAGGGCCCCTCCTTGGCGAATTTCGACGTATCCACCGCCTCCTTCGCCGCGGCGGTCTGCCGTTCCTCGGTCTCCTTGTCCGCAAGGGCTGGCCCCGCAAGGCCAATCGCGGCAAAGGCCGCCGCCGTCGTCATGAGCAGTCTTTTTGTCAGTTTCATTTTCAGTCCACCTCTCCTTGTTGGGTCTTCATTGTGACCGGGCATTGATCTGCCCGTACATGGCCGATGCCGCGATGATGATCAGGCCCATGACCACCATCTGAAGATGGTAGGCCAGGCCGCTGATGTTCACGATGTTGAAGGCGATGACCAGAACGAGCACCCCGGCAAGCGTTCCCACCACCCCGCCGCGCCCGCCTTCGAACGTGGTCCCGCCCAGCACGATCGCGGCGAGGATCTGGAACTCCAGCCCCTGGCCCGACATCGTGCTGGAAACGCCCGACCGGGCCAGCAGCGCAAGCCCGCCCAGCGCCCCGAACAATCCGGACAACGCATAGGCCATGATGATGACGCCCCGCACCGGCAGGCCGCCAAGGATCGCCGCGCGCCTGTTCGAGCCGGTGAGAAAGACATACTGGCCAAAAAGCGTCCGCTTCTGGATCAGCACCCCCACAAGCACCGCGGCAAGAAAGGCCAACGACAGGACCGGCACGATGCCGTCGATGCGATAGTTGAAGAACTCGCGAAAGCCCGGCGAAACGATGCCCCGCGCCGTGCCGCCCGAGAATATCTGCGTGATCCCCAGGATCGCGATACCGGTGGCCAGCGTCAGGATGAAGGGCGAGACCCGCGAAAACGCAAGGACGATGCCGTTGAAGGCCCCGGCCGCCGCGCCGACAAGGCAGGTGACGGCAATCGCCATCGGCATGTTGGCCGCCTCGCCATTCATCAGCACGGCGCTCACCACCGCGCAAAGCGAAATGATCGCGCCGATCGACAGGTCGACGCCGCCAAGGATCATCACGAATGTCACGCCGACCGCGGCAATACCCACCGGCGCGATCTGGCGGATCACGTTGAACAGGTACTTGGGCTGCAGGAACGCGTCCGAGATCAGCACCGCCAGCAGGAAGACCGCGGCAAGAACCACGACGATCGCATGGGCCGAAAGGAAGCGCAGCACGCCGTCGCGGGTGGGCATTAGGGCAGTCATCGCATCGCCTTCCGCGGTTGGTTGACAAGGATCGCGACCACGACGATGGCGCCCTTGGCGAACATCTGGACGAAGGCCGAGATGCCGAAGAGGTTGAGCAGGTTGGACACCAGCGTAAGAGCCAGAACACCGGCCAGCGTGTTCACGATGCTGCCCCGGCCCCCGCCCAGCGCGGCACCGCCCAGCACCACGGCGACGATGGAATCAAGCTCCAGCCCGGTCCCGGCCAGCGGATAGCCCGTGCCCAGCCGACCGGCCAGCACCAGCCCCCCGGCCGCCGCGAAGCCTCCCGCGATGGCAAAGGCGGCCACCTGGATGCGGCCGGCATTGATCCCGGCCTTGCGGGCGCTGTCGGGGTTGCCGCCCGCCGCCAGCAGGTGGAACCCGAAGCGCGTCCGCGACAGGATCGCCTGCGTCACCAGCACCAGCACGACAAGAAGGATCGCGGAAAGCGGCAGGCCGAACACCTCTCCGTTGGCAAGCGCCTTCAGCGTGTCCGACGCGCGCCCGACGCTGCGGTCGGTGAAGGTAAAGATCAGCCCCTGCAAAACCGACAGCATACCGAAGGTCAGGATCAGCGGATGCAGCTTCAGCCACCGCACGAGAGAGCCGTTCACCACCCCGATCGCCATCCCGAGCATGACCATCGCCAGGGCGACAGGAAGCGTCAGGGCGGGATAGATCTCCAGCATCCAGCAGGACAGGACCACGACCAGCCCCGCGATCATGCCGACGCTGAGATCGATCATGCCCAGAAGGATCACGAAGGTCTGCCCGATGGCGATCAGGCCCAGCACCGCGGATTGGCGCAGGATGTTGGCAAGGTTCTCGAACGTGCGGAAATCGGGCAGGAACAGCAGCGCAAAGCCGAACCCCGCCGCAAGGATCAGCCAGATGCCGGATTGCCCGGCATCGAACCGGGGGCGAGCTGACCCTACAGCCATGACGACACGTCCTCCGCCCCGGCCACCCAGCCGAACTTCATCGCGAAATTCTCCAGCGTCGCGGCATGAAGGCCGGGCGCGAAGGACGAGACGGCATCGGACACGATGGTTGTCCTGAACCCATGATGAAAGGCCTCGCGGGCGGTTTCCTCGACGCAGATCTGCGTCACGGTGCCGGTGATCACCAATGACGTGACCGACATATAGCGCAGCCTCGCCGAAAGGTCGGTACCGTGGAACGCGCCATAGCCGCGCTTGTCGATGACGATGTCCTCGTCCTGCGGTCGCAGCTCCTCGATCACGTCGGCACAGTCGAACGCGCCCTCGGCGTCCGGATAGCGTCGCATGTGTCCGGGCCAGCAGCATTTCGTGTCCGGCCGGCATTCCGGCGACCAGAGCCACATGAGCCCGGGCTCCGCGCCCGAGACGAAGCGCGTGAAGATAACCGGCCGCCCCTTGTCGCGGAACCGCCCGATCAGCCCGGCGATGACCGGGACCGTCGCGCGCGCGTCGGGCACCTCCAGCGGCGCGCCCTTCCGCACGAAATCATTCTGCATGTCGACGACGACAAGGGCGGCATCCCGAACGCGCTCGGCCGTCGGCACCTCGTCTGCGCGTGCTGCAAGTTCACCGGAATGAAGCACTGGCTGTTCCCGCCCTGCTGAAGTTTCGACCGCGAGCATGAGTGAGATGTATTGCCTTGTCAATTGCAACCAACTATTTAGTTACAAGATTGATAGAACCGGCCCCCGCCGCAGAAAATTCGGTCAGCCGTTTCCGGCGCGGAGGCACAAAGCGGCGCCTGCGGGTTTGTGAATGCCGGTCGAGCAGCTATAGGTAGACCATGTCACTGTCGGACAACATATTGCCCAAGGCCCAGGGCCGGCATCGCCGCGACCCGGAAGCCACCCGCGCCTCGATCCTCGCCTCGGCACAGATCGAGTTCGCCGAACATGGCCTTAAGGGCGGGCGGATCGACCGGATCGCCGACCGGGCCAAGGCCAACAAGCAGCTCGTCTATTATTATTTCGGCGGCAAGGAAGACCTCTACCGCGCCGCGCTCGAGGCGACCTATGCCGAGATCCGCGCGCGCGAGACCGAGCTCGACCTCAGTGCCCTGTCCCCTGTGGATGCGATGAAGCGCCTCATCGAATTCTCGCTCGACTACCTCAATTCCCATCGCGAATTCATCCGCCTCCTCGCGGACGAGAACGCGCAGGGCGCCCGGCACCTGCATGATTCGGAACTGGCCCAGCGCACCAACTCACCGCTCCTGCGCCTCGTCTCCGAAACCCTCGAACGCGGCGTCGAGGACGGCGTGTTCCGCAAGGGCATCGACCCGCTCAACCTCTACATCTCCATCGCGGGCATGACCTATTTCTACTTTGCCAACGGCGCCACGCTCTCCGCCATATTCGGCAGGGATCTCGACCGCACGGATTCCATCGTCGCCTATCGCGATCACATCGTCTCGATGACGATCAACGGCCTCAGGGTCTGACGCGCCAAACACGCCCGACTGGCCCGCCTCTCCCGCTCACCGGACGTTTTGTCTTGCCATGGCTCGGCGGCTTTACTACAGTTTCAACCAACTGGTTACATACAACACACGCGTCGACCCCTCGACGCCACCGACGGGAGTGGTAAATGCCGAGATCAGACATGCAGACCGCACATGGCCGGCCATCGCTGCCCGACCGGTTCGAAACCCCCGACGCGCTGGACGAATTCCTCTCCCTGCCCGGCGAGGATCTCGTCCGGGACATGGAAGACGTGGAGGGCGACATCATCATCCTCGGCGCCTCCGGCAAGATGGGCCCCACGCTGGCCCGCCTCGCCCGCAACGCGGCCCCGGGCAAGCGCGTGGTGGCGGTGGCACGGTTCTCGGAACCCGAAAGCCGCCAGCGGATGGAAGACTGGGGCATCGAGACCATCCAGGCCGATCTCCTCGACGAACGCCAGGTCAACGATCTTCCGAAACTCGAAAACGTCCTCTTCATGGCCGGGATGAAATTCGGGGCAAGCGGCAACCAGCCTTTGACATGGGCCATGAACACGTACTGCCCGGCCCTCGTGGCGAACGCCTTCCGCGACTCGCGGATCGTCGCCTTCTCCACCGGGAACGTCTATCCCCTGATCGACGTGGCCCGCCAGGGCGCGACCGAGGACACACCGCCGGGCCCGCGCGGCGAATACGCCCAATCCTGCCTCGGGCGGGAACGGATCTTCGAGCATTTCTCCCGCCGCCACGGCACGCCCGGCCGGCTCTACCGGCTGAACTACGCGATCGACCTGCGCTACGGCGTCCTGCATGACCTCGCGACGCGGCTCAAGGACGGGCAGACGATCGACCTTGCGCCGATGGCCCATGTCAACGTCATCTGGCAGGGCGATGCCAACGCCCAGGCGCTGCGCCTGCTCAAGCATTGCACCGCGCCCACTAGCCCGATCAATGTCAGCGGGCCGGAAACCCTGTCGGTGCGCTGGCTGGTCGAAGAGCTGTGCGCGCGCATGGGCATCGCCCCGCGGCTCACCGGCGAAGAGCCCCCCAGCGCCTGGCTGTCCAACAGCGCCCAGGCGGCAAAGCTCTTCGGCTATCCCGCCGTCCCGGTCAGCGTGATGCTGGACTGGGTGGCGGAATGGGTGGTGCGCGACATGCCGAGCCTCAACAAGCCCACCAAGTACGAGGTACGCGATGGCGGATTTTGACGGGCTGCAGCAGGTCACGCTGGCCCCCGGCGACGAGGACGAGGCGATGGAGCTCTCGCGCGAGGTGGGCTGGAACCAGGTGCCGGGCGACTGGCGCCACTTCATCGAAAAGGGCCAGACACTCGGCCTGCGGGACCGGTCCGGCCGCCTTGTCGCGACAAGCGCCGCCCTGCCCTATGACGGCCCGTTCGGGTTCATCAGCATGGTGATCGTCTCGGACACCATGCGGCGGCGCGGGCTGGCGACGGCACTCGTGGGCAAGTGTACCGGGTATCTGCGCCAGCTTGGCCTTGTCCCGGTTCTCGACGCCACGGAACAGGGGCAGCCCGTCTATGAAAAACAGGGGTTTCTTCCGCAGTTCCGGTATGACCGATGGCAGATTGCCGGGCACGGGCCGGCCCCCGCCGACGCGGCCGTCTCCTCGGCCGGACCAAGGGATATCGCCCGCCTCGATGCCGCTGCGTTCGGCGCCCAACGGCCCGCACTGCTAAAGGCATTCCTGTCGAGGCCGGACACCGTGGTGATCACCGAAGGGACAAGCGGCTTCGCCCTCCTGCGCCGCGGAAGCCGCGCGTGGCAGGCCGGCCCTGTCGTCTCCGACTCGGAAGATGCCGCACTGCGCCTGCTGGAGCGTCTGCCGATCGGCGCCGTGCCGCTCTTCATCGACGTTCCGCAAACCTGGCGGAAGATCGGCGCATGGCTGAAGGCACGGGGGTTCGCCGTGCAACGCAGCTTCGCGCGCATGGGCTACCATCGGCAAGAGCCGTTCGGCACACCGGACAGGCTTTTCGCGACAGCAGGACCGGAGTTCGGATGATGACAAGAGACGATGACACGCCCGGGCTGAAACTGCTCCGCGCCGGCACAGCCATTCCGGCCCATCCCCTCGCGCTGGATGCGCGACGCACCCTCGACGAGCGTCGGCAACGCGCGCTGTCGCGCTATTACGTCGATGCGGGCGCCGGCGGGCTTGCGGTCGGGGTTCACACCACGCAATTCGAGATACGGCAGGCCGGGCTTTACGACCGGGTCCTGGAAATCGCGGCCGAAACCGCGCGGCAATGGTCCGACCGCCCGCTCGCCATGGTCGCCGGGCTGGCCGGCGACACCGAACAGGCCGTGTCCGAGGCTAAGACAGCGGTGTCGCTTGGCTACGATGCCGGGCTGCTCAGCCTCGCCGCGGTCTCGTCGCGCAGCGCCGACGACATCATCGAGCACTGTGCCGCGGTCGCGGCGCAGATACCGCTGATCGGCTTCTATCTTCAGCCCGCCGTGGGGGGCGCGCATCTGGATGCCGATTTCTGGACCCGGTTCTGTGCCTTGCCGAACGTCATCGCGATCAAGGTCGCGCCGTTCAACCGGTACAGGACGCTCGACGTCATGCGTGGCCTTGTCGAAGCGGGCGCGGAAGACCGGATCACCCTCTATACCGGCAATGACGACCACATCGTGCTCGACCTGTTGCTGCCGTTCCACATGATGCGCGAAGGCGCGCCGGTGACAGTTCGGTTCCGGGGTGGGCTGCTCGGGCACTGGTCGGTCTGGACGCAGACGGCGATGCAGCTCTACCGGCACTGCCGGGCGGCGGCCGAGGCGGGGGATATCCCGCAAGACCTGCTGGCGCTCGACAGCCGGGTGACCGAATGCAACGCGGCCTTCTTCGACGTGGAGAATGATTTCGCCGGATGCATTGCCGGCTGTCACGAGGTGCTGCGGCGGCAGGGGCTGCTGGAAGGGGTGTGGTGCCTCGACCCCGAAGAAGGGCTCGGGCCGGGCCAGCGACAGCGGATCGACCGGGTTCTGCGGGATCACCCCGACCTTGCCGACGACGCCTTCGTGGCGGCCAACCTCGAGAGGTGGCTGGACGCCTGAGGCCTGCCATCGGCGGGCGACCGGCGAAGACAGTGTTGCGCGCTACGCAATATCTCGTGCCACCCCCCATCGAACGCCACATCAACCCGGCCGAACACCGCAAGAAACACCGACAAAATACCGACGTTATACCGACGCGATACCGACACGCGATTTTCCTTGTTAATCCGTGTCTTAACCCCTGATTCGCCCCACTTGCCGATTTCGCTTCACTTCCCCCCGTTTTCGGGCGACCAAAGGGCATGCCAATTCTCGCCTTCCTCCGCGACAACGCCCCGTGGCTCACCGCCGGCGTGCTGCTGACCTTCCTCAGCAGTTTCGGCCAGACCTTCTTCATCTCGATCTTCGCCGGCCACATCCGCGAAGTCTTCGATCTCTCCCACGGCCAATGGGGCGGCATCTATACTCTCGGCACCACCGCCTCGGCCCTCGTCATGGTCTGGGCCGGCGGGCTGACCGATCATTTCCGGGTGCGGGTCCTCGCGCCGATCATCCTTGTTTTGCTGGGGTTTGCCTGCTTTTCCATGGCGCTGAACCCGGTGTGGTGGGGGCTGATCCTGGTGATCTTCGCGCTGCGCTTCACAGGACAGGGGATGACCAGCCATATCGCCGTGGTGGCCATGTCCCGCTGGTTCATCGCCAGCCGCGGCAAGGCCCTGTCGGTCGCCACGCTCGGCTTCGCCGTGGGCGAGGCGCTGCTGCCGCTGGGCTTCGTGTCGCTGATGGCGATCTATGACTGGCGGCTGCTCTGGGGGGCCGCGGCGCTCATCGCGATCCTCGGCATTCCCCTTGTTTTACTGCTTCTCCGGCAGGAACGCACCCCGCAATCCTGGGCCCAGGCCGACCAGTCCCTCGGCATGGAAGGCCGCCACTGGACCCGCCACCAGACCATCACCCATTTCCTGTTCTGGTTCATGATCCCGGCGCTTCTCGGCCCCTCCGCCTTCGTCACCGCCTTCTTCTTCCACCAGGTCCACTTCGCCGAGATCAAGGCGGTCGAACATGTTGAATTGGTTGCGATGTTTCCGATCTACACGGTGGTCAGCATCCTTGCCATGATGGCCTCCGGATGGGCGCTCGACCGGTTCGGCACACCCCGCCTGATCCCCTTCATGCAGATACCGATGATCGCCGCTTTCGTGATCTTCGCCGTGGCCGAAACCCCGCTGGCCGTCCTGATGGGCTTCCTCTTCATGGGCCTCACCACGGGTTTCAACACGACCCTGCCCAACGCCTTCTGGGCCGAGTTCTACGGCACCGGCCGCCTCGGCTCGATCAAGGCCATGGCGGCGGCCGTCATGGTCTTCGGCTCCGCCATCGGCCCCGGCATCACCGGCCTCGGCATCGACCTCGGCCTGGGGCTCGAAACCCAGTACATGCTGGTCGCAATCTACTTTGTTTTCACGACGATCATGATGATGATCGGCGTCGCCCGCGCCCGGCCCCTGCTAGCGCTTTCGCCGTAAATACACGTAATAGGCGCCACCCCCGCCATGGCGCAGATGGGCTTCGGCAATCTGCAAAACCATCTGCGACAAAGGCGGCGATTTCAGCCACTGCGGCACCGCGTGGCGCAGGACGCCGGGCCGCTGCGGGATGGGACCGTCATCCTCCGATTGCCGGCCCTTCCCGGTGATGACCAGCACCAGCCGCCGCTCGCGGGCAAAGGATGTCATGATGAACGACTGCAGCGCCGGCTTCGCCTGATCGAGCGTCATCCCGTGCAGGTCGATCCGACCTTCCGGCTTGAGCTTGCCACGTTTCAGCCGGTCATAGGCTTTCCGGTCCATCTGAACCGGCGCCCCGGCGATCTGCTCCGGCAGGCCCGGCAACACATCGTGGCGCGCACCCCTGGCCTTGGATTTCTGCCCGATCTCGAACTGCTCCAATGGTTCCCTGTTGGGCTTGTCGGGGCTCTTCTTTTCTTCGCGAAAAGGCAGCCCCTGCTTGGATTTGGCAGTCTTGGCCGGATGCATCCGCTCCGTCGTTTTTGCCACCCTGTTCCAGAGCTCAAGCTCGTCCGGCCGAAGTTTCCGGCGGCTCACTGATACGGCTCCGTCGCCGTTGCAAAGGCCCGCTGGATTGGCAGCAGAACCACCATGCGGCCGGGATCCTTCAGCATCCCGGCGGCCTTGCCGGCGGCATCGCCCGTCCCGAAAAACACGTCCGCCCTTTGCGGCCCCTTGATGGCCGAGCCGGTATCCTGAGCGATCATCAGGCGGTTGAACGGATCGGCGCCCTTCTTCTCGACCCAGACCGGAGCGCCCAGGGGTGTAAAGGCCGGATCGACAGCTATGGTGCGCTTCGGTGTGACCGATCGGTTCATCGCCCCGAGCGGCCCGTCCTCGGGCGGCACTTGGTCGACACGACGGAAGAAAACGTAGGACGCGTTGTGAAACAGAAGTTCCTGCCCGGCCTGCGGGTTGCGCTTGACCCAGTTCTTGATCACTTCGGCCGAAACCTGATGCGGTTTGAAGATACCGCGGCGCACCAGCTCCACCCCGATGGATTGATAGGGATGACCGTTCGACCCGCCATATCCCACCCTGATCCGCCGGCCACTCGGCAGGCGAATGCGGCCGGAGCCCTGTATCTGCAGGAAGAACAGTTCGACGGGATCGTCGACCCAGGCAATCTCGTAGCCCTTGCCCTTCATGAAATCGCCGGTTTCGATTTCGCGTCGCGTGAGCCACGGATTGTTGACCTTGGCCGCCTCCGGTTCCCGGTAGACCGGATACCGATACTGCGCGCTGGGGGACAGGGCACCGTCCAGCTCCGGTTCGAAATACCCGGTGAACAGCGCCCTGCTGCCGTTCTCGATCAGCATCGGGCGGAAGAACAACTCGAAGAACGTCTTGGCGTCGGGCTCCTGCTGGGCCAGCGCGCAGAGCGATCGCCAGTCCGGGTCGCGCAGGTCGGGGCAGGTGACAAGGAAAGCCTCGAGCGCCCGATCGTGGGCGTCGAAATTCCAGCCTTCAAGCTCGTCGAATTCGAGGATCTTGTGGGTCACGTCCTCGGACGCGGCGGTTGCGGCCGCCAGCATCCATATACAAAGCGCGGTCCAGAACCGCCGGATCATTCGCCCGTCGCGACAAGCCGCCAGTTGGGATCACCCGACCCCATGACCCGCTCGAACGTCCAGGTGTCTTTCTGACGTTTGGATTGGCCCGGCTTGCCTTCGATGATCTCGCCGTTCTGGTCCTTCACGACGGAGATCAGTTCGCCAATGAATTTCACCGTCACCTCGGCGCGGTTGGTGGTGTTGTCGAACCGGGCGTCGGACAGGGTCGTGCCCCGAACGCCCACGAACTCCGCCTCTACGGTAAGGCCCTGTTCCTGACGGGAATCCACCACTTGGGCAAAGGCCTCGTAGACATCTTCCTCGAGGAACGGCGCAACCTGGTCCAGGTTGCCGTTCTCGAAGGCCATGAGGATCCACTCATAGGCCCCGCGGGCGCCCTGAAGGAAATCCGTCACCGTAAAGGAAGGCTCGATGCGTTTCATGTCGGCGAGCGCGGCCGCGGCTTCGGAATCTTCCGGAACATGGTCGGTGATGTCGTGATCCGGCCCGCCTTCGATCACCTCGAATTCCTGACGTCGGTCATTCTTTGCAGGCTCGGGCGCACCGCGGCGCGGCGGACCCTCGAACCCGTCCCGCGTGCCGAGAACGCTTTTCAGGCGCAGGATCAGGAAGATGGCGATGCCTGCCAGCACCAAAAGCTGCAATAGCGGGGAATTCATAGGTACCTCTTCACATGCGGGGCATGGTAACACATGGTTTGCAAACCTATGTAGGTGACTGATGCAGGCAAGTCCACCTTACAGGGTGGGCCCCGACACGAGGTTTTTTTTGCAATGTGGTTGTTCCTTGCGTTCCTTGCGGTTCCGCTGATCGAGATCGCCCTGTTCATTCAGGTCGGTGGTGCGATCGGCCTGTGGCCGACGCTGGGGATCGTGGTGCTGACGGCGATTATCGGCACGTGGCTGGTGCGGACTCAGGGCGCGATGGCCATGGGGCAGTTGCGCTCGTCCTTTTCGCGGCTGAACGACCCGACCGAACCCTTGGCGCATGGTGCGATGATCCTGTTTGCCGGGGCGTTGTTGCTGACGCCCGGCTTTTTTACCGATGCGGTCGGTTTCGCGTTGCTCATGCCGCCGGTGCGGCATGCCGCGTTCAAATACCTGCGCAAGCGGGTGCATGTGCAGCGGTTCGACATGGGCCCCGACGGGCCGCGCCGGCAGCCGCCGCACAGGCATCCGCACAGGCCCGACGTGATCGAGGGAGAGTACGAAGACCTCGACCGCAGTGACAGCGACCGGTCGACGCAGGGACCATCGGGCTGGACTAGGCATTGAGGCCTGTTTGCCTTCCTGCTAAGGCAACTCTCGATTTAAGTTCGCGTATCGGAGAGCTTCATGGCCGAACATGAAAACGGCGGCGCGCAGCCGCAACAGCCCCAGCAGACGCCGCAGGTCAAGATGAACATCGTGACCCAGTTCGTGCGGGACATGTCATTCGAGAATATCCTTGCACAGCAGGGCTCTGGTGGCGAAGTGACGCCGGATATCGAGGTTTCGGTGAATCTCGACGCGAAGAAACGGCAGAACCCCGATACCTACGAGGTCGTGACCAAACTGCGGGTCAGCTCCAAGAACAAGGGCACGGAACAGCACCTTTTCCTTCTGGAGCTCGAATATGTTGGCGTCTTCCACATCGAGGGTTTGCCGGACGAGCAGCTGCACCCGTTTCTGCTGATCGAATGCCCGCGCATGACCTTCCCGTTCCTGCGCCGGATCGTCAGCGATGTCACGCGCGACGGGGGCTTCCCGCCGCTGAACCTCGAGAATATCGACTGGGTTCAACTTTACCGGAACGAGATTGCCCGCCGGCAATCGGCCTCGGGCCAGCCCGAAACGCCCGACGCCTAACCGGTTCGTTTCCACATCGCCGCATCGCCCATGGCTTCGACAAAGGCGGCGTGGGCGGCGGCTTCGGCTTCGGTCAGCCGCGGGGGCAGGGGGGCCGGGCGTGGTTGAGGGCGCCAGGTGCCAAGGGTGTCCGAAAGCTCCTCGGTCGTGGTTGCCTGCCCTGCGGTGAGCCCGAAATCGGGCTGCCGACCGCCGATGAGTTCAAGGTAAACCTCCGCCAGTATCTCGGAATCGAGAAGGGCGCCGTGCAGAGTGCGCGACGAATTGTCTATGCCGAACCGGCGGCACAGCGCGTCGAGGCTGGCAGGGGAGCCCGGAAACTTTCGCCGGGCAATGTCGAGCGTGTCGATCGCCTGTTCCCAGGGGATCGACGGCAGTTTGACCCAGCCCAGTTCGGCGTTGATGAACTTCATGTCGAACGCCGCATTGTGAATGACGAGCTTGGCGTCGCCGACGAAGGTCACGAAATCCTGCGCGATCTTCGCAAAGACGGGCTTGTCCCGCAGGAAGTCATCGCCCAGACCATGCACCTCGAACGCTTCTTGCGGCATGGACCGTTCGGGGTTGATGTACTGGTGATAGGTGCGGCCGGTGGGCATGTGATTGTAAAGCTCGACCGCCCCGATTTCGACGATCCGGTCGCCCTCGTGGGGATTGAACCCCGTGGTCTCGGTGTCGAGTACGATCTCACGCATGCTTCAGCCTGTCCCTGATTTGCTTCACCACATCCTGAACCTGTTCGCGCGCATGCTCAAGAGAGTCGGTCACGATGATGAAATCGGACCTGCGTCTTTTTTCCGCATCCGGCAACTGCTTGGCGAGGATGGCTTCGAATTGCGCCTCGGTCATGGTGCCGCGTTCCAGCACCCGGGCGCGCTGTACATCGGGCGGGGCGGTGACACAGACGACGGCATCCATCGCGCCTTCCCCGCCGGTTTCGAAGAGCAGGGGAATATCGAGTACAGCAATATCCGCTTCGGCAGCCCGGAGGAAGGTTTCGCGGTCCTGTCCGACCAGCGGATGCACGATGGCCTCGATCCGGGCGAGGGCGCCGGGATCCTTTGCCAGGATATCCTTGAGTCGGGGGCGGGAGACCGCGCCATCCTCGATCGCGTCCGGGAAGGCCCTGGACATGGGCTCGACCGCGATGCCGCCCTTGGCATATAGACGGTGAACAGCGGCATCCGCATCCCAGACAGCACAGCCTTCTTCGGCGAACAGTCGGGCCGTGGTCGACTTTCCCATGCCGATGGAGCCTGTCAGCCCGAGCTGAAAGATCATCTCAGCGCCGCGGCCCGCGTTGCGCTGTCGACTTCGGGACGCACTCCGAACCAGCGTTCGAAACCCGGCACCGCCTGATGCAAGAGCATTCCGAGGCCGTCGACGATGTGACATCCGAGTTCTTCCGCCTCGGCGAGGAACTTTGTCTTCAGCGGGGCATAGACTAGGTCGGTGACAAGTGCTCCACGCTGGAGACCGTCGAGCGGGACACGCAGAGGCGGTTTGCCGATCATGCCGAGCGACGTGGTGTTGACGACCGTGGCGGCCTCCTCGAGCATGTTGCCGGCCTGGACCCAGTCGATCACATGCAAGCGCTTCCCGAAATCGGCGCGCAGCGCTTCGGCGCGCACCTTGGTGCGGTTGGAAATGAGGATCTCGGGCACCCCGGCATCGAGCAGGGACGTGACCACCGCCCGCGCCGCACCACCGGCACCGAGAACGGCTGCGGGGCTCGCGGCAGGATCCCAGTCCGGGGCATTCTGCCGGATGTTGCTGATGAAGCCGTAACCGTCGGTATTGTCGGCATGGATCTTGCCGTCCTGAAGGAAAATCAGCGTGTTCGCCGCACCGATCAGAGTGGCCCGATCGGTGATCTGGTCTGCGATCTCGAGCACTTTTTCCTTGTGGGGAATAGTGATGTTGGCGCCCACGAAGCCCATTTTTGGAAGAGAGCGCAACACGGTTTCAAGGTCATCCGTCTTCACGTCCATCGGGACATAGAACCCGGGCAACCCGTTCACCTTGAGCCAGTGATTGTGAAGCTGCGGCGACTTGGAATGTGCCACCGGAGAGCCGATTACCGCGGCAAGGGGAATCCCTGTTTCACTCATGTATCTATTACCCCACGCAATCCCAGAAAGGACAGAAGTTCCAGCAAAGGCAAACCCAGGACGCAGAAATAATCGCCCTGCACCTGAGAAAACAACCTGACACCTTCTTCTTCAAGTTTATATCCACCGACCGAGTAACGGATGCTTTCCCAGTTGCGTTGCAGATACGCATCCAGGTACTCGTCGGAGAAGGCCTTCATGGTCAGGCGGACCACCCCGACGTGGCGCCAGACCGGCGCGCCGTCTTCGTAAATCACCGCGGCAGACAGGAGTTGGTGGGTATCGCCGCGCAAACGCAGTAACTGCGCTCTGGCGTCCTCCGGGGTTTCCGGCTTGCCGAGGATGTCACCGCGATACGCCAGCACCTGGTCACATCCCAGAACCAGGGCGTCGCCTGACCGCATAGCGATCTTGCGCGCTTTCATTTCAGCCAGTGCATCCGCGATGTCACGCGGCGGGGCTTCTTCGAGCTGCATGGAATCGCGCAGGGAGGCCTCGTCGACGCGGGCGGGCTGTACCTCGAAGCTAACGCCGGCATTGCGCAGCAGCTTTTGGCGAATTTCTGACGCTGATGCGAGCACCAGTTTCTGGGGCATGTGGATAAACCGAGGGATTTCTATTGGATGCGCTGCGGAGTAAATCCGGACATTTCCACGGCCCGGAACGACATGCAAGATTTGCCCGGTTCTACCCACTGATCTTCGAAGGTTATCAGTCTGTGGGAAAGGAAAACCAATGAAACTGAAGTATTTGCCTTTTGATAGGGTTAATCAGGATTTTATCCACAAGCCGGAAGATAGATTAGATAATTATAAGCTTCTGTTAATATTTAGTTTTTTAATGTACTGGCGTAACTTCTATCATCTCATCTACAGCTTTTCCCACAGTTCCTCCAAGATGTTCATATCCCTGTTGAGCAGTGCGTAATCCACAGTTTCATCGGGACCAACAAACACATCATCCTTTCTTCTCTATATAATTATTATTAGGAGGATCGGTAACGCCGGAGTGTTTCATGACCGACCTTCTGTCACTTGCCTATCCTTGGACCAAGGCGTTTCACATCATAGCGGTGATCTCCTGGATGGCTGGGATCTTCTATCTGCCGAGGTTGTTCGTCTACCACGTCGAGCAGAGAAACGGTGAAGATCCGATCTTTGAAATGATGGAGCTGAAGCTCCTTCGCGTGATCATGAACCCGGCGATGATCGCGACCTGGGTGTTCGGGCTGTGCCTTGTCTTTACGCCTGGGATCGTCGACTGGGGTTCCGTCTGGCCGTGGGTCAAGGCGGCGGGCGTGCTGGCGATGACGTGGTTCCATCACTGGCTGGGTCGCAGGCGGAAGGATTTCGTTACCGGTCGGAACACGTTGACCGGCCGGCAGTACCGGATGATGAACGAGGTTCCGACGTTCCTGATGGTGGTCATCGTCATTGCCGTCGTCGTGCGTTTCTGACTTTCATTGACATGAGGGGCGTGTCTCCTTATATCCGCCGACAGGCTCTCGTCCGGGATGCTGGTTTTCCATGAATGTAATTGGTTGCCGCGCGTGTTCAGCGCCGCACCAAAAGGTGTCTTCCCATGTCCCAAGACCGTTTGAACCTGTCCGATCTGAAAGCACAGAGCGCGGCAGACCTGCTCGCCATGGCGGAGGAGCTCGAGATCGAGAACGCCTCGACCATGCGCAAGGGCGAGATGATGTTCCAGATCCTGCGCGAGCGGGCGGATGAAGGCTGGACGGTTTTCGGTGATGGGGTTCTCGAAGTCCTGCAGGACGGCTTCGGCTTCCTGCGCTCGCCTGAGGCCAACTATCTGCCGGGTCCGGACGACATCTATGTTTCGCCAGACACGATCCGGCAGTTTTCGCTGCGCACCGGTGACACGGTCGAGGGTGAAATTCGGGCACCCGACGACAACGAGCGGTATTTTGCGCTGACCAATGTCAGTCAGATCAACTTTGAGGATCCCGAGCACGCTCGTCACAAGATCGCGTTCGACAACCTGACGCCGCTTTATCCCGACGAACGGCTGAAGATGGAAATCGAAGAGCCGACGATCAAGGACAAGTCTGCCCGGGTGATTGATCTGGTCGCGCCTATCGGCAAGGGGCAACGGTCGCTGATCGTGGCGCCGCCACGGACGGGTAAGACGGTGATCCTGCAGAACATCGCCGCGAGTATCGAGCGGAACCATCCGGAATGTTATTTGATCGTCCTGCTGATCGATGAACGCCCGGAAGAGGTGACCGACATGCAACGCTCGGTCAAAGGCGAGGTGATTTCGTCGACCTTCGATGAACCGGCCGCGCGGCACGTGGCTGTGGCCGAGATGGTCATCGAGAAAGCCAAGCGTTTGGTCGAGCATAAACGAGATGTAGTTATTCTTCTCGACTCGATCACAAGACTTGGTAGGGCCTATAACACTGTCGTTCCGTCTTCGGGCAAGGTTCTGACCGGCGGCGTCGATGCGAACGCGCTGCAAAGACCGAAGCGTTTCTTCGGCGCGGCGCGGAACATCGAGGAGGGCGGCTCTCTCACCATCGTGTCGACCGCGCTGATCGAAACCGGCAGCCGGATGGACGAGGTGATCTTTGAAGAGTTCAAGGGCACTGGCAACTCGGAGCTCGTTCTCGACCGGAAGATCGCAGACAAACGGGTATTCCCCGCGATCGACATCCTCAAGTCTGGCACGCGGAAGGAAGATCTGCTCATCGACAAGGGTGATCTTCAGAAGACCTTCGTGCTGCGCCGGATCCTCAACCCGATGGGCACAACCGATGCAATCGAGTTCCTGTTGAGCAAGCTTAAGCAGACGAAGACGAACTCGGAATTCTTCGATTCGATGAACACCTGACCGAGAGCCTCCTCGGAGGGCTTCGATGGATACCATATTCGCTCTTTCGACGGCCCCGGGGAAAGCCGGCGTCGCAATAATCCGCGTGTCGGGGCCGGGTGTCCCGGCCGCTGTAAAGCGCCTTTGTGGCGACGTGCCGCCGGAGCGCAAGGCGTCGCTTCGCGTCCTTCGCGACGAGATGGGACACAGGCTGGACGAAGCGCTGGTTCTGACATTCGCCGAGGATCACAGCTTCACAGGGGAGGCGTGTGCAGAGTTCCAGGTACATGGCAGTACTGCAGTGACCTCAGCTCTTCTCGGAGCATTGGGGCGGATACAGGGGCTTCGATCAGCCGAAGCAGGTGAATTTACCCGGCGTGCTTTGGAGAATGGGAAGCTTGACCTGGCTCAGGTCGAGGGCCTCGCTGATCTGATCGATGCTGAAACGGAAGCCCAGCGGCGCCAGGCGATGCGGGTTCTAGCCGGTGACCTTGGGCAGAAGGCCGAGGGTTGGCGCGTCAATCTCATTCGGGCGGCCGCATTGCTTGAGGCGACGATTGATTTCGCCGATGAAGAGGTGCCGGTCGATGTTGGTCCGGAAGTGAATGACCTTGTAGCGAAGGTCATTGTTGAGATTCGGAAGGAGATCGAGGGCGTCGGTGTTGCGGAGCGCATTCGTACTGGGTTCGAAGTTGCGATCGTCGGGGCGCCGAACGTGGGCAAGTCCACTTTGTTGAACGCCATCGCGGGCCGCGATGCAGCGATCACGTCCGAACATGCAGGTACCACGCGTGATGTCATCGAAGTGCGCATGGATCTTGCCGGGTTGCCAGTGACCCTGCTCGATACGGCAGGATTGCGAGAAACCGTGGATGAGGTCGAGTCAATTGGTATCGACCGGGCGAAGAACCGGGCGGAGCTCGCCGACCTTCGCGTGTTTCTCGTCGAACCTGGACAGAGGCCCGAGATGGAACCGAAGGATCAGGACATCGTTCTTACGGCCAAGGCTGATCTCACTGGTGGTTCCAGTAATTCCGTGTCCGGTAAGACAGGCCAGGGCATCGAGGCACTTGTGAGCAGGATTGGAACAGTGCTGTCAGGTCGCGCCGCGGGTAGCGGGCTCGCGACCAGGGACCGGCACCGGGAGGCCATGGTTCGCGGTCTGGAGGCACTCAACGCCGCGTGTGAGCTCTTGCCATTGGGTGAAACGAGCGCCGACCTGGCAGCGGAGGAAATCCGGACCGCTATTCGCGCTCTTGATTCTCTGGTAGGACGCATCGATATCGAGAACGTGTTGGACGAGATTTTCGCCAGCTTTTGCCTCGGAAAGTAAGGAGTGTTTCACGTGAAACATTTTGATGTCGTTGTGATCGGCGGTGGACACGCCGGGGCCGATGCCGCCCATGCGGCCGCGCGGATGGGTGTGCGGACTGCGCTGGTGACGTTGTCGCGTGATGGCATCGGCGTGATGTCCTGTAATCCGGCGATTGGAGGTCTGGGCAAAGGGCATCTTGTGCGTGAGATCGATGCGCTCGACGGTGTCATGGGTCGTGTTGCAGATAAGGCGGGTATACAGTTTCGCCTACTCAATCGCCGCAAGGGCCCGGCAGTGCAGGGACCGCGTGCGCAAGCGGATCGCAAGATTTATCGCGAGGAGATGTTGGCCGAAATGATCGCCCAGGAAAATCTGGAGATCATCGAGGGTGAAGCCGCTGACTTCATCATGAAAGGAGATACCGTCTCGGGAGTCGTGTTTGCGGACGGAAGCGAGATTAGGGCGGCGGCTGTCATTCTGACGACCGGAACATTCCTCAGAGGCGTCATTCATATCGGCGACGTCTCAAGACCCGGCGGAAGGATTGGTGACAGGCCATCGGTCAAACTCGCCGAGAGGATCGACTCGTTCGACGTCAAACTCGGGCGGCTTAAAACGGGAACGCCGCCGCGACTCGATGGAAGGACCATCAACTGGGATTTGTTGGAAGAGCAGCCGGGCGACGATGTGCCGGTATTCTTTTCATTTCTTTCCAGGGCAGCTGCTGCGAAGCAGGTGTCGTGTGGCATTACGCACACAAATGAACTGACCCACGATGTGATCCGCCGGAACCTTGATCGGTCGGCCATGTATGGCGGACATATTGATGGGATCGGACCAAGATATTGTCCGTCAATCGAGGATAAAGTGGTCCGGTTTGCCGACAAGTCGTCCCATCAGATTTTCCTGGAGCCGGAAAGCCTGTCGGATACTGTCATCTATCCAAATGGCATCTCGACGTCCTTGCCGGAGGATGTGCAGGAAGAATACGTGCGCTCGATTCATGGCCTGGAGAATACGAAGATTCTCCAACCGGGTTACGCCATTGAGTATGATTACGTCGATCCACGCGCTTTGGACGCCACCCTAGGCGTAAAGTCCGTGCCCGGGCTGTACCTTGCCGGGCAGATAAACGGGACAACCGGTTATGAGGAGGCCGCGGCGCAAGGCCTTGTTGCCGGTCTGAATGCGGCACTGGCCGTACAGGGTAAGGAGCCTCACATCTTCAGCCGTTCCGAAAGCTATATTGGCGTGATGGTAGATGACCTGATCACCCGGGGAGTAACGGAACCCTATCGTATGTTCACGTCGCGTGCCGAATTCCGGCTGTCCCTTCGCGCAGATAACGCGGATCAACGGCTTACTCCGAATGGTATCTCGATTGGTTGTGTGGGATCCCCCAGAAGGGAGGTGTTCGACGACAAGATGGAGCGGCTAGACCGTGGCAGGCTACAACTGGAGAACAGTAGCTACACGCCGAAGGAACTTTCCGACGCCGGTTTGAAGGTGAACCAGGACGGCAGCCGAAGAACGGCCTTCCAGGTGCTGGCTTTTCCGGACACTGATTTCACAGCGATTGTGAATTTGGATTCGTCGTTTGAGACCATCGACCCGGAGATCAGAGCGCAACTGGAGAAGGATGCGCTTTATGCCAATTATATCGAGCGCCAGAACCGCGACGTAGAAATGATGAAGCGGGATGAGGCGCGGATCATTCCATCTGGGTTCGTGTTTGCGGAGATCGACGGGCTTTCGAATGAACTGAAATCCAAGCTCTCCGCCGCGCGGCCTGCCAATTTGGCGCAAGCTAGCCGGATCGACGGAATGACCCCGGCAGCTTTGACCTTGATCTTGGCGCGGCTGCGCCATTTCAATCGCGAGAAAAGCGCGTGAGCGTGGATCTGGATGTTTCACGTGAAACAATCGAGCGTCTTGAAACTTACGATAGTCTTCTAAGGAAGTGGAATCCGCGGATAAATCTGGTGGCGAAGTCCACTTTGAACGATCTCTGGAACCGTCATTTCGTTGACTCGGCTCAACTCTACAAGCTTGTATCGCATCCGGTTCAGCATTGGGCCGACATTGGCTCCGGCGGAGGCTTTCCTGGCCTTGTGATAGCGATCATGGCGATCGAGCATGGTTCGCCGTTCCGCGTTACGCTGGTTGAAAGTGATGCCCGCAAATGTGCGTTTCTTCGGACGGTGGCCCGAGAAACCGGCGCGAGGGTCTCGGTTATCAATGACCGGATCGAAGACATCCCAAGACTTGAATGCGATGTGATCACCGCTCGAGCCTTGGCGGATTTGACTACGCTGCTGGGATACGCCGAGAGGAATCTCAACGAGTTCGGTCGGGCGCTCTTCCTGAAAGGGGTGACATGGAAAAAAGAGCTCAGCGACGCGCAACAGACGTGGAAGTTCGATCTTCGGACCGTTAAGAGTAAGACCGAGGATGGCCCCGTTGTTCTGAGCATTACAGGAGTGTCCCGTGTCTGATCCGACCCGGCCGAAAGCACCGAGAATAATAGCTGTTGCCAACCAGAAAGGTGGCGTGGGCAAAACGACGACGACGATCAATCTCGGCGCCGCTCTCGCGGAGTCGGGTTGCCGCGTGCTCATCGTGGACCTTGATCCGCAGGGGAATGCGTCCACCGGATTGGGTATTGAACCTGACGCTCGCACATACACGACATACGACCTGCTTCTCGACGAGGTGGATCTGGAAGACGTCATTCTGGAAACGGGCGAGCAGAATCTTCAAATTATCCCGGCAACCGTGGATCTCAGTTCCGCGGATATCGAGCTCATAGCCAACGAAAAGCGCAGTTTCCTCCTTCACGATGCGCTGCGCCAGCCTGCGATCGACTCATTCGGCTTCGAGTATATCCTGATCGATTGCCCGCCTTCGCTCAGCCTGCTGACCGTGAATGCGATGGTCGCCGCGCACTCGATACTCGTGCCGTTGCAATCCGAGTTTTTTGCGTTGGAAGGCCTGTCCCAATTGATGCTGACAGTTCGGGAGGTTCGCCAGTCGGCCAATCCGAACCTTCGGATAGAGGGGGTTGTCCTGACGATGTACGACATGCGCAACAACCTTTCCGCCCAAGTCGAGGAAGACGCTCGGGAGAACCTAGGCGACTTGGTGTTCAAAACCCTCATTCCACGGAATGTGCGGGTCAGCGAAGCGCCCTCCTATTCGGTTCCGGTGCTTCGCTATGACAGTGCGTCGAAAGGTGCACAGGCCTACCGCGAGTTGGCTGCCGAACTGATGAGAAATCACACGCCGGTCGCAGCCTAAAAAAGAGAAGGGAGTGGCCGGGATGGCAGAGAAGAAACCCAAACGCGGCCTTGGGCGCGGGCTTTCAGCGTTGATGGCAGACGTCAACGAGGGCCATGGCGACGAAACCGAGGCTCCGAAACATCCTGACAGGGTGATCCCGATCGAAATGATCGCACCCAATCCGGACCAGCCGCGGCGGTCGTTCGACCCAGAAGCGCTCGAGGACTTGGCGGCGTCCATCCGAGAAAAAGGGATAATCCAGCCGCTGATCGTCAGGCCCAGCCCGAGAAGCGAGGGGCAGTTCGAAATTGTTGCCGGCGAACGGCGCTGGCGCGCCGCGCAGATGGCAAAGCTGCATGCGGTGCCCGCGCTGGTGCGTGACTTCGATGATACCGAGGTACTGGAAGTTGCCATCATCGAGAACGTTCAGCGCGCTGATCTGAACCCGGTGGAAGAAGCCGCCGGTTACAACCAGCTGATGGAGAAATTCGGGCATACGCAGGAACGCCTGGCAACAGCACTGGGCAAAAGCCGTAGTCATATCGCGAACTCGGTGCGTCTTTTGACGCTTCCGGAAGAAGTTCAAAGCTATGTGCGAGACGGAAAGCTGTCAGCGGGGCATGCCAGAACGCTCATTACCGCAGAAGATCCGGTTGGGCTGGCCAAGCAGATCATCAAGAAGGGCCTGTCGGTGCGAGAAGCCGAGAAGCTAGCCAAGCCCGAGCAGGACAACATCTTTTCCACCACGTCAAAGCCCAAGACAAAGCCCGTTGCAGAGAAGGATGCGGACACAAAGGCTCTCGAAGGCGATCTTTCCGCCGGTTTGGGAATGAAGGTCGTTATCAACCACAAGTCGGGTCAGGAGAGCGGAGAGATTGTTATAGCGTACGAGTCACTCGACCAACTTGACGATCTCTGCCGAGTCCTGAGTTCTAGCAGTTAGGCCGCGTCCAGAGGAAGATCAGCACACAGCACAGGACAATCGCCTGTATGATGAGGATTTCCGGGCGCAAACCCAAAAAGACGGAAAGCGCAAACACTAATGCTATGGAAACGGTTGCCAGTTTCTTGGCGCCCGTGCGTATTGCTCCGCGTTCTTGCCAGTGAATTATCGCCGGGCCAAATCGCGGATGGGTCAATAGCCAAGTGTGCATACGTTCCGACGAGCGCGCGAAGAAGAAGGCTGCCAGAAGCAAGAAAGGTACCGTCGGCAGGAGAGGCAGCACAACACCGACCAAGCCAAGACCGACACTCAGCAACCCGAGGCTCAGCCAAACGAAACGCATGACCTAGCCCGTCATCAGGTCTTTGATCACGGCGTTCAGCACCATGCGCCCGCTGTCAGTGGTTCTGATCCGCCGTCCATCCATTTCAATCATGCCGATCTCTTCAAGCCGAGCCAATGCCTGGGCTGGCAGGTCTCGACCAGACATAGCCTTGAATCTATCCCTATCAATGCCTTCCCTGATCCGAAGGCCCATCATCAGGTACTCATCTGCTTGGTCTGACGATGCAATCACTGTGACCGCGTCAACGGGGTTATGTTCTTCGACAGCGTTCAGCCACTTCCCCGGTTGGGAAAACGCTTCGGTCGCATGTCTTTGGCCGCCGATCGTCAAACGGCCATGGGCCCCTGGGCCGATGCCGGCATAATCCCCGTAACGCCAATAAATCAGGTTGTGCCTGGACTCGGCGCCTGAGACCGCGTGGTTCGATACCTCGTAGGCCGAAAGCCCAGCCGCATCGCAAACTTCCTGTGTTACCTCGTACATATCGCCAGAAATGTCATCGTCGGGCAAACCCTTGAGTTTCCCAAGCGCGTATCGATCGCCGAATGCCGTGCCGGGCTCGATCGTCAGTTGATACAGGGAAAGGTGATCAACCGCCATGTCGAGGGCTTGTCGGAGTTCCCTGCGCCATGCCTCAACAGATTGATCCTGGCGCGCGTAAATCAGGTCAAAGCTTACCCGATCAAAGAATTTATTTGCAATTTCAAAGGCTTGCTCTGCCTCACGCACAGAATGAAGACGCCCGAGCCGGCGGAGATCGACATCATTCAGGGCCTGGACGCCCATCGAGACACGGGACACGCCGGCCTGAGCGAAATCGGAGAACCGGCCAGCCTCGACGGAGCCCGGGTTGGCTTCAAGCGTGATCTCGAGGTCATTGGCGGTCGGCCAGTTCGTTCGGATCCGCTGAATGATTTCAGCAACGGTCGCGGGATCCATCAGGCTGGGCGTGCCACCGCCAAAGAAAACCGTGTTCAAGATCCGGCCAGGAAGCAGTTCCGCGTACCGGTCCAGTTCCGCCAGATAGGCCGCCTTCCAACGGTCCTGGTCTATGAACCGGCTGACATGCGAGTTGAAATCGCAGTAAGGACATTTGGATTCGCAGAATGGCCAGTGGACGTAGAGGCCGAAGCCGCCATGCTGCCAGTCTTCAATCAAAACAGCCCTGCACGAGCTTGGCGAACGCGTCGGCACGGTGGCTCATACGGTTTTTCTCGTTCCCGTCCATCTCACCGAATGTACGGTCGTACCCGTTGGGTTGGAAAACGGGGTCGTACCCGTGCCCCATGTCACCGCGCATGGGCCACACCACGTGGCCATCGACCGTGCCCGGAAAAACCTCGTCGTGACCATCCGGCCATGCAAGAACGAGGGTACAGCAAAACCGAGCCGTCCAAGGCTGCGGCGCGCCGGACTTGAGCAACTCGTCATGGGCCCGGTTCATCGCGACGACGAAGTCACGTCCCGTCTCCGTTTCGGCCCAATCCGCTGTCCAGACCCCGGGCATCCCGCCAAGCGCGTCGATCTCGATACCGCTATCGTCCGACAGGGCAGGCAGGCCGGTTGCCTTCGCGGCGCTGTGCGCCTTGATCCGGGCATTGCCGACGAAAGTGCTTTCCGTTTCCTCGGGTTCGGGTAGGTTCCGCTCAGCGGCGCCGATGACGGTAATGCCATACGGCTCCAGCAAGCTTTTGATTTCCTTCAGCTTTCCGGCGTTGTGGGTTGCCACCAACAGCGTATCACCGGTGAACCTATGCATTGACCGCTGCATTCTGTGCGCCGACCAGCTCGTTCACGCCTTTCTCGGCAAGGTCCATCAGCTGTTCCATTTGAGAACGCGAGAACGTTGCACCTTCGGCGCTCATCTGAACTTCGATCAATTGACCGGAGCCGGTCATGATAAAGTTCCCGTCCACACCCGCATCGCTGTCCTCGGGATAATCGAGGTCAAGCACGGGCTGGCCCGCGTAGATGCCACAGCTTACAGCGGCCACCGGATCGATCATCGGATCGCTGATCACGTCGCCGACCTTCATGAGTTTATGAACCGCAAGCCTCAGTGCCACCCAGCCGCCGGTGATCGACGCACAGCGCGTACCCCCATCGGCCTGGATCACATCACAGTCCACGGTGATCTGGCGTTCGCCAAGGGCGACGCGATCGATCCCCGCCCGCAGGCTGCGCCCGATCAAACGTTGGATTTCGACCGTGCGGCCACCTTGCTTTCCCGCCGTCGCCTCACGTCGCATCCGGCTGGTTGTTGAGCGGGGCAGCATTCCGTACTCTGCCGTCACCCAGCCCAGGCCGGACCCTTTTATGAACGGTGGAACGCGATCCTCGATTGTCGCTGTGCAGAGAACATGGGTATCGCCGACCTTGATCAGGCAGGATCCTTCGGCGTGTTTCGTGACCCCGGTTTCGATTGAAACCGGCCGCATCTCGCTTAAGTCTCTCCCGGAAGGCCGCATGGCAAATACCTCGTTACTTGATGCGTTGGGGATACATGGCCGGCGTCGGCAAGCGCAACCCCGATTGACCTTTTCACTCGTCCGTTTTTAATGGCGGATCACGTAAGCAGGATGTCCTTCGAAATGAACGACGCAGGCAAGGTTCTCGAAGAGATGAACGCACGCTCGCGCGAAGTGTTTCGCCGCGTTGTCGAGACCTATCTTGCCACGGGTGACCCGGTGGGCTCACGCACCCTGACGCGCAACATGAGCGAGAAGGTCAGTGCGGCGACGATTCGCAATGTGATGCAGGATCTGGAATACCTCGGGCTATTGAACAGCCCGCATGTATCGGCTGGCCGAATTCCGACGCAGGAAGGATTGCGGATGTTCGTCGACGGGCTGCTCGAGGTCGGTGACCTCAACAGTACCGACCGCCAGATGATCGACGCGACACTCGGCAGCAACTCCGACGATGTGGGCACGGCCCTCGACCGGATCGGTTCGGCATTGTCTGGTGTGACACATGGGGCGTCGCTCGTGCTTGCGCCCAAGCACGAGGCGCCGATCAAGCATATCGAGTTCGTCGGTCTGGGCCACGATCGCGCGCTGGTGGTTCTCGTCTTTGCCGACGGGCATGTCGAAAACCGGATATTCACCCCGCCGCCGGGTCAGACACCGAGTTCGATGAGAGAGGCCGCGAATTTCCTGAACGCGCTGGTTGAGGGCAAGACCTTGTCGGGCCTGCAATCGGTCATCGCGAAAGAGATCGAGTCGCGGCGTCAGGAAATCGACCAGCTTGCCCAGCAACTGGTCGAGAGCGGCCTCGCGATCTGGGAGGGCGAATCAGACAATTATGAGCGTCTGATCGTCCGCGGCCGGTCGAACCTGCTCAATCCGGAGACCGAGGAAGAAGACCTGGAACGCATTCGAACACTGTTCGATGACCTTGAAAGGAAGCGGGACATTGCCGAGTTCCTCGAACTGGCCGACGAGGGCGAGGGCGTGCGCATTTTTATCGGGTCAGAGAACAAACTTTTCTCACTTTCGGGTTCCTCTTTGGTGGTCTCTCCATATATGAACGCTGACCGAAAGATTATTGGCGCGGTGGGTGTGATTGGCCCGACGCGCCTGAACTATGGCCGCATCGTGCCGATCGTCGACTACACGGCGCAAATCGTCGGCAAACTGATCGCGGATCGAAGTTAGAGGTGCAAGAATGGCAGAGCGTGACGAAGACCGGTTCCTGGACGACATCGCCGAGGTGGAGGCCGAGGAGGAAGCCCGTTTGGAGGATGCGCCCGAAGAGCAGGACGAGGTCGAGACGCTGAAAGCGGAACGCGCCGCGCTGCAGGACAAGTTCATGCGGGCGCTTGCCGATGCCGAGAACGCTCGCAAACGTGCTGCAAAGGAACGGACCGAGGCCGAGAATT
Organism: Silicimonas sp.; assembly: GCA_040220415.1. Classification (GTDB taxonomy): domain Bacteria; phylum Pseudomonadota; class Alphaproteobacteria; order Rhodobacterales; family Rhodobacteraceae; genus JAVJUV01. The sequence goes on from JAVJUV010000140.1 coordinate 30,160, forward strand.
ACGGCGGTTCCAAGTTGGCCCGCGACATGCTTCCGGTGTTCGACAACATGAAACGGGCTGTGGAATCAGTGACCGACGATCAGCGCGAAGTGGCCGGCCCCCTGATCGAGGGTATCGAACTGACGATGCGCGAGCTCATCAAGGTGTTCGAAAAGCACGGTATTCGCGTGATCGACCCGCAGGTCGGTGATCGGTTCGACCCGCAGCAACATGAAGCCATGTTCGAGGCACCCCTTCCCGGCACCAAGCAGGGCGACATCATCCAGGTTTCGGCGCAGGGCTTCATGCTGCACGACAGAATCCTGCGGCCTGCGCAGGTGGGCGTCTCGTCATTCCAGGGATGACAGGTCAGCCTTTCAACAGGCCTTTCAGTTCGTAGATCAATTCGAGAGCTTCCCGGGGAGTCAGTTCGTCGGGAAGCACTTCGCCCAGTCGTTTCTCGGCGAGGGACGTTTCTGTCGGCGCTTTCGGTTGCGGGGGCGGGCTGGCGGCAAAGAGCGGCAGGTCGTCGATAAAGGCCTCGCGCTTGCCATGGCCTTCGCGTTCACCCTTTTCAAGCGCGTCGAGAACGACACGCGCCCGGTCGACGACCGACTGCGGCAAGCCGGCCAGTTTGGCGACCTGAACGCCGTAGCTTCTGTCGGCCGCACCCCTCCGGACCTCGTGCAGGAAAATGACGTCTCCCTCGTGTTCCTTGACCGCGACAGTGGCATTATCGACGCGATCCAGTTTCTCGCTGAGGTTGGTCAGCTCGTGGTAGTGCGTTGCGAAAAGGGCGCGACAGCGGTTGATCTCGTGCAGGTGTTCCAGGGTCGCCCAGGCGATCGACAGGCCGTCATACGTGGCAGTCCCGCGACCGATTTCGTCGAGGATCACCAGGGCATGATCGTCGGCCTGGTTCAGAATGGCGGCGGTTTCCACCATCTCCACCATGAAGGTCGAGCGGCCACGCGCCAGATCGTCAGAGGCCCCGACACGGCTGAAGAGCTGGCTGATCATGCCGATATGCGCGGAACGGGCAGGGACATAGGCGCCCATCTGGGCCAGCACGGCGATCAGGGCGTTCTGACGAAGAAAGGTCGATTTACCGGCCATGTTGGGACCGGTGAGAAGCCAGATGTCGCTATCCTCTCCCAATGCGCAATCGTTGGCGATAAACGGGTCGCCACCTTGGGCGCGCAGAGCACGTTCCACCACAGGATGCCGCCCGCCCTCGATCAGCAGGGCACGGCTTCCGTCGACCTTTGGCCGGCACCAGTTTTCGGATCGCGCGAGATCGGCGAGCGCGGTCGCCAGATCCAGCTCCGCCAACGCTGTTGCCGTTTGCGAGAGGGTGGCCGAATTTTCTAGAACACTGGCTTTCAGGCTTTCGTAGAGCCGCTTCTCGATCTCCAGTGCCCTTCCGCCGGCGTTCAGGATCTTGGTTTCCATCTCGCTGAGCGGCACCGTCGTGAAGCGCACCTGGTTGGCGGTGGTCTGGCGGTGCTTGAAGGTTTCATTAAGCGGGGATGACAACATCTTGTCGGCATGGGTGGCCGTGACCTCGACGAAATAGCCCAGCACGTTGTTGTGTTTCACCTTCAGGCTTTGAATGCCTGTCAGGTCTACGTAATCGGCTTGCATCCCCGCGATTACGCCGCGACCCTCATCGCGAAGGCGCCGCGCTTCGTCCAGTTCCCCGTTGTAACCCTCGGCAATGAAACCCCCGTCGCGCGCAAGCAGCGGAGGTTCGGCGACAAGGGCCTCATCCAGCAGCCCAAGTAGGGTATCATGGCCGGCAAGCTCACCGATGACGCGCGCCATCATGTCCGGAAGATCCAGGTTCTCTATGAAGGCTGCAATCTGGACGGCTTGGGTCAAACCGTTGCGGATCGCCGCCAGATCGCGCGGCCCGCCCCTGTCGACCGCCAGTCGCGACAGAGCCCGGTCAAGGTCGGGCACTCGGCGGAGCGCCTCGCGCAAATCATTGCAGAATCGAGCCTGTTCCACGGCAAAAGCCACGGCATCCTGCCGCTCTTGTATCACTTCGAGCACGCGGGACGGTGATGACAGGCGCCGTTCCATTAAACGCCCACCGCCCGCGGTCACCGTCCGATCCACCGCGGATAGTAGCGAACCCGAACGACCGCCTGAAAGCGCGTGCGTCAGTTCGAGATTGCGCCGGGTCGCAGCGTCGATCTGCATGACGCGCGCCTGCGCTTCGCGAAGGGGTGTGCGCAAGAGCGGCAGTTTGCCCTTCTGAGTAATCTCGAGATATTCGACCAGGGCGCCCATCGCAGCAATCTCGGGGCGGGAGAAGCTGCCAAACGCTTCCAGGGTTTCGACACCAAACAGGGTGCAGAGCCGCTCTTGCCCGCCTGTGCTGTCAAAGGCGGAGCGGCCAAGGGGCGTGACCGAGAGGCCAGCTTCCGAGGTCAGTTCCTCCAGTTGCAGCTCATCCGCCTCGGAGAGGATCAGTTCACTCGGCGCCAGCCTTGCCAGTTCGGGGCCAAGCCGCACCTCGGGCAACGGCATAACGTGAAATCCGCCTGTCGAGATGTCGACCCAGGCCAGCGCGCTTTCGCCTCTTACGCGGGAAAAACTGGCGAGATAATTGTGCCGCCGCGCTTCCAGCAGGCTTTCCTCGGTCAGCGTGCCGGGGGTGACCAAACGGACGACATCCCGTTTTACCACCGATTTCGAGCCGCGTTTCTTGGCTTCGGCCGGGTCTTCCATCTGTTCGCAGACGGCTACGCGGAACCCCTTTCGGATCAGCGTCAGAAGGTAACCTTCGGCCGAATGAACGGGCACGCCACACATCGCAATGTCTTCGCCGAGATGCTTGCCACGTTTGGTCAGCGCGATGTCCAATGCCTCGGCCGCGGCCACGGCATCATCAAAGAAGAGCTCGTAGAAATCGCCCATACGGTAGAACAAGAGCGCATTGGGATACTGCGCCTTGATCTCAAGGTACTGCGCCATCATCGGCGTCACGGCTGCCTTCTGCGACGTCACGATTTCCCCCGTTTCTCACCTCGCCAGACCTTACAAACGCGGGATGACAGGCGAAACCCAATTCTCACCGCTGTTGAGCCGGGGGCAAACCCTCGGTAAGGATCAATCAACACAATCAGGATGACAGCGCATACCATGTCGAAACCGAGATATACCCGCGAAGAGGCACTTGCCTTCCACCTCGAGCCGACGCCTGGCAAGTTCGAAGTGACTGCGACCGTGCCGATGACAACGCAGCGCGACCTTTCGCTCGCATATTCGCCGGGCGTTGCGGTGCCCTGCGAAGAAATCGCGCGGAAGCCGGAGCTTGCCTACGATTACACCAACAAGGGTAACCTCGTTGCGGTCATCTCGAACGGGACCGCGGTACTTGGTCTCGGCAATCTCGGCGCGCTCGGATCGAAGCCGGTGATGGAGGGCAAGGCGGTTCTGTTCAAGCGGTTCGCCGACGTCAACTCGATCGATATCGAGCTCGACACCGAAGAGCCCGAGGAATTCATCAAGGCGGTCAAGCTGATGGGGCCCACCTTCGGCGGCATCAACCTGGAGGACATCAAGGCGCCGGAATGTTTCATCATCGAGCAGGCGCTCAAGGAGCAGATGGACATTCCCGTCTTTCACGATGACCAGCATGGCACAGCCGTGATCTGTGCTGCCGGGCTCCTGAACGCACTGCACCTGTCGGGCAAAAAGATCGAAGAATGCCGGATCGTGCTCAATGGGGCCGGGGCCGCTGGAATTGCCTGTATCGAATTGCTCAAATCCATGGGGGCGCGGCACGAGAACTGCATCGCCTGTGATACGAAAGGTGTCATCTACCAGGGCCGCCAAGATGGCATGAACCAGTGGAAATCGGCCCATGCCGTGGATACCGAACTTCGTACGCTGGAAGAGGCCATGAAGGATGCCGACGTGTTCCTGGGTGTTTCGGTAAAAGGTGCCGTGACACAGGACATGGTCAGGTCGATGGCGCCGGACCCGGTGATCTTTGCCATGGCCAACCCCGACCCCGAAATCACGCCGGAAGACGCGCACGAGGTGCGCCAGGATGCGATCGTGGCCACTGGCCGGTCGGACTATCCGAACCAGGTCAACAACGTTCTGGGCTTCCCGTATCTTTTCCGTGGTGCCCTCGACGTTCATGCCCGGGCGATCAATGACGAAATGAAGATCGCCTGTGCGCACGCGCTGGCCCGGCTTGCACGGGAGGATGTGCCCGACGAGGTTGCCATTGCCTATGGCCGCAAGCTCTCGTTCGGGCGCGACTACATCATCCCGACGCCGTTCGATCCGCGACTGATCCACACGATCCCTCCTGCCGTTGCCCGAGCCTGCATGGACACAGGGGCAGCGCGGCGGCCCATCGTCGATATGGATGCGTATGAACTGGCGTTGAAATCGCGGCTGGATCCGACCGCCTCGATCATGCGGTCGATCAACGCGCGCGCCCGCAATGCCCAGGCGCGCATGATCTTTGCCGAGGGCGACGACCCGCGCGTCCTGCGGGCTGCTGTTCAATACTCGCGCTCCGGTTTCGGACATGCCATCGTGGTCGGGCGGGACGATGACGTTCAGCACAAGCTGGATGCCGCGGGTCTCGGAGATGCGATCTCCGAAATCGAGATCACCAATGCCGCGAAAACGGAGCATCTCGAGGAGTACAAATCCTTCCTTTACGGTAAGCTCCAGCGAAGGGGGTTCGACCAGCAGGACATTCACCGGCTCGCCGCGCGCGACCGGCACGTGTTCTCCGCCCTGATGCTGGCGCATGGGCATGGCGACGGGCTTGTGACCGGGGCCACCAGGAAATCTGCCCATGTTCTCGACCGTATCAACCACGTATTCGACGCGGATGCCGAACACGGGGCGGTGGGCGTGACGGCTTTGCTGCACAAAGGGCGGATCGTGATGGTCACCGACACGCTGGTGCATGAATGGCCGGATGAGGAAGATCTCGCCACCATTGCCGAGCGAGGGGTGCATGTCGCACGCAATCTCGGGATCGAACCGCGCGTGGCATTCGTTTCTTTCTCGACGTTCGGGTACCCGCGATCGGAACGCGCCGAAAAGATGCATCGTGCGCCGAGGGTTCTGGAAAAGCGCGGCGTGGATTTCGAATTCGAGGGCGAGATGACAGTGGATGTCGCCCTGAACAAGGCCGCGCAGGAATACTACCCGTTCCAGCGTTTGACGGGACCTGCGAACATCCTCGTCGTGCCAGCACGCCATTCAGCCTCGATCTCGACCAAGCTGATGCAGGAGATGGCGGGCGCCACGGTGATCGGGCCAATTCTGTCAGGCATCGACAAGTCGATCCAGATCTGCTCATCGACATCGACGGCCAGCGACATCCTCAACATGGCCGTGCTCGCGGCCTGCAAGGTGGGTTGAGGGTCGATGATCTTCAACCTCGGCTCGATCAACGCCGATTATTTCTATAGCCTGCCACACCTGCCAGGCCCCGGGGAAACGCTGGCCGCGACAGGCATGAAGTCCGGCCTTGGGGGCAAGGGGGCGAACCAATCTGTCGCAATCGCCCGGGCCGGAGCGGAGGTTTGCCATATCGGCGCTGTGGGAAATGACGGCCAATGGCTCGTTGATCGGATGACGGCCGCGGGTGTCGATACGCGGCACATTCACCTGAGCAGGCACCCCACCGCCCATGCCATCGTGATGATCGACGGTCAGGGCGAGAACCAGATCGTAATTTTTCCCGGGGCCAATCATGATCAAAACCGGGACGTGGTCGAGAAGGCCTTGGCGAATGGTCAGCGCGGTGATTGGCTACTCCTTCAAAACGAAACCTCGCTTCAGGTCGAGGCTGCCATGCTTGCGGCTGGCAAAGGCATGAACGTCGCATATTCGGCCGCGCCATTCCACGCTGACGCCGTCTCATCCTTGTTGCCGTTTCTGAGCCTTCTGATCCTGAACGAGATCGAGGCCCGCCAGCTTAGCCAGGCGCTGGGCAGGGAAGTGCTTCACCTGCCCGTGGCCAACGTTCTGATGACCAAGGGGGCCAAGGGCGCCGACTGGCACGATACTCGGCTGATGCAAACGACCTCGGTTCCAGCCTTCCCGGTGACGGCGGTCGATACGACCGGTGCAGGGGACACGTTCACCGGCTATGCCGTTGCGGGCATCTCGACTGGATTGAGCCCTCAAACAGCGCTTCGCCGTGCCGCCGCCGCGGCTGCCATTTCGGTGACACGTTTGGGAACTGCGGAAGCCATACCGACCCTGGCAGAGGTTCAGGCGTTTCTCGACTAACTTCCCGCAAACGGTGCCGCTGATCCCCAGAGCTGCCGAACGCGCTGGTCGCGGTTACAGCCTTCCCGGTAGAACTTATAGGCCGAGGACTGTTTCTTGGGCCCGCCGCGGGTGATCACCAGTTTGGTGCCTTTGTAATAGTCCTGGTGGTAATCCTCTGCCTCGTAGAAGGGCCCCGCGTTGAGGATGGGCGTGACGATGTCCCGGCCTAGGGCCTGCGCCGCCTCGGCCTTGGCCGCCTCGGCAGCCTGCCGACTTGCCGCATCGCTCGTGAAAATCGCGGTGCGATAGCTGGCGCCGCGGTCGCAGAACTGGCCACCGGCGTCCGTGGGGTCGATCGATCTGAAGAACAAGTGCAACAACTGCTCTTCCGAGACGCGGGCCGGATCGTAGAAGATCTGAACAGCTTCGTAATGGCCCGTTCCGCCCCGCGTGACCTCTTTATAGGTCGGGTTCTTTGTCGTGCCGCCGGTATATCCTGACACAACTTCCTTCACGCCGCTGACGCTTTCGAAATCGGCCTCGACGCACCAGAAACAGCCTCCTGCGACTGTCAGGACCTCCGTCCCGGCCGCGCGCGCCTTCGTGCATTGCACCCCGACGCCAATAACGATCAGCCCGGCCAGAAAGGCGGCTTTGACTTCCTTGAGATGCATGATCATGAACGGACCTCCCCAATGAATACGATGACTGTGACAGGTGGCGTGTCTCTCACCAAGAGAGCCGAGCACCATGTCACGCAGTGGTGAGCCGATTTTACCCTTGGCACCTGAATCTGCGCCAAATAACGTGCCGGCGAATGGTGGCGCGGGTGTCACTTGTAACATTCGGGATGAGCGATGACAGACTACCAGACCACCCATCAGGCCGAGGAAGATGCGCGGAACGAGAACCTGCGTATCTGGATGAACGGAAAGATCGTTCCCAAGGCGGAAGCGGTGGTCAGCGTGTATGACAGCGGCTTCATGCTGGGTGACGGCATCTGGGAAGGGTTGCGGCTCTACAACGGAACCTGGGCGTTCATCGATGAGCATCTCGACCGGTTGTTCGAGGCGGCCAAGGCAATCGACCTCGACATCGGGATGACGCGCGAGGAGATGTTTCGGGCCGTGTTAGACACGCAATTCGCCAACGAGATGACGTCGGATGCCCATGCAAGGCTGATGGTGACACGTGGGGTGAAAAGCCGGCCGTTCCAGCATCCTTCCCTGTCGAAGCAGGGTCCGACCGTGACCATTATCATGGAGCATTCCAAGCCGCAGATTGGCCGGCCGATCCGGCTGGCGACGGTGCCGCATCTGCGCGGACTTCCGATGACGCAGGACCCGAAGCTCAACTCCCATTCCAAGCTGAACTGCATTCTCGCCTGCATCGCCGCGGAAAAGGCCGGCGCTGACGAAGGGTTGATGCTCGATGTAAATGGTTTCGTGAATACCACCAACGCATGCAATTTCTTCATTGTGCGAAAGGGGGCCGTCTGGACCAGCACGGGCGACTATTGCATGAATGGCATAACCCGGCAGAAGGTCATCGACCTGTGCCGCGAGAACCAGATTCCCGTGTACGAACGGAACTACTCTCTTGTCGATACGTATGGCGCCGACGAAGCGTTTCTGACCGGCACATTCGGAGCGCAGACACCGGTCGGCGAAATCGACGGGCGGGTCATCGGCGATGGTCAGCTTGGACCGGTGACGAAGACGATCCAGGGGCTCTACAAAACCCTGATCCAGCAGGAAACCACCTGATGCGGATTGCGATGTGGTCAGGGCCGCGCAACCTGTCTACGGCGATGATGTACGCCTTCGGGGCACGCGGCGACTTTGCCGTGATCGACGAACCTTTTTACGCGGCTTATCTGACGCAGACGGGACTGAACCACCCCATGCGCGATGAGATTATCGTCTCGCAACCCACTGCGCCGAACGAGGTGATTGAGACTCTTCTGGGACCTATCCCGGGGGAAAAACCGCATTTCTACCAAAAGCACATGACGCAACACATGATCGAGGGAGTGCCACGCGACTGGATTGCGGAGGTGACGAACGTCTTCCTGATCCGTCATCCCGCCCGTGTCGCCGCCAGCTTCTCGGCGAAATACGAGAACCCGACCCTGGCCGATATCGGTTTTACCCAGCAGTTCGACATCTACAGGCAACTCCAGGCGCGTGGTCATGCGCCCGTGGTCATCGACTCCGCTGATATCCGTCGCGATCCCGAAGCCATGTTGCGGGCGCTGTGCAAGACCATCGGCCTTCCCTGGGATCCTGCGATGCTGTCCTGGCCAAAGGGAGGTCACCCGGATGATGGTGTCTGGGCGCCGCACTGGTATTGCGCCGTCCACAGATCTACCGGGTTTGCTGCCGCGGAGGGCGACTTGCCCGCGCTGACCGCAGATCAGGCGAAACTGGCCGAGGCCGCCCTGCCGTATTACGAACCGCTTTTCTCGGACAGGCTCAGCGTTTGAGACGCCTGTCCCGTGCCGCCAGCAGCTTGAGGCGCAAGGCGTTGAGCTGGATAAAACCGGCGGCATCCTTCTGATCGTACGCGCCGGCATCCTCCTCGAACGTCACGTGCGCTTCGGAATAGAGCGAATGCTCCGACCAGCGCCCGACGACGTTGACCGACCCCTTGTAAAGCTTCAGACGGACGGTACCGGTGACGTGCTCCTGGCTCCGGTCAATCGCGGCCTGCAACATTTCGCGCTCCGGGCTGAACCAGAAGCCGTTATAGATCAACTCGGCATAGCGCGGCATGAGCTCGTCTTTCAGGTGAGCGGCGCCGCGGTCGAGCGTGATCTGCTCGATACCGCGATGCGCCTGAAGCAGAATGGTGCCGCCGGGGGTTTCGTAGATCCCGCGCGATTTCATACCTACGAAACGCCCTTCAACCAGGTCGAGCCGGCCAATGCCATGCTTGCCACCCAGCTCGTTCAGCTTCGTCAGAAGGGTCGCGGGAGACAGCGTTTCACCATTGATGGATTTCGCGTCGCCCTTTTCGAACCCCACCTCGATATACTCTGCCTCGTTTGGCGCGTCCTCGGGATGGGTGGTGCGCTGATACACGTAGTCCGGCGCCATTTCGGCGGGATCTTCCAGGACCTTTCCCTCGGAGGAGGTGTGCAGGAGGTTCGCATCGACCGAGAACGGCGCTTCGCCACGCTTGTCCTTTGCGATCGGGATCTGGTTCTTCTCGGCAAAGTCGATCAGCTTGGTCCGGCTGGTCAGATCCCAGATCCGCCAGGGGGCGATGACCTTTATCTCCGGGTTGAGCGCATAGGCGGCCAGTTCGAACCGAACCTGGTCGTTGCCCTTGCCGGTGGCTCCGTGCGCCACGGCGTCGGCGCCGGTTTCCTCGGCGATCTCGACCAATCTCTTGGAGATCAACGGGCGGGCGATCGACGTGCCGAGCAGGTAGAGCCCCTCGTAGACGGCATTGGCCCGGAACATCGGAAACACGAAGTCGCGGACGAATTCTTCTCGAATGTCCTCGATATAAATGTTGTCGGGCTTGATCCCCAGCAGCTCTGCCTTCTCGCGCGCCGGGTCGAGCTCTTCGCCCTGGCCCAGATCGGCGGTAAAGGTCACCACTTCGCATCCGTACTCGGTTTGCAGCCATTTCAGGATGATCGAGGTATCAAGCCCCCCGGAATAGGCCAGAACGACTTTCTTCGGCGCGGACATCGCTTTCCCCTTTGCACGGTCTTGGGCGAGGCGATTATCGGCTTTTGTCACGCTGGGCAAGGTGCAGTCGTTCGCTGTATGCCCAGGTATTCTTTATCGCAGCATCTTGTCAGGGCCCGGTTAATGCGACACTGACACCGGCATGACCGATTTTCGCACCCTCGCCCGAACCGCCGAAGCCGCAATGCGCGACGTTTTCGATCCTACGCCGCTGCAACGGAACGATCACCTGTCGGAACGGTACGAGGCGGAGATTTTCTTGAAGCGGGAAGATCTGACGCCTGTGAGATCATACAAATTGCGCGGAGCGTTCAACGCGATGCGCAAAGTGCTGGAAAGGACCCCTGACACTACGACATTCGTTTGTGCCAGCGCCGGCAATCACGCTCAGGGCGTTGCCTTCATGTGCCGCCATTTCGGTGTGAAGGGCATGGTTTTCATGCCCGTGACGACGCCGCAGCAGAAAATCATGAAAACCAAAAGTTTCGGTGGTGAATTCGTGACCGTGGAACTGACCGGTGACTATTTCGACGACACGCTCGCCGCCGCGAAGGCACATTGTGCCGAAAAGGGCGGGCATTTCCTGTCCCCCTTCGATGATGTGGATGTGATCGAGGGGCAGGCGTCGGTTGGTGTCGAGATCGAAACGCAACTCGGCGGCGCGCCCGACCTGATCGTCATGCCGGTGGGCGGGGGTGGCCTGTCCGCCGGCGTGCGCAGCTATCTCGGCGATTACTGCGGGTATGCCCTCGTGGAACCGGAGGGCGGCGCCTGTCTCGGCGCGGCTTTACAGGCAGGTCGACCCGTGCGTCTGAGCCAGGTGGTAACCTTCGCCGATGGAGCCGCCGTTGCGCAGATCGGGGAAAAGACATTCGAACGCCTGGGCGATCTCGACCCTGAGTGCGCAATGACGGTCAATGAAGACCGGCTTTGTATGACGATCCTCGAAATGTTGAATGTGGAAGGTATCGTTCTGGAGCCCGCGGGCGCGTTGGCCGTCGATGCCCTGAAAGATCTTCGTAAGTTCGTTCGCGGCAAACGGGTGGTTTGTGTCACGTCCGGCGGCAATTTCGACTTCGAGCGTCTGCCCGAGGTTCGCGAACGTGCCCTTCGGTCTTCCGGTATCAAGAAATACTACATCCTGAGAATGCCACAGAGGCCGGGCGCGCTGCGGGATTTTCTGAACATACTGGGACCGCACGATGACATCTCGCGCTTCGAGTACCTGAAGAAATCCGCCCGCAACTTCGGTTCGGTCCTGATAGGGATCGAGGCCAGCAGCGCGGAGAATTTCGCGCGGATTGAAGCGAGTATGAAGACCTCCGGCTTTGCGTTCCGGGACATCACAAATGACGAAGTGCTCGCAGAGTTCCTGATCTAGGCTGCCGCGAAACGGTGCAGACCGCGAACGAAGGCCTGCTTCGACTGGTCATAACATGTAAGAATGGCGTCGGTGTCCGTTTCGGGTTCGGCGCTTTTGCCGGCCGCAGTTTCCCCGGCCTGACACAAATCAGAGAATGCCGCGAAGCCAAGGTTCAGCGCACTCCCCTTGAGAAAATGCAACCTTGCGGCAAGCGTCTCGGCGTCGCGGCAATGCCTCAGCCTGGCCAGTTCGTCTTCGACCTCGAACAGAAACAGGTCGATCACCTCGTCAAAGTTGTCTTCCCCGACTTCCTCGCGCAGTTCGCTTACACGGTTCCAATCGATCATCACGTTACCCCGGAATTCCTTCTTGTTCCCGAGGTTAGGCCTGATGAGTTAATCAAAGGTTGAGGGTTTAGCTCCGTTTAGAGGCAAATTTCGCACTTCATCGTTGGTTAAACCGCGGGCGCTAGTCGGATGTCACAAGGCTAGAGGCGGTGGCAGGTGGCGCAGGTTTCAAAACATCAGGCTGGGCCGGAGGACTCATCCAAGGCGGTGCGCAAGGTGCTTGTCGTGGATGACAGCCCTTCGCAGAGGCTCACGTTGTCGCGAATGTTGCGTCAGGCCGGGTATTCGGTACGCGAAGCTGCCTCCGGCCAGGAAGCCCTGCTTTCGTGCCGGACCGATCCTCCGGACCTCGTATTCAGTGACTGGATGATGCCGGGCATGAACGGGCTGGCATTCTGCAATCAATTTCGCCAGATGCAGCGAGAGGGGTATGGGTACTTCATATTGCTGACTTCAAAGAGTGACAGGCAGGACATGGCGCGCGGTTTCGACGCCGGCGCCGACGACTTCCTGACAAAGCCGGTCAACGCTGCCGACCTTCGCGCACGTATCACTGCGGCCGAACGGGTCGTGCGGATGGAAAGGGAACTTACAGAAAAAAATCGGCTGGTGCGGACGACGCTGGATGAACTCCAACAGATTCACGATGCCATCAACGGCGATCTCGTGGAGGCCCGAAAGCTGCAACAGTCCCTCGTTCGCGAGCGGTATCGGGATTTCGGCAGTGCGGAAGTGTCCCTGATGTTGCATTCCTGCGGACATGTCGGAGGCGATCTGGTCGGAATGTTCCAGATCAGCGAAACGCAGATTGGCGTGTACGGCATGGATGTCTCGGGCCACGGAATCAGCTCGGCACTGATGACAGCCCGGCTTGCCGGATACCTTTCAGCGACGACCCCCGAGCAGAATATCGCGCTCGTCACTAATGAGCACGGCAGCTTCCAAGGGCGTTGCCCCGGCCAAACCGCCTCGATACTGAACGAACTCATTCTGGGAGAGATCGAGACCGAGCATTACCTTACCTTGCTTCTGGCGGTACTTGATCTCGAAACCGGGGAAGTCGCCTTTGTCCAGGCCGGGCATCCGGCGCCTCTGGTTCAGCGTGCCTGTGGCCAGATCGAATATGCCGGCGACGGCGGGTTGCCTGTCGGTTTGCTGGGTCAGGCGACGTATCAAACGCGCAAGGTGCACCTGTCTCCAGGCGATCGGCTGCTGATCTACTCAGACGGCATGATAGAATGCCGCGACCGCCGCGGCGACATGCTGGGCGAGACCGGCCTTGCGGAAGTAGTGACAGGGCTACGGCGGTCACGCGGGGCTGATTGCCTTGAATCGCTGGTCTGGCATCTCGCCGACATCACGGAAACAGATCAGTTCGACGATGACGTTTCGGCCGTCCTGCTTGAATTCAACGGGCGCTGACATAGGCCCGCACGAAATGCCTGTCGCCCGAATTGCCGAGAGACCTGGCGGCAATTTCCGGGCTGGCCCACAATGCGGTATGCCCGGCTTCGGCCGGGGGGCCATGAGGGCGAACGGGAAACGCCGTGTAGATCAGACAAAGCTTTTCCGCCCATTTGTCGTATTCCGGCATGTACACGAAACGCCGAAATGCCCCCAACCTTCTTGGCTCGCCGATGACCCATCCGGTTTCTTCGTAGACCTCGCGATGTAAAGCCCTGAGTGGCGATTCGCCGGGATCGATACCCCCACCGGGCAATTGCAGTTCCGGTTCAGGCTCGTGTTGCAACGTAAGCAGCAGCTGACCTTGCCGCGCGAGGATGGCATATGCACCCATGCGGTGCGAATAGGCGATGTCACGGCGGGGCACCGGGCCGAATCTGGGGATCATGCAGCCTCTCTTGGATCATCACTGGCGGTTCATATATAGTCGCGGTATGCCAATTTCCGCGGCTTAAGGAAACTCCATGACACTTGGTCAGAAAATCGCGTGGGATGATACGATCCTGCCGTTCCAGCTCGATGCCTCCGACATGCGCGGCCGCCTCGCCCGGTTGGACGGCGTGCTTGATGGCATTCTGCGCCAGCATGATTATCCTCCGGCCGTCGAAGCCCTTGTGGCCGAAATGGCCCTGCTGACCGCTCTTATCGGTCAGACGATCAAGCTGCGCTGGAAGCTCTCTCTTCAGGTCCAGACGGACGGTCCGGTGCGCATGATCGCAACCGACTACTATGCACCGCAGGATGAGGGCGAGATGGCCCGAATTCGCGCCTATGCCAGCTTTGACAGAGACCGCGTGACCCACGAACGGCCCTTCGACCAGCTTGGCAAGGGATACTTCTCTGTCGTGATCGATCAGGGCCCGGGGTCCGATCCGTATCAGGGCATCACCCCGATCGCTGGCGGCAGCCTGAGCGCCTGTGCCGAGGCATATTTCGCCCAGTCGGAACAATTGCCTACACGTTTCGAGCTGAGCTTCGGGAAATCGACCGAGCGTGGGGAAGCCGAACACTGGCGTGCCGGGGGCATCATGGTTCAGCATATGCCCAAGGCTTCTCCCGGCATAATGGATGGCGGCACCGGGGAAGGAGGCCTATTGGTCGCGGATGACGTGGTCGGCGAAGAGGGCGAGGAAAACTGGAACCGGGTCAACATCCTGCTCGATACCGTCGAGGCGCTGGAGCTGATCGGTCCGTCGGTCGCACCGGCCGATCTTCTCGTGCGGCTGTTCCACGAGGAAGTGCCGCGCGCCTACGAGTTTCAGCCGGTTCGCTTCGGCTGTACCTGTTCGGAAGACCGCGTGCGGCAAAGCCTGTCGATCTATTCCGCCCGCGATATCGAAACCATGACGACCGAGGAAGGCGTCGTGACCGCAGATTGTCAGTTCTGTGGCGCCCATTACCGGCTCGACCCGGCGACCCTCGGGTTCGATGCGCCCGACACGCCCGATGATGACCGGTGACGCCGCCGGCCGCCTGCGAACGGCCGTCTCTCAGGCTCGCGCGCCGTCTTCCGATTATGACCTGAATCCGGATACCGTGCTGCCGGAGGGGCGAAAGCTTCGACCGGCAGGCGTGCTCGTGCCTGTGCTGGCCCAGGGGGAAACGTCGCGATTATACCTCACGAAGCGGTCGTCGGCGCTCAAGCATCACCCCGGGCAGATCGCGTTTCCCGGTGGCAAGCAGGACGAGGGCGACGCCGATATCACGGCGGCTGCGCTGCGCGAGGCACACGAGGAGATCGGCCTCGCACCGGAGAATGTCGAGGTTCTCGGTCTCATGCCGGCACACGAGACGGTGACCGGTTTTTGGGTTACCCCGGTTATCGCCCTGGTACGAGAGCCGTTCACGCCGGTTCCGGAGCTTGGCGAAGTGGAGGAGGTGTTCGATGTACCGCTCGAACATATCCTGACGCCGGCTCACTTCAGCGTGCAGTCACGCCGTTGGCGGGGAAGCCGCAGGCACTACTATACGGTCCCTTTCGGTCCCTACTATATCTGGGGGGCGACGGCGCGTATCCTGCGATCCATGGCTGACGCGCTCGAGAGCAGATGAGACTTACCGGCGACTGGATCAGGAACGCGCCCACCCAGGCCGTTTGCCGCGCGCTTGAAAGCGCTGGCTATCAGGCGCTCTTCGTCGGTGGCTGTGTACGGGACGATCTTCTCGGAATGCCGGTGCGCGACATCGACATCGCCACCGATGCCCGTCCGGAACATGTAATTACCTTGGCGGACGCGGCCGGCCTGAAGGCGGTGCCGACCGGCATCGAACATGGCACGATCACCGTCATTGCAAGTGGTCTCCCCCACGAGGTTACGACGTTCCGCAAGGATGTCGAAACCGATGGCCGTCGCGCCACGGTCGCCTTTTCCGACGACGTGGAAGAAGACGCACGCCGCCGCGATTTCACGATGAACGCCCTCTACGCGCGTTCGGATGGCAAACTGATCGACCCTCTCAACGGGCTTCCGGACCTTCAGGCGGGCCACGTCCGCTTCATCGAGGATCCCGAGCAACGGATTCGCGAAGACTACCTGCGCATCCTTCGCTTTTTCCGATTCCATGCCTGGTACGGGTCGGGCGGGCTTGACGAAGACGGTCTTGCCGCCTGTGCCACGCTGGCCGACGGTATCCAGACCCTCTCGAAGGAACGGGTCGGATCGGAGGTCCTGAAGCTCCTCGCTGCGCCGGAGCCTGCGGCCGCCGTGGCCTCGATGCGCGGGGCCGGCATCCTTAGGCACATCCTGCCCGGTGCGGATGACGGCCTTCTGGGGCCGCTTGTCCATCTTGAACAATCGCTGTCAGTTAAGGTTGATCCAATCCGCAGGCTGGCCGCTCTCGGTGGTTCGGATCAGGCCGAGCACCTTCGTTTGAGCCGAGCCCAAGTCAAACAGCTTTCCCGAATCCAGGATGGACTGGAAAGCATGTTCGATGCAGGCGAAATCGGGTACAGGTTCGGGAAGGATGCCGGTGTCGATATCCTGCTTCTGAGATCAGCGGCAGAGAACCGTGAACCCTCCGCGACTGAGCTGGAACGCATCGCGCAAGGTGCCTCGGCTGATTTCCCCGTATCCGCGGCTGACCTGATGCCGGGCTACCAGGGCAAGGCCCTTGGCCAAAAGCTGACCGAACTGGAGACGAAATGGATCGAGTCCGGTTTCACACTCGGCCGCGACGACCTGCTTGGTTCCGACCTGTCATAGAGACTTCAATTGACAATCTGATCAAAAACGGGCCATCTTCGCAGGACTGACGAAGGAGGGACGCAAGATGTATCGCGGGATCTGGCTTAGCTAAGCCCATAATCCGTCCTATGTGATACCGCGCGCGGCTTGTGCTGCGTTGCTTTGCGCCCCCCGATCAGGATGCCGTTCCATGTTCAAGTTTTTCGAGAATCTTGTCGATCCGTATTGTGAGTATGCGGAAACAGACACGCCGCCGACCCGGCTCTGGCCGTTCATGCGCGATTACATGAAACCGTTTCGCCGGGTGTTCTGCGTGACCGCGATATTCTCGGTGCTCGTTGCCAGTATCGAACTCTGGCTGATCTACTACATGGGTCAACTGGTCGATCGCCTTTCCGGAGAGCCGGAAACGGTGTGGCAGCAATACGGTCTCGAGCTGATCGTGGTGGCCCTGTTCATTCTGATCCTGCGACCGCTGGTGCAGGCGATCGATGTGCTGCTGCTCAACAACACGATCATCCCGAACTTCGGCACCCTGATCCGCTGGCGCTCGCACAAGCACGTGCTGCGGCAGTCGGTGGGCTGGTTCGAGAATGATTTCGCCGGGCGCATTGCCAACCGGATCATGCAGACCCCGCCCGCCGCGGGAGAAGCCGTGTTCCAGGTGTTCGACGCCATCACCTTCGCTCTGGCCTACGTGATCGGTGCGGCGCTGATGCTGTCGGATGCGGATCCGCGGCTGGCGATCCCGATGGTCATCTGGCTTGTGCTCTACGCCATCCTCGTTCGCTGGGTCATGCGGCGCGTCGGGCCGGCGTCGAAGGCGGCGTCAGACGCGCGGTCGCAGGTGACGGGGCGCGTGGTGGATGCCTATACCAACATCCATTCGGTGAAGCTTTTCGCGCACCACAAACGCGAGCTTGAATACGCCAAGGAAGCCATCGAGAACACCCGGACGACGTTCCGGGCCGAGATGCGGATCTACACCATCATGGATGTGGCGCTCGTGTTCCTGAACGGGCTGCTGATCGTCGGTGTCGTCGGGTGGGCCATGCTGCTTTGGATGCAGGGCAGTGCGACGGTGGGCGCCGTGGCCGCGGCGACGGCGCTGACACTCCGCCTCAACGCCATGACCGGCTGGATCATGTGGGCGCTTACGACCTTCTTCCGCCAACTCGGTGTCGTCGCCGAAGGGATGGAGACGATCGCTCAGCCCATCGACCTTGTCGACGACCCGAACGCCAAGCCCCTGCAGATGACAGACGGCCGGATCGAAATCCAGGCGGTCTCGCATCATTACGGGCGCGGGGCAGGCGGGCTCGACCGTGTGAGCCTGACCATCGAGCCGGGCGAGAAGATCGGCCTGATCGGGCGGTCGGGGGCCGGCAAATCGACGCTCGTCAAGCTGTTGCTGCGCTTTTATGACGCCGAAGACGGTCGCATCCTGATCGACGGGCAGAACATATCGCACATTCAGCAGGACAGTCTTCGCGACCATGTCGGCATGGTTCAGCAGGACAGCGCGCTTCTGCACCGTTCGGTGCGTGACAACATTCTCTACGGCAAGCCGGACGCGAGCGAGGAAGAGATGCTGGAAGCGGCCCGCAAGGCCGAGGCGCACGAATTCATCCTCGACCTGGAAGATCCCCAGGGTCGCAAAGGCTATGACGCGCATGTCGGTGAGCGCGGTGTGAAACTTTCGGGCGGGCAACGCCAGCGGATCACACTGGCGCGTGTCATCCTGAAGGATGCGCCCATCCTGCTCCTCGACGAGGCGACCAGCGCGCTCGACAGCGAGGTCGAGGCGGCGATTCAGCAGACCCTCTACGGGATGATGGAGGGCAAGACGGTCATCGCCATTGCGCACCGCCTGTCGACCATCGCCCAGATGGATCGTATCATCGTGCTGGAACAGGGTCGCATCTTCGAGGAAGGCACCCATACCGAGCTGCTGGCCAAGGGCGGCCTTTACGCCCGTTTCTGGGAGCGGCAGTCGGGCGGGTTCCTGAACGCCGATGTAGAGGCCGACAACGAGACCGCGGCGGAGTAAGGATTGACGGAGTACACGATCAAGCGGCTGGGCCACCTTGGCGACGGGGTCGCCGAGGGCCCGATCTATGTGCCGGGTGCCCTTCCGGGCGAGGTGGTGACCGGCATGCCCGACGGAGAGCACCTGAAAGACGTCCGCATCGTCACGCCGTCCTCCGACCGGGTTTCGCCGCCGTGCCGCCACTTCAAGTCCTGTGGCGGCTGCCAGATGCAGCATCTGTCTGATGCGGCGCTGGCTGACTGGAAAACCGATATCGTCAGAACGGCCCTGCAGGCTCAAGGCCTCGGGACGGAATTCCTGCCCATTCACGTGTCGCCACCAAACTCCCGGCGCAGGGCCACGTTTTCGGCGCGCCGCACGAAGAAGGGCGCCATGGCGGGGTTTCACGGCAAGCAGTCCGAGGCCATTATCGATATCCCGGATTGCCATCTCCTTCACCCGCGCCTCATGGCAGCGCTGCCGGTGGCCGAGAAGCTGGCCGCGATCGGGGCAAGCCGCAAGACACCATTGCGCGTGGCGACAACGCTGTCCGAGCCGGGCCTCGACATCGCGGTGACCGATGGCAAGCCGCTGGACGGGGCCCTGCGGATGGCATTGGCTGAGCTCTGTCAGAACCGTGACCTGGCGCGGCTGAGCTGGGATGCGGAAATGATTGCCACGCGCCTGCCACCGGAGCAGCGGTTTGACGGTATTCCGGTCGTACCGCCTCCAGGCGCCTTTCTGCAGGCCACGAAGCAGGGTGAAGACGCACTTCGGACCGACGTTCTCGACATCGTCGACGGTGCGTCATCCATCGTCGATCTGTTTGCAGGCTGTGGCACCTTCTCCCTTCCGGCCGCGCGCAAGGCGGCGGTACACGCTGTCGAAGGGGATCGAGCCATGACCGCCGCCCTCGATGCCGGGTGGCGATATGCAAAGGGCGTTCGGAAAGTCACGACGGAAACCCGCGACCTGTTTCGTCAGCCGCTTCAATCGGATGAACTTTCGGCCTTTGACGCGGCCATCATCGATCCGCCGCGAGCTGGTGCCGAGGCGCAGATTGCGCAACTTGCGCAATCTGGCGTTCCGGTGATCGCGCACGTTTCATGCAACCCGGTCACGTTCGCCCGCGATGCCGCCGTCTTGGTGCGCCACGGCTATGATCTGACCCGTCTGCGGGTCGTGGATCAGTTTCGCTGGTCCGTTCATGTCGAACTTGTCGCGGAATTTCGAAAGAACGCCTCGTAAACCTGCGTATTTCCCTTGGCCCGAGCCGGTGAAGTTCTGTAAAATGCGCCCATCGGGGCAAGGATATCGAGACAAGCCATGAAGGCAATCAAACTGGTTACCGTGGTCCTGCTGGCGATCGGGCTGGCTGGATGCGGATCGAAGTTCAAAAAGTACAATGGGCCGGAGGTGACCCAGGTCATCGTGCAGAAGGACGAGCGGCGGCTGTACCTCATGCACCACAACCGCGTGCTCAAGACCTATCCGGTCGAGCTGGGCTTTGCCCCGCGCGGCCACAAGCAATTCGAGGGCGATGGCAAAACGCCCGAAGGGTATTACTATATCGACCGGCGCAATCCGAACAGCAAGTTCCACCTGTCGATCGGGATTTCCTATCCCAATCCGACCGATCGGGCCTTTGCCAAGGAAAACGAAAAGAAGCCGGGCGGCGACATTTTCATCCACGGGCGGCCGAATGGCAATCCTCGCGACAAGCGCAAGGACTGGACGGAAGGCTGCATATCGCTGAAGAACCGCCACATGGAGTGGGTCTATGCGATGGTCAACAACGGGACGCCGATCATCCTGACGCCCTGACAGGCAACTGGATCAGGACGTCGGGCCGGCCGTGGACGTGCCGCGGCCGGTGACCAGCGTCCACCAGATCTTGCCGTTGGCTTCCTGCTCCCACGCGAAGCCCATTTCGGTGGCGTCCTTGGACAGGATGGTCCGGCGCGTGTTCTCGTTTTCCATCCACGCGGCGAGCGTTTCCAACTCGTTCTCGTAGGTTTCGGAAATATTCTCGCCGATCAGCGCACCGCCGTAACCCACGCGGCGGACCCGGTCGATCGGAGAAGAGCCGTCAGAGCCGAAATGCCAGGGGCGATTCTGCAGGGACATATCTCGAGAATGGGTGGCGGCAGCCGCGTTCAGCCGCGAATCGAGCGTCAATGGCGCCGCTCCGGTAGCCTGGCGCAAGGCATTGACCGAATCCAGCATCCGGTACTGGATCGTCGATGTCTCACTTGGGCTGATACGGTGAATGCGGGCGCCCGTGCTGCCATCTGTTCCCGCAGGCGGACCGGTCATGGAACTGCTGCATGCAGAAAGCAGTACAAGTGCCGAAAACATAAGTCCGATGATACGCGCCATGAAGCTCAGCCACCTATTGAGTCGAAAGTCTCATCCCTTTAGCCCGCTATACCGGGCAGTTCAAACCCGCTTGGGCGCCCCGTCGCCACAGGCTACGAGTTTGAATTGCGACTGCGGCATTCGCGCACTATAGTCTGCGCCGGTAAAAGCCAGCATTCACGGAGAAATGGCAATGGCGAAAATACATACCAGTGGTGTGAGCAGACGAGCATTTCTCGCCGGCACTGCAACGGTGATCGGCGCCCCCGCATTGGCCCAGAGCATGAACAGCGCCGCGACGACCGAGATGGAGGATGACATCTCGCAAAGCGTCCGGCGCAATATCTCGAGCTTCCGGACCCTGAATTGGCAGCCCTATTTTTCGAACCTGAACAACGGTGCGGTCCTGGTCGATACCCAGTCGCGGGCCCTGCATTACTGGTCCGAGGATCAATCGGTCTACAAGCTGTATCCCACCAGTGTTCCCATGACCGAGGAACTGACACGCCGAGGCCGGACAAGCGTGGTTCAGAAGGTTGTCGGCCCCGAATGGCGCCCGACGCCCTCGATGCTGGAACGCAACCCCGACTGGCCGAGCTATGTCGGTCCGGGCCCGGATAACCCCCTCGGGACGCACGCGTTGTACCTGAGCTGGACCTACTATCGCATCCACGGCACACACGACACCCGCAAGATCGGGCGACGCTCGTCGAACGGGTGCATCGGGCTTTACAACGAGCATATCCAGGAACTCTTCGGACTGACCAAGGTCGGTACGCAGGTCCTCCTGATCTGAACCGACCGGTATCGTCCGGTATCGAAGGGGTGGTGCCTGGCGCTGCCCCTTTTCGTTTTGAACCGTCCTTGCGACAAAATCGCGCAGCTTCTAACCTCTGGCCGAGTCCGGGAGGAGGAGGTGACGGAATGAGACTCGACCCCTATTTCCGAAAGGCCAAGCGGTTCCCGGAAGAGTTGAACCGCCTTCGTGAGATCCTACTCGAATACCCCTTGAAGGAAGAGCTCAAGTGGAGACAGCCCTGTTACACCTATGAGGGCGGGAACGTGGTGATCCTCCACGAGATGAAAGACTATTGTGGGCTTGGCTTCATGCGCGGATCGCTTATCGACGATCCGAACGGGGTTCTGGTGGCCCCGGGTAAGAACTCGCAAGCGGCCCGCCAGATGCGATTTCGCAGCCTCGTGGAGATCACCGAGCAGGAAGACATACTTCGCGCCATCATCACGAGTGCTATCGAGGTGCACAAGTCCGGCCAGAAGGTGGATTTCAAGGCAAAGCGGGAACTGGTCTACCCGGAGGAGTTGACCGAGAAGATGGCGCAGGATGCCGATTTCAAGGCCGCGTTCGACGCGCTGACGCCGGGACGGCAACGTGGTTACGTCCTGCACATCTCCGGTGCCAAGCAATCGAAAACGCGCACCGCCCGGATCGAAAAGCACTACGACCGGATCATGGACGGTCTGGGAATGCACGACAGGTAGCCGGGCAAGCCCGCCCTACGACGCGACCCAGCCTTTCAGGTTGTCCTCGATCACCTCGGTCAGCGCCGCGATATGCGCGTCGTCATCGTTGAGGCAGGGGATATAGGTAAACGCCTCGCCGCCCGCCTCTTCGAAACTTTCGCGGATTTCCTCGTTGATCTCTTCCAGCGTCTCGATGCAATCGGCCGAAAAGGCCGGCGCAATCACCGCGATCCGCTTCTTGCCGTCTTCGCGCGCCAGCCGGGCAACTTCTTCGACCGTGTAGGGGCGGAGCCATTCCTCGGGGCCGAAGACAGACTGGAACGTCGTGGTGACCTGCGTCTCGCCCCACCCCAGCCGTTCGCGCAGCAGGCGCGTCGTCTTCTGGCACTGGCAGTGATAGGGATCACCCTGAAGAAGGTAGCGCTTGGGCATCCCGTGATAGGACACCACGAGGATCTCCGGCTTGGTCTCAAGTCCACCATAGGCGCGCTCAACTGACTGCGCCAACGCCTCGATATAAAGCGGATGCTCGAAATAAGGCTCGACCACGCGAGCCGTCGGTTGCCAGGTTTCCTTCATCAGTGCGCGGAAGAACTGGTCATTCGCGGTGGCCGAGGTCGCCCCGGCGTAATGCGGATAAAGCGGGAAAAAGAGGATACGGGTGCAGCCTGCCTCGACCATTGCACGCACCTTCGATTGCGTCGAGGGATTGCCGTAGCGCATGCAGGAATCCACCATCACCTGATCGCCATACCGACCCGCGAGTGCTTTCGACAGCTTGGCGGTCTGGTCTCGGGTGATGGTCATCAGGGGGCTTTCCCCCTTTTCCTCGTTCCAGATCGACTTGTAGGCCTTGCCGCTGGTGAACGGCCGTTTCGACAGGATCACAAGCTGAAGCAGGGGCTGCCATTTCCATGGGCTGTAGTCGATCACCCGTCTGTCAGACAGGAATTCGCCCAGGTAGCGGCGCATCGGCCAATAGCTGTAGTGATCGGGCGTACCGAGATTGGCCAGCAGAACGCCGGTTTTCGCTTGCGGGATCGCCGGGTGGTCAGCCGGGGCATGAGCGGGCCGGGCGCTGGCTTCGGGCATGGGTATTGTCTCTCGTTCCTGTCAGCGGTGGACATAACGGGTTCCGCCGTGCCGTCAATCTTTGAGCCGTGTTTCCTCGGCGCCAAGCGCATCGGCCAGCCGCTTCGAGGCCGATCCGGGGCGCAATGGCTGGGGCTGGCTGGCGTCCGGGGCCCAGCCGGTCAACACGATGAACTCGAAGGTCGCAGGCACTCGGCCGTCAGCCTCGCCAAAGCTCTCGACGTAGATTTCACTTGCACGTTGAAAGAGCGCTTTCGAAGTCGGCGTGCGCCGCCTCGAGTGGAGCGCATTGCCCTCGCCCATGAAGCGCAGTTCCTGCATGAGTTGGAGAGGGGCCACATAGCTCGCCGTGAGCCGCACGCTGTCCGCCACGGGCAGGGCAAACCCCGCCCGCTGGAGCAGGGCGCCGAGGTCCCGAATCTCGGCCATCGGGGCCACGCGCGGAGACAACCCGCCAAAAAGGTCCGCCTCCGCCTGGGCCAGCGATGCGCGCAACTCGTGCAGCGTCTCTCCCCCCAGCATCACGCCAAGGAAAAGCCCGTCCGGTCGCAGCGCCCTTCGTGCCTGGATCAACTGGCCGACCGGGTCGTCGGCCCAATGCAGGCACATGGCGTGAACCACCAAGTCATGCCCGTTCTGTTCCAGCGGCAGGGTCTCCTGATCGTCGATAACCTGCGCTCCGGGCAAAAAATCATCCCACACACCACCGAATGCGCGTATCACTGCCGGATTGCGAAAGGATTTTTTAACCAGAGCCAGACGATCCTCGATTTCATCGCGGGCGGCTTCTTGCAGGAACGTGACCGGCGCGGCCATCGCGCGGGCACGGTTGCGGATCAGGGCCGCGCGATCGGTAAGCGGAGTTGTCATGGCGCAAAAGGTAAGATGACGTTGGTTTCTTTTCAAACTGCGCTGCAGTTGATTTATCCGCCCCGCTGTATCCTGTGCGGAACCCAGGTGGAAAGCGAATTCGGCCTTTGTGGCCCTTGCTGGCGCGATACGCCGTTCATCTCCGGCCTGTCCTGCCAGCTGTGCGGTGTGCCCCTTCCCGGCGAGGATGAGGGCGAGACCGTGACTTGCGACGACTGTCTCAGGATTGCCCGGCCGTGGAGCGCGGGCCGTGCCGCAATGCTCTATCATGACAACGGCCGGAAACTCGTCATGGCGCTCAAGCATGGCGACCGGCAGGAGATCGTCCGGCCAGCGGCGCTGTGGCTGGCCAGCGCCGCCCGAACGCTTGCCACGCCGAACACCCTCATCGCCCCGGTCCCCCTGCATTGGACCCGCATGCTCCGCCGCCGGTACAATCAGTCTGCGTTGTTGACCAACGGGCTGGCCCGGCGGCTGGATGCCGAACACTGCCCGGACCTTCTACAGCGGAATGTCAGGACTCTCCCACTAAAAGGGAAGGGATTCGATGAACGGTTCGAAACCCTGTCGGGCACCATTTCCGTCAAACCGGCCCGAGCCAATCTCGCGCAGGGCAGAACCGTCCTTCTTGTCGATGACGTGATGACCTCCGGTGCGACATTGGCCGCGGCAACGATGGCCTGTTACGCGGCCGGTGCCGAAGATGTGCGCATTCTGGTACTGGCGCGCGTGGCCAAGCATCCCTAAGTTCTCCTGAAGCGCAATCATTCGGGAGCACGTTATGAAACCGGTCGAAATCTACACCTCGCCGCTCTGCGGCTTCTGCCACGCGGCCAAGCGGCTGTTGACCGAGAAAGGCATCAGTTTCTCCGAGATCGACGTACTGGAAAACCCCTCGCGCAAGGCCGAGATGATCGACCGCGCAAATGGCGGGCGCACCGTGCCGCAGATCTTCGTGGGCGACACCCATGTCGGCGGGTGTGACGAGCTTTACGCCCTCGAGCGCGCCGGGAAGCTGGATCCGCTGCTTGCCGCATGAAGGCGGCACTGCTTCAACTGACCAGCGGGGACGATCCTGCGGCGAACATCGCAGCCACAAGCGCGCGGTTTGACGAGGCCGTGGGCCTCGGCGCCGGATTCATCCTGACGCCCGAGGTGACCAACTGCCTGTCGACAAGCCGGACGCGGCAGAAAGAGGTTCTGACGCGCGAGGCGGACGACGAAACGCTCGCAGCGCTTCGTACGAAAGCGCGGGATGCGCAGGTCTGGTGCCTTATCGGGTCTGTCGCCCTCAAGACCGATGATCCGGACGGGCGCTTTGCAAACCGGTCCTTCCTGATCTCCCCCGATGGTGCCATCGCCGCCCGCTACGACAAGATCCACATGTTCGACGTGCAGGTCTCCGAGAGCGAAGTCTACCGCGAGTCTGACGGGTACAGGCCGGGCGACACCGCGGTGACGACCGAAACGCCGTTCGGTACGGTCGGGCTGACCGTCTGTTACGACATACGGTTCCCGAACCTCTACCGGACATTGGCCCGGAACGGCGCGGAAATCCTGACGGTTCCCTCCGCCTTTTCCGCCGTGACCGGCGCCGCCCATTGGGAAACCCTGCTGCGCGCAAGGGCGATCGAGACAGGTTCCTACGTTCTGGCTCCGGCCCAGACGGGCACCCATCCCGCCACACGCGGAAAACAGCGCCAAACCTACGGGCATTCCCTGGCCATCGGCCCATGGGGTGACATTCTGGCGGATGCCGGGGAAGCGCCAGGTGTGATATGCGTTGATCTGAACAGGAAAGACGTGGAAGAAGCGAGGCGCCGCATCCCTTCCTTGCGGCAGGCCAATCGGTTCGATGACCCCGAATGACAGAAAAACCCGGCAACCCCCTCGCGGTGACGCTATTCAGCGAAATCCTGACCAATGAACAGCTGATCCGCAACAAGCTGAGCCGGGTGCTGCCCAAAGGTATGGAAATCTCACATTTCTCGGTTCTGAACCATCTTGCGCGGATTGGCGGCGAGAGAAGCCCGGCGCAGTTGGCCAAGTCGTTCCACGTGACACGGGGCGCCATGACCAACACGCTCGGCAAGCTGGAATGGGCCGGTTACGTGCATATCCGCCCCGACTGGGACGACGCACGCCGCAAGATGGTGACGATCAGCCCGGCCGGCAGGCAGGCGCGCGATGCGGCGATATCCGCGATTTTACCGTTGATTTCCGAGCTTGTCGACGAGCTGGGCGAGGACAAGGTGCGCGCGACGCTGCCGGTGTTGCGAGAGTTGCGGACGAAGATGGAATCCGGTGGCTGAACGTCAGGCCGGTTTCAGGCTGGCCGTGACGTAATTCACGCTCAGGTCCCGATCCGACAGAGACCATGACCACGTCACGGGGTTGAAGACGAACCCCTTGCGGTCGACCGGCGAGAGGCCAGCCTGTTCCATCAGCTTGTAAAGCTCGTCCGGCGTGACGAATTTCGACCATTCATGCGTGCCCTTGGGCAGCCAGCGCATCACGTATTCCGCGCCGACGATGGCCATGGCGAAGCTTTTCGGATTGCGGTTGATGGTGGAACAAATGTGGATGCCGCCCGGCTTCAGCAACTGCTGGCAAGCAGTCAAATAGGCCAGCGGATCGGAGACGTGCTCGACCACCTCCATGTTCAGCACCGCGTCGAACTGTTCGCCCTCTGTTGCCAGCGCTTCGGCCGTGGTGTGACGGTAATCGATGGAAAGGCCGGACTGCTCGGCATGGATCTGCGCCACCGGGATATTCCGCTCTGCCGCGTCCGCGCCCACAACCTCCGCGCCAAGACGCGCCATCGGTTCACTTAGAAGGCCGCCGCCGCAGCCGATATCGAGAATCCGCAAGCCATCGAAAGGTGACGTCGCGTTGAGATCACGTTCAAACTCGGCGGCGATCTGGCTGGTGATATAGTCAAGCCTGCAAGGGTTGAGCATGTGCAGCGGCTTGAACTTCCCGTTCGGATCCCACCATTCGGCGGCCATCGCCTCGAACTTTGCGACTTCGGCGGCGTCAATCGTGGTCTGAGCGGCTTGCATTCTGCTCTCCATATGCTCTTTTGGTCACGCCCTCGTATATAGGACGGTCATGGATAAATACTCAGGCCAAAAGAGCGCAGTCCAGTATTTGTACCCCCCGGTCGAGCCGTTCGACCGGCGGATGATGGATGTGGGCGACGGGCATACGATCTATGTGGAGCAGTCGGGGAACCCTGAGGGCAAGCCAGTTGTCGTGCTGCATGGCGGGCCCGGGGGAGGGTGCAGCCCGGCGATGCGGCGGTATTTCGATCCGAAGGTGTTTCGGATCATCCTGTTCGACCAGCGCGGGTGCGGGCGGTCGAAGCCGCATGCCAGCGTCGAGGCCAACACGACGTGGCATCTTGTTGCGGACATTGAGAAAATTCGCAAAGCGCTGGGCGTGGAGCGATGGATCGTGTTCGGCGGAAGCTGGGGGGCGACGCTGGCGCTGATCTATGCGCAGAGCCATCCGGAGCGGGCGGTGCACCTTGTGTTGAGGGGGGTGTTCACGATGACCCGGGCCGAGCTGGACTGGTTCTATGGCGGTGGCGCGGGTCGGTTCTGGCCGGAAACCTGGGAGCAATTTCAAAGGCTTATACCCGAGGAAGAGCGGGGGGATATGATCGCGGCCTACCATAAGAGGCTGTTCTCGGGGGACCGGGCGGAGGAGGCGAGGTTCGGCAAGGCCTGGGCGGCGTGGGAGAATGCGCTGGCCACCGTGGGGTCGAGCGGGGTGGGCGGGGACAGCCCGCCGGATTATGCCCGGGCCTTCGCGAGGTTGGAGAACCATTATTTCACCCATGCCGGCTTCCTCGAGAAGGATGGGCAAATCTTTGATAACATACCGAAAATTTCCCATATCCCCGGCACGATCGTGCAAGGCAGATATGACATGATCTGCCCGCCGGAATCGGCGTTCCGGCTGGCGAGAGACTGGGAAATGGCCGATCTGCGGATGATTCCGCTGGCCGGGCATGCGCTGTCGGAGCCGGGAATCAGCGCCGAGCTGGTGCGGGTGATGCAGGCGCTGGGGCGAGACTGAAACCCCCGAAATCCAACGTCGGTATAACGTCGGTATTTTGTCGGTATTACGTCGGTGGGCGGAACCGACCTGCGGGCTAACTTCCCGGTGAAAAGGAGGTACATCATGTCGGACAAACCAGCCATCAAAGCGCGCGAGAACGGGCCCTTCGTCGCCAAGCATATCCGCCGGATGAAAGGCCCCGACGGGGAAGACATCGAGGTGAAGGCGACGATGGCGCTGTGTCGCTGCGGGCAGTCCGGGAGCAAGCCGTTCTGCGACGGCAGCCACGAGAAGGCGGGGTTCAGGAGCGACGGCGGAGAGCCGGCGGGCAAGGACAAGCTTCTGAGCTACGAGGGCGCGGAGGTGGCGGTGACGTTCAACCCGCGCATCTGTGCCCATGCCGCCGAGTGCGGGCGGATCGCCGGGCATGTCTTCGACCCGGAGCAGAAGCCGTGGATCCAGCCCGACAAGGGCACGCGGGCCGAGGTGGAGGAGGTTGTGGCCGCCTGCCCGTCGGGAGCGCTGGCGTTGAAGCGCGCGGATGGCGGGCGGGAGCACCGGATGATGGAGCGGTACGATATCACGGTGGAGAAGAACGGGCCCTACTGGGTGCAGAACGTGACCTCGCCCGCCGGGGCGCAGGCGGAGGGGATGTCGCCGGAGAAATACGTGCTGTGCCGGTGCGGGTTGTCGGGGAACAAGCCGTATTGTGACGGGACGCACCGGGATGAGGGGTGGACGGCGGAGTAGGGTCACTGGCGCGGAATCAAGGGCGAAGCCCGCCGCGCAACGCCCGGCCCCCCCCCGGCACGGCGATGCGCGGCTCACTACCAAAGTCCGCTCCAGACCACTCCTCCCCAAATCCCGCTTTACACCTGAACCGAACGGTTTATCTTCCGCCACAGCCCCCGCGCGAAAGGAGCCTGCCTCATGCAACTCAATGTCAACGGCGCCGACCACTCCCTCGATGATCTGGAGCCCGAGATGCCGCTGCTCTGGGCCCTGCGCGACGTGTTGGGGATCAAGGGGCCGAAATACGGCTGCGGCATCGCGCAATGCGGGGCCTGCACGGTGCATATCGACGGCGAGGCCGTGCGCTCCTGCCAGGTGGCCGTCGGCGATGTCTGGGGCCCGGTGACCACGATCGAGGGGCTCGGCACGCCCGACGCCCCGCACCCGGTACAGGCGGCCTGGATCGACGCGCAGGTTGCGCAATGCGGCTACTGCCAGTCCGGTCAGATCATGCAGGCCGCCAGCCTGCTGGCAGAGACCCCCGCCCCGACCGATCAGGAAATCGACGACGCCATGTCCGGCAATCTCTGTCGCTGCGGCACCTATCCGCGCATCCGCGCCGCGATCAAGGCCGCCGCCAAGTCCATGAGCGAGGGGGCCTGAGATGGGACGCGTGAAAACCATCGCCCGCCGCAGCTTTCTCATCGGCTCGGTCGCCATCGCAGGCGGCGTCGCCTTCGGTGTCTGGCGCTACAAGACACCCTATACCAACCCGCTCCTTGCCGACCTGCCCGAAGGGGCGGCGGCGCTGACGCCTTACGTGCGGATCACCTCCGACGCGATCACCCTGATCACCCCCCGTGCCGACAAGGGGCAAGGTGCGGTCTCGGTGCAGGCGGCGCTGATTGCCGAGGAACTGGATGTCTCTATCGACCAGATCAAGACCGATTTCGGCCCGCCCAGCCCGGCCTATTACAACACCGCCCTTGCAGGCGACGCCGTGCCCTTCCGCGCCACCGATGACAGCTGGATGGCCGAGACTGTGCGCGACCTCGCCGACGCGCCGATGAAATTCCTCGGCATGCAGATCACCGGCGGCTCGACCACGGTGCCCGATGGCTATGACAAACTGCGCCATGCCGGGGCGGTGGCGCGCGAGACGCTCAAGGCCACGGCCGCACGGCTGCACGGGGTGGAGCGGTCGGCCCTCAGCACCGAGACCGGCGCGGTGATCCTGCCCGACGGCACACGGCTCAGCTACCAGAGCCTTGCATCAGAGGCCCCGCAGACCGAGCCGGTCACAGATGTCACCTTGCGCGATCCCTCAGAGTGGCGATTGCTCGGTAAACCGATGCAGCGCATTGATATCGTGGCGAAATCCACCGGCACGCAGGGTTATGGCATCGATATCGACCTGCCCGACATGCTGCACGCCGCGATCCGCCTGAACCCCGGTCAGGGTGCAGCCCTCGCCAGCTATGACGCGTCAGAGGCCGAGACCATGCGCGGCGTGCAGAAAATCATCGAAATCCCCGGCGGTATCGCGGTGATCGCCGACAACACATGGCGCGCGATCCGCGCCGCAGAGGCGATCACCTGCGACTGGGCCACAGCACCCTACCCCGCCGGGATGGCCGACCACTGGCAGGCACTGTCAGACAGCTTCACGAGCGACGCACAGGACAGCCAGTTCCGCGACGAGGGCGATGTCGAGGCCGCACTGGCGGGCGGCACAGATATCGAGGTCGAATACCGCGCGCCCTATCTCGCCCACGCCCCGCTGGAGCCGCTCAACGCCACCGTGCGCTACACGCCCGAGCGCGTGGATATCTGGACCGGCACACAGGTGCCGCGTTTCATCGAGACCAATGTCGCCCGGATCACCGGGCTCGACCGCGACCGCATCCATGTCCACGCGGAGATGATCGGCGGCAGTTTCGGGCACCGGCTGGAGGATGAAGTGGTCCGCCATGCCACCCACATAGCCATGGAGATGCCGGGCCGCCCGGTGAAGCTGACCTATTCGCGCGAAGAGGACATGGCGCATGACTTCCCCCGCCAGATCGCCATGGCGCGCGGGCGCGGTCGGGTCGAGAACGGCCACGTCACCGCCTATGACCTGGGCATCGCCATGCCTTCGGTGCTCTCGTCGCAGATGGGCCGCCAGACCATCCCCGCGCCGGGGCCCGACCTGCAAATCGTGGCAGGCGCATGGGATCAGCCCTTCGCCATCACCGATTACCGCGTCACCGGCTACCGCGCGCCGGAACTCGCCCCGATCTCAAGCTGGCGCTCGGTTGGCGCCTCGTCCAACGGCTTCTTCCACGACTGCCTGCTAGACGAGCTCATTCACGCCGCCGGGGCCGACCCGCTGGAAGAACGCCTGCGCCTGTGCAATCACGCCCCCTCGCGCGCGGTGCTGGAGGCGGTGGGCGAGATGTCGAACTGGGGCAGCACCATGGCCCCCGGTCAGGGGCGCGGCGTCGCCTATTGCCTGTCCTTCGGGGTGCCCTGCGCACAGGTGGTGGAGGTCAGCGACACCGAGGACGGCATTCGCCTCACCCGCGTCTACGTCGCCGCCGATGTCGGCCGTATCATCGACCCGGTGAATTTCGACGGGCTGGTCAAGGGCGGCGTGATCTTCGGCCTGGGTCACGCGATGAACTGCCAGATCACCTATGCGAGAGGCGCGGCAGAGCAGCGCAATTTCGACCAGTATCAGGGCATGCGCCTCTACCAATGCCCCGAAATCGAGCTGCGCGGGCTTGAGACCGCCGACAAGATCCGTGGCATCGGCGAGCCACCCGTGCCCCCGGCTCCGGCAGCACTCGCCAACGCGATCTTCGCTGCCACCGGCACCCGCCTGCGCGAAATGCCGTTCGACAAGCACGTGACCTTCGCCTGAGCCCCTTGCCCCCGCCCGCGCGGGGTGGTTCAAGACGGTTATGCCGCATATCCTGACCACTCTCGCGCTGCTCGCGCTCTCGGGTCTTGCCGGGTTTGCCGCGCAGGCCATCGGCACCCCGCTGCCGTTCATGCTGGGGCCATTGGCCTGTTCTGCACTGATCGCGACCGCCCTGCCCCGGCACCTGCCGCAGGGCTACCGCTTTCCCACCTGGCTGCGGCTGGTGTTCATCGCGATCATCGGGCTGATGATCGGATCGCAGGTGACGCCCGCGCTTTTCACCGAGGCGCATCACTACGCGCTGACGCTTGGCGCGGTCACGCTCTTCGTGGGGCTGGCACATGGGCTGGGCTACGCGGTCTTCCGCACCTTGGGCGGCTATGACAGCACCACCGCCTTTTACGCCAGCACCCCCGGCGGGCTATACGAGAGCATCGAGATGGGCGAGGCGGCGGGCGCCGACATGACCCGGCTGATGATGCAACAGTTCCTGCGGATCATCGTGGTGGTGACGCTGCTGCCCCTGGGCCTGTCGCTCTGGCTGGGCGCGCCTGTGGGCAGCGCGGCGGGCCAAAGCCTCGCGCGCGGCGATGTGCCATGGTCCGACCTGCCGCTGGTTGCGCTGGCGGGGCTGGCCGGGCTGGCTCTGGGCCACGCCCTGCGCCTGCCCGCCGGGCAGATGACCGGGCCGATGGCGGTGGCCGCACTGCTGTCACTGACCGGCTGGCTCAGTTTCGACATCCCGCAATGGCTGGTGAACCTTGCGCAGATGGTGCTGGGCACCGCGCTCGGCATGCGCTTCACCGGGCTGAGCCGGGGGCTCTTGCTGCGCGGCGCGGGGCTGGCGCTGGTGTCGGTGGGCGGCATGCTGGCGATTGGCGTCGGGCTGGCGGCGCTGCTGCAGCGCATGACGAATGAGCCGGTGGACGTGCTGGTGATCAGCCTCGCCCCCGGCGGCGTCACCGAAATGGCGCTGGTGGCGCTCAGCCTGCAGGCCAACCCGGCCTTCGTCACCCTGCACCACATCTACCGCATCTTGCTGACGGTCGTGGCCCTTGGGGTGATCACCCGGCTGCGGCAGCGCACGGAGTGAACGGTGACTATGAGTATTTATGCCATAAAGAAACCGGGGCTTTGACAGATCGGCACGCAGACGGTATCTGAACATATGTTCATTTAATCGCAGGAGAGCGGCATGCGTATCGAGGACACGGCGGCGATCATCACGGGCGGGGCCTCGGGGCTGGGCGAGGCAACGGCGCGGCAGTTTCGCAAGGCGGGCGCGCAGGTCACGCTGCTTGACCGGGATACCGAGCGCGGGCACGCCGTGGCCGAAGAGATCGGCGCGGGGTTTGCCGAGACCGACGTGACCGACGAGGCGTCGGTCAGTGCCGCCATCGCCACGGCCAAGGCCAACATGGGACGGATCACCGCGGCGGTGAACTGCGCCGGCATCGCCACCGGGGCCAAGGTGCTGGGCCGCGACGGGCCGCACCCGCTCGACGCCTTCCGCCGCACCATCGACATCAACCTCGTGGGCACGTTCAACGTCGCCCGCCTCGCCGCCGCCGCGATGGCCGAAAATGCACCCGATGCCGACGGCGCGCGCGGCGTGATCATCAACACCGCCTCCATCGCCGCCTTTGACGGGCAAAAGGGACAGGCGGCCTATGCCGCCTCCAAGGGCGGAATTGTCGGGCTGTCGTTGCCCATGGCGCGCGATCTGGCACGCGAGGGGATTCGCGTCATGGCGATCGCCCCCGGCATCTTCGCCACCCCGATGATGCGCGGGCTGCCGCAGGACGTGCAGGACAGCCTCGCCGCCGAGGTGACCTTTCCCAAGCGCTTGGGCGACCCGGCGGAATATGCCCGGCTGGCGCGGTTCATCGTCGAATGCGGCTATCTCAACGGCGAGGTGATCCGCCTCGACGGGGCGCTCAGGATGCAGTGACGCGCGCAACCGGGCGCCGCCTGCGCGCGGCCGGGAACGGCACCAGCCGCCCGGCCTCTTCGTCCCAGAGCTTGAGACGGAAACTGGCAAGCGCCTCGGGCCAGCGGATCACATCGTGATACTTCAGATGATCCGGCAATGCGTTCTGGCAACGCCGGAGGTTGTAGGACGGGATACCCGGGTTGTAGTGATGCAGGTCGTGATAGGCGATATTGCCGGTGCCCAGATCCCATAGCCAGCCGAGATCAAGCGAACTCGACCCCTCCAGCGTCGCCTTGCGAAAATCCAGATCGGGCTTGCGGTCCCAATAGGTCTCTTCGAAATTGTGCTGAAGATAGACCAGAAATACCCCGATCACCCCGGCGATCACCGCACTCAGCCCCAGCACACCGACACCCGGCCAGCCGAGCGTGGCCCAGACCAGCGCCACGAACCCCGCCAGCACCGCGTTATGCGCGATCACACCCCACGCCCCAACCCGGCCCGTGTTGCGCGGCCAGCGATAGGCAAAGAAATAGGTGACGATGCCGCCCAGTGACAGCATCACCACCGGGTTGCGGTAAATCCGGTACCACAGCCGCCGGTGCCACGGGGCGGCCTGCCATTCGCTCAGGGTCATGGTATAGACCTCGGTCGTCTCGCGGTGATCGAGATTACCGAGATAGGCGTGATGAAGGTTGTGATTGTATTGCATGACCCGGAACGGCGTCAGCGAAAACACCGACAGAACATGCCCCGCCACATCGTTCAGCCAGCGCGTCGCAAAAAGCGAATAATGCCCGCAATCATGCTGCAAGACGTAAAGCCGCACCGTCGCAAAGGCCAGAAGCAGCACCAGCGGCGGCGCAAGTAGCCATGCGCCCTGCCCCACCAGCAGCCCCGCACCGATCAGCGCCGCCGCATAAACCATCAGCGTCCCTGCGAAGGACAGCCCGCCCCGCAGATCGCTCTTGGCCGTATAGGGCTTGAGAAATGCGCGCAGCGACTGGTCTGTGGCGGTGGTCATGGCAGCCTCCTTTGTCAAAGGGATATCAACCTTTTACCGTCCAAGATTTGAACTTCTCGTGATGCAATGCAAGGGGCGGCGCCGTTTTTTCGGCGCGCATGGGGATTGACGCCGCGCGGCGCGCGGACGATGGAAGGGGCATGATCCGGTTTCTCGCTTTCGCCCATCTCGCCGCTGCACTCGGTTTCGCCGCCTCACCGTTTCTCGGCGACGGCTTCAACGGGTTCAGCCCCGATCAGTTTCCCGTGCCGCAGGACAACCCGGCAGTGCAGCCTGCGGGCTATGCCTTTGCGCTTTGGGGGGTGATCTATCTCTGGCTCATCCTAGGCGCGGTGTTCGGCGTGATCGCGCGCAGGCAGGATGCAGGCTGGTCACGGATGCGCGGGCCGCTGGTGGCCAGCCTGCTGGTGGGGGCCGCGTGGATCCCGGTCGCCAATACCTCGGTGCCCTGGGCCACGGTGATGATCTGGGCGATGCTGGTCACGGCGCTGCTGGCGCTATTGCGCGCGCCGCACCGTGATGGCGGATGGCTGTCCGGGCCGGTCGGGCTCTATGCCGGATGGCTCACGGCGGCGAGTTCAGTGTCGGTCGGGCTGGTGCTGGGCGGCTATGGCTGGCTGCCGGAGGTGGCGGCCGCGGTCGTGGCATTGGCGCTGGCCCTGGTAATTGCAGCGGCGGTCCTGACGCTGCGGCCCGGCGCGCTCACCTACGCGGCGGGCGTGATCTGGGCCCTGATCGGGGTGGTGGTGCAGAACATGGACGACGGCAGCGCCCTGACGCTCGGATTGGCGGCAGGCGGTGCGGTGCTGATCACGGCCAGGACCGGATATGCCCTGTGGCGCAGGGAGCGTGTGGTCTAGGGGGAGCGATGGTGGCCTTTAGCTGCCGTTGTCGCACCTCGCGCGAAACGCACCGAAGGTGCCGCGCGATCGCCAGTCCCCGGCTTTGCGACCGCGCGGCACCTTCTACCGGTCAATCAATGTCCGTTTCAGGCCCTAACGCACCCACCCCCTATTTCGACGACCGCCCCGAGATGTGCTTGCGCAGGCTCGACGGGCCCGGCTTCTTCTTGGCCTTGTAGGGGTTCTTGTCCGACTGGCTGCGCATATAGAGGCGCACCGGCGTTCCCGGCATGTCGAAATCCTCGCGCAACCCATTGACCAAATAGCGCGTATAGCTTTCCGGCAGCTTTTCGGGATGGCTGCACATCACCACGAAACCGGGGGGCCGCGTCTTGGCCTGCGTCATGTAGCGCAGCTTGATCCGGCGCCCGCCCGGCGCGGGTGGCGGGTGCTGCTCCAGCATGCCCACCAGCCAGCGATTGAGATGCGCCGTGGTGATCCGCCGGTTCCAGACCTCATGCGCCTTTTCCACCGCCGCGCGCAGCCGGTCGAGACCCTTTCCGGTCTTGGCCGAGACCGTCACCAGCGGTGCGCCGCGCAGCTGCGGTAAAAGCCGCTCGAACGCCTCGCGCAACTCGCGCAGCTTCTGCTGCTTCTCGGGCTCCACGTCCCATTTGTTGACCGCCACCACCACCGCGCGCCCCTCGCGCTCGGCCAGATCGGCGATCCGCAGATCCTGCTGCTCGAAGGGAATGGCGGCATCGAGCAGAACCACCACCACCTCGGCGAATTTCACCGCCCGCAGCCCGTCCGACACCGACAGCTTTTCCAGCTTGTCCTGAACCCGCGCCTTCTTGCGCATGCCAGCCGTGTCGAAAATCCGCACCGGCAACCCATCCCAGTCGAGCGCGAGCGAGATCGCATCGCGGGTGATCCCCGCCTCGGGGCCGGTCAGCAAGCGCTCTTCACCCAGTATCGTGTTGATCAGGGTGGATTTTCCGGCATTTGGCCGCCCCACCACTGCCACCTGCAAGGGCCGCGCCTTGGTCGGCGTATGATCGTACTGCGCGGGCGTCTCACCCTCCTCGTTCACCTCGATATCGGTGACCGGGGCATCCGCCTCGGCGCGTTCCTCATAGGCATCGGCCAGCGGCTGCAACTGCGCATAAAGATCATTCAGCCCCTCGCCGTGCTCCGCCGAGAGGCGAATGGGTTCGCCCAGCCCCAGCCCCCAGGCCTCGATCACCCCGGCATCGGCGGCAGAGCCCTCGGCCTTGTTCGCCGCAAGGATCACGTGATCCGACCGCTTGCGCAGGATTTCGGCAAAGATTTCATCCACCGGCGTCACTCCGGTGCGCGCGTCGATCACGAAGAGGCAGACATCGGCCATCTCCACCGCCCGCTCGGTCAGTCGCCGCATCCGGCCTTCAAGGCTGTCATCGGTGGCATCCTCCAGCCCCGCCGTGTCGACCACGGTAAAGCGCAGATCGCCCAGCCGGGCCGCCCCCTCGCGCAGATCGCGCGTCACGCCGGGCTGGTCATCGACCAGCGCCAGGCGCTTGCCCACAAGGCGGTTGAATAGCGTGGACTTGCCCACATTGGGGCGTCCCACGATGGCGAGGGTGAAAGACATGGATCAGGCTCCGCTCCGGCGTCAAGCCGGTCTGATACAGGATCGCGCGGTCAACGGAAAGCCAGCAACTGACCCTTTTTCGACACGACGTAGAGCGTGCCGCCCGCAACCACCGGATTGGACGTGGCACCGCCCGGCAGATCGACGCTGCGGATCATCTGCCCCGAGGCCGGATCGAAGAACCGCAGCCGCCCGTCGCCCGAGGCAAGGACCAGCTGCCCGCCCGCGATGATCGGACCGAAATGTCCGACGATCTGCGCCTGCTTGCGCGGCTTGCGTGCGTCAAAGAGCGGCAGGGCTTGACTCCAGATGCGGGTGCCGTCCTGCGCCGCGAGCCGCACCAGCTCGTTGCGGTCCGTAACCATGAAGAGCGAGTCGCTCGCAGGCCAGACCGGGTTGAGCGGGCCCTCGTTGGCCGTCCAGATGCGCTTGCCGCTGCCCAGCCGCAGCGCCACCATGCGGCCGGCATGGCTGCCGGTGTAAACGCGGTCGCCGACCACCACCGGATCGCCGGTGATATCCAGCACCTGCGCGCTTGCCACGCCAGAGCGTTGCCCCGCAACCTGCGCATCCCAGAGCCGCAAGCCACCCTTGCGGAACGCGCCCTGCAATTCGCCCGCACCAAAGGCCAGCACGGCATATTTCTCGGTCAGCGCCGGCGCCGGGCCGCCCAGAACGTTGTGAATGTCCGGCGTCGCGCTCAACTGCCACTCGACCCGGCCCGTCGCGGTGTCAAGCACCCAGGCCACATCGTCGCCCGCCACCACATAGACCCGCCCGTCATAAACCGTCGGCGTCGCCGTCCCGGGCGAGCCAAGGTCCTGCGACCAAAGCGTCGCCCCGGTTTCAGGGTCAAGCGCGCTCAGCACGCCAAATCCCGAGGACACAAAGAGCTTGCCATCGCCAAATGCGAGCCCGCCACCGCTGGCATGGTCCGAGCGATCATTCGGCGGCGTGAGATCGGTGGTCCACAGCAGCGATCCGCTGGTCGACACCGCCGCGACCTGCGCCTCGGCATCGAGCGTGAACACGCGCCCGCCCGCCACCACCGGATCGGCGGTGATCCGCACGCGGTGCCCGTCGCCCGAACCGATATTCACCGACCAGGCCAGCGACGGAGCCACCGAGAGCGCCGGATGCGCCACCCGGGTCGAGGGCGTGCCGATGCGCTGCGTCCACTCGGCATTGTTCACCGCCGCCGGGAGCGTGACCGCCATCACCTGGTTTTCAGGGGTTTCCTCGGCCTGAGCGCGGCGCACCTCGCTTTGCAGCACCTCGCGAATGCCTTCGCGCTCGCCGCTCAGGATCGGCTCATCCTTGGAACAGGCCGTCAGGGCAAGGGCCGCCGCCAGCCCGAAAAATACCGTCTTCGCCGTCACTGCATCGCCCTCACTTGTCGCCTCTTGCCGCCTGCCCCGTGATGCCGCGCTTATTCTTGCAGCACGGTCGCTGTATCGGGATCGGCCATCGGTGTGTCCGGCGGCTCTTCTCCCAGTGCCACAATCACTTGTGTGACGCGCCGACGCAAGCCCGGTGTGGCTTCGGCATCCACCGCGATCCGCGTCAGGGCTTCGAGCGCGGCCGCCCGATCCCCGGTTTCGAGCGCGAGCAGCGCCAATTGCTCTTCGGCCAGAAGGCGCACGACGCCGCCCTCCGACACCATCCCCTCAAGCCGCGTGCGACGGTCCTCGACGCTCAGCCCCGATCCCGGCAGTGTCACCGCCTTGAGCGTGGCGATCTGACGATAGACCGGCAGGGTGGCATCCCGGTCGGCGATGTCCAGCAGGCGCGCCGCCGCAGCCTCCGGGTCCTGATCTGCGCCCTCGGCCGCGGCCAGCAGGTCCACAACCGCAGCGGCCTCCGGGTTCGGCGCATCGACATTGGCCAGCGCCGCCGCCCGCGCCGCACGGTCCTCAGCCGACAGTGCCGACAGGATACTGTCGCCGAACGCCTGCGCCGTGTCGCGCGCCTGCGCCTTGCGCCATTCGTTCCACGCGGCCCCGCCCACCAAAAGCAGAATCGCCAGAATGGCGATCCAGCCATAGCGCCGCATCAGCCGGAACAACCGGTCGCGCCGCACCTCTTCGGTGACTTCCTCGATGAAACTGTCGGTGTCGCTCACGCCGTCGCCCCTTTGCGAAATTTCCGCTCCTCTTAACCCGAAGCCCGCCCCCTGCCAAGGGGCGGCGGTGCGGCGCCATGTGTGACGCTTGCAGTGACGCGCGGAAAAGATTAATCTGAACCGGTCAGTTCAGCGTATCCGTCTTATAGCTCGGCGGTGCGCCGTTTGGCGTGCCGACCGTTGTCACAAGTCCTGAAAGTTCACACATGCGCCTGGTTCCCATTCTGATCGCCGTGCTGGTCTCCGGGCTGATCTATGCATTCGTGTTCGAGCGTGACCGGCTGCTCGCCCTGCTTCCACAAACCGCAGCGCAGAGCGCCGAGACCCCCGAAACCGAGGCCAACACCGGCGAATCGGCGCAATCGCAGACCGAGACGATGCGCGTCGTCGTGCAACGCTCAAAGGCCCGCGAGGTGGACAGCGCCGTGATCGTCCGGGGCCGCACCGAGGCCGACCGTATCGTCGAACTGCGCGCCGAAACCTCCGGCCTCGTGATCTCCGAGCCGCTGCGCAAGGGGGCCTTCGTCGATCAGGGCGACGAACTGTGCCGCCTTGATCCGGCGGCCCGTCAGGCCACGCTGCAAGAGGCCCGCGCGCGGCTCTCCGAGGCCAAGACCCGCGTCCCCGAGGCCGAGGCCCGCGTCGAAGAGGCCCGCGCGCAACTCGAAGAGGCCGAGATCAACCGCAACGCCGCCGAAAACCTCGTGACCGACGGTTTCGCCTCGCAGACCCGCGTCGCCTCCACCCGCGCCGCCGTCAGTTCCGCGCAGGCCGCAGTGCAATCGGCCACCTCGGGGCTCGAGGCCGCCCGCGCCGGGATCGAATCCGCCCGCGCCGCCGTGGCCAGCGCCGAAAAGGAAATCGACCGGCTGAGCATCACCGCGCCCTTTGCCGGAGTGCTGGAAACCGATACCGCAGAAATCGGCAGCCTGCTGCAACCTGGCGCGCTCTGCGCCACGGTGCTGCAACTCGACCCGATCACGCTGGTGGGGTTCGTGTCTGAAATGCAGGTCGCCCGGGTCGTTCAAGGTGCCCCTGCCACCGCGCGCACCACCTCCGGCAGCGAGGTCGAGGGCACGGTCAGCTTTCTGTCCCGCTCCGCAGACGACACCACCCGCACCTTCCGGGTCGAGGTGCGCGTGCCCAATCCCGACCTCGGCCTGCGCGACGGCGAAACCGCCGAGATCAGGATCAGCGCCGAAGGCAAGGCCGCGCATCTGCTGCCGCAATCGGCGCTCACCCTCAATGACGAGGGCACGCTTGGCCTGCGCGTGGTGGATACAGAAACCCGTGCGCAGTTCATGCCGGTGACGGTGTTGCGCGACACGCCCAACGGCGTCTGGCTCACCGGCCTGCCCGAGACCGCCGACGTAATCGTGATCGGACAGGAATACGTGGGCGACGGCGTGCCGGTGCGCCCGTCCTATCAGGAGCTTGGCCAATGACCGGCATCGTCGACTGGGCCGCCGCCCGGGCGCGGATGGTGCTGGCCTTCATCGTGTTGTCGATCCTTGCGGGCACGCTCTCGTATATGGGCCTGCCCAAGGAGGGCGAGCCCGATATCGAGATCCCCGCGCTCTTCATCACCGTGCCCTTCCCCGGCATCTCTGCCGAGGACAGCGAGAAACTGCTGGTCAAGCCGATGGAGACCGAACTCAGCGATCTCGACGGGCTCAAGGAAATGACCGGCACCGCGGCCGAGAATTTCGGCGGCGTCGCGCTCGAATTCGAATTCGGCTGGGACAAGACCAAGATCCTCGCCGATGTGCGCGACGCGATGGATGCCGCCGAGGCCGAGTTTCCCGACGGGTTCGAGAAATACACCATCAACGAGGTGAATTTCAGCGAATTCCCGATCATCATCGTCAACCTCTCGGGCCCGGTGCCGGAACGCACCATGTCGCGTCTGGCCAAGGACCTTCAGGACACGCTCGAAGGGCTGGAACCGGTGCTCGAGGCGGGCATCGCGGGCAACCGCGACGAGATGGTCGAGGTGGTCATCGACCCGCTCCGCCTCGAAGCCTACAACGTCACCGTGAACGAATTCGTCGAGGTGGTGCGCAACAACAACCAGCTGATACCGGCAGGCGAGGTCGACAACGCGCAGGGCACCTTCGCGGTCAAGATCCCCTCCTCCTTCGAGGAAACCCGCGATATCTACGAGTTGCCGATCAAGACCAATGGCGACCGGATTGTGCGCTTGGGGGATCTGGCCACGATCAACCTAACCTTCGAGGACCGGATCGGCACCGCGCGCTTCAACGGTGAGACGACGGTCGCGCTGCAGGTGGTCAAGCGCAAGGGCTTCAACATCATCGACACCGCAGATCTGGTGCGCGAGGTGGTGGCCGAGGCCGAAACCCGCTGGCCCGAGGAACTGCAGGTCGCGGTCAATGTCGGCACATCGAACGATCAGTCGCGCACCGTGGCCTCGATGGTCAGCCAGCTTGAAGGCTCGGTGCTCACCGCCATCGCGCTTGTGATGATCGTCACGCTGGCCGCCCTCGGCATCCGCCCGGCGCT
The DNA here is from genome assembly GCA_040220415.1 of Silicimonas sp. Taxonomy (GTDB): domain Bacteria; phylum Pseudomonadota; class Alphaproteobacteria; order Rhodobacterales; family Rhodobacteraceae; genus JAVJUV01. The sequence continues at coordinate 72,073 of JAVJUV010000140.1, forward strand.
GCTGGTGGGCTTCGCGATCCCGACCTCCTTCCTCTTGTGCTTTGCCCTGCTCGCTGTGATGGGCGTGGCGATCTCGAATATCGTCATGTTCGGGCTTATTCTCGCCGTCGGCATGCTGGTCGACGGTGCCATCGTCGTGGTCGAATACGCCGACAAGCGCATCGCCGAGGGCGAAGGCCCGATGCATGCCTATGTCGGGGCTGCCAAGCGGATGTTCTGGCCGGTGGTCAGTTCCACCGCCACCACGCTCTGCGCCTTCCTGCCGATGCTGTTCTGGCCCGGCGTGCCGGGGCAGTTCATGGGGATGCTGCCGGTCACGCTGATTTTCGTGCTCTCCGCCTCGCTGCTGGTGGCGCTGGTGTACCTGCCGGTTCTCGGCGGCGTCACCGGGCGGCTCGAGCGGTGGTTCAACGACCGGATCGACCAGATCGCGGGCGGCTTCTGGCTCTGGCATATCCTGCTCTTTCCGCTGGCGCTCGCGGCGGTCTATCTCGCAGGGCAAGCCGCGCCGGTGCTGTTCGATCAGGTGACGGCGGAATTCTCCGGCATGGACAGCGACGACATCCTCGGCTCGGTCATGCCGGTGCTGGCCACGGTCTTTAGCCTGCTTCTGGGGGTCGTGGCGCTGATCGGGGTCGGCGTGGCCAGCGTTCTGACCACGCTTCTGGGGCTGATGGCGATCCCGCGCCGCTGTGGCAACCTGCTGCGCGCCATCGGCCGCGCCCTGATGCCCCGCCGCCGCACGCGGGTGCGCGCGGGCTATCGCCGCTCCGCCTTCGGCTGGGTGATCCACGCGATCACCGGCAACCCGGTGATGCCGCTGGTGGCGTTCGGTGCGATCTTCGTGCTCGTGGGCTCGGTGCTGATGTTCTACGTGAACAACAACAACGGCACCGAATTCTTCGTCGACAGCGAACCCGAACAGGCCATCGTGTACGTGCGCGGCCGCGGCAACCTGTCGATCGACCAGAAGGACCGGCTGGTCAAGCAGGTCGAGGATATCGTGCGCGCCCATCCCGGCATCGAGACCGCCTTCGCCTTTGCCGGGGATGGCGGGCTCGACAACAACACCGGCGGCGCGCAGCCGCCGCGCGACACCATCGGCCAGGTACAGCTTGAAACCATCCCGTGGGAGGATCGCCCGCGCACGATGGAAACCTGGTTCACCATTCCGCTGCTCGACATTCCCGTGAACCGCCACGTGGTCGCCCCCGACTTTGACGGCGACGCGGTGATCGCCGACCTGACCCGGCAACTCGAAGAGATCCCCGGCATCAAGATCGAGATCCTCGCACAGGCACGCGGCCCCGCCTCGGCCAAGCCGGTGCACCTGCGCATCAAGGGCGACGACTGGCAGACGTTGCAGGCCTTCACCGAACAGGCCCGCGCGCAGTTCGACGAGACCCCGGGCCTGCGCCAGATCGAAGATACCCTGCCCCTGCCCGGCATCGACTGGCAGATCGACGTCGATGTCGAAAAGGCCGGCCGCTTCGGCGCGGATGTGGCGATCGTCGGCGCGATGGTGCAGCTTGTGACCCGCGGCATCCTGCTCGACACGATGCGCGTCGATAGCAGCGACGAGGAGATCGAGATCCGCGTGCGCCTGCCCGAGGAAAACCGCGTGCTCTCCACCCTCGACAGCCTCAAGGTTCGCACCCCGGACGGGCTGGTGCCGCTATCCAACTTCATCACCCGCAAACCGGTGCAGCAACTGGCGCAGATCGACCGCATCGACCAGACCCGTTTCTTTGACGTCAAGGCGGCGGTGGCGGACGGGATGACCCGTACCGTGACCGGCCCCGACGGCGCCGAGACCACCGTGCCGATCACCGCCAACGAACGGATCGAACAACTGACCGAGTGGCTCTCATCGGGCGTCGTGCCGCCGGGGATCAGCTACGAATGGACCGGCGACGCCGAGGATCAGGAGGAATCCGGCACCTTCCTGCAAAAGGCTTTCGCCGGCGCGCTCGGCCTGATGTTCATCATCCTGCTGGCACAGTTCAACAGCGTCTATAACGCGGTTCTGGTGCTGCTTGCGGTGGTCCTGTCCACGGCTGGCGTACTGATCGGCATGCTGGTGATGAACCAGCCGTTTTCGATCATCATGACCGGCACCGGCATCGTGGCGCTGGCGGGCATCGTGGTGAACAACAATATCGTGCTGATCGACACCTATCAGGACTATGCCCGCTACATGCCGCGGATTTCCGCGATCACCCGCACGGCGCAGGATCGCATCCGCCCGGTGCTGCTCACGACGATCACCACCATGGCGGGGCTGGCACCGATGATGTTCGGCCTCAGCCTCGATTTCTTCAATGGCGGCTACGCCTTCAACAGCCCCACCGCGCTCTGGTGGAAGCAACTGGCGACGGCGGTGGTCTTCGGCCTCGGCATCGCCACGGTGCTGACGCTGATCTTCACCCCGGCGATGCTGGCACTGCGGGTCTGGGCCACGACCTACGTGCTCTGGGGCGCGCGACTGATGGCGATGCTGTCGATGGGCCGCTCCAGCCGCGCCGCGCGCGACTGGGCGCTGCAGCGCGCAGCCCGGCGCATGGCGGGCACCGAACTGGTCTGGCCGGATGAAAGTGCCCCCCGCCCCGGCTATGTCGAGGAAGAGACCACCGAGGCCCCGCATCTCGACGACCTCAAACGCGTGCTGGACGAACGCGACCCCAAGCCCCCGCTGCGCGCAGCCGAGTGATTCTGCGCCGCACGCGCCCAGATCGGCGCAACCGGACCGGTTTGCCCGCATTGCGAGCAACAGGGTGGAAACAATACCCGTCCAAACTGCCGTGTCGTTGACAATTCGCGGTCAATCGCACTCAGGGTCTTGAAAAGTGGCGAAAAAGCGGCGACTTTCAGGCAACAACCTGCGTAAGCGTTAAAGCACATCTATCCTGGGGGACGGCACAATGTGGAATTGGTTTTTCGGCGGCTATTACGGCGGCGGCACATCCGGGGGTGATACCGGGTCCGCATCAGCCGTGCCGGAAATGGACGCCGCAAGCGGCACGCTGGCCATTGCCGTCGTGCTCGCCGCGCTTGTCCTGACCTGGGAAATCAAACGCCGCCGTCGCGCGCGGGGCTGAGGGCTTACCCCCTCAGATCAGCGCCCAATCTCCCCTCCAAAGGGCGACGGCAGCGATCAGTGCATTCGCACTCGCATGGGCGGCCGTGGCATCAGCCAGCCGCCCATGTCGCATGTAGAGCAGCGAAAACACCACCCCCGCCAGCGCCGCCTCGATCCAGCGACCATGCACCAGCGCGAACAATCCAGCCGAAACCGTGATCGCGGCCACCCGGCTCAGCGGCGTGCCCCGGTCGATCCGCGCCTGCACATATCCGCGAAAGATTAACTCCTCGATCACCGGCACCAGTGCCACCGTGCCAAGGATGCGCAAGCCTGCCCATAGCGCAAACGCCCCCGCCCCAAGCCCTGCCAGCGCGGCTGGCACCGGCTCTGCGGGCGGTGCCGTCACGATCCACGCCACACCGACCCCCAACCCCGCCAGCACCGACAACGGCGATGGCCAGTCCAGATAACGCGCCACGGTGGCCCGCGCCCACCAGAGCGCCCCCAGCATCAAACCCACCTGCAACGGATACCCCAGCGCGGGCTCGGCCCAGAACGCCTGCACGAGCATCCCCGACAGCGCGAACACGATGAACGGCACGATCCGCCCGGCCACGTCATCCTGCGCCAGCGGCGGCAGCGCGGGCCGCGCCTCGGGCCGGGCGTCATGCTGAAGCGCATAGCGGTTGCGATTGACCACAACCAGCACGCCAACGGCCAGCCCGGTGAACATGATCCAGCCCGCAAAACTGTGAAATCCGTTGACCGCCAGTTCGGGCGAGACATGCGCGCCAATCAGGATCAGCGCAGTGATCCGCACGGTATTGAAGATCCAGCTGACCAGCAGCGCCAGCGGCCAGATCACCAGCCCGAACCGGCGCAACCGAAGATCATCGCGAAACAGCACCGCATAGAGCGCCAGAAAGGCGGTGATCAGCACCAGACCCTCGATCCCCGAACAGGTCTCCGCCACCTCGACGCGAAACTCCTGCGTGCCGATGATATAGGCCTCGGGATTGACCACCACCATGTCCGAGAACAGCCGCAGCATCAGGTAGACCGCGATAAAGGTCACATCGGTCAGCGCCTGTACCGTCCAGAGCGGCCCGGCCAGCACCACAATGCCCGGGATCGCCGCCGCAACCCCGCAGATCGCCAGCACCGATGCCGCGCGCCCGGACAGCCAGCCAGCCCAGGCCCCGGGCCGCGCCAGCCAGAACAGCCCGCCCGTCGCCGCCATGGCCGCCCCCGTGCAGAGCACCGGAAAGACCCGGTGAAAGACCTGATTCATGTCAGCGGCAGGGACGACAACAAGCGGGGCCAACGTCACCAGAATCCCGGCCCCGTGCAGCACCGCCCAGCCCCGGCCACCGGGGGCCATGGCGGTGATCCGGGCAAAGCCCGCTCGCGCCTCGGGCCGCGCCCAGAGATACACCCCCAGAAGCGAGGCCGCACAGACCACCCAAAGCGCCACCCAGCGCAACCTGCGACAGGCGGTCTCGACTGCCGTGGCGCGGCATTCGATATCGCTGAACACCTGAAAGGCGGCGACCAGCACCGCCATCTCGGCGACAAACAGCGCACCCAGCCAGAGCGCGCGATGCGATATTCTGCTATGTCCCGAGGTCTGATCCATGCCCCGCGCTAGCCCGCGCGGATGATCGCAATATGGCACGGCCGGGGCATTTTGCGGCCCCGCCCTCAGAGGCCCAGCTTGTCGCGCATGAACGCGAGCGCCACCGACAACCCGTCGGGTGCGATGCCATGCGCGGTGCCCTTCATGATATGGGCATAGACGTCCTTCCAGCCCGCCTCCTGCAAGGCCTCGGCGGCCTCCGGCAACGATTGCACCCGCACCACGTCATCGGCATCGCCATGCACCAGCAGGACCGGCGGGCGGCTGCGGGTCTCGTCGGCCAGCAGTTCCGGCGACAGCAAGCGGCCGGAAAACGCCACGATCCCCGCCACCTCGTCCTCGCGGCGCGGTGCCACATGCAGCGCCATCATCGTGCCCTGTGAAAAGCCGAACAGCACCACCTGTTCGGGCAGCAGGTCTTCATCGACCATCAGCGCATCGAGAAACGCATCGAGATCCTGCGCCGCCGCGATCAATCCGCGCTCGGCCTCTTCCTCGCTGGAATTGTCGATCCACGGGATCGGAAACCATTGCAGCCCCATCGGCATGCCCGGAATGCTCTCCGGCGCGTCAGGTGCCACGAATAGCGTATCGGGCAGATGCTCGCCCAACGGGTCCGCCAACCCCAGCAAATCCGCGCCATTGGCCCCGTAGCCGTGCAAAAACACCACCGCCGATCGGGTCTCGCCCGACACGGGCTCCCTGCGGCCTGCCGTCAATACCCGTGTCATCTGATCCCTTCCCTGTCCTTGGCTACCCGGTAATAGGCCCAGAGCAGCCGCGCCGCAACCGACCGCCACGGCGACCACGCAAGCGACATCTCGCGAAAGGCGCGCGGGCGTGGCCGCTCCGGCAAATCGTAGAGAATGCGCGCCGCCTCCTGCAACGCCAGATCGCCCGGCGCGAAGACATCCGCCCGCCCGAGGCTGAACATCGCGTAAATTTCCGCCGTCCACACACCGATGCCCGAAACTTCCGTCAGCGTGGCGATCACCTCGTCATCCGGCGCATCGCGCAACGCGGCATAGTCGATCTCGGCCTCTGCCAGCGCCCGGGCATAGCGCGCCTTCTGACGGCTCAGCCCCACGGCGCGCAGATCGTCGTCGCTGACGGCGCGAATCGTCTGCGGATCGGCATAGCCCGCCGCCTCGACCCGGCCCCAGATCGCATTCGCGGAGGCGACGCTGACCTGCTGGCTGACGATCGCACTCAACAGCCGGGTAAACCCGTCCTTGCTGCGCCGCAGAGGCAAGGCCCCGGTCTGCGCATAGGCCTGCGCCATGCGCGGGCAGACGCGTGCGAGATGCGCCGCCCCTTCGGCCACGTCGTCATGGGTTTCGATGATGCGTCCTGTCATGCCCGCGATCATAGGCCGCTTGCGGCAAAACCCAAGGGGGTGCGGACGCAATCGCGCTTGCACCTCTCCGGCCCCGGGTCTAGCAAGCTGTCCATGACCGACGCCACCCTGCATATCGACGACAGTCGCGCCAAGCGCAACGTGGCCGTTCTGGTGGCGGCACAGGCGATCCTTGGCGCGCAGATGCCGATGATCTTCGTGGTTGGCGGCCTCGCCGGGCAATCGCTGGCCTCGAATGTCTGTTTCGCCACGCTGCCGATTTCGCTGATCGTGCTGGGCTCGATGCTCTCGGCCACGCCGGTGTCGCATATGATGCAGCGCTATGGCCGTCGCGCGGGCTTCATGATCGGGGCGCTTGCGGGGGCAATCGGCGGGCTTGTCGGGGCCTATGGCCTCTACGTGGCGTCCTTCCCGATCTTTCTGGCGGGCAGCTTCATCACCGGCACCTACATGTCGGCGCAGGGCTTTTACCGCTTCGCCGCCGCCGATACCGCCAGCGAGACCTTCCGCCCCAAGGCGATTTCCTATGTCATGGCCGGGGGCCTTCTGAGCGCCATCATCGGGCCACAGCTGGTCAAACTCACGTCGCAGGCGATGGTGATCCCGTTCTTCGGCACCTATCTGGCGGTGATCGCACTCAATCTTGTGGGGGCGTTCCTGTTCCTGCTGCTCGACATCCCCAAGCCGCCGATCCCGTCGGAGGACGCACCGCGCGGGCGCTCGCGCATGGAATTGCTGAAGACCCCGCGCATCGCGGTGGCGGTGATCTGCGCGATGGTCTCCTACGCGCTGATGAACCTGGTGATGACCTCGACGCCGCTTGCCGTGGTGGGCTGCGGCTTTGACGAGGGCAACGCGGCCGATATCGTCACCGCGCATGTTCTGGCGATGTATATCCCGTCGTTCTTCACCGGCCACCTGATCGTGCGCTTCGGGGTGGAAAAGATCGTCGCCACCGGGCTGATCATCCTTGCCGGTGCGGGCGCGGTGGCGCTCTCGGGGGTGGAGCTGGAGCATTTCTTCGTGGCGCTGATCCTGCTCGGTCTGGGCTGGAATTTCGGCTTCATCGGCGCGACCACGATGCTGGCGGGGGCCCATGCCCCGCATGAGCGCGGGCGCATGCAGGGGCTCAACGACCTGCTGGTCTTTGGCGGGGTGACCTTTGCCTCGCTCGCCTCGGGCGGGCTGATGAACTGCTCGGGCAGCTCCGCGCAGGCGGGCTGGACCGCGGTCAACCTCGCCATGGCCCCCTTCCTGATGCTGGCGGGGGCGGCGCTGATCTGGCTGGTGATGCGCCCGCGCACGGCGTGATCGCTGGCGTCAGCCGGGCTTTTTGAGTATTTTCGCCATAAAGAAACAGCAAGGGGGCGCCATGATTTCCGAGGTCTTGCAAAGTTATCGCCGCCTGCCGCTTTGGGTTCAGGCCTGGGTGTCATTCATCCTCGTGCCGGTAAATGCCGCGTCATTGGCCTTTCTGTCCGAGCCTTTTGGCCTCTGGATCGCGGCGCTGGCGGTGGGGGCGATGCTGCTCAACGGCCTGATCATGCTGGTCGAGCGCGGCTTTTCCAAGCTGATGGCGCTGCCGCATGTGCTGATCTGGACGCCGATGCTGGGGCTGGTGCTATGGCTGCTGGCGCAGGACATCGCGCCTGCCTACCGGGTTTATCTGCTGATCCTGCTGGCGGTCGATGCGGTCTCGCTGGTCTTTGACGTGATCGACACCCGCAAATGGCTGTCAGGCGACCGCAAGATCGCCTGACGCAGGCGTTTCAGCCCAGCTTGCGCAGCCGCGCGAAGAGGCTGGAGGTGTCCCAGCGTCCGCCGCCCATTTTCTGGACGTCCTTGTAGAACTGATCGACCAGGGCCGTGACCGGCAGGCTCGCGCCGGTCTCGTCGGCGGTCGACAGGCAAATGCCCAGATCCTTGCGCATCCAGTCGACGGCAAAGCCATGCTCCCACTTGTCATCCAGCATGGTCTCGTAGCGATTGTTCATCTGCCACGAGCCGGCGGCCCCCTGGCTGATCACCTCGACCACCGCGCGCCCGTCTAGCCCCGCCTTCTCGGCGAAATGCAGCGCCTCGGAAAGGCCCTGCACCAGCCCCGCGATGGCAATCTGGTTGCACATCTTGGTCATCTGCCCGGCCCCGCTCTCGCCGATGCGGCGGCAGAGCTTGGCATAGGTGGTCATGATCGGCTCGGCGGCATCATAAGCCGCCTGATCTCCGCCGCACATGATCGACAGCTGGCCGTTCTCGGCCCCCGCCTGTCCGCCCGACACCGGCGCGTCGACGAATTGCTGTCCACCGGCGCGGGCACCGGCATAAAGCTCTGCCGTGACCTTGGACGATACCGTGGTGTGATCGACAAAGATCGCGCCCTCATCCATCCCGGCAAAGGCCCCGTCGCCACCCAGGCAGACGCTGCGCAGGTCGTCGTCATTGCCGACGCAGGCCATCACGAACTCGGCCCCTTCGGCGGCCTCGCGCGGGGTCGGCGCGTGCCGCCCGCCATGCTGCGACGCCCATTTTTCGGCCTTTGACGCGGTGCGATTATAGACACAGACATCATGGCCCGCCGCCTGCAGATGCCCCGCCATCGGATAGCCCATGACGCCCAATCCCAGAAATGCCAGCTTTGCCATTCTTCTCTCCTCCTGATCGCGTGTTGCCATTGTCTCACGGGGGATTTCTGACTATCCCAGCAGGAGATGCAAGCAGAAACCCGGATAAGGCGACCCCTGTGGCGGTGATGATCAAATGGCTCTTGCGCGTGGCCGGCGCGGTGGTGGTGCTGTCGCTTCTGGCGCTTCTTGCCACCTATATGCTGCTGTCACGCTCGCTCCCGGACTATGACAAGCGGCTCGCCGTGCGCGGGCTGGACGCGCCGCTCGAGATCGTGCGCGACAACGCCAATGTGCCGCATATTTTCGGCACCAGCGACAGGGATGTCTTCTTTGGCCTCGGATATGCCCATGCGCAGGACCGGCTGTGGCAGATGATGACCATGCGGCGCACCGTGCAGGGGCGCCTCTCGGAGGTATTCGGCACCCGCACCGTCAAGATCGACAGCACGCTGCGGCGCTTCGATCTCTACAACCTCGCGCGGCAATCGGTGGCGGCGCAGGACGCGGAAACGCTGGCCGCGCTCAAGGCTTATTCCGATGGCGTCAACGCCCGGATCACCGAGATCAATCAGGACGCACTGGGCCGCGGCGCGCCCGAGCAGTTCATCTTCAACGCCCCGATCGCACCCTGGCAGCCCGCCGATTCGATCGCCATGATCAAGCTGATGGCCGTGCAACTCTCGGGGCATCTCGATAACGAAGTAACCTTCGCACGCGCCTCGCTCGCGCTCGACGATCCCGCGCGGCTCGACGACATCATGCCGCTCGCCCCGGGCAGCGGCATCGCCACGCTGCCGGAATATGCCAGCCTCTTCCCGGATGCCGCGTTTCGCCATGCAGCGGCAGAGACGGACCTGACCGGCGATCCGCTCTCACCCTTCAAGCGGCGCGCCTTTGCCGGGGCCTCGAACGCCTTTGCGGCCGCGCCCTCGCGCTCGGCGGCGGGCGGCACGCTGATGGCCAATGATCCGCATCTTGGCTTTTCGGCGCCGAATATCTGGTATCTGGCCCGGATGGAGCTGCAATCGGGCGGCGTGATCGGCGGCACCATCCCCGGCATCCCGGTCATCCTGACCGGGCGCAGCGCGCGGCTGGGATGGGGGGTAACCTCGTCCTATCTCGACGATCAGGACGTGTTCATCGAGGAACTGAACCCCGACAACACCGACCAGTACCGCACGCCCGACGGCTGGAAGAGCTTTCGTACCACCCGCTCGATCATCGAGATCAAGGATGCCGATCCGGTCACCCTCACCCTGCGCTGGACCGACAATGGCCCGGTCCTGCCCGGCAGTCACTACAACCTTTCAGAGGTGACACCGCCCGGTCACGTGGCCTCGGTCGCCTGGACCGCACTCAGCGGCGAGGACACGACGATGACCTCGGCGATGGGCCTGATGCGCGCGCAGACCGTGCAAGACGCGATCGACATCAGCCGAGGCTTTATCGCGCCCTCGCAGAACCTCACGCTGGTCGGTCAGGACACCATCGCCATGCGCCTGATCGGTGCCATGCCCCGCCGCAGCGCCCGGCACGAGAGCGAGGGGCGCATGCCCTCGCGCGGCTGGCTGCCGGAGAACCGCTGGCAGGGCATGCTGCCCTTCGCCGCCAATCCTGAATTCATCGCCCCCAAGGGCGGCATCCTCGGCAATACCAACAACAAGGTGGTGGATCGCCCGTTCCCGATGCATGTCAGCCATCTGTGGGGCGACACGCAGCGGGTGCACCGCTGGCGCCGCCTGATGCAGAGCCGCGAGGTCCATACCCGCGACAGCTTCATCGAGGCACAGCTCGATACCGTGAGCTTCACCGCCCGCTCGATCCTGCCACTGATCGGGGCCGATCTGTGGTTCACCGGCGAGGCCGCCCCCGAAGGCACGCCCGAACGCCTGCGCCAGCGCGCGCTCACCATGCTTGCCGACTGGAACGGCGAGATGAACGAGCACCTGCCCGAGCCGCTGATCTACGCCGCCTGGATGCGGGCGCTGATGGACCGGCTCATCCGCGACGACCTCGGGCCGCTGTCGCGTGACTTCGACCATCCTGACCCGGTCTTTATCGAGCGCGTCTTCCGCGACGTGGACGGGGCCGCCGAATGGTGCAACGTCAAGCAGTCAGCGGCACAAGAGACCTGCGCCGACATCTCGCGCATGGCGCTCGACGATGCGCTGATCTGGATCGAGGAACGCTACGGCACCTCGCTCGAAAGCCTGCGATGGGGCGACGCACATCAGGCGACACATGACCATCAGGTGCTGGGCGAGGTGCCGCTCTTGCGCTATTTCGTGAATATCCGGCAATCGACCTCGGGCGGCGACAACACGCTCCTGCGCGGGCGCACGCGCGGCGGTGACGGGCCCGATCCGTTCCACAACGTGCATGGCGCAGGCTTTCGCGGGGTCTATGATTTCGCCGATCCCGACAGCAGCGTGTTCATCATCGCCACCGGGCAGTCCGGCCATTTCCTCAGCCGCCATTACGACGATCTGGCGCAACTCTGGAGGCGCGGAGAATATGTCCCGATGTCTCTCGATCCCGATCTGGCGCGCGCCGCATCCGTGGGGGTGACGGTGCTGGAGCCGACGGCCGAATAGCCGCGGCTCAGGCGTTCGTTTTCTGCGGCATGGTCCGATAGACCAGCGCCGCGTCATCACGCGTGGCATGGGCATCGGCACTGGCCTGTAAGACGCCGTGATGGGGCGATTTCACGCAGACCGGGTCAGTCGCATTCGGATCGCCCAGGATCGCCATCGCCTGACAGCGGCAACCGCCAAAGTCGATCTCCTTGCGCTCGCAGCTCTTGCACGGCTCCTGCATCCAGTCGGTGCCGCGATAGGCATTGAAGGCCGCGCCCTCGTACCAGATTTCCCGCAGGGGCCGCTCGCTCAAGTTGTCAAAGCTCAGATGCGGGATGCTCTGGGCCGCGTGGCAGGGCAACACCTGCCCGTCGGGAATGACGTTCAGGCCGCTGCTGCCCCAGCCGCCCATGCAGCGCTTGGGCAGATCCTCGTGATAATCGGCGGGCACATAGTCGATCACCAGCCGCCCCTTGAGACGCGCCCGCGCCTCGGCCACCAGCCGTGTCGCCTCGCGCGCCTGCTCGCGCGTCGGCATCAGCGCGTCGCGGTTTTCCAGCGCCCAGCCGTGGAATTGCACCGTCGCCACCTCGATCCGGCGCGCGCCCATCTCCTCGGCCATCTCGATGGCGCGCGGCAATTGATGCAGGTTGCGCCGATGCAGCACCGCGTTCAGCGTCAGCGGAAAGCCGATCGCGCCGATCCATTCGGCGACCTGCATCTTGCGGGCAAAGCCACCGCGATAGCCGCCGATCTCGTCGGCCATGGCCGGGTCGGTGCCCTGCAACGAGAGCTGCACATGATCCAGCCCCGCCTCGTCCAGCTCGCGCAGCCGCCGCTCGGTCAGGCCGATCCCCGAGGTGATGAGATTGGTATAAAGCCCCGCCTCGCGCGCCCCCGCGATCAGTTCGGTGAGATCGCGGCGCGACGCGGGCTCGCCCCCCGACAGGTGCAGTTGCAGCACCCCCAGATCCGCCGCCTGCCGGAACACATCCACCCATGTCGCGGTGTCCAATTCGCGCTCCTGCCGGGTCAGCTCCAGCGGGTTCGAGCAATAGGGGCACGACAGCGGACAGCGATGCGTCAGCTCGGCCAGCATGGCGATGGGCGGATTGATTTGGGTCATGCAGTCACGTCCAGAAACCGACGGTCGCGCAAGGCCGAGAGAAACCCGGCGCTGTCTTGGGCGATCTGCTCGGGCGGGGCCTCGTATTTCTCGGCCAGCATCTGCGTGATCTCTCCGAAACTGCGCTGCCCGTCAACCTCTGACAGGATCGCATGCCCGACCGCATCCAGCGTCAGCGCCCGCTCGGGGGCCAGCAGCACCCAAGTCTCACGTACCCGGTCGAAATGCAGCCGCACGCCACGCGGCAGGGCGGGGATATCGGCAGGTTTCATCATGATGCCCTCTGCATCAGCAGCCCCTCACCCGGCTGCCACGCGCCGGGCGGAATGCGGGCGGGGTCCACATAGGCCCCGTAAAGCGCATCCAACTGCGACCACAGCACATCGGTCTTGAAGATCAGCGCGGCGGCGGCGGCATCCTGTTTCTCGGCGGTATCGGCATGATCCAGCACCCATTGCAACCCGAACGCCACATCCTTGGGTGCCTCCTTCAACCGATTGCGGAAATAGGACAGCGAACTGTCATCGACGAACTCGTAATTCTGCAACAGCCCCTCGATGCGCTGCGCATGGATCTTGGGCGCAAAAAGCTCGGTCAGCGAGGCGGCGACCGCCTCCAGCAGGGTCTTGTCGCGCACAAACCGCACATAGGCATCGACGGCAAAGCGCGTGGCGGGCAACACCCCCTTGCACGCGGCCACGTAATCGGGGTCGAGCCCGACCGCCTCGGCCAGCCGCAACCAGCGGCGGATACCGCCTTCGTTGGTTTCGGTGCCGTCATGATCCTCGATCCGCGAACGCCAGATGCGCCGCAGGTCGGGGTCTTCGACCCGGCTCATGAAGGCCGCGTCCTTCATCGGGATCGAATGCTGATAATAATACCGGTTGATCACCCAGGCGCGCACCTGATCGGGCGTGCAGTCACCCCCGTGCAACATCCCGTGAAACGGGTGCCGGTCGTGATACCGCTCCGCCCCGATCTGCCGCAGCCGTGCCTCGAACTCCTGTTTCGACGGGGTCATGCCGTGATCTCCATTCCATCCTGCCCGATGATCCATTCCGCCGCCTCGGCCTCGGCGCGCTCACTCGATCCGGGGCGCAGAACGGGGTTGGTGTTGTTCATGTGCACAAAGACCTTCTGCCCGATGGTAAGCCCGGTGAAGGCGGCGATCGAGCCGTCCGCTCCGCTCATCGACATATGGCCCATGCGCTTGCCGGTCTTCTCGCCCAGCCCCGCGCGCTGCATCTCGTCGTCGCGCCAGAGCGTGCCGTCGAAAAACACCGCATCCGCGCCTTCCAGCCGCTCGGCCAGCGTGTCGCTCAACATTGCGCAGCCGGGAATGTAGTAAACCCGCGTCTCGCCCGCGCATAACTCGACCCCAACGGTCTGCTCGCCCACCAGATCGGTCTGCACCTCGCCCGCCTCCATATAGAGCGGCACCTTGCCCGGCACGGCAAACAGCGTTGCCTCCAGCCCCGGAACCAGATCAAAAGGCGTATCCAGCGCAATCGCCGCCCGGTCCACGACCGAACGGTTCAGCGCGTCGAAAATCGGGTTGGCGTCCAGCACCTCGTGAATGCCCGGCGTCGCAAAAAGCGTGAACGCCTGCATCTCGCGCAGCGTCAGCAGGCCTGCCACGTGATCAATGTCACCATTGGTCAAAAGCACGGACGCAAGGGACAGCTCGCGCAGCCCACTTGGATGGAGAGACGGGGCACGCGCAAGCTGCTCCCGGATATCAGGAGAGGCGTTGAGAATTGCCCAAGTCGCACCATCTGACGTCACGGCCAGTGACGACTGCGTCTGAGCGGGGATGTCCCCCGCTCGCGCGAGGTTACAGTTGGGACAGCCGCAATTCCATTGCGGCAGGCCGCCACCGGCAGCCGCCCCGAGTATGCGCGCGCGGAAAGTCATCGTCATTCCGCGCGCCCAGGATCAGAACAGTACTTCGCGGTCGTCTTCGAATTCCGGGCCGTACATGTTGATTTCCATGCCGCACTCGATTTCGCGGAGCGTGGGTTTGGTCCATGCCATGACAAGGGTCCTCCTCATTTATGTGTCGTTTTGACAGCTCAAGACTGCCAGATCACTCGTAGTCGGGCGACTCTTATTTTATAAGAGATATGCAGACTTTGGTCTGCATCAAGGGGTAATCAGGCGCGGCGCGACCCCATCCAGACAAAAGCCTTTGCTGCGTATGGTCTTGATCTCGAACCCGAAATCGCCCTCAGCCAGCTTGCGCCGCAGATAGCCGATATAGACATCCACCACGTTTTCACTGGCCGACCCCTCGGCCGCCCAGAGCGCGTCAAAGATCGCGTGGCGCGGCTGTGGCGTGCCGCCATGGTCGATGAGCAGCGCCAAAAGCGCATATTCCCGTTCCGTCAGCGTCACCGCATCCCCGCCCCGGCACAGCACCCGCTCGCGCGGGCAGAGCGTGGCCGCCACGGGATGGCGATGATCGGCGCGCGATTCCTGAACCCGCAACCGCGCCACCAACTCGTCAAACGAAAACGGCTTGACCACATAGTCATCCGCCCCCGCCTCCAGCCCCGCCGCGCGGTCCTCTACGTCCGACAGCGCCGAGAGCATCAGAATCGGCAGGGTCAGGCCCCTCTCACGCGCCTCGCGCACCAGCGCAAGCCCGCTATCGGTGCCCAGCATCACATCGACGATGGCACAGGAAAACCGCCCCCGCTCCAGCCGCGCCAAGGCCCGGCCCGCGCGGTTCTCGGCCTCGGCCTCATAGCCGTGCAGCGCCAGCCCCCGCATCAGGGCCGAGGTGATTTCCGGGTCATCCTCGACGATCAACAACTGTTTGCTCATGGGGCCAGAGCCTAACCCGTTCCGCGCGGCAGGCGAACCGATATCTTGGTACCGGGTGCATCACCAATCGCGGCCTCGCGCGGCACCGGGCTGAGCAACGCGATCTGTCCGCCCTGCGCCTCGACCACCCATTTCGCCAGCGCGAGGCCAATGCCAAATCCCTGCCCGCGCCCACGCCCCGCCTGCTCGAACCGCTCGAACACGCGCGCCTGCGCATCGGGCGCAATACCGGGGCCATTATCCGTCAGCGAAAGGCCCGCACCCTGCGCGTCCACCTCCGCCGCAAGCCGCAGCGCACCGCCCTCGCGGGCGTGGGCGATCGCGTTGCGCACCAGCCCGACGATCACTTGCCGCGCCCAGTTGGGATCGCAGGTGACACTCACCGCCGGTATCTCCGCAACCTCAAGGCTCAGCCCCGCCGTGTCGATTTCCGCCTGCACCTCCTCGACCGCCTCCGCCGCGATCCGCTCCAGCGGCACCACGACGGGATCAAGCGCCAGTTGCCCGGTCTCCGACCGCGCCACCCGCAACAGGTCGTCGATCCGCCGGTTGAGCCGCGCCGCGCGCGCCTCGATGGTGGCAAAGGCCTGCGCCGCGCCCTCCCCACCCTGCCGCCCGATCTGCGCCTCCATCAGGATCACCGTCAGCGGCGTGCGCAACTCATGGCTGATATCGGCAAAGAACCGGCGGCGGTTCTCGTCGATCTCCTCCAGCCGGGTATTGGCCGCGCGCAACGCCTCGGTGCGCTGCGCGATGGTCTCGTTCAGCCGGTCCCACTCCGCCTGCACCGCGTCCCGCCGCTCGGCCAATGCCCGCGCCATGCGGTCCGTCTCAGCGTAAAGCAGCCCAATCTCGTCGCGCCCGCCCCCCGGCAGCGCGACCGCGAAATTCTCCTGCCCGATCTCGCGCGCCGCCCGGCGCAGCCGGTCGAGACGCCGAAATTGCGGGCGGATCAGCAACAGATAGAACCCGGCCACCAGCAAAAGGCTCACGATGCCGGTGGCAATCGCGATCCGGCTCAGCCGCGCACGCAGGCGCTCGATTCCGGCCAGCACCTCGTTGCGCAGGATGATCTCGGTATTGACCGCCTGATTGAGCAGCGGATCAAAGCCGCTCGCGAAACTGTCGATATAGGCGCGCAGCCGGTCACGGTCGCGCTCGGGCCCGCGCAGCGCCCGCAGCGTGTTTTCCAGCAGCGCCTCCATCCGCGCCAGCCCCAGCGATTGCGTCGCCTGCCGCGATTGCGCGTCTAACCCCAGTGCGCGCGCTTCCTCCACCGCCTTTTCCAGATCGGATCGCAGCAGGGTAAATGTCCGGGCAATCGCCGCCGACACCGGCTCCAGCCGGTCGGCGCGCACCTCGGGCGGCCGTTCGGTCTGCACCGTCTCGGTCGCAATGACGATGAATGTCGACGCCTCACGCGACAGGGTCGAATAGCGCGCAATCCGCGTCTCGGTCGCCAGCGCCGCCTCCAGCCGGTCGGCAACCCGCGTCATCCCCAGATAGAGGATCGCCGCCAGCACCAGCGTGACCCCGCCCAGCAGCGCCGCGCCGATCCCCAGTTTCGCCTTGAGCGATTCGGTCTGTTTCAGACGCACCCGCACCTCCTCATCATGCCGGAAAATCCGGCTTGCGGCGCGCAAAAGCAACAGATTTGCGCCGATCCGCGTCTCGGGGCGTGCAATCACGGCACGCTCCGCTACACTGAGCCGAGGGAGGATGGACGCAAGCGAGAAAGGACGCCGCATGATCCAGTTGCTCTTTGTCACCTGCATGGCCGCCGCCCCGGCGCAATGCCAGGACCACCGCCTCATCCTCGGCGACATGTCCCCCGCCGCCTGCCTGCGCGCGGCCCAACCCGAACTCGCCCGCTGGATGGAAAGCCACCCCGACCTGCGCATCCGCCGCTGGCGCTGCAGCCGCCTGTCCTGAACCGCTCACCCCTTGCGCTTCATCAGCGCACGCGACGGATCATAGGCCCAGAGAGCGACCGCCCCCAGCAACACGGTCGATCCCACGACCCAGGCCAGCGCCTGCCAGTTCATCTGCAAGTAAAGCAGGAAGCGGATCAACTCGACCACATGGGTGAACGGGTTGAACGCGCAGATATCGTGCAACAGCTCCGAACTTTCGCGCATCTTCCACAGCGGATAAAGCGCCGAAGACAGGAAAAACATTGGGAAGATGACGAAATTCATCACCCCCGCGAAATTCTCCAGCTGCTTGATGAAACTCGACAACACCAGCCCAAGCGCACCCAGCATCAGCCCGCCCAGGATCAGCCCCGGCAACACCGCCACATAGCCCCAGACAGGCATGGTGATCTCGAACAGCGCCGCAATCCCGAGAAACGCATAGACCTGCAAAACCGAGATCAGCGTCGCCCCGAACAGCCGGCAAAACAGCAGCCAGCCACGCGGATAGGGGCTGGTGAGCAACAGCCGCATCGACCCCATCTCGCGGTCATAGACCAGGCTCAATGAGCTTTGCATGCCGTTGAACAGCAGCACCATCGCGCAGAGCCCCGGCACGATATAGGTCTCGTAGGTGATATAGGTCTGATAGGGCGGGATGATCGACAGTCCAAGCGCGGCCCGAAACCCCGCCGCAAAGACCAGAAGCCACACCAATGGCCGAACCAACGCCGCCAGAAACCGCTCGCGCTGATGCACGAAGCGCAGGAATTCGCGGCCCATGATCGCCCGCGCGACGCCCCATAGCCCGCTCATGCCACCACCTCCGTCCGGCTCAGGAACCAGTCCGACAGCGGCATCTCTCCGCGAATATCCCGGCTCACACCATCCGCCAGAATACGGCCCCGATGCAGCACCAGCAGGTGATCGCCGTCGCGGACCTCGTCCGTCAGATGCGTCGTCCACAGCACGCACAGCCCGTCACGCGCCAGATCATGCACATGCCCCACGATCGCGGCCCGCGCGGCGGCATCGAGGCCCACGGTCGGCTCATCCAGCAACAGAACGCGCGGCCGGTGCAACAGCGCCCGCGCCAGTTCCATCCGCCGCCGGTGCCCACCATTGAGATCCGCCGCCTTCTCCCCTGCCCGCTCGGCCATGCCCAGCCGGTCGAGCGCGGCGTCAATCCGCCCGTCCAGCCCCTTGCGCGGCAGCCCGTGCAGCGCCGCGAAATAACGCATATTCTGCCGCACCGTCAGGTTCAGATCGAGCGTCGGCTGCTGAAACACCACCCCCAGATGCGCCAGCGCCCGGCGCGGCGCGCGCGCCATGTCGTGGCCCGCCACCACCACCTGCCCCTCGGGCGACACCAGCAATCGCGTCAGCAGCGAGACCAGCGTCGACTTGCCGGCCCCGTTGGGACCAAGCAGCGCGCAGAACGTCGCCTTGGGCAAGGCAAAGGACACCTTGTCCAGCGCCTGTTTCGCGCCATAGCGAAAACTCAGATCGCGCACCTCAAGCTCTGCCATCGCATTCCTCTCCTACCCCGTCGCACCCTGCCCCGTCCGGCGCGTGGCAACAAGCCCGCCCGCGCCTCATGGCCCGGCCCCGTCACGCAACACCGCCGGTTGCCCCGCCAGATGCATGATCCGGCTTGCCAGCCGCTCGGCCTCGGCGCGGGCATGGGTGACAAGCAGCGTGGCGGGCCGCGTCTCGGCGATCAGCCGCTCGGCCAGCGCCAGCATCTCCTCTCCGGTGGCCGCATCCAGCGACACAAACGGCTCATCCATGATCAGCAATTCAGGCCGCCCGGCAAAGGCCCGCGCAAGGCTCAACCGGCGCTGTTGCCCCAGCGACAATTGCCCCGGAAACGCAGCACCCCGGTCGCCCAACCCGACCTTGTCCAGCATCGCCTGCGCCTCGTCCGCGCCCAATGCCGGATGCACGATCCGCAGATTATCCAGCGCCGACCGCCACGGCAGCAGCGTCGGGTCCTGAAACACCATCGCCCGCCGCGCAGGGCCGCGCACATGGCCGGTGTAATCCTCGTCCACCCCTGCCACGATCCGCAGCAAGGTCGATTTCCCCACCCCCGACGGCCCGAGGATCGCCAGCACCTCACCGGGCGCAACCGTAAAGGCCACCTGCCCCAGCACCTGCACCCCTCCGAACCGCTTGTCCTCGACCAAAACCTCGATCATGCCGCCCGCCAGCGCCGCACGCGCCGCTCCCAGGGTTGCAGGATGCGCCACTCCACCACCAGCATCACCGCGATGAAGGACAGCGCATAGACCAGCACCATGCCCACATCGAAGAGCTGAAAATGCATGTGAATCTGAAAGCCCACGCCCGAGGACCGGCCAAGGAATTCCACCACCAGCACGATCTTCCAGATAAGCGCCACGCCCGACCGCGCCGCCCCCGCGATGAACGGCGCCAGTTGCGGCAGCACCACATGGCGCAATCGCGCGCCCCGCGGCATCGCATAGACCCGCGCCATCGCATCGAGATCGGGGCTCAGCGCCCGCGCCCCCTCGCGCAGAACGATGGCCACGTTGGGGATCTTGTTCAGGCTCACGGCGAGGATCGCCGCCACCTCAGTCAGCCCGATCCACAGGTAGCACAGCACGATAAGCACCAACGCGGGCAGGTTCAGGAACACCACCAGCCACGGATCGAGCCAGCGATCGAGCCTCTCCGACCGCCCCATCGCCAGCCCCAACGCCACACCAATCGACATCGCCAGCACAAAGGCACAGGCCACTCGCCACAGCGTCATTCCCAGATGATATAGCAGATCGCCCGACCGCAACTCAGCCCAGAACGGTGCCGCCAACTGCCACGGCGCGGGCAAAAGCTGCGGATCGCGCGTCAGCAGCGCGGCCACCGCCCAGACCCCCAGCAGCCCCGCCAGCGACAGGGCGGGCACCGCGCGGCTCTGCGCGGTCTCGCTCATTCGATCTCTGCAAACAGGCCAGGCGGCAGCCGCGCCGCATCGCCCACCAGATCTCGCCCGCCCAGCTCGTGCATCAGCGCGAACATCGCCCGCGCACCCGCAGGATCAACCGGCCCGCGCGGCGGCACCCCGGCCAGCCAATCGGCCTGCAACTGCGCGAATTGCGCCTCCGATTGCGGGGCGATCAGCGGGCGCAACGCCCCCCACGCCGCCTCCGACCGGCCCAGAACATCCTTGGCCGCGCGGCTCGCGTCATAAAACGCCTGCGCCAGCCCCGGATGCTCGGCCAGCATCCCCTCGCGCATGTAATAGCCCAAAAGCGGCGTCGCCGGATCAAGGCCCAGCGCCTCTGCCGCCGTGCCCACCGAGATCAGTTCCCGCATCCCCTCGGCCTTCATCCGCGCCAGAAAATGCCAGTAATTGATCGCCCCCGCATACTCCGCCCGCAGCGCGGATTTGTAGATCAGCGGCGGCGCGCCATAAACCTGTTCGGTCTCGCCCTCCAGATCAATGCCATGCTGCGCCCGCGCATAGGCACGCAGGATCAGCCATGATTTATCGAGCGGCCCGCCCGCGATCCCGATCTTGCCGCCGCGCAGATCGGCAAGGCTCTGCGCGGTACTGCCGTCGGGCACCACCACGCCGCCCACCGCGCGCGAATAGGGGATAAAGACGTAATCGCGCCCCGCCGCCCGCTGCCGCGCCAGCCAGATCATGTCAGCCACCGCCAGATCGGCGGCCCCGCCCTGCACCGCCAGATGCGTGGCGGCGGTATCGGCATAGGGCTGCACCTCCAGCCGGAAGCCATGCGCACGGTCCAACCCCTCGCGCAGGATGGTCTGCAATTCCCAGTTCACCGTGCCGACCTTCAGCACGGCGGCCCGGATCACCGGCAGATCATCGGCCAGCACCGGCCCCGCGCAACCCAGCCCCAGCACGAGGAGAAGGCGCGGGATGATCCCGCGCCCCGCCCGCCATAGCCTGGCAAATGATGGTCGCAAAAGGCCCCGCCTCCGTTACTGAATGGTAAACGTCACCATCTGGCTTTCGCCGGTCGAGCCCGGGATGCGCAGCACATGCCGCCCCGGCTTGATCGCGATAAAGGAAAATTCCAGCGTGCCGCCGTCGTCGAATTCGAAACTGTCCACCGCCATCGGGCGGATCTCGATATCGTTGATCACGATCTCGTCCATCCAGATCGCGCGAAAGAAATCCGGCCCCGACAGCGCCAGCTCGGCAGAGCCGTCCGAGGTGATCTCCATCTCGTAATAGGCCCCGGATTCCAGCGTGCGATCCTCACCCAGCGGCACACCCGAGCCGAGCGTCAGCTCGATCACCTCGCCCCGGTTGCACTTGGCCAAGAGCCCGGCAAAGCCGAAATCATCACACAACGGCGCGGCAGCCACAGGGGCACCCACGATACCGAAGCAAAAGGCGGTCACAAGTCGTTTCATTGTCAGTCTCCCTTTTTATCACTCAATTTTCGTCAGTCGATGATCGCCACGCCCCAGGGCGCCTGTCCCACCTCCACCGACCGGATCGCCTTTTCGGCGGCCACGTCGATCACGGTGATGTCGTTGGAATTGCCGTTGGTGCTCAGCAGGTATTTCTGGTCCGGCGTGAAATCGAGCTGCCAGACGCGCTGCCCCACGAGGATGTAATCCAGCACCTCCAGGCTCTCGCCATCCACGACCGCCACCCGGTTCGCAGGCCCGAGCGCGACAAAGACGCGGCTGCCATCTTCTGTCACCTTCACGCCCACCGGTTGCAGCCATTCGGGCTGCACATTTGGCACCTCAAAGGTGAGCTTGCCCACCACCGTCGGCGCGCCATCCTCGGCGATATCCATCACCGTGACGGTGCCGCCGATCTCCGACGACACGTAAAGCCGGGTGCCATCCGCCGTGTATTGCGCGTAGCGCGGGCGCTGATCGACCAGCACGTTATACTTGATCTCGTAATCCTCGGTGGAGATGAAATGCGCCATGTTGGTGGTCTCGGACGTGTTGACCACGAATTTGCCATCCGGGCTGATCCCCATCCCCTCGGGCTCCACGCCCACCGGCACCTCGGCCAGCACCTCGCGCGTGTCGGTATCGGTCACGGTGACAAGGTTGTCATCCTCGTTCGCGATATAGAGCCTCTTGCCGCTTTTCTCGATGGTAAACAGCTCCGGGTCGGGCCCCGACGGCAGGCTCGGCAATTCCTCGTAGGTCTCGGTGTCGAACACCCGCACCAGATTGTCATCCGACGCGCAGACATAGAGCTTCTTGCCATCCGGGCTGACGATGATGCCGCGCGGGCGGTTGCCGCCATCAAACTCGGTCAGCACCTCCCATGTGTCGGTATCCACGACCGTGATCGTGTTGCCCCGCTCGTTCGATATGAACGCCTTGCCGGCCAGCGCGGGCGAGAGGCTGAGCGCAACAAGCGCCGTTGAGAGTAGCAGCGTTTTCATACCTGTCTCCGTTCAGTTAAAGGCTGTGCATTGAGATTCGGGCTGATCCAGCCCCATCGTGTCGAGCGGCGAGCGTTGATGCAGAAAGCCCTCCTGCGGGCTGACGCTCACGGTGATGCGCCCATCGTAAAGCAGGATGGGTTGCCGCATCTGCCCGTTCCATTGGCGAAACGTCACCTTCTGCCCCTTGAACGCCGCCAGTTCAAAGGCGTCCGACAGCGCGTAGTCGCGGATCACCTCCGGCTCGGCGGAACTCGTGCGCGTCACCGCCTCGCCCACAACCCGCAGCGCCAGCCAGACATTGTAATCCTCCGAGGTGACCTTGCGCCGGGTCAACTCCTCGAACCGGGTCTGGAACTGCGTCGCGCCCCAGGCCTCATGCGCGCCGTGCATGGTGACGGGTTTCAACCCGCCCGACCCCATCACCGGGCGCGGCGTCCACAGGTGATAGGGCAGGTAATTGGCGAAATAGTCGGTCGCATCCGCCGTGACCACGATGTCATGATCCTCGGCCCCCTGCATGAAGGTCGGCAATTGCCGCTGCACCAGCACATGGCCCGAATCCGTCCGGCGACTGCCGCCGGTATCCTCGAACGTGCGTTCCTCGACGATCTCGGCCCCGAACTTGGCCGCCGCCCGGCGGAACGCCGCCCCAAGCGCCATGTCGGCGGGGTTCGACCCCTCGACCAGCAGCCAGTCGCCCCATTTCTTCCAGACCGCGAATTGCGCCACCGCATCGGCCATCATCTGATCGGACGGCGCGATATGCAGCAGGTTGGCGCGGCACTGATCGTCGCGCAATTCCGTGTCAGGCGCGGCCGCATTCAGCACCAGCGCGCCGTCCTCCGCCGCGCGGTCCGACAGGCGCAACAAGTCCTCGGCTCCCGCCTGCACCACGATCAGGCGAATACCGTCGCCCAGCAATTCCTCCAGCGCCGCGTCGGCCCCCTCAGGCGGCACAGCCCGCGTCACCGTCTCATAGGTATGGCCCATGAAACTGCCCGTGGTGCCATTGTCCTCATCCGCCAGCGCCGCCCCGGCAAAGCCGATATCCTCGGCCCGCAGGTCATGGCGCGATACCGGCAACAGCGTGGGATAATCCACCCGCAGCACCGCCGCACGGACATCGACCGCCAGCGCGGACCCGGCCCAGAAACAGAAGGTAAGCGACGCCAGCAGCGCCTGAGCATATTTCAGCACGGTATCCTCCCTTGCCCGGCCTTTTTGCGATGCCGGTTCCCTTAGCCCCAAGCTGCCGTGAAGACCGCCCGGGACGAAACCGCTACCTTTGGCCGTGTTGCTGGAATCACCTTAGCAGGCCCAGACTATGGCTCTATTCTTATTTTATAAGAGCGTGCCATGAGGTTGATAACACTGCTGTTTCTTGGATTCGCCTCGGCTGCGACCGCAGGCGAGAAAGTGGCGTTTTTCGGCCTCACCCTGCTCGACGAGTCCCTGCAAAGCCAGATGCAGGGCGAGGACCCGGCGCAGATCGCCCGCATCGCCATGCTGGAAGAGATCGTGCGCGACCGATTCCTTGCCGAAGGCTACGAATTGCTCGACATCACCCCCGTGCAGGCCGATCTCGACCGCATCGTGAACCCCGCCAAATGCTATGGCTGCGACACCCGCATGGCGACCGACCTCGGCGCCGATTTCTCGCTCGTGGGCGAGGTGCAGAAGGTCTCCAACCTGATCCTCGCCATGAACCTGCAGCTGCGCGACGCCGCGACCGGCGATTTGGTGCGCGGCGGCGTGGTCGATATCCGCTCGAACACCGATGAAAGCTGGCAGCGCGGCATGCGCTACATCCTGAAGAACCGCATTTTTCGTGAGGAGGAAAAATGAAGAGACGTCTATTCCTGATGGCCGCGGCGGCAGTGACGATCCCGTCACTGGCGTTGGCACATGGCCCGACCCGGCAAAAGGTCACCGTCACAACCGAGGTCGCCGCCGACCCGGCGGACGTCTGGGCCGCGATCGGCAATTTCCAGGACATGTCCTGGCACCCGGCGGTGCATTCGACGACCGGCGAGGGCGACAACGCCATCGACGCCACACGTCAGCTCGTTCTGGGCGGCGAAGGCGGCCCCACCATCGACGAGGTGCTCTATAAATACAGCACCGACAAGATGAGCTATTCCTACCGCATCACCGAGGTGAAGGTCGAGGTTCTGCCGGTCACCAACTACTCCTCACATCTCACTGTCAAGCCGCGCGACGGCGGCGGGTCGCTGGTGGAATGGCGCGGCGCCTTCTATCGCGGCTATCCCAACAACGACCCGCCCGAAGAGCTCAACGATGCCGCCGCCATCGCCGCTGTGACCGGCGTCTATCAGGCAGGGCTCGATGCCCTGGTCGAGCGGTTCGGTGCGCCGGGCTCTTGACGCCACGCTGCTGATCCTCGGGCTGGCCCTCACCGGGCCAGTCCTTGCACAAACCGCCTATGTCACCTGCCAGAACGGCGAGGTTCTCAGCATCATCGACCTCGCCCGGGGGGTCGAGCGCGCCCGCTGGCCCCTGCCCGGCAAACCGGCGGGCGTGGCAGTAACCGGCGCGGCGCTCTACACCGTCTCCCCCGACAGCAAGACCGTCCGCCGCCTCGACACAGAGACGGGCGCGACACTGGCTGAAACCGTGCTCGATGGCGGCCCCATCGGCGTGGCGCATGACGCGGTGCGCGGGCGGCTTTACGTCTCGGACTGGTACAACGCCCGGCTCTGGGTGCTGGACGATCAGACCCTCACCCATCAGCGCGACCTCACAACCGCCGCCGCCCCGGCTGGCATCGCCCTCTCGGAGGACGGCCGCCACCTCGCCACCGCCGAGCGTGACGCCGACCGGGTGACGATCTTCGACGCCCAAACCCTTGCCATTATCGCGCAGCCACAGGTCGGCACCCGCCCCTTCGGCCTGCGGTTCGCCCCCGACGGGCGGCTCTTCGTCGGCAATGTCGGCAGCGATGACGTCACCGTTCTCGACCCCGCCAGTGGCGACACTCTCGCCACTGTGCCCGTCGGCGCGCGCCCCTACGGCGTGGCCTTCGCGCAGGGCCGCGCCTTTGTCAGCAACCAATATGCCGACACCGTCAGCGTCATATCCCTTGACGATCTGACGGTGACAGCCACCCTCGACGTGGGCGAGTATCCCGAGGGCATCGACGCCACGCATGACAACACCCGCATAATCGTGGCAAACTGGTTCTCGAACACGGTCAGCGTGATCGACGCGACCACATTGCAGGTGGTGAACGAGATCGAGACCGGCGACGGCCCGCGCGCCTTCGGCCTGTTCATCACGGAGGAAGACTGATGAAACACACGCTCCTGTCCGCAGCACTCATGGCAGCACTTGCCCTGCCCGCCGCCGCGTCCGAGCCGGTCTGGCCCGACCTCGCACAGGATCTCTACGGCACCCGTCCGCTGCTCGACGGCACCGAGCATATCGCCATCGACACTCCCTACCGCACCACCGAGGACGCCCGCACCCATGTCAAGGCAACGCTCGCGGCCCCGCCCGGGCGGCTCTGGGGCAAGGTCGAGGTGATCCTTGACGACAACCCGATGCCGGTCTCGGCGGTCTTCGACTTCAAGGACCCGCAAGCGCGCTTTGCCTTCGACGTCACCCTGCGGATCAACGGCCCGACGCCGCTGCATGTGGTGGGCGAGACGACGGACGGGCAGCTTTACGTCGCCGAAACCTTCGTCAAGACCTCCGGCCAGGGCGCCTGCGCCGCGCCGCCGGGCACCGACCCGGAGGAGGCGCTGGCCACGCTCGGCCAGATGCGCATCGCGATAACGGAACCCATCGGCGCGCAAGACCGCCTCGCCGCCCTCGCCACCCGCAACCGGCAGGTCAATCTCGAGATCAGCCATCCCAGCCATTCCGGCATGCAGATGGACCAGATCAGCCTGCTCTTCATCCCGCTGCGCTATGTGGAAACGATCGATATCGCCCTCGACGGCGGCGGCTACGTGGAGATGACCGGCTCCATCTCGCTGTCGGAAAACCCCCGCGTCAGCCTCTCGGTGCCGGGCCGCACACAGGCGGTGGACGTCACCATGACCGATACCGACGGCACCGTCAGCCACGCGCAGGCAACGTTGCCGGGGTATTGAGGGCAAATGCAGGAAGCCTCCGGCGGGGATATTTAAGGCAAGATGAAACTCACGGCTCCGGCTCTGCCGTAACCACTTCGGTTGGATAGTCGTAAAACGTCCAGCCATCGGTGCCGTCGGGCATCCAGTAGACCTGCGCGTACCCGTATTCCAGCGCCCGCTTGGCCGCGTTCCAGGACATCCAGCATTCTGCCAGGCAAAAGATCACCACCGGATGATCCATATCGCCACCCGTGGCCTTCTCCAGCCCGCGTTTGAAATAATCCGCCGTCACCCCGGCAATCGCGCCATAGCCGACATTAGGCAGCCAGATCGCACCGGGGATCGAATGGCGCGGCTTGTCGCGCCAGATCGTGCCCTCGGGCAGGTTCTTGGGCTTGGGCGGGCGCGGCAGCACGTCGATGAACGCCGCCTCGCCCGATTGCCATAATTCATGCGCGGCCTCCGTATCGAGCACCCGCCCCCCGGTCAGGCTATCGGGCACCGGCCCGCGATACTGATCCATCCGGTAGCCAACAGGCTCGCGCACCGTCTGCGCCACCGCCGTCACCGACAGGCCCAGCAGCGCGACGAGGATCAGCGCATGCTTCATCCCTCGGGCTCTTTGACCGCCGTACCCATGTCATTCACCAGCGGCACACCCGCCTCGCGCAACAGCGCGTCGATCTCGTCCTGATGACGGCGGATCAAGGAGTTGAGCTTGCGCTCCCAGACCTTCTCGCCCAGCCGCACGCCCATCGTGATGCGAAAGAACAGACGCGGCGACTCGGTCTCGTTGACCAGCGGTATGACCGCGAGGTCGGGATGATCCTGCTTGACCAGCGGCCCGCCCAGCGGCCCCCAGAGGATCGCGGCGTCGATCTCGCCCGCCTCCAGATCGGCGAGCATTTCATCGGCAGGGCTTTCATGCCGTCGGTCCACGAACAGCCTGTAGGGCCGCGCCTTGGCAATCAACCCGTTACGCGCCAGATGCGCCGAGGGCGGCGTGCCCGCGACAATGCCGATGCGCTTTCCATTCAGGCCCGCATCCGACAGCGCGCTCACCCCGGCGAGCGGGCCGTCCTTGGGCACGATCAGCGCATAGACCGACGTAAAGTAGTGATTGGTGTTCTGGACCAGCTCATGGCCCTGCGCATAGCCCATCACCACGTCGCAGCGCTTGGCCTTGAGGGTGTTGCGAATGAAACCGGTGGCCATCGGATACCACGTATATTCGACCCCCACGCCCAGTTTTTCGGCGATCAGTTCAGCCAGCGCGTTCTCATACCCGCTCTGATCCTCGGCCGATGCCGGCAGGTTGGCCGGATCGGCACAGACCCGCAACACGTTATCCGACACCAGGTCCGATGTCTGCGCCTGCGCGTCTGCGGCAAATCCCGCCGCGAACGATGCCGCGACGAGACCAAGGCTCAGGCGCGCATGCCGCGCACCCCGGGCAAGATCAGCCCATGCAGTCATTTTCGTCCTCTTGGATCACGTCCGACTTGGCCTCTTTCTTGGAAGGGCGTCCGCGTGGCACGGCATCCATGCCGCGCGCCTTGAGATAGACGTAGATGTCGTCAAGATAGCACATGACATTCCGGTTGTCGCCGAAATGGGGCATCACCGAGTTGCCGTTCTCGCGCCCGTTCACCACGACGCTGTAGAAATCGTAGTAATCCATGTCCACGGCCGATTTCTTCAGCGCGGGGGCATAGGTCGATCCCTCGCCATCAGGGCCGTGGCAGACATGGCATTCGGAATGATAGCGCCGGAACCCGGAAAACGTCAGCCAGTCCACAGTGCCATCCTCGGCCACGTTATAGGTGGGAATGTCATCTGCCGTGAAATAGCGGCCGTCCTCTTCATAGGCGACGGCGATGTTGTCACCCGCGTCCTGCGCGGCGGCGGCACTGGCCAGACCGGCGGCAAGGGCGGTGGCGATAAGGCTGCGGATGGGTGTCATGAAAGTCCTCTGATTTGCAAGGCGGACTGGCACGCGCGTGGCGCGCCAGTCCGGAAGTTTGTCGAGTGTTGATCGCGTCCGATCAGTTCGGCAGGGCGAAGACGGTCAGCTGACCACCCAGAGCGGTATAGTCGCTCAGCGCAGCATAGCCGCCCACGGCACCAAGGCCGTCATTGGGGTTGGTCAGGCCAGCCGCAAGGCCGATCCCGGCCCAGCCACCGACACCCGACAGGATGCCGACATACTGCTTGCCGTCCCGCTCATAGGTCATCACGTTGCCGATGATGCCCGACGGGGTCTTGAAGCGGTAAAGCTCTTCCCCGGTCTCGGCATGCACCGCCTTGAGATGACCTTCGAGCGTGCCGTAGAAGACAATGTCACCCGCCGTGGCCAGCGCGCCCGACCAGACCGAGAACTTCTCGGGGATCGACCACTTGATCTCGCCGTTGATATTGTCCCAGGCGATGAAGTTGCCCATGCCGCCATGGCTGTCCGGCGCGGGATACATCGCCAGTGTGGCGCCCACATAGGGCTGACCGGCGGTATAGGCCACGCGGAACGGCTCATAGTCCATGCAGACATGGTTTGTCGGCACGTAGAACATCTCCGTCTTGGGCGAATAGGACGCAGGCTGCTGGTCCTTGGTGCCAAGCGCGGCCGGACAAATGCCGGTCGAGTTCACGTCCTCGCCGTTCTGCTCGGTGGAATACTGCGCCACCACCGCCGGACGACCATAGGTGTCCGACTCGGGGTCCATATCCACACCCGTGGTCCAGTTCACCACCGGGTCGAACTTCTCGGCCACCAGCAACTCACCCGACACGCGGTCCAGCGTGTAGCCCAGACCGTTCCGATCGAAATGGGTCAGCAGCTTGCGCTCCTCGCCGTCGATCTCCTGATCTGTCAGGATCATCTCGTTGACGCCATCATAGTCCCATTCGTCATGGGGCGTCATCTGATAGACCCACTTGGCCTCGCCGGTATCGATGTCACGGGCGAAGATGGTCATCGACCACTTGTTGTCGCCCGGGCGCTGCGCCGGGTTCCAGGTCGAGGGGTTGCCGGACCCGTAGTAGAACAGGTTCTCTTCCATGTCGGCCGAGTACCAGCCCCATGTGGTGCCGCCACCGATCTTCCACTGATCGCCTTCCCAGCTCTTGAGCGAGCTGTCGGCTCCCACGGGCTTGCCAAGCGCGGTGGTCTTTTCGGGATCGAACAGAAGCTGATCGTCCGGGCCCACCGAATAGGCGCGCCAGACCTGCTCGCCGGTGCTCATGTCATAGGCCGTCACATGGCCCTGAACGCCGAACTCGCCGCCCGAGATGCCGACGATGACCTTGTCCTTGACCGGCAGCACCGTGGCGGTGTTGGTCTCACCCTTGGAGGGATCGCCATTCACGGCCTCCCACTCGACCGCACCGGTATCGGCGTTGAGCGCGACAACCTTGGTATCGGCCTGATGCAGGAAGATCTTGCCATCCGCATAGGCGACGCCCCGGTTGACCGTGTCACAGCACATCACCGGGATCACTTCGGGGTCCTGGCGCGGCTCGTATTTCCACTTGATCTTGCCCTCGTTGGCAAGATCAAGCGCATAGACGATATTCGGGAACGGTGTGTGCACATACATCGTGTCGCCGATCACCAGCGGCGAGCCCTCATGCCCGCGCAGAACACCGGTCGAAAACGTCCACGCGACCTGAAGGTCGCCCACGTTGTCGGCGTTGATCTGGTCGAGTTCGGAATAACGCTGGTTGGCGTAGTCACCCGTCTGGATCGCCCATTGCTTGGCATCATCCATCTGGGTCATGAGATCATCATTCGCGGATGCCATGGTGGCAACGCAAAGGGCGATCCCAGAGGTCAAAAGCGGTAGCTTTCTCATCTTGGTCCTCCTCCCTGAGGCGCGGCAGGTGTGCCGCTGGTTTTGAACGACCGGTCCACCATAGGAAGGCCGTCTGTCTTGCCCCTGCCGTTCGGTCTCTCCTCCGTACCGGCAGGGGCAAATTCTGCTGTCGCGACCTACTCCCCGAAGGTCGCGAGATAGGCGATCACGTTGGCGCGCTCTTCCTCCTTGCGCAGTCCTGCAAAGGCCATCTTGGTGCCTTTCACGTAATCGCGTGGCTTTTCCAGAAACGCATCAAGCGCCTCGGGTGTCCATGTCTCATCGGCGGCGGCGCGCTCCTCAAAGCCCGAGGAATACTTGAACCCCTCGGCCGCGCCGACCGCCCGGCCAACCACCCCGTTCAGCATCGGCCCGACGCGGTTCTGCGCGTCCTCGCCGACCATGTGGCAGGCCTGGCATTTGCGGAACACCTTTTCTCCCGCGGCCGCGTCGCCATCCTGCGCCACGGTCATCGCCGGGACGCAAATCAGACAGGACAGGGCAAGAACTCTCTTGAACATGGCTCAGTGCCTCCAGCCATTGGGTCGCATCAGCCGTTCGGCATGCCATGCGACATGATCCCCGGCGAAGGAATTGACGAAGAAATAGGAATGATCATAGCCCGCCTGCAGCCGGATCTCGCCCGCCTGCCGCCGCTTGGCCATCACGCTCGCCAACGCCTCGGGCATCAGCAGATCAAGGAAATTGTCGCTCATCCCCTGATCGACCAAAAGATCACCCTTCCAGCCGTTCTGCTGCATCAGCAGAACCGAATCGTGCAGCGCCCAGGCGCTTTCATCATCGCCCAGATAGGCGCCCAACTGCTTGCGCCCCCAGTCCGAATTCGCCGGATGCGCAATCGGCGCAAAGGCCGACAGCGAGGTGAAAGCATCGGGGTTGCGCAGCGCCATCGTGATCGCGCCATGCCCGCCCATCGAATGGCCGGTGATGCCGTGGCAATCCTCCAGCGGCAGCGCATCGAGCGCGAGGCCACGCAATTCGCTCAGCACATAGTCATACATCCGGAAATGCCCGGCCCAGGGCGCGCGGGTGGCGTTCACATAGAATCCCGCCCCCTGCCCCAGGTCATAGGCGTCGTCATCGGCCACACCGTCACCGCGCGGGCTTGTGTCGGGAAAGATCACCGCCACACCGTGCCGTGCCGCATGTTCCTGAAACCCGCCCTTGGTCATGGCGTTCTCATGGGTGCAGGTCAGCCCCGACAGATACCACAGCACCGGCACCGGGCCGTCCTCGGCCTGTGGCGGCAGGTAGGCACCAAAGGTCATGTCGCAATCGCACACCTCCGAGCGGTGCGTATAGACCGCCTGAACCCCGCCGAAACTGCGGTTTTCGGAGATGACCTTGAGCGTCACGTCAAAACTCCACCACGGCGCGGATCGACTCGCCCTTGTGCATCAGCTCGAACCCCTCGTTGATCTGATCCAGCGTCAGTTTGTGGGTGATCATCGGGTCGATCTCGATCTTGCCCTGCATGTACCAATCCACGATCCGCGGCACATCGGTGCGCCCGCGCGCGCCGCCGAACGCCGTGCCGCGCCACGACCGCCCGGTCACCAATTGGAACGGCCGGGTGGAAATCTCGGCCCCCGCCGGCGCCACCCCGATGATGATGCTCTCGCCCCAGCCCTTATGCGCCGACTCGAGTGCCGCCCGCATCACGCCCACGTTGCCGGTGGCGTCAAACGTGTAATCCGCACCGCCCCCGGTCAGCTCGACCAGATGCGCCACCAGATCGCCCTCGACCTCCTTGGGATTGACGAAATCGGTCATCCCGAAATGCGTCGCCATCTCGACCTTGCCGGGGTTGAGATCGACGCCGACGATCTGATCCGCCCCCGCCAGTCGCAGCCCCTGAATGACGTTGAGCCCGATGCCGCCCAGCCCGAACACGATCGCGGTCGAGCCCAGCTCCACCTTGGCGGTGTTGATCACCGCGCCGATGCCGGTGGTAACCCCGCAGCCGATATAGCAGATCTTGTCGAACGGCGCGTCCTTGCGCACCTTGGCGAGCGCGATCTCCGGCACCACGGTGTGATTGGCGAAGGTCGAGCAGCCCATGTAATGATGGATCGGCGTGCCATCCAGCATCCGG
>JAVJUV010000141.1:0-32781 GCA_040220415.1 Silicimonas sp.
GACTGCGCCGAGGCTTTCGCCCAGTTTTCCGCCGACAACATCCGCGACACCTTCAAGGTCATGCTTCAGATGGCGATGGTGCTTACCTACGGCGCCAAGGTGCCCGTGGTGAAGGTCGGCCGCATGGCCGGTCAGTTCGCCAAGCCGCGCTCGGCAGCCACCGAGACGCTCGACGGCGTCGAGCTGCCGTCCTACCGGGGCGACATCATCAACGAGCTGGACTTCACGCCCAAGGCCCGCATCCCCGATCCCCGGAAGATGCTGCAGGCCTACACCCAGGCGGCCGCCACGCTGAACCTCCTGCGCGCCTTCTCGACCGGCGGTTATGCCGATGTCCACCAGGTCCACGCCTGGACGCTGGGCTTCACCGACCGCGACGAGGCCGAGAAATACCGCGATGTCGCCAACCGCATCCAGGACACGCTGGACTTCATGACCGCGGCGGGCATCACGAACGAGAACAACCACGAGCTTCACACCGTCGACTTCTACACGTCGCACGAGGCGCTTCTCCTGGAATACGAAGAGGCGCTGACCCGCGTCGATTCGACCTCGGGCAAGTGGCTGGCGGGCTCGGGCCACATGATCTGGATCGGCGACCGCACGCGCCAACCCGACGGCGCCCACGTCGAATACGCCCGCGGCGTGCTCAATCCGATCGGCCTGAAATGCGGCCCCACCACGACTGCAAGCGATCTCAAGGTCCTGATGGCCAAACTGAACCCTGAGAACGAGGCCGGGCGCCTGACGCTGATCGCACGTTTCGGGGCAGGGACCGTGGGCGAGCATCTGCCGCGCCTCATCAAGGCGGTCCGCGACGAGGGCGCCAATGTCGTCTGGTCCTGCGACCCGATGCACGGCAACACGATCAAGTCGGCCACGGGCTACAAGACCCGTCCCTTCGACAGCGTGCTGCGCGAAGTGCGCGAGTTCTTCCAGGTCCATGCCGCCGAAGGCACGGTGCCGGGCGGCGTCCACTTCGAGATGACGGGCCAGGACGTGACCGAATGCACCGGCGGCGTCCGCGCGGTCACGGAAGAGGATCTCTCCGACCGCTACCACACCGCCTGTGACCCGCGTCTCAACGCGTCCCAGTCGCTGGAACTGGCCTTCCTCGTGGCCGAAGAACTCTCAAACCGGCGCACCCGCCAGGCCAACGTCGCCGTCGGCTGAAGCGTCCGGCGCTGCGAAAGAAAAGACGCCCGTGCCCGATGGCGCGGGCGTTTTCCGTTGGCGCCTAGGCCAGCATCTTGGTGTCGCCGTCTACCGAGATCGCCTGGCCCGAGATCGTGCGCCCGCGCGGGCTGGCCAGGAACAGCACCTGGTCGGCCAGTTGCCGCGCCGTCACGTATTCCCGGATCGACGTGTACGAGAACGCCGCCGCCTCGATTTCGGCGAAGGTCTTGCCCAGCCGCTGCGCCTTGGCCTCCAGCACCCGGCGCTGCCGGTCGCCCGCCACGATCCCCGGCAGGATGGCGTTGACGCGCACCCCGTCCTCGCCCAGCTCGATCGCCAGCGACTTGGTGAACCCGATCACCCCCCATTTCGCCGCCGCATAGGCCGAGCGCATGGCAAAGCCGTGCTTACCGGCGGCGGAAGAGAAGTTGACCATCGAGCCGTTGCCGCTCTCGCGCAGCAGGGGCGCGGCCAGGTGGGCAAAGTTGTACTGACCGGTCAGGCAAACCTCCAGGCAGCGGTCCCAGTCCTCGGGCGCGGTGTCCTCGATCCGGGCGGTCGCCCCGGCGATCCCGGCGTTGTTCACCAGGCAGTCCAGCCCGCCCATGTCCTGCGTCGCGCGGGTGAAGAACGCCAGCACCGCCTCGCGGTCGGTCACGTCGCAGACCGCCGCCCGGATGACGGGGTCGGATTTCGCCAGATCCGCGACCGCCTGTGCGTCCACGTCGCAGGTCCAGACCGTGGCGCCTTCCTCGACGAAGGCGCGGGCGACCTCCAGCCCGATACCGGCGGCGCCGGCGGTGACGATGACGCGGCAGCCGGTCAGGTTCAGATCCATGTCTTTCGTTCCTCCCTCGGGGCGGCGTGTGATCCGCCGCTTCGACGATTCCGCGCGATCATGGCCCGGAACCGCGGGGATGTGCAATTCGTCAAAGCGGCCGGACACGTCGGAACCCGGCGCTAGGCCCGCTCCGCCACCATGATCACCGGATCGATCGCCTCCGCCTCCAGCCCGGCGGAATAATTGCCGAACTTTACCGGCGTGGCCGCCCCGGTCAGCAGGTGCAGCCCAAGGGGGGGCGGGTCGTCACCCGGCGGCGCCCCCATTTCCTGGCGGAAGTAGCCCAGGGCGAACGCGTGCAGGCTCTTCTCGGCCACCACGTGCAGCCCGGCTTCTTCCAGCAGCGCCTTCGTCTCGTCGGGCGTCTTCAGGAAACTCGTCTGCGCCGTCTCGGACCAGGGAACCGGAAACGCCAGCCCGCTGCCCGAACCCTTCATCACGTCGAAGATGCAGAAGGCCGCGCCGGGTTTCAGCACCCGCGCCACCTCGCCATAGAACCGCTCGCGGTTGGCTATGTTCATCGCCACGTGAAAACTCACCGCCCCATCGAATGTCTCTGCGTCGAACGGCAGGTCCAGCACGCTGCCCACCCGGAATTCGCAAGCCTCCGTCAGCCCGGTCATCTCGGTCAGGGCCGACGCGGCCGCCACGTAGCCGGGGGTCAGATCGACGCCCGAAACCCGGCAGCCATGCTCCGCCGCCAGGTGACGCGCGGTGCCGCCCAGCCCCGAGCCGGCGTCCAGAAGGTGCATTCCCGCTTCCAGCGGCATCATCGACAGCGCCTCGATCGTCGTGATCCGACCCGCGGTGTGGAACTCGTCCACCGGCGCCAGGTCCTCGGGTCTGGGGTTGTCGGGATCCACCCCCGCCGCACGCAATCCCGCCCGGATCGCCTCGATCAGGCCCGGGCGGTCATAGTGGGTGGACACGGCGCTCTCAAGCATGGCTGACATCGCTACTTTCCCCCCTTCAAAGGTTACGTTGTACCAAAATATCACAACCTGAGGATGTAAACATCTGGTTTTCAGGACTTTTCGGCGCGCATGCGGTGATGGGTTCTGCCGTCCCCGGTTGAATCATGGCGACAACGCCGCCACTTCCCACTAAGGTACAGAAGTTAACATCTCTGCCGGATGCCGCTGAATGGTGGCTTCCGGAGAGATACTTCTTTCGACAACCAGACCACTGGCCGGTCCGTCTACGCCGACGGAGGGTCGGCGATGGATTGCCGGACCCCGATGCAACAGTAAAACCGAGGACACGTCATGGGTTATTCAAGCCCGAAGAAACAACTGGATCTCAAAGAGTTCCTGAACACGCCCGGCACACCGAACAGGTTCCGGAACAGATGGGCGCGAACCGCGACCCCACCGGTCAAGGACCCCGAGACGGAAAAGCCGGAAGCCGAAGTGGCCGAGCCCGAGAAGGACTGAGATTTCCCTGCCGGTTCAACTGCGCTTTCAAGCGACAATGACAAGAGAAATTTCAAGGGAACGCATCCGTGTCTCGAAATGACCTGAACGCCGAGTTCGGAAAACGGCTGACACGGAACCGCAAGGCCAGCGCCGGCGTGTTTCGCTCCCGCGTGGTTCGGATCCTGATCGTCGCGATCGTCGCGGTGACCGCATACCTGCTGTTTTTCCGCGCGACCTGAGCGATCGGCGAAATCGGGCCCGCCCGATCCGCCGCTCCCGAATAACCTGGGCAGACAGCGCCAAGCGGCGACGGGGTAGCGCCACCTTTCCGTCTTCAGCCACTTGCCCGGCCCTGCGTAACCTGCTCAAGTCCGCCCCATGGACTTCGGCCCCCATCTCCTCCTCGCCCTCATCGAGGGCGCCGTCGGCGCAGCCGTCCTGGCGCTCACCGCCGTCGGCCTCGGCCTCGTCTTCGGGGTGATGCGCGTCGTCAACGTCGCCCACGGCGAGTTCTTCATGCTGGGCGCGGTCTTCGCCTGGTTCATCGCGACCGCCATCGGCGGCCACGCCGCCTGGGGCTTCGTCGCGGCCCTGATCCTGGCCCCGCTCATCGTCGGCGCCATCGCGGCACTGGCCGACATGACGGTGCTCAAACGCATAAACTACGACCCCGAGCGCACGATCGTCGCCACCATCGGCCTGCTCTACATCATCCAGCAGGCCACCCTGATGACCTACGGCCCCGAGGCCCGCGCCGTGGAACCCCCCTTCAACCAGCGTATCGCCATCCCCTGGTACGACACGGCCGCGGGCGAATGGTTCTACCCCTGGGGCCTCTCGGTCACGTCCTACAAGCTCTTCGTCATCGCCGCCGCCGCCGCGGTCCTCCTCGGCGTCTGGGTGCTCATGAGCCGCACGAAGATCGGCCTCCTGATGCGCGCGACGCAGCTTGACCGCGACATGGCCACCGCCTTCGGCATCCCCGTCGAAAAGGTCTACGCCATCGTCTTCGGCATCGGGGCGGGGCTCGCCGCACTCGCCGCCGTCCTGATCGTGCCGATCTCCCAGGCCCATTACCTGATGGGCGGCGACCCGCTCCTTCTCAGCTTCATCGTCGTCATCATCGGCGGCCTGGGCTCGCTGCCCGGCGCGGTCGTCGCGGCCCTTCTGATCGGCATGTCCGACGGCATCATCTCGGTCTTCTTCTCGCCGACGCTGGCGAAAATCCTCGCCACGCTCCTCGTGGCCCTCGTGCTCGTCTTCCGCCCACAGGGGCTGTTCGGAACCAGGGCCGCATGAAGACCTGGGCGGCCCACGCAGCGCTTCTCGCCCTCGTCGCCGTCGCGGGGCTATGGCTCAGCGACTACCACCAGGGCAATCTCAGCCGCATCATGGTGCTGGCGATCTACGCCACCGGCTACAACATCCTGTTCGGCTACACCGGGCTTCTCTCGCTCGGCCACGCCATGTTCTTCGCCGCCGGCCTCTACGGCATGGGCCTCGGCGTCCGCTTCCTCGGCCTCGATCCCGTCACCGGCTTTCTCGCCGGCACGCTGGCCGGCGCGGCGCTTGCCGCCATCCTCGGCGCGCTGGCGCTCCGCGCCAAGGGCGTGGCATTCATGATCGTCACGCTGATGTTCGCGCAGGCCGTCTACCTGACCATCCTCTATTTCGGAGAATACACCCGCGGCGATGAGGGCTTCGTGCTGCAATCGGCCGAGCGCATGATCCTCGGCACACCGCTCTCCAACCCCGATCTCCGCTTCGGCGCGGCTTTCGCGCTCTTCGCCGCCGCCACGCTTGTCACGCTGGCCATCGTCCGCCGCCCGCTCGGCAAGTCGCTCGTGGCGATCCGCGAAAACGAGGCCCGCGCCCAGATGCTGGGCTACGACACCTTTCGCCTGAAATGGACCGCCGTGATCCTCTCCGGCACTTTCTCGGCGGCCTCGGGTGCGGCTTACGGCCTTCTTTTCGGCTATGTCGGTGCCAGTTTCGCCAGCGTGCAATACTCGATCTTCCCGCTTCTCTGGGTGCTTCTCGGCGGGGCAGGCACGGTCATCGGCCCGTTCATCGGCACGCTCTTCATGTTCTACCTGATCGACCTCTCATCGGGCCTCACCACGGCTTACATGCTGATCGCGGGCGTCGCCCTCGTCGCGCTCACGCTCTTCGCGCCCCAGGGCATCGCCGGAGAGATCCGCCGCCGTCTCCTCAGGGGCCTGCCATGAGCCTCCTGGCCACCCGCAACCTCTCCAGGCGCTTCGGCGGTCTCGACGCGGTCAGGGACGTCAACCTGACGATGGAGCCCGGCCGCATCCGCGCGCAGATCGGCCCGCACGGCGCGGGCAAGACCACGCTCGTCAGCCTTCTCTGCGGCCGGATCGAGCCGACAACCGGCACCGTCACCTTCCAGGATCAGGACATCACCCGCCTGCCGGCCCACGCCCGCATCGCGCGCGGCATGGCCTATACCTTCCAGATCACCTCCGTTTTCGCGCGCCTGCCGGTGATCGAGAACGTGGCCCTTGCCGCCCGCCGCAAGTGGCCCGAGCCAAAGGCCACGTCCCGCGCCCGCGACGCGCTCGCCCGCGTCGGTCTTGCCGACCGCGCCGACCAGCAGGCCGGAGACCTCGCCTACGGCCACCAGCGCCTTCTGGAGGTCGCGATGGGCCTCGTGCAGGACCCGAAGCTCCTGATCATGGACGAACCGACGCAAGGTCTGTCCGATGCCGAGATCGAAACCTTCAAGACCCTGGTCCGCGAAGTCGCCGAACGCGCCACCGTCCTTCTGATCGAGCACAACATGCGCGTCGTCATGGAACTGGCCGACCGCATCACCGTTCTGAATTTCGGCGAAATCCTTGCCGAGGGCACGCCGGAGGAAATTCACGCCAACGCGGACGTGCAGGCCGCCTACCTGGGAACATCCTGAAAATGCTGGCGCTCGATTCCATATCCGCAGGCTACGGAGAGGCGCTCGTCCTCCGCGAGGTGTCGCTGACCGTCAAGCGCGGGCAAATCGTCTGCCTTTTCGGCCGGAACGGGGCCGGCAAGACCACCACGCTCCGCGCCATCATGGGGCTGGTGAAGCGTGCCGGCGGTGCGATCCGCCTCGACGGTCACGACCTGACGGGCCTCAAGCCGCACGAGATCCCGGGCCACGGTATCGGCTACGTGCCGCAGGGCAGGCGGCTCTTCACCGAGATGACCGTGGCCGAGAACTTGGAAATCGGCCTGATGGCGCGGCGGCCGGACGCCGGAACCCACGACCAGACCCGCGACTGGGTGCTCGACCTCTTCCCGCGCCTGCGTGAACGCCTCGGCCAGCGCGCCGAGACCCTTTCGGGCGGCGAACAGCAGATGCTCGCCACCGCCCGCGCGCTCTGCCTGCGCCCCAAGGTCCTGCTGCTGGACGAGCCGACCGAGGGCCTGCAACCCTCGATGATCGAGGCGATCCGGCAGGTCGTCGCCCGGATGCGGGACGAGGGCGTGGCGATCCTGCTGGTCGAACAGCGCCTTGACGCCGTCCTTTCGCTCGCCGACCGCGTCGCTTTCATCGAGAACGGCCGAATGGGCGCGACCCTGCCGGCCGCACAGCTTCGCGAGGATCATGAACTGGTGATGCGCTACGTCGGCGTGTGACGTCGCTCGCGTTCCGACGCCCTTCATCTTGCCCCAAATACGCAAGTTGGCACCTTGCCGCACGGCACAACGAAAAATGCTTGAATGTCAATAATCATATTGCAGAAAATCAGATAGTTATCAGGCTATCTTCAAGTGAACTTAACGAAGATGACCCGGGCGGTAATCTTCGTTACCGTACGCACCGAAATGCACGCCGATAAGCGCGAAAACCGACCCATCCACCGACAGAATACCGACGTGATACCGACGTGATACCGACGTTGCGATTCCGCGTCGAAATCCAACGGGCACAAGCGTTTACGGTTTTTCACCGTTGCGCGCATCGCCCACGATGCGCGCGTATCGTTAAGGCAATTCCGGGATCAAAGCCCGTCTCTCGCGATCTTCAATGCCAGTTCCGTCACCAGCCGTGCCCGCGCTTCTGCGGCAGCCGACGGCGTCAGATCATTCGCCAAAGGCGCGGAAAGGCTGAACAATCTCGCCCGATCGCGCCCCCGGCCATCGAGGTCCGCCACGAAGTACTGCCCCGCCAGCACCAGCATTCCATCGGCCTGCGACAGGAACCGCTCGACCCGCACATCCACCCGGGCCGCCGGATAGGCGTCGAACGGCCACGGCTCCGGCGCCACTCTCGCGCCGGTGATCTCCGCCAGGTTCCGGCTCAGCGCCAGCGTCACCGCCCGCGTCGGATCGTCCGCCCACAACAGTTCCGAAACCGCCAGCCCGCCACCCTCCGCCTCGACATAGATTTCTTCGCTGGATGCGTGGGTTGGCAGCGAAACCTCACGCACTTCTATGCTGGAAAACCGGCTCGCCACACGCTCCGTCGCCGTCACTTGAGGGGCTGAGATGAACCGATCCTCGGCAGCACAGCCGGCCAGGACGGTCAGGGCGAGAAAGGCTAATCTTTTCATGATCTAACGTCCCAGGATAATCGAGTTCGGGCGCCGCTCCAGCGCCCTTGAAAGGCTGTCCACCGACTTCGCGGCCCGCTGAATATCGCGCAAGGCCGCCTCCATCTCGCGCGAGAATGTCGAGTTGCCGTCATAGGCCGACAAAGTGCCCTGAGCCTGCACCAGCGCCCGATCGATTCTCTCGACGAGTTCGGGCAGTTGGTCTGCAGCTTCGGCCACTGCCGCCGCGGCCTCCCGTGTCGATGCCAGGGTCTCGTTGGCACTGTCCACCAAGCCGCCTTCGCGCATCTCGGCAATTGCCAGCTCCACCTCCCTGAACGCATCCGCCAATGCCGTCGGAAGATCCGCTTCACCTGCTTCTCCGAACAGCGCCTCGGCCGATGCCAGCACGTTGCGCAGTTCGTTCGCCAGTTCGTCCAGCTTCACCGTTTCCGCATTGGCTGCGATCCGGTCAATTCGCTCGATGACCTGCGGCAGGCCCTCGACCGAGGTCTCAAGGGCCTGAGCCGCCTCATCCGCCGAGACCAGCGCCGCCGACAACTGCTCCGCCGTCTTCGCTTCGGTCAGGTCGTTCAGGATGCCCGTCAGCGAAGCCAGCGCCTCCGATACGCCGTCGGGCAAGGCCTGCGTCGCCTCGCTTCCGATCAGGGCTCGGGCGTCCCCTGCCAGGGCGGTGATTTCCGTGCTCATGTCTTCAAGGGGCAGGGCCGTCGCTTTCGCAACCAGTGCGTCAATCCGCTCGGTAAGCGCCGGCACACCTGCCAGGGCATCCTCTGCGGCCTTGCCGGTCAGGGCTAACTGGTCGATGGCAGCAACCATCCGGTTGGCCGCATCCGCCTCGGACAAGCTGGCCAGAATATCGCGCAAGTCACTGGTAGCACTTCGGATATCCGTCATCGCCGCGCTCAGTTCGGCCGGCAGCGCCTGCACCTCTTCCGAGCCGACCAGCCCCCGCGCATCCGCCAGCAATCCCCTGAGGTCCGTCGGCGTTTCGCGGAAATCCTCGCTGCTCACGAAGGCGGTGGCATTGTCCAGAAACGCAATCGCGCTTTCCAGAAGGTCTTCGATCGGTAACGCGTTTATACGCTGAAACACGCCTTCTGCGGTGGCAGAAACATCCGCGATCTCGCTTGCGGTGACGGGCAGAAGCGGGAACGGGTCGGCATCCCGCTGAATCTGTGCGGCAGGTGCATCCTCAACCGTTATCAGCTCGATTTTCAACCCTCCCGTCAGGATCGACGCTGACACCAGCCGCGCCCGCAACCCTTCGGCCACGCGGTCATCCAGAAAGGTCAGTACCTCTTCTTCGGTCGGATCACCCGTCAGCCCGAACCGCACCGGGCGCAGTTCCACCGTCGCCAGAAGTCGGACGCGCGCATCCCCGAACTGATCGGCATCGACGACCCCGGTCACATTCAGAACTTCGCCGATGTTCACGCCGCGCCATTCGACCGGTGCACCGGCAGCCAGACCGCTGACGTTCTCTTCGAAGATCATCGACAGGGTAACTTCATTGCCGTCGGATTCCTCGAAAATGCTTGTTCTGGCGGCACTTTCGTTCGAATAGACTTCGAACACCGCACCTTCTGACACCGTCTCTCCTCCGGAAACGAGAGTGTCGAAAGTGATACCTCCCGAAATCAGCGAGGAAACCGACGAAAAGTCCAGCTGCGCGCCGTTCGGTCCAAGCGAGAAGCTGAAGCCGGACGTGTTCCAGAACCGCGTCGCGCTGCTGACAAGCTGGTTGTGGGGTTCATAGATGATTCCCTCGGCGAAAACCCAGCGCCCGTCCCGGCTGATCCGAGCCTTGCCGATGCGGCCGACCTCGATGCCCTTGTAGATGATCGGCGTGTTCTCGGACATCGCGCTGTCGCGCGACGAGCGCAGTTCCAGGACCAATCCCGTCCGCCCTGCCGTCACCAGAGGCGCTTCGTCCAGCCCGGTGAACGAAGCACGCATGCCCTCCGCCTCGCTGTCCCAGGTGCCTTCGATGTAGACACCGGACAGAACCGTCTCCAGCCCGCTGACGCCGGAGGTCGATACCTCGGGCCGTACCACCCAGAAATTCGCGTCATCGTCGACGAATTCGGCGACCTCCTTGTCGACGCGAACCTCAAGCAAAACCTGCTCGAGCCTTGATGAGAAGCGGATTCTTTCGACGACGCCGACCGACACGTTGCGATATTTCAACTGTGTTTCGTTGGCGATGATGCCACCGCCGTCGGAAAAGGCGATCTCGATCACCGGACCTTGGTCGCGCCAGGTATTCAGCGCGATCCCGACGGCGATCAAAAGCGCGGCGACCGGCACGAGCCAGACGATCGATGCACGCTCGAAAAAGCTGCGCCTCGCAGGCTCGATGTCCACGTTTGGTATCTGGTCGCTCACGCTGACTCCCGTTGGTCCGACTTGGTCGTCGTATCACGATCCCACAGCAAGCGGGAATCGAAGCTCTGGGCGGAAAGCATCGTGAATATCACCGAGAGCGCAAACGCAAGGCTGGCGGGGCCAGGCAGGATAGATGCTACGATGTTCAGTTGCACGAGCGAGGTCAGAATGGCGACGACGAAAACGTCGATCATCGACCATCGGCCGATATACTCGACGATCTCATAAATGCCCTGCCTTCGGCCGCGCGACATCCGCGCGCCTTGTTTGACGGACAGAGCCAGATAGGCGATGGCAAAGAACTTGGCCAGGGGAATGCCGACCGAGGCCACCAGGATGATCAGCGCGACGCCCCAGGATCCGTGCTCGATCAGTTTGATCGCGCCTCCGATGATGGTGTCGTTCGAGCGCGTAAACAGCGTTCGGGTCTCAAGCATCGGGTAGACGTTCGCGGGCACATAGGCCATCGCGCCCGCCAGCCACCAGGCCCATACCTTCTGTAACGACTTCTCGTCGCGGCTTTTCAGACGGCTTCCGCAACGGCCGCAGCGGCGCTCCGAGATCGGCCAGACCCGTGCGCAGCGCTGGCAGCCGACCAGCCCCTTGTCGCGCGCAGTGGTCTCGCCGTTCAGCGGTCCAGAGATTTCCATACAGACCAACGGCACATGAAAGTGTCCTGAACCACGATAAGAATGACGAGGATGACGAACATCCAGAAGGCCGGACCAAGCTCGACACGCGCAAGATCCGATAGTTTCACCAGTGCGACGGCGCACCCGATCACGAAGATCTCGGCCATCGACCAAGGGCGCAGCCGCTCGGACCAGCGGAAAGCCCGTTTGGCGCC
This sequence comes from Silicimonas sp., assembly GCA_040220415.1. Taxonomy (GTDB): domain Bacteria; phylum Pseudomonadota; class Alphaproteobacteria; order Rhodobacterales; family Rhodobacteraceae; genus JAVJUV01. The sequence continues at coordinate 11,227 of JAVJUV010000141.1, forward strand.
TGGCCATGCGGGCCTGTCGAAAACCACCGGGGTCAGCACGTAGACTGTCAGCAGAAGCCGTAGCAGCGGCAGGAAAATGATCAGAGCGAAGACGGTCAGTGAAAGAATCATCAACGGTCCCCGGAAGGCCAGCGCCGCCTCCATTATGGTAGCGTCGCTGGAAAGTCCCAAGCGACTGATCCCGATGAACGGAAAGATCAGCGCGCCCATGACCAGAACCAGCGAAGCCAGGGCAAGCGCGATGATTTTCAATCCCGCGCCCCGTCTCGGAGCGATCAGCACCGTGTTGCACCGCTGGCAGACCGCTCGCTCGCCATGCCGCGGCAACTGGGCACGATAAAGTGCGTCGCAGTGGGGACATGCGATCAGATCGTCCAGCGGAATGCTAGCAGCGGCCATAGCCGGACAATACGCGGATTCCGGAAAGTCACAATCCGATCGCCGGGATCGTGCCTCCGCGTGAAATCGGTCGTGATTGGACATCCGAGCACGCTCATTTCCGAAACAGTCTGTTCTGCCGGTTGCGGCAATGTGAAGAAACTGTGGAATTCGTCTCTTCAAGGCCCAAAGCGTTACCGGGCTGGTTTCCCGATTCGAAACAAGGCGGCCCACTTCGACCCGGAAATGCTACGCTCTGGTTGTAAAGGTGCCGTTATTGTCTCTGGTGTAGAAACCTTTTCAAGACCGGAAATGGCCGAAAGGCGCGCTTCCCACCCCAATCAGGCCGCATTGATAAATGTCTTGTCAAATTCTCGCCGCTCCGCCGTGAGAGAACGGTTTTCGTGAGCGGTTGGCCGATCCACTACTTCGGTCGATTGTGTGTGAGTGATACCGGTCTTGGGCCGGAGGTGTGAGTAACCGGGGCGTGCCGTGGCAAGTGGCGATCGGCACGTCCCACTGTTAGTGTGTCCGCTTCGGCGGGTGTTGTATGTAAATGGTTCGGGTAGGTACAGGTAATGGCTGAGTATGCCGATATTAATGATTCAACCGGGTTTTTGCGGGCGTTCGGGCGCATGCGCCGTCCCAGGAAATCAACCGGTGTCGACGAAGCTTCGATGACGAAGGTGGACGCCGTCGGGCAAGAACCGACGCCTCAGATGTCCGCCGGCGACGTGGCCAGGGCGCAGTCCCGTCTCAGAGATCAGGCAGCTGAACAGCAAGACGTGCTGGAGCTTTGGCCGTTGCCCGGCCTGGCCCCGATGACACGGGTGCGCACGTCCTTCGGGGATGTACATGCAGTGGCGCTTCGCAAGGGCGACGCGGTTCTTCTCCGGTCCGGCGAATACAAGCCGATCCAGTGGATCGACCGCATCATGCTGGACGAGCACATTCTGAAGCTGAAGCAGGATTCGAATCCCATACAGTTCGCTCGAGGCTCGCTCGGCAAGGGCATGCCGGCGCACGACATGATGGTTTCGCCGCGTCAATTGTTCTGCGCCGACGAACGCGCAGGACTTGCCAAACCGCGCGAGGCCTCGATGCTGGTTTCCCGGACCGGGGTGCGACGCTACCGAGAAACGGGACTGACCTATACGATGTTTCACGTCGGCGAGACGGCGGACATCTACTGCGAAGGCGTATTCCTGCGCTTTCCCGTCGAACGCTGACCGCAGCAAAGGACGGATCGCAAAGCGCCGGGCCTCGCCCGAGGACCGGTGCTTTCCATTCAGACCTGTAAACCGAAAATTCAGAGGCCCCGTGGCAAGCCCTCGGTACCGCGCCATCACCGGCGTGGCGAGGAATGCCAGCCAGGGTCAGAGATGTCCGAAAACGCAGTTTCGAACGGCAGGGTCCGGGTTCTGATTGTCGACGACACGCGCAGTATCCGCGCAATGATCCGGGCGATGATCACGCGCACGCCCGACATCGAGGTGGTGGGCGAGGCGGGAGATCCCTACGAGGCGCGGGAATTGATCCGCGAACTCGACCCGGACGTCATCACTCTCGATGTCGAGATGCCGCGGATGGACGGCCTTTCGTTTCTGGAGCGGATCATGCGGCTACGCCCGATGCCCGTGGTCATGGTTTCATCCCGAACGACAGAGAACAGCCATGCTGCCGTCAGGGCCTTGTCATTGGGTGCCATCGATTGCGTGGATATCGCGAAGTTGCGTGACGGATCGGGGCTTGGCGAAAGGTTCATCGACACGCTTCTGATGGCCGCAGCCGCAAGGCCACGCCTGTCGACCCCCCGTGCCGAAGCATTCCGCTCATCGACCCCGCAGCCGGACTTCGACTGGAACGGCAAGGTCGTCCTGATCGGCTCGTCGACCGGTGGCGTCGATGCCTTGATCAGCATTCTGTCAGATTATCCTGCAGATGGCCCACCGACAGTAATCGCTCAGCACATGCCGGCTGCATTTCTCGAAAGCTTTACGGCCCGGCTTGACCGTACCACCAGACCCAGGGTCATCGCGGCCCGCGGGGGACTGCGGCTGGAGCGCGGCATGGTCTGCATTGCCCCCGGGGGAGACGCACACATCGCACTCTCGCCACGCGATGCGCTCCGCCTCGACAGTGTTCCTCACACTGGCGTCGAAAAATACATCCCGTCCATCGACGTGCTGTTTTCTTCGGCGGAACGACATGCGCCCGCAGTCATCGGGGTCATGTTGACCGGCATGGGAAAGGATGGCGCAGTCGCGATGGCGCGGATGCATGTCGCCGGGGCCCATACGATCGTCCAGAACGCCGAGACAGCGGTGATCGACGGAATGCCTCGAGCTGCCCGTGAACTTGGCGCCGCTGATGACGTGGTCGCACTGCCCGCGATCGGACGACGCATCCTGGCCTGCGCTTCTCGCAAGGAAAGGCTGACCACATGACCTCGGGAACGATTTATATCGTGCAAGGTGAAGATGCCGTGGGGGCCGACAAAGACGTCGTCATCTCAACGATTCTCGGCTCTTGTATCTCGGTCTGTCTATGGGACCCATATCGCGGGGTCGGCGGCATGAACCACCTTCTGCTTCCCGAGTTGAGGCAGAGCGGCCAGGGGCTCGACACCGAGGGCGCCATCGCGATGGAGAGGTTGATCAACCGGCTGGTCAAGAAAGGGGCCGAGCGCACGCGCCTTCGCTCAAAGCTTTTCGGCGGAAGTTCCATGCTCTCGGGCATGACCGACATCGGCATGCGGAACGCAGCATTCGGGCGACGCTATCTGGCGGCCGAAAACATACCCTGCGATAGCGAAAGCGTGGGTGGTACGCTTGCGCGAAAGCTGCGATTCTGGCCCGCAAGCGGCGCGGTGAAACAGAAATACGTCGAAGATGCTCCGGCACTTGCACCGCCAGTCCGGATCGCAACCAACGATGTGGAATTGTTCTAGCGTGCGGCCTTTTCGGCAACGCCCGAGGTGCCCTCGCGGCGCTCCAGTTCGGCTAGCACGTCGTCAAGGGTTACGTCGCGTGCCGCCAGCATGACCAGAAGGTGGTAGAGGACATCCGCCGCCTCGGCGGTCAGCTGCGCCCGGTCGCCGCGGACCGCCTCGATTACGGCCTCGACGGCTTCCTCTCCGAATTTTTGCGCCGCCTTATCAGGACCTTGCGCCAAGATCTTCGCGGTCCAAGAGGTTTCGGGATCAGCCCCTTTTCGGGTGGCAATGGTCGCAGCCAGACGGATCAGAACGTCACTCATGTCAGCCTCACGGGAATACCTGCCGCGGCCATGTGGGCCTTGGCCTCGCCGATTGTGAATTCGCCGAAATGGAAAATCGAGGCCGCGAGGACAGCGCTCGCGTGGCCTTCGGTCACGCCGGCGACGAGGTGGTCGAGCGTGCCAACGCCTCCGCTGGCGATAACCGGGACATGAACGGCGTCGGCGATGGCCCGGGTAAGCGGCAGGTTGAAGCCGGCCCGCGTTCCATCGCGGTCCATCGAGGTCAACAGGATCTCGCCAGCTCCCTTCGCCGCCACCGTTCGCGCGAATTCGACCGCGTCGATCCCCGTCGGTCGGCGACCGCCGTGAGTGAAAATCTCCCAGCGCCCCGGTTCGACCGTCTTGGCATCGATGGCAACGACGATGCATTGCGAGCCAAAGCGGTCAGCCGCCCGCGCCACCACCTCCGGATCTGCGACGGCGGCGGAATTGAAGCTGACCTTGTCGGCGCCGGACAGCAGAAGTTTGCGCACATCATCCACCGTGCGCACGCCACCTCCGACGGTCAGCGGCATGAAGCAATGCTCGGCCGTCCGTTGCGCCAGATCATACATCGTGCCGCGATTTTCGTGCGTGGCGTGGATGTCCAGAAAGCACAACTCATCCGCGCCGGCGGCGTCATAGGCGATCGCGGCTTCCACCGGATCGCCGGCGTCCACGAGGTCGACGAAGTTCACGCCCTTGACCACGCGGCCATCGGCAACGTCCAGGCACGGAATGATGCGCGTCTTCAACATCGCTCACATCTTCGAGAAACGGTAAAGCGTCGTCTGCGTGTACCGTTCACCCGGATCTAGACGGATCGACGGGAAGGCGGGGTGATGCGGCGCATCGGGCCAGTGCTGGGGTTCCAACGCGATCCCGATGTCCTTTCCGGTGAAGACCTGAAGTCCCGGTGCATCGGTCAAGATATCCAGAGCCAGCCCGCGTTCGGCCTCCAGACGCGCAGCAGAGGCATCGGCGGGTCGGTTCGACAGGCAGAAATTATGGTCGATTTCGGTGCTTGGCACCGCGATCCGGCGAAGATCGAATATCGATCCGTCGACCGGTGATATCTCTCCGGTCGGAATCTTGAGGGCGTCGATGGGCAGATAGTGGTCCGCCGCCACGCTCAGGGATTGTCCCGCCCTGCCGCGTCCATCCAGCGTCCAGTAGGGGTGAAGCGCAAGGTTCACCAGCGTTGAGGCGTCGGTCTCCGCCGAAAGCCGCAGGTCGAAGCCGTCGTCGCTCACCCTGTATTCGGCCTCGAACGTGCGGTTGCCCGGAAAGCCGTCCTGCATGTGGTCTACTTCGGCGGTCAGCACGGCCGAGACATCGCTTGCGGACGTCAGTTTCCAGTCGCGATCCCGCAAGCTGGTGTCACCGGAATGGCAAAGCGTACTGTCGCCCTCGTTGGGCGGAAAGCTGTAAGTCTTGCCGTCGAGGTCGAACCGAGATCCGGCAATTCGGTTCGCCACCGGTCCGACGACGCATCCGTGGTTCAGCTTTGCGCCCGTTGCCTCTTCGGCCGAGCGGGAACCGTCGACAAGTGCCTCGTAGCCATTCCAAGTGACGGCATTCAGCCGCGCTCCAATGGTCCAGATTTCGATCCGGGTCGCTCCGGCCGACAGAGTTATGATTTGATTTCCGTTCTTCATGGGCCGTGGGGTGAACCAGAAGACAACGCCGGTCAAGCCCCTAGGCGTTCAGCACCCGCGCGGCATCCTTGGCGAAGTAGGTCAGAATGCCGTCGCAGCCTGCACGTTTGAACGCCATCAGGCTTTCCAGCATCGCGCGATCCCGGTCGATCCAGCCGTTCTGTGCCGCGGCCGAGATCATCGCGTATTCGCCCGAAACCTGGTAAGCAAAGAGCGGCGCATTGAAACGCTCGGCCACCCGGCGGCAGACGTCCAGGTAGGGCATGCCGGGCTTCACCATAACCATGTCAGCACCTTCGTTAAGGTCACGCTCCACAAGCCGCAACGACTCGTCCGTGTTGCCTGGGTCCATCTGGTAGGTTTTCTTGTCGCCCTTCAGCAGTCCCGATGCGCCGACGGCATCGCGAAACGGGCCATAGAAGGCGCTGGCATACTTGGCAGAGTACGAGAGAATGCAGGTGTCCTTGTGGCCCGCAGTCTCGAGCGCGCCGCGCATCTGCCCGATCCGCCCGTCCATCATGTCCGAGGGCCCGAGAATGTCCGATCCTGCCGCAGCCTGGGCGACAGCCATCTTGACCAGCGCCTCGACGGACTCGTCGTTGACGATGATGCCGTCCCGGACAATGCCGTCATGACCGTTGATGTTGTACGGGTCCAGCGCCACGTCGGTCATCACCGCGATTTCCGGCACCGCCTCCTTGATCGCGCGAGTGGCTCTGTTCGACAGGTTGTCCGGATTCCAGGCCTCTTCGCAGAGTTCGGTCTTCAACGACACGTCGATATAGGGAAACAGGCAGATCGCGGGAATGCCCATGTCCGCAGCCTCGCGGGCAGCCTTTACGACGCGGTCGACCGTCAGTCTCGACACGCCCGGCATCGAGGGAATCGGGGTTTCTTCGTCTTTTCCGTCGCGGATGAAGACCGGCCAGATCAGGTCGTCGACAGACAACGTGTTTTCGCGCACCAGTCGCCGGATTGCGTCAAAACGCTTGGTTCTACGAAAGCGTGTTGCGGGATAAGAGCCTGTCGTCATGATCGGGCGCCTTTGTGCACGTTCAGGATACCGTCTGCGGTAGCCTTGCAGGCGAGGGTGGTCAAGCCCGCCGTGTTTTTCTAGTGTTCCGGGAATAACAAGAAGTTGGGGCATTCACTTGAATTGGTACGACTCCGTATTCGAGGTGATCGACATGCGATCATTCTCGAACCTGTGGTACTGGATCGCGTTGGCGGTTCTCTGGTCATCTGTCAGCCACTGGGTGCTTGGTGTACCCTATGACATGATCCTTCGTGCCAAACGCGACGGCGACGGCTCCGCGATGGACGATCTGGAGGACCTCGTGCGGGTGAACGTCAATCGGATCATCTATATCGCGGAAGTTTCGGGGTCCTGGCTGTTCCTTTTTGGATCGGCAGTGCTGACCACGCTTGGCCTGACCGCTTTCCTTTACCAGGTAGAGTTCTCGCAGGCGGTATTCCTGATGTTTCTGCCGCTTACGATCCTTGCGCTGATGACAGCCGCGACCGCCCGAAGGATCAGGCGCGATGGCGACAAGGGGCTGGACCTTGTCCGCCGGCTTCAGAAGCATCGGCTGGCCACGCAGTTGATCGGTGTCGTCGCGATCTTCGTGACTGCGATGTTCGGGATGTACAAGAACCTCTACGTCGGTCCGTTCGGTTTCTGAGAATGCCGGTTGACAGTGCCGCGCCAGTCGTTACCTCGCGGCTCATGGCCAGAAGCCCCGATAAAGGCAGCCGTCATGTAACGGTCAGCGGCGCGCCCGAGGGGTTCGACGCCACGCTTTTGTTGCGCGAGTTGCAGGACAGCGATGTTCCCGTCGTTCACGTTGCCCGGGACGACAAGCGGATGATGGCGATGCGGCAGGCGTTGGATTTCTTCGCGCCGCATGTCCCCGTTGTGACATTCCCGGGCTGGGACTGTCTGCCCTACGACAGGGTTTCTCCGAACGCCGATATCTCGGCCACGCGAATGGCGACGCTGGCGGCGCTGGTGCACGACATGCCCCGCCGTTTTGTGCTTCTGACCACGCTCAATGCCGCGACCCAGCGCGTTCCGGCCCGCGATCTTCTGCGCGAGGCGGCCTTTACCGCGCGGGTCGGCGATCGCGTGGACGAAAAGGGACTGCGCGATTTTCTCGTCCGCATGGGCTTTGTACAGGCGCCCACCGTTACGGAACCCGGGGACTACGCCATCCGGGGTGGCATCATCGACATCTTCCCGCCGGGCGAGGGCGGGCCCGTGCGTCTGGATTTCTTCGGTGACGTGCTCGACGGCGCCCGCCGCTTCGACCCCGCCACACAACGCACGACCGAGAAACTCGACGTGGTAGAGCTTGCCCCGGTTTCCGAGATCATCCTCGACGAGACCGCGATCACGCGCTTTCGTCAGAACTACCGGCTGGAATTTGGCGCCGCCGGCACCGACGACCCGCTTTACGAAGCGGTCAGCGCTGGACGAAAACACGCCGGGGTCGAGCATTGGTTGCCGTTCTTCCATGAACGTCTCGAGACACTCTTCGACTATCTTCCACACGCGACTTTCGCGCTTGACGACCAGACCGAACCGCAGCGACGCGCCCGGTGGGAAAGCATCGCAGATCAGTACGATACACGGCGCGAGGCGATGACTGCCAAGGGTCGCGTCGATACCGTCTACAAACCGGCGCCGCCGGGGCTTCTTTATCTGGATGACGACGCCTGGGCACAGGCGATAGTCGGTCACCGCATCCTTCATTTCAATGCGCTGCCTTTGCCCCCTGGTCCCGGTGTCATAGACGCCGGTGGCAGGATTGGGCGCAACTTTTCGCCCGAGCGTCAGCAGGAATCCGTCAGTCTTTTTGGGGCGCTTGCCGCCCATATAGGAACGCGCCGGAAACTGGGTCAGGTCATCGTCGCCTCGTATTCCGAGGGCGCACGCGAACGGCTGGAAGGCCTGATGGAAGATCAGGGTCTCACGGATGCCGAGACCATCAACGATTACCGCGATGTCCCCGAAGGAAAGGGCGGTGTCTATCTGGCGATCTGGGCGCTGGAGCACGGGTTCGAGGGCAGGGATGGACTGACCGTCATCTCTGAACAGGACGTGCTTGGTGACCGGCTGATCCGCGCTCCCAAGAAAAGACGCCGCGCCGAGAACTTCCTGACCGAGGCACAGACCCTGACACCAGGCGATCTGGTGGTGCATGTCGATCATGGTGTCGGACGCTATCACGGCCTGGAAGTTCTGGATGTGATGGGCGCTCCTCACGAATGCCTGCATTTGGAATATGCCGAAAAGGCAAGGCTTTACCTGCCGGTCGAGAATATCGAACTCCTCAGCCGGTATGGGCACGAGGAAGGATTGCTCGACAAGCTGGGCGGAGGCGCATGGCAGGCCAAGAAGGCGAAGCTGAAGGAGCGCATCCGCGAAATCGCGGACAAGCTGATCCGCGTCGCCGCGGAGAGGCACTTGCGCAAAGGCGCGATCCTGACACCGCCGCATGGCATGTGGGACGCATTCTCAGCGCGTTTCCCTTATGAGGAAACTGACGACCAACTGCGCGCCATCAACGACACGCTGGACGACCTGGCCTCGGGAACCCCGATGGATCGGCTGATCTGCGGCGATGTAGGTTTCGGCAAGACCGAGGTGGCGATGCGCGCGGCATTCGTCGCAGCGATGTCGGGCGTTCAGGTCGCCGTCATAGCGCCGACGACATTGCTGGCACGCCAGCATGCCAAGAGCTTCAAGGAGCGTTTCCGGGGCTTCCCGGTCGAGGTGCGCCAACTCTCGCGTTTCGTCTCGTCCAAGCGTGCCAGCGAAACACGCGCGGGCCTGGCCGACGGCACGGTCGATATCGTCATCGGCACCCATGCCGTGCTGGCCAAGCAGGTTCGGTTCAAGAACCTCGGACTTCTCATCATCGACGAAGAACAGCATTTCGGCGTCAGTCACAAAGAGCGGCTGAAACAGCTTCGGACCGACATTCACGTGCTGACGCTGACCGCCACGCCGATCCCCCGGACGCTGCAGCTCTCGCTTACAGGTGTTCGCGATCTCTCGATCATCGGCACTCCGCCTGTCGACCGACTGGCGATCCGCACCTACGTCAGCGAGTTCGATACGATAACCGTCCGCGAGGCGCTCTTGCGCGAACACTATCGAGGCGGCCAGTCTTTCTTCGTGGTTCCGCGCATCGCGGACTTGCCGGAAATGGAAGACTGGCTGAAGGACCAGGTGCCCGAGGTTTCCTATGTCGTCGCACATGGACAGATGGCGGCGGGTGAGCTGGACGACCGGATGAACGCCTTCTATGACGGCAAATACGACGTGCTTCTGGCAACCACCATCGTCGAATCCGGTCTGGACATTCCCACGGCGAACACGATGGTCATCCATCGCGCCGACATGTTCGGGCTGGCCCAACTGTATCAGATCCGGGGCAGGGTCGGGCGCTCGAAAACCCGGGCCTACGCCTACCTGACAACCAAGCCGCGCGGAAAACTGACGCCGCAGGCCGAAAAACGCCTGCGCGTTCTAGGCTCGCTCGACAGCCTCGGCGCCGGTTTCACGCTGGCAAGTCAGGATCTCGACATACGCGGCGCCGGAAATCTTCTGGGCGAAGAGCAGTCGGGCAACGTCAGGGAGGTGGGCTACGAACTTTATCAATCGATGCTGGAAGAGGCGATCGCGAAGATCAAATCCGGCCAATTGGAAGGGCTGAGCGAAGCGGACGAGCAGTGGGCGCCACAGATCAACCTCGGCGTGCCTGTCCTCATTCCAGAAGACTACGTCCCCGATCTGGATGTTCGCCTTGGTCTTTACCGCCGCCTGTCGGCATTGGAAACCAAGGTGGAACTGGAAGGATTCGCCGCCGAGTTGATCGACCGCTTCGGCAAGCTTCCGAAAGAGGTCAATACCCTGATGCTGGTCGTGCGCATCAAGGCCGAATGCAAGAAGGCCCATATCGCGCGGCTTGATACAGGGCCAAAGGGCGCGACGATTCAGTTTCATAACGACAAGTATCCGAACCCCGTGGGGCTGGTCGATTTCATCAAGGATCAGGGCGGACTGGCCAAGGTCAGGGACAACAAGATCGTTGTGCGCCGCGACTGGACAAAGACCAAAGACAGGGTGCAGGGCGCATTCGCCGTTGCCAGAGACCTCGCGGCCAAGGCCAACGTCGCCTAGAGCGGAAGTCGGCCTCGACCCTCCGGCGGCACTGTTTGCCTTCGGCGCAGGGGATTCTACGGCTTGGGAAATAGTCAGGGACGAGACTGTCCTGCGAGATCGAGATCAGCCGGTAGCTCGCCGGCCGCCCATCGTCAGCCAGATCAGCGCGCCGCCCGCCAACACGAGGAACGGGGCCATGGCCAGGTTCACCGCGGTCCAGCCTTCAACCGCCGTTCCACCCGAGCAGTTCATGAGTCCGCCCGAAGCCAGGGACGCCATCGTCACACCGCCGAAAACCAGCATGTCGTTAAGTCCCTGAACGCGTCCGCGCTCTTCGGGATTATGCGCGCCCGCCAGCATGGTCGTGGCCCCGATGAACCCGAAGTTCCAGCCGATCCCCAAGAGGATCAGCGCGACAAAGAAGTTCGAAAGATCCGTCCCCGACAATGCCACGGCCGCCGCGCCGGCCAGGATGGCAAGGCCCGTCGCCATGATCCTCTCGGTACCGAAGCGCGCAATCAGATGACCGGTGAAAAACGACGGAACGAACATCGCCAAGACATGGGCCGAAACGATATCGGCGGCGTTGTTGGTAGTGTATCCGCACCCGACCACGGCCAGCGGAGTCGACGTCATCACCAGATTCATAAGGGCGTAGGAGACCATTGCGCAGATGATCGCGACCAGAACGGTTGGCGATCTCAAAAGTTCGGCCCGTGAACGCCCGGTCGGTGCATCGGGGTCAGGGGGGACAGGCTTCGGGATGCGCAGCAACGGAAAAAGGAAGAACCCGACCAGGTTCAGGCCGATGACGGCCAGATAAGTTCCCATGAAGGGAACCGCCATCGCATCGGCCGTCACCTTGACCAGCTGTGGACCGATAATCGCGCTGACAAGACCGCCGGCAAGTACGTAGCTGATCGCTTTGGGACGAAACTCCTCGGACGCGGTGTCGGCCGCGGCGAAACGGAAAAAGCCCTGTGACGACAGGTAGACCCCTGTCAGAAGAGAGCCGGCGAGAAACATCCAGAAGTTCGCGGTGTAAAGTGCTGCCGCTCCGATGATCGCACCGACCGCGCCCATGGTCGCGCCCAGGAAGAATCCGGCGTTGCGGCCGAATTTCTGCATGATCGAGGAAACGGGCGTCGCGGCCAGCATCGAGCCAAGGACGATCATGGAAATCGGCAAGGTCGCAAAGCAGGCATTGGGTGCAAGCGTCTGTCCCGCAAGCCCGCCGATCGTGAAAATCATTGGAAGCTGGGCGCCAAGTATCGCGTTGCATGCCGCCAGCACGAGCACGTTGCGTTTTGCGATACTGTCCGATGGCTCATCCATAAATCGCCCGTAGCCCGCCGAATAGGCAGAGACAAGGGGCTATCGCTACGACGGACGAAGCGTCGCGGATTTTTTTGATCCGAGCCCGGATCTCGCACGTAACAGATTGTTGACCCCGGAATAGGGGCTTCGATGAACGTTCGGAGGACAGTACCAGGTGAGGGTTCTCTTGCTTGCAGGAGCAGGCGAAGCGCGTCACATCGCGCTCGCTCTCTGGCGCGAACCTAGATTATCCGTCACGGTATCGCTTGCCCGCGCGGGCCGGCGCCCTCAGAGCTATGCTTGGCCCGTCCGGATCGGTGGCTGGGGCGGTGAGGATGCGTTCCGGGAGTGGGTTGCAAGCGAAGGTTTCGTGGGAATCATTGACGCCACACATCCCTACGCCACCGCAATGGCGGCGCGTTGCGCGCGCGTTGCAGCCGACCTTGGCATCGACCATATCCGCTTTCTTCGTCCAAGCTGGGTACCCCAACCAAGGGATCGATGGATTTTCCTGAACGGCGAGGACGAGGCGGCCGATCACATCCCGCCTGAAGCCACCGTGTTCCTTGGAACCGGCCGACGCGGATTGGAGCATTTCCGAAACCTGGACGGACGTCGTGTCTTCTGTCGAGTTGCCTACTGGCCGGTCGGTGACTTCCCTCTGGGCGACGGGGACTTTTTCTTCGACCCTGGACCATATACGGTCCCTGCCGAACGGCGCTTGTTCACGCGCCTGGGTGTCGACTGGCTGATCGCCAGAAATTCCGGAGGAGCGGACAGCTGGCCCAAGATCGAGGCAGCGCGGGAACTGGGCATGCCGGTGGCGATGGTCCGACGACCTCCCCAACCGGAGGTGCCGCGCGTGACGACGGTGGCCGAGGCGTTGGCCTGGGTGCGACGCAGGGTCTGACCGGTAATGTCGGTCGCGTTATTCGCGGGCCTGACTGCATCGCGGAAGGTGTCCAACATCTCGGCAGGATCGAACCGCGCTTTGCCTACGCTCTCGAACACACCGGTCCGCCGCCGCTTCGACTGCGAAAGGACGGGTTTGCGGCGCTTCTGGACGCAATCGTCAGTCAACAGGTCTCGGTGGCCGCAGCCGATGCCATATGGGGAAGGTTGAAAGCGGCGGGCCTGACCGGACCGCGAAAGCTGAAGGCGGCTGACGACGATGAATTGCGCGCCTGCGGCCTGTCGCGCCAGAAGATGCGATATGCCCGTGCCCTGGCGGAGGCAAACATCCGTTATCCCCGATTGCGCGATTTGCCGACAGACGAAGTGATCGTCACCTTGACCGAAGTGCCCGGAATCGGGCGCTGGACTGCCGAGATATACGCCATGTTCTCGCTTGGACGCGCCGATGTTTTCGCGCCCGGAGACTTGGCTTTGCAGGAATCGGCGCGGCTTCTTTTCGGAATGCCCGATCGCCCGACTGAACGCGCCCTTCGTGAATTCTCTGATGCATGGTCACCCTGGCGTGCGGTTGCGGCCCGGCTGCTCTGGGCCTACTACCATGTGGCGAAGGACAGGGAAGGCATCAGATGAGCGAGTTGAACTTCAAGCGCAGGGCTTCGGCTTCCGGCGCGGATTCCTCGGCGGTTCTTTTCCTGCACGGCTACGGCGCTGATGGCGCCGATCTTTTGGGGCTGGCTGAGCCCCTGGCGCCGCATCTGCCCGACACTGTCTTTATTGCCGTCGATGCACCCGAGCGCTCGATGGCAAATCCTATCGGTTTCCAATGGTTTCCGATCCCCTGGATAGACGGATCGAGCGAGTCTGCAGCCGCCGAGGGTCTCATGCGGTCGGCCAAGCTGCTGGACGGATTCATCGACAAGGTGCTTGCCGATGAGGGCCTTGCGCCGGAGGATCTGATCCTCGTCGGGTTCAGCCAGGGCACGATGATGAGCCTTCACGTCGCGCCACGCCGGGCCGAGCCGATCGGAGGTATCGTGGGCTTCTCGGGCCGACTGATGTTCCCCGAAGCCCTGTCCGGTGAAACCCTGTCGAAACCTCCGATCATTCTGTTACACGGTGACGCCGATGATGTGGTGCCGTTCCAGGAAATGCAGATCGCCGGCGAGGCGCTGCAGGAAGCGGGATTCGAGGTCTACGGACACGTCATGAAGGGTACGGCTCATGGCATTGCCCCGGACGGATTGTCCGTCGCGCTGACCTTTATTCGTGACAAGCTGGGCGTCGATGCCTGACCCCGTGCGATTACGTGTCATAACCTTGTGACGGAATCGATCTAGCTGTGCCCTCGGTATTGGGCAAATCATGGGGCTTGCCAGTCTGCGAGCGCCATATATAGTCCAAGAAAAGCCGGGGCGGGTCGTCCCCGCTCTGGTGCCAGGGAAGCAGGCGAACCGGGCGGAGACGGAGTCATTCATGGACGGCGATTTCAGAACGAGTTTTGTGCGTGAACCGAACAACCTTCGGCACTACCCCGCGTTGGTGCTGAACGCCGACTATCGCCCCTTGTCCTACTACCCTCTCTCGCTTTGGCCGTGGCAAGAGGCGGTCAAGGCGGCCTGGCTCGACAGGGTGCAGATCATCGCCGAGTATGACGAGGTTGTCAGAAGTCCCTCGACCGAAATACGAATACCTTCGGTTGTGGTCCTGAAAGAATACATTCAACCCCAGAAGCGCGTGGCCTTCACGCGCTTCAATCTTTTTCTACGGGACGAGTTCCACTGCCAATACTGCGGCGCCAAAGGCGATCTGACTTTCGACCACGTGGTGCCACGGGCGCGCGGCGGCGTGACAAGCTGGGAAAACGTCGTGGCGGCCTGTTCCAGATGCAATCTAAGGAAGGGCTCCAAGTCGCTCAACCAGGCCGGAATGGCGCTGCGGCGTGCGCCAAGGCGTCCCGGCGCCGAAGAGTTGCGCAACCGGGGACGCAAGTTTCCGCCGAACCATCTGCACGAAACCTGGATGGACTTTCTCTACTGGGATGCGGAACTCGAAGAGTGACCCGCCGCCGGCTAGGCTCGCCGACATGAGCGATTCTTTTTTCACACCTGTTTCGGGGTTCGAGCTTCCGCGCTTCGCGGGCATCCCGACCTTCATGCGCCTGCCGCACGTCCCTTCGACCCACGAGCGTTTCCGCGACGTGCAGATCGGCCTGGTCGGCGCGCCCTGGGACAGTGGCACCACCAACCGACCTGGCCCGCGCCACGGTCCGCGTCAGCTCCGCGACGCCTCGACCATGATCCGCGCCCAGCACCCGGTAACCGGCCAGCGACCGTTCGAGACCGTAAACTGCGCCGACCTGGGCGACATCGGACCCAACCCTGCCAGCATAACGGATACGCTGGAACGGTTCACGACCTTCTACAGAAACCTTAAATCGAATGGGATCCGGCCCTTGACCGGCGGCGGCGATCATCTTTGCTCGCTGCCAATCCTGCGTGGTATCGCCTCGGACACGCCCCTCGGCATGATCCATTTCGACAGTCATACTGATCTTTTCCACAGCTATTTCGGCGGCGAGATGTATACCCACGGCACACCGTTCCGGCGGGCGGTGGAGGAGGGGCTCCTCGATCCCAAACGCATTGTCCAGATCGGCATCCGCGGCACGATGTACGATACCGAGGATATCGAATTCGCCGAAAGTGTCGGCGTTCGCGTCATTCGGATCGAGGAATTCATGGCACGCGGCATTCCGGACGTCATGGCCGAAGCGCGTGAGATCGTCGGCCGGCAGCCGGTTTATGTCAGCTACGATATCGATTTTGTCGACCCGGCTTTCGCCCCAGGAACCGGCACGCCCGAGGTTGGCGGTCCGAACTCATTTCAGGCACTCGAGGTCTGCCGCCACCTCCACGGCCTCGATATCCGCGGCGCCGATCTCGTAGAGGTATCGCCGCCCTTCGATCCATCCGGTGCAACCGCCTTTCTCGGTGCTTCGGTCATGTTCGAGTTGCTCTGCGCGATGACAGGTTGAACCCTGGGTCTCACCTTGACCCCAGCTTGATCCACTGACCGTCCGGAAGCTCGCGGCGGGTGAAGCTGTAAGGTGTATCATCCCAGCAAAGAAGAGCATCCGAGTAATTGTCCAGAACCCAGGTGCCTCTCGACGTCTCTGCAAGCAGGACCGCGTGTGGAAACCTATCCAGCTTGTGGATCGCGGTGGCGATATTCAGGGCGGCGCCGGGGAACCCTTCTTCGACCAGCCGCCGACGTTTCTCAAGTGCGAAGTCTTCGCAATCGCCGTGGCATTGGAATGGGTAGTTCCAGACATCATCCAGGCCGCTGAACTCCCAGTCCGAGACATAGGTAGTTTCTTCATTCACGCCCCTGTTGATCCGAGCGAGCGCCCGTTGATTGTCTGGCGACCCTGGTATCACCGAGGCACCTTCCAGTTCACAGGCGCCGGGGTTGTTGGTGCAGAAGACCCGATATTGCTCGGGCGGATCGACCTTGGCGAGTACAGGCAGGCTCATCGTCGTGCAGTCCGCATAGTCGACGGTTTGCGCCTGTCCTGGACTCAGGCAGAGAGGAGCAACGGAGACGAAAAGCAAGAGCCGGGCATCAGCCATGCAACACAGTTTAGCGCCGGAACCATGCAAACGTCACGTCCCGTGACTTTATCTGGTATGATTTCGCTTAGGCCGAACAGCTCGCGCCGCCCAGAACGCAAAACTTCGCGCAGTGGGGATGGTTCAGCCGGACCGGCCCCTCGGCCTCTGCGAGCGTCTCACCCAACTCGAATTCCGGGCTGTAGGGCAGAAGCGTGCAGGCCACGACCCCGGGGCGCGCCGCCCCTTTGCGTTTGATCACCATGCGCGAAGAGGAGCACATTACTTCGTCTGGCGACTTGTTCAGGATCCCCCAGCACGCAGTGGTGATTTCGGGCACTTCCGCAGTTTCGTCCATCTCGGGAAACAGGACTGTCTGGCCCGGATCTGCAGCGTCGACGTCGAAGCCTTCGCGGGCATAGAGCGCAGCATAGCCGCTGCGCGCCGATGCATCCGTTTCATGCCACAATGCCCGGCCTGCGACCGTCATCCTTAGCCCGGCATCTCGCAACCAGCGCATACCTTCAAGTGTCTTTTCGAAGGAGCCTGCGCCACGTTCCTCGTCGTGACGAAGCGGGTCCCAATGATCCAGAGAGACCCGAAGCGTCAGCTTCGGACCGTGATCGGCCTGAAGCGCAAGGAGTCCCGATTTCACAGGTTTTCGCATCATCGGACGCATCGCGTTTGTCAGAATCAGAACCTCGTAGCCGCGCTCCAAAGACCTACGCGTCATTTCGATGATCTCGGGGTTCATGAATGGTTCGCCACCGGTAAAACCGATTTCGCGAACGCCCCATTCCCGCACCTCCAGCTGATCGAGGTATTCGGACACCTCGTCGGCGGTGATATAGACAAGGCGGTCGTTGGTGGGCGAGGATTCGATGTAACAGTTGACGCACGCGATGTTGCAGAGCGTGCCGGTATTGAACCAGAGCGTTTCGGGATGCGTCAGATGGACTTGTGCGCGCGCCTCTCCCTTGGCGGTTACCAGGGGGTTCTTGAACTTTCCGGGCGAGTTGTCCTGCTCGTGGCCGTCTTTCATGAATTTTCTTTCGCGTTCCGAACATTTACCTAGACACAAGACGAAAGACGGAAAAGTAAAACCGGCGGCACGTGACAGAGTTGTGATGTCTCTGTCATTACTGGACATAAGCTTCTGACGGATCTATTCGGTGGAGGCAAAGTATGTTAGCGGTAACGCCGCGGACGCAAAGGCTGGAGGGTTGTCATGGTCTCGCGCGTCATTCCGGTCGAAACCTTCGACCTGGTGATCTTTGGCGGAACGGGCGATCTTGCCCGCCGCAAGATACTGCCCGGGCTGTTCCGGCGCTTTCAGGCAGGGCAGGTAACCCCCGAATGTCGGATTGTCGGCGCGGCACGTTCGGACTACGACGACAAAACCTACCGCAAGGAAGTGAAGTCCGCGCTGGAGGAATTCGTCGACGCCAGAGAACGTCCTGCCAACGTGGTCAAGGAATTTCTCGAAAGCGTTCATTACGTCAAGATCGATGCCACCGGTACCGCCGGCTGGCCCGAACTTGCGGCGCTCCTGCGTTCCGACGTGATACGCGCGTTCTACTTCTCGGTGGCGCCATCACTATTCGGGCCTCTGGCCGAGCGGCTGCACGGTTACAAATGTGCCGGTCCGTCGTGCCGGATCGTGGTGGAGAAACCTTTCGGTCGTGACCTCGAAAGTGCCCGCGCATTAAACAAGACCTTGCGCGATCACTTCGACGAAAGCCAGATATACCGCATCGACCATTATCTTGGGAAAGAGACTGTCCAGAACCTGATGGCAGTCCGTTTCGGCAACGTCCTGTTCGAGCCACTCTGGAATGCGCAATACGTCGATCACGTCCAGATCACAGTGGCCGAGACCGTGGGCGTGAATGGTCGTGCCGAATACTACGACAAATCCGGCGCCATGCGCGACATGGTCCAGAATCACCTGATGCAGCTGCTCTGCCTGATCGCGATGGAACCACCTTCGCGTTTTGATCCCGACGCCGTGCGCGACGAAAAGCTGAAGGTGATCCGCGCGCTCGAACCGGTAGATTTCGGCGATATAGTGCGCGGCCAGTATGCATCGGACAAGAAGGGCGAAAACTATCTCGACCAGGTTGGTCCAGAGAGCATCACCGAGACCTTTATTGCCATGAAACTTCACGTGTCGAACTGGCGGTGGGCGGGGGTGCCATTCTACCTGCGCACCGGTAAGTGCATGAAGACACGTGCCTCAGAGATCGCCATCGTCTTCAAGGACGCCCCGCATTCGATCTTCGGGCAGGAACTTGGTCGTCACCGTAATATCCTTTCGATCCGGCTCCAGCCGAACGAGGGCATCACCTTGCGTGTCACGATAAAGGAACCGGGCCCCGGTGGGATGCGTCTTGTAGATGTGCCGCTCGACATGTCGTTCAAGGACGCGCTTGGTCCCGACGCCGATGAGGCGCCCGATGCGTATGAACGGCTGATTATGGATGTAATCCGTGGTAATCAGACCCTGTTCATGCGCGGTGACGAGGTTGAGGCGGCCTGGGCCTGGACCGATCCGCTTATCGACAGCTGGACCGAACGCGGCGACAGGCCCAAATCCTACGAGATCGGTTCGACCGGCCCCGAGGATGCCGCCGTGTTGATGCACCGCGAAGGCCGCAAATGGCGGGAGATCAAGGCGTGAATCTGATCGAGTATCCAGATGCCGAAATGATGATGATCGATCTTGCAAACCAGATCGCAGGTGAAATCAACACGGCGCTTCTGCAAAACGACTTCGCCACGCTTGCCGTGCCCGGCGGCACCACGCCCGGCCCGGTTTTCGATGCGCTTTGCGACGCCGACCTGGACTGGAGCCGAGTTCACGTCATGTTGACCGATGAACGCTGGGTGCCCGAGGATCATGAGCGGTCCAATACCCGACTGCTGCGGGAACGACTGCTGGTCGAGCGCGCCGCCGAGGCCAGGTTTGTTTCGTTTTACCGTCCGGCCGACACACCCGAAGACGTGCTGGAAGACCTCATCGAAACGCTTCGCCCCGAGCTTCCGGTTTCGATCCTGCTGCTTGGCATGGGGTCCGACATGCATACGGCGTCGTTGTTTCCCGGCGCCGACCGGCTGGCAGACGCGCTTCGAAAGGACGCGCCGCCCCTGATGGCCATGCGCGCACCTGGCGCGCCCGAACCTCGAATCACTCTGACCGCGCCTGTTTTGATGAACGCCATGAGAACCCACGTGGTTATCACCGGCGACGAGAAACGCGCCGCAATCGAAAAGGCGCGCAAGCTTACGCCCAACGAGGCGCCCATAGCGCTTGTCCTGAAAGACGCCAACGTTCACTGGGCCCCCTGACTGGAGGATGACATGGACTGGAGCCGCTTGAGCCAGGCTGCTGCCAAGGCCGCCGAGACACCGATCATCGACCGTTTTTCCGACCCGGAACGGGCAGAGGATTTTTCGGTCAGCGCTGGCGATTTGCTGTTCGATTACTCCAAGACCTCGATGGATGCCGACGGACGCGACCTTTTGATTGCGATGTATGAAGAGGCTGAAGTCCCGGTCCGCCGCGAAGCCATGTTCTCGGGCGAGAAGATAAACGAGACCGAGGGCAGGGCGGTGCTGCACACCGCTCTCAGAAACCTCGCCGGCGATCCGGTGTTGGTCGACGGCCGGGACATAATGCCGGGCGTCCTTGGCACGCTCGACCGGATGGAAACATTTGCCGAAGGGGTGCGCGATGGCTCGGTCGCCTCGCCTGGCGGGCGCCGCTTCACCGATGTCGTCAACATTGGCATCGGAGGATCCGACCTCGGTCCCGCAATGGCGACGCTTGCGATGGCCCCTTACCACGATGGTCCGCGCGTCCATTATGTCTCGAACGTGGACGGCGCCCACATCAATGATGTGCTACTGCCGCTCAACGCGGCTTCGACCTTGGTGATCGTCGCCTCAAAGACCTTCACCACGATCGAGACCATGACAAACGCCCAGACCGCCCGGGACTGGATTGCGGCAAAGGTAGGCTACGACAACGCGGGGGGACATTTCGCGGCACTCTCGACGGCGGAAGAAAAGACCGCGGACTTCGGCATCGCGTCCGACCGGGTTTTCGGCTTCGAGGATTGGGTGGGCGGGCGTTATTCGGTATGGGGTCCGATCGGCCTAGGTCTGATGGTCGCCATCGGCGGAAAGGCTTTTCGTGCCTTCTTGTCGGGCGGCCAGGCGATGGACAGACATTTCCGCGCGGCTCACCCGATAGAAAATATCCCCGTAATGCTTGCACTTACAGGTATCTGGCATAATCAGGGCCTGGGCTACTCCACTCGTGCCGTTCTACCTTACGAGCAACGTCTGGCCCGACTTCCGGCTTATCTTCAGCAGCTTGAGATGGAGAGTAATGGCAAAGGCGTCTCGATGGACGGCGCGACGCTGCCCGTGCATTCGGGGCCCATTGTCTGGGGCGAACCTGGCACCAACGGCCAACACGCATTCTATCAATTGATTCATCAGGGCACGCGCGTCGTTCCATGCGAATTCATGGTGGGCGCCGAGGGCTTTGAAAAGGAACTCCGCCACCAGCACCGGCTTCTGATCGCGAATTGTCTGGCCCAATCCGAAGCGCTGATGAAGGGCCGCAGCCTTGATGAGGCCCGTGACATCGTGAAGGGCAATTTCCAGGGTGATGAACTGGAGCGCCAGGCGCGCCACCGGGTCTTCAAGGGCAACCGCCCGTCAACGACGCTGGTCTACCCGAAATTGACGCCCTTCGTTCTTGGTCAGATTGTCGCGCTTTATGAACACAGGGTTTTCGTGGAAGGCGCGATGCTGGGCATCAACTCTTACGATCAATGGGGCGTCGAGTTGGGCAAGGAGCTTGCAAAGGCGCTGGAACCCGTCGTTGCAGGGCAGGAAAGCCCCGATGGCAAGGACAGCTCGACCGCACAGCTTGTCGGCTTCATTCTTCGCCATTCAGAACAGGACGACGGTTAGTCGAAACCTACTGCCTTCGCTCCATCGCGCTCGATCATTCGCAGAATGGCATCGGAACTCCAAGGTTGGCGCGCCGTTCCATCATGCGTCAGGCTGACGATGACCGTCTCGCCCGTCACGCGCACCATGCCATCCACGAAGATCGCGTACTCCATCACCAGGCTCGACGGCTTGATCCGTGATGTTCGCATGGTGACGGTATAGGCCTCTCCGAACAACATGGGCGCGAGATAATCCACCACCTGGCGTCTGACCACGATCTGCG
>JAVJUV010000142.1:0-15124 GCA_040220415.1 Silicimonas sp.
CCCCAAATCTCGAAGGCGACAATGTGTCCGGGATTCAATGTCTTGGATGAACCAGAGCTGCTTCGACACAGGGCCTTGACGGTCGGGGGCCGATTATAGAAGCGATCGTTACCCGGATGGGACGAGACCCCGCAGCCGCCATGCGGCGAGGAGGCTCGGTCGAGCGTCAGCGAGATAGAGCGCGACCCCGGCGCAGCCGGGGGCGGCCCCAGCAAGCAATCATTCGAATGCACGACACCCGGTCAGAGGATGCATGGTGTCCTGCGGCCGTTTTTGGGCGTCTTTTCGGCCTTTGGTGAGCAACCAAAACTAGATGCGTCATACTTTCACCGTAAACCGCAACGTGATACAAACCCTCGGAATCAACTCACCAAACTTGCAGGCTTTGTATCATGCCGAATGCGGGCACACAGCGCGAGCAGGCCCTCGAAATCCTAAAGGATGGTGACATTGTCCGGCTGTCCGAATTCAGGGCCGACGGAATCACGGCGGCGACAATCAGCCGAATGGTGGACCACGGCGAAGTCGTCCGGCTCTCGCGCGGGCTCGATCAACTCGCCGATGCACCGCTCGACGCGAACCACAGCCTGGCCGAAGCCGCCAAGCGGGTGCCGAAAGGAGTCGTCTGCCTCCTTTCCGCGCTCGCCTTCCACGGACTGACCGATCAACTCCCCCGCGCGGTGTGGATGGCGATCGGAACCAAGGACTGGGCGCCGACATCCGGGACGCCGCCGATCGAGACCGTTCGCTTCACCGACGCGCTGCTCACGGATGACGTGATCACCGAAAAGATCGAAGGTGTGCCGGTGAAGATTTTCGGTGTGGCGAAGACGATCGCCGACTGCTTCCGGCACCGCCGCACCGTCGGCCAGACGATTGCGCTCGAAGGTCTGCAGGAGGCGCTGCGCCAGCGCAAGGCCACGCCAGCCGCGATCGCGCGCCATGCCGAATGCGGCGGCGTGGCGAATGTCATCCGGCCCTATCTCGAGGCCCTGACGGCCAATGGCTGAGGAGGTCAAGAACATTGGCGCGTCGGTTCGTGCCCGGCTTCTGAACATATCCCGCGAGAAGGGCCTGCTGTTCGAACTGGTACTCACGCGCTACGCGGTCGAAAGGCTGCTCTACCGGCTGGCGAACTCGCCTCATGCCGACCGGTTGGTCCTCATTTGCTACCTTGACCAGCATTACATAGCGCGAGTGGCGCTCGACCAGCGTCGCGATGTAGCTGTTCCTTGAGCCGAACGGCAGCTTGGCAACCAGAGGAGCGACAACGGTCATTTGGAGCATTCCCAACTGCACCTAGCTAATCGTTGCGAAGCCATTTGCAGTTAGTCTGACAGGGATCTTCCTCAGGCGAATCATCCCAGCTTCCTAAGCCGAATTCGGCAACGACCGGGTGCTCAAGCCTTCCACACTTGCATTTCGATCATTACAACATTATTGTTGTATCTATGATTCCTGCCCTCGTCCCATTGCCCGGCTCACCGTGGTCCGTTCTTCCTCCAGGGGAACACTTGGCAAGCCTTCCAGATGTCGCGGCTGCGTTCGCGACAAATAACCGGCGGCGCGAGCTGTTCGATGGCCTCGTCCTCGCTTCCCGAAAGCTGCGGTTGTCCGGGTGCCCGACAGTGTATCTGGACGGCAGCTATGTGACCGGCAAGCCTACGCCAGGCGACTTCGATGCGTGTTGGGACCCAACAGGGGTCGATCCCGCGATGCTGGATCCCGTATTCCTGCAATTTGCGAACGGGCGGGCGGCGCAGAAAGCTGCGTTCAGGGGCGAGTTCTTTCCGTCCTCGATGATGTGCGCGGATGTCGGGCAGGCATTTGTCGATTTTTTTCAACTGGATCGTTTCACAGGAAAACAGAAAGGGATCATCTCTATTCCGCTTTCGGCCGATCCGCTTCTCTCTGGGAAGGTGCAGCCATGATTTACAGCGATAAACAATACGGCGTATCGAACGCGCAACTGGCTAAGTTGCAGGAAGAGCTTGCAACTGCAAACGCGCGCGTGACGGATCAGGCGTGGTTAAAGCAGGCCGAGATCGACGCTCTCAAGAGCCAGATCGCAGACATCGAGGCCGAGCTTGCCGAATACGACCTTCTCAAATCCGGTCAGGTTTCGTTCTCGAAGACTTATGCGCTTGAAGAGTTGCCGCGCGTGCTAGTGCAAGCGCGCATCGCATCCGGCATGAGCCAAACGGACCTCGCCGACAATCTCGGCATGAAACCGCAACAAGTGCAGCGTTATGAGGCGACTGACTATATGGGCGCGAGCCTCGGGCGGCTGATCGAGATTTCGAAGGCGCTCGACGTGAAGGCTTCGGGAAGCTTCGAGGGACCGAAGCAGGCCGGCGGATCGGTGTTTGCGTGGGGCGATGCCGACGATATCGTCTGGGGTCAGCTTCCCTACAAGGAGATGATCAAGCGCAAGTGGTTTGATCTGCCTCGCGGTGCAAACCCGGTCGAACGGGTGAAAGACTATTTCCTACATGCGGCCGGACCGCAATTTGCGACGGTGTTTCATCGCAAAAAGATGCGAAGCAACAACGTGCCGAACGAATATGCATTGATCGCTTGGCAAGCGCGCATTCTGGAACGCGCGCGCGAAAAGATCGACGCGGACGAGATTGGTACCTTCGAACTGGATGACCGGTGGCTGCCGGAACTGGTGCGCTTTACCAGGCGCAGCGACGGCCCAAAACGCGCCCGCGATTTGTTGGCCGAAAAAGGCATCGCCTTAATCGTCGAACGGCACCTTCCGGGATCCTATCTCGACGGCGCGGCAATGCTTGCCGGTGGCGAGACGCCGGTGGTGGGCCTGACGCTTCGCTATGACCGCCTGGATAATTTTTGGTTCGTGCTGATGCACGAGCTGGGGCACGTCTTTTTGCATCTATTCGATGGTCTGCGCTTCGACTTCTTCGACGAGGAAGGCGATAACGACGGCGATACGATCGAGGCAGAGGCCGACAGATTTGCGCTGGATGCACTGATACCGGAACAGCTTTGGGATCAGTGTCTTTCCCGCTTCGCCCTGTCGGAGGAGGCGGTGAAGATCGATGCGGAGACGATCGGCATTGATCCAGCCATCATTGCAGGGCGCATCAGGAAGGAGCGCGGTAACTATACCATCCTGAACGATCTAGTTGGCCGGGATCGGGTGCGCTCGCAGCTGGAGGAGGCGGGCGATGATCTTGACTAGCGATATGTATGTTCCGGCATTGCGGTGGCGGCTGGGCGAATATCAGGCGCTCGCCCGTCTCACCGCAACCGCCAAGAACCGTATTGTGCCGTACGTCACCATACCGGAAGTCGAGTTCGACTTCGAGTTGTGGCAACCGAAGAAGACGGTTCAGGAGCACGTCCATCCCTTTGCCGCCCGCTTCAATGCCAAATGGGGGCAGCGGCCGGCCTGGGTCGGCGTGCATCCCAGCATTTCCGATAAGCCGATGGGAGATGGCCGGGACATCTTCAGTTACGTCTTCGAAGCGCTCCGTGCATTCCAGGCGAATGCGCTACCGGCCGCGCCCCTCGATGCCGCCCCAGCCATGGTTGCATCAGTTGCGGCGATCGTTGCGAGAGATGGCCTTGGGGCTGCGATCTCGATCCGGCTTGAAGATCTGATGAAGCCGGATGCGCGCACACGCATCGAGGCTTTGGCCGCCGCCATTGGCCTGTCGCTTGATGACATTGATCTCGTCATCGATCTTGGCGCGCCAAATTTCGAGCCTTATAACGCATTTGCGGGTGCGCTGATCGCGGCTATGCAGAAGCTTGGCAACCTGCACGATTTTCGCAATTTCGTGGTCATCGGCACGGCGATTCCTGAGACGTTCAAGGATGTGGCGAAGGGCGCTGACCAGCTCCCACGCCATGACTGGCTCTTCTATCAGGCGCTGCTCGGCAAGATGCCATCCGGGATGCGGCAGCCCAACTACGGCGATTACACAATTGTCCATCCGGAATTCGCGCCGGTGGACATGCGCAAGATCAAGTCAGCCGGCAAGCTCGTGTATACGACATCGAATGCATGGGAGGTTCGCAAGGGCGGAGCATTCCGAGACAATCCAGAACAGATGCATGATCACTGCGCTTCGATCGTGACATCAGGCACGTTCAGCGGCGCCGCTTTCTCAAACGGCGATGACTACATCGCCAAATGTGCAATAAAAACAAAAGGCCCTAGCAATCTGACGCGCTGGAAAGAGGTGGCGATCAACCACCACATCACGCGTGTGCTGGGCGATCTCTCCACGTAGGGCGCCGCGCCATAATGTTTCGAATGGAAGCCGTGAGTTCGCGCACGGTCATCGCTTCGCACAACATCTCGTATAGCTGCTTTCTCGGCCGGCGAAGCTCTTTCGGGGCGTAGCCGATCTGGTTCAGAAGATCGATGGCTTCATCGCGCCAAAGCAAATGCGCCATCATAACCGGATCGATTTCGGGGTTGTTGGCGGTGTTTCGCACGACATGGAAGCTGATACCGCCTCTTGGTCCCTGTTCGGCCGCGATCACACCGCACCATTCTGGAGCATCAGTCATGATGTCGCCGACATGCTTCGGCGCAGCAACTATTGTAAGCTTCTGCAGTGTTTGGAGATAAATGGCGATTTGGGTCGCTAGCCGGTCAAGCGTATCCTTCGCGCTCTTGATTTCATAGCCATGGATGCAGCCGTTGATGACGGCCACGTCGATGCGGCTCTTCGCGTGTGCGAGGCCAAGTTCGTCGATCACGAGCGTATTGGGATCAGATTTGGCGCGTCGCAATCGCTTGGCGTGTAGCGCAGTACGGATGTCTGCATCCGCCGTTGCAAACTTCATCATGGCCGGCATCATTCACCCCCTGCTTTGACTTACTGGCGGAAGTTCTGCGCCAAGCCAAGGTGGCATTCTGACTCACCTGACACTTATCTCAACATTCATCGGCGATGGCCGCTTGCAGGACGACCAATGCCGATCGCGGGCGACGGTATTGGGGCGGAAACCGCCCATTCAGTTGACGGCCGGTTCGCCGCCACGTCCGCCCGTTTCCCTAAGCGTAGCTCCCAGCCCGTTTGAGACCTGGGAACTCTGTCAGTTTCTTGCAGAACCGGCCTAAAGCTGCCATTCTCCAATTTGAGCGAGTCGGCAAGCGCAGCAAGCCAAAGGAGGCATTGGCACAGATTTCTGATCTAGCGCGAATACCGAGTCTCGAAGACCCGACTAGTGTGCCCAATATTCACGATCCCAGCTGCTTCTAAGAAAGCGTCACAGCTTGGCATACTGGTAGCGATCCTTGATATTCGTATTAAGGTATGACCCTTTTGAATCGGCCTGCATGAATTCTTGAAAGACCCAATCCTCAACATTATAGTATACGTAGGTCTCGCCCGACTTCAGGAAACGCACATGAAGTTCCTGGCTGTCAGGGTCGTATCCAATCGCTTCAACATTTGACGAATCCACATAGTGCATTTCAGGCATCAGCAGGGTCCTCCGCGTCATTTTCGTTGATTTCTGCTTTAGCGGAAGTCGATTGCGCGCGCCAATTGCCAAGGGCTTGAGAGTAAAGCGCACCGTTAGGCCGTTCAGTAACCTGCCAGACTTCGGGAAGCTTTGGATCATCCCCAACTGGCTTTTGCCTTGCTTTTCTCACGCGCACCCGAGAGGGAATGGGCATAACTTCGCCGAGAAAGACACCCTCCCCGGTACGCAGCGACGGCAACTGCTCTACAAGTCCGCCGAGATCGTCCGGGACGGCAGCGTTGACTTTGCTGCGGTCAGCGGTGTTTGTGATGCGCAGCGCGATCATGGATCCGCACTGGCTTAAGACAGTATTGTCGATCTCAGACGGCCGCTGTGTGACGAGCATGAGACCCGTGCCGTACTTTCGGCCCTCCTTCGCGATCATCGAAAGGGTACGATGCGCGGAAGAGTCCTCGCCTTCGGGAACAAATCGATGGGCCTCATCGATCACGACGAGCAGCGGCTGTTGCCGCCCACCGATCGGCAAGTCCTGGGCCCAGAACAGCATGTCATAGATAACACGAAGCATGGTGCCGACGATCGTCGGCAAAACTTCGGATGGCAGCCCCGAGACATCAAAGATGGTGATCGGCTTGTCGTGGCCGACCCACTGCCGAACAAGCGCGTCCAGATCGGCTTGCACTTCTCCGTCCAAGTTTGGCTCATAACCGTCGCCGGGGGAGAAGAGAAACGAAAATCGCGAATCCTTAAGTCGGCTGCGCATCAAGTCGAGATGGCGCTCGAGGTTTCGCTTCTTTTGGTTCCTGTATGGCGCCTGATTGTACGGACTGGCAGCCGGGTAGCGGCTGGGCCTCAATGTCTGAGGGTCGCCTTCATCCTCTGGTTGGTTTGCGTTTTCGTCTGTCTGGGGATTGGAGACCGGAAACGTTACCCGCTCGAAACGGTCGAGATCATACCATAGCTTCTTAATGCTGAACGGAACCGGAGAATCGGCAGTCAACGTCTCTGGCGGTGGCGGAATATGCAAGCGCGCTGCCGCAGCCGTTTTCATATCCAGAACGATGTCGCGGATGGCAGCCTCATGATTGGGTTGTAGCCCGCCAAGAGTGAGATGCTGAAGCTCGGAAAAAGGCAGCGCCCAGAATGGAACCCATAGAGGCAGTTCCCCCACCTCTTCATTATGCCTGACGCGGAATACACGCGCCTTGTCGCCGAGCGCTGTCGCGTACTCTCCGTGCGGGTCGATCACGATTGCGCGGGCATTTGGCAAGCTGCCGTTGGAAACCGTTTCCATTAGAACGGTTACGAGGTTGGATTTGCCGGCACCCGTGGATCCGACAATCGCACTGTGTCGACTGACGAGGCCTGCGACGCTGATGTCAGCCGAGATTCCCGATGTGGCAGCTATTTGCCCTATCGAGATTGTTCCTTTCTTTCCTTTTGCCCATCCATAGATGACTTTCAGGTCGTCATTCGTGACGAGGTGCACTTCATCTCCGACGGTCGGATACTGGCCGACCCCCCGTTCAAATTCGTTGCCCAGTCCTTCGCCAAACAGCACGACGGTCATCCAACGAAAGCCAGACATTCGGTCTTGAGATTCCGTTTCAAGCACCCCGTCATCATTACCCTCAACGCTACCCGCAGGCGCAGCGTCAGCCCCAATCTGCGTACAGACCGCGTAAAGGTTCGCGTATCCAAGCGGTAATCGAAAGAAGCCGCCAATCTGGCCAACCCGATACGACTCGCCGTTGATCATAATCAGCGTTGAAGGCATGTCCTCGCGCAGTCTGACGCGAACCACAGAACCGGTGACCGATGCGACTTGACCAATGAAGGTCGGATCTGTGATTGGCATCCGGGATCAACCTGCTGTCATGGAATCTAGAAAATCACAAAACGCTGCAAAATCGCCGACCTTCATGCGTCCCGTTTTTGTGCCTTCGCCATCGCCATCCCGATCGCCGCAATCGATCAGCTCAAACGCAACCTTCATGGACTCGTGGCTTTCGTCAGGTGACCATGGCAGTCGCCGACCGCCGATAATACCCGTTTTGGGGCCAATAACGATCATGTTTAGTCGCTGCGCTGCGCGCTTCGCGAGATCGCCTTCTTCGGGTGGTTCTCCGAATTGAAGCGCGTAAACGTGTGTTCTGGGCCGGTTTTCAAGCGCACCAAAAATGAGGTCATTGATGTGCTCGTCGCCGAAACTGAAGCCAGCAATGATAAGCAGCGCGTCGTCCTTTTCGAGGAAACGGCTCAAGCGATCGATAAAAGCCGAATATGGTTGCTGTCGCGACTCGTCATATTTCTGAAACGAGGGGTAGATCATTTCACCATCGGGGTCAGGTTCGCCCCGGACAACACGAAACCGGCCGTCCTTCTCGATCCGACGCCACGTCACCGAACCGTGCATTTTCCAGAGTCTGGTCCAGTTTTGGCCGGGTGCTGACTCAAGCCTGCGGAGACTGTCCGGGTTAAAGAACGGCTGGTATGCTCCGATAAAACCGTCGAATACAGGAATTCGCTCAGCTTCCAGCGCATGCTCTACCAGCACGTCGTAGTTGACGGTGAATATTTCCAGAGGTTTCTGGCGGGACGACTTATTCAACCATCTACTAAATTTACGGTGAGGATGATCAGCGGGAACACCACTCAAGTCGGGCGCGACGATCTCCGCAATCGTCTTGCGGACAGACTCCTCAATTGTCTCGATCTCTCCCTTGTTCAGACCGGACAGCGTATCGTCATTCCCGACCGCGCCGAGCATCATCCGCAGGCGTGAGAGAATGCTCTCGATGTTAGGGTCTATATCATTTTCGCTGCAGTACGTTTCAATCTCCTCCCAAGCCTCTTGGAACTTTTCACCAAGCCCGGCCGCCCTTTCCTTACATGTCTTGGTAAGACCAGCGACGGCCGGAATTACCGGTATGGTAGCACCAGCATTTGTTGGATCAGGAATGCGAACCGCACAGGAAGTCCCTGCCCCGAAAAAGAATGCGGTTGGCTTGTCGTGTCGGGCTAAATGGTCCCGGAGGTCCGAAAGGGTCTTGTGAGCGTCATGCACCTCATGTGAGTTGGTCATGCAGCCGCCTCCGACAAAATGGGAAGTTCGTCGAGCGCGTCTCGAAGCACTCGGGTCGCGCGGCAATCATCCTCGTTATAGTCAAGAATTCGCTGGCGGATTTCCTGATCACCGGTCTCGACCCATCTGTGAAACCATTCGATTGAAGCTGCTCCGGATGGATGAGTATCTCGCCAGGCAAATCCCAAATACTTCGCGAGCGTCTTGATTGAAAAATCGCGCGTTGGCCACTCTGTAGATTTGAGGACCACATCGAAATAGAGATCCACGGCCCACGACGGATCAAACAGAGTCTCTATTTCCTCCTCGGAGCAGACGTCGGGATATTTTTCACGTAGCTTCCGATAGATGGTTCGCTCGTACTTCGAATAGTAATAGATAGCGCAAGGTTGACTGTCCTGCATGTAGAGCCAAGCATCGGCAAATGCATGCCTCTCAGCCTCGGCGGTCGGTTCTTCAGCGAAGAAAGCGACAAAGCGCTCCGTATTGTTGTCGCCGCCGCGTCGCTCGACAAAGCCGTGCAAATAGCAAATGTCTCGCATGGGATCGACCTCAATGTCGAAATACAGTTCTAAATCGGCGTTCGGTAGATCAAGAGGTTGGCGCAGGTAAGGGCGTGCATCTTTTCCTGCCGAAATCAGCTTCGCACGGGAATGAAATTTCTCCAGCGTTGCGGGGCCTATTCCGGGAAACAGCGTCTTTTTTCCGTCAAGAAACTCCGCTGGTTCCGCTTGGGCAAGCTTGCGGATCGAAGTGATGCGCTCAAACATCACATCCCTTTTTGACCGGCCAAGTTCGGGAACTAATGTGAGATCGTCCTCCTCGGATAGACGAGAGAGGCATGCCGTGTACCAGTGGCAAAGCTTACAGATACCACCGTAGGCGGCACGTGTTTGGTTGACGCCCGTTACGATCGCGCGAGCCGCATCAAGGCAGTCCTGATAGTCCTGCCAAAGCGTGCGAGGGTCTTTCTTACCCCAAAGCTCTTCGAAATCGTAGACCACCTCCTCGCCGTTGATGTCCCATATAAAGGCTCGCTTGCCGGAAGATAGGCCTTTGCGTTCGAGGATGTCTGTGTACAGACCGAGCTGTACCGCATAATGTTTTTTCGGCTTTGACAGATCCTCAGAGCCTTCTTCCCCCGCCCCGGACTTGATATCTCCTGCCACATAGCCGTCGCCTTCCTTACGAAGTAAATCGGGATCACCTAGCAGATCATCAGCCAACATGCGGGCGCTGTAGATTAATGGATCGCCGCGCTGCATGGCTTCAAGGGTCATCCTCTCCTTTTCATCGCCAGCGTATTTTGAGAGATCCGTGAATGGGATGGCGAGGTTTGCTATGACCTCTTTTTCGAAAAGCGAGCCTTTCTCCCAAAGCAACTCGACAAATGCGTTTGGTTCGTCTCGTTCAGCCGGGTTAGCGAACAGGTCCATCGTCACGCGATGTGGGCATGATATGAAATCGTACAGCATTGACGCTGTAATGGGGCCAGGCATTGGTTCGCGATCCTTAATTCCGAATTTGGTCTTGGATCTATACAAATACACTTCCTCACTATGAACGTCATGTGGGTGCTGCGTGATTGTTGTCCCATTTGAAGCCGGGTGGCGTGCTAGTGCCAGACGGTAATATAATTGTCTGGATTGCTGAAAAGCCTGTTCTGCAGTCGGTTCTATCCAGTGTCTGATTCGGAGATGCAAAGGCTTCAGTGAGCACTTGCAACGAAGAGCCGCTTTCCGCCCATTTCGCCGGTCGCGCCAATTCTTCGAACAACCAAAAGGTCCCGATTCCGTTGAAAAAGTCGCCGCCTATGCCACAGCCACTTCGGTTATAGAAATCCATTCCACACAATCCCCGTTCTTCGGGAAAGCCATTTCGCAGATTGGGCGTATCCAAAACTGGATTCTATGCCGGTCGGCTGGAAGTATACATTTCGGACTTTTTCAACAAAATCTCCCCAGAACGGCCATTCCTTATGTCCGCTAATGGGATGGACCGACTGCTCCACTGAGCAGGCTGGTCGTTAGACTGAGCCTGTCAACAACAGGAGCGGCATCCCATGACGAACAAACCCGATCGAGCAAGTCTTCGCCAAACTCAAGACCCTGTTGCGCAAAAAGGCTGCCCGCACGATCGAGGCGATCTGCAACGCCATCGGCGAACTGCTAGGAAGCTTCACACCAAAAGAATGCGCCAATCACATCGCAAATGCGGGATATGCCTCTAGCCAATAACAGGATGCTCTAGTCCTGCACCATAGTTTGAATCTGGATCACGATCCCGGCCGACGAAGCCGCACACCTTCTCCAAGTTCCTGGTTGGCCGATAGGAACAGCACACCACCTTGTTCCAATGCCCGCTGGACGGCACTAACGGTGCTGATGCGGCTGTCGACTTTTCCAGCCTCCAGTCGTGCAACAGCGTTGAGTGAAACGACAGCATTGTCGGCGAGTTCTTGTTGCGTCCAGCCGAGCAGAGTTCGCGCGGCACGTATTTGTCTTGCGGTGATCATAATCGTGATCACCGCCCGCATCAGACGCTAATTGCCACCTAAAGGGTTTTCAGATGCGCATAAAGGGGTATTTTATATCCTTATGGCGCAAAGGAGTGCCGAAAGAGGTGGCCAGTGGGCGAATCACTTCTCCAAGCCCGGCATCCAGCGCTGGACCGGCTCTACACGATTTGGAGGCTGCTGCGGGCAGACAACCGTTCGCCGCCAGCGTCAGCAGCCGATCCGAATTTGCTGCGGAAGTGGCAGGATCATCTCGTGATTGTCGAGGCCAACACAGCGTCCGGCGCGCTTCGCGAACTCCACATCGGTGCTGCTGTGGTTGGCGAAATTGCTTCGAGCAACGTTATCAGAGCAGCGATCACAGAAGTATCGAACAGTCAGCAGCCGATCCTTGTCGAAGAGTCGATCGGGCAGAACGAACGATACACGGCGCTGGCTCTACCCTTCGGTGATGCTGACGAAGGCGTTGTCCGGGTAATCGTCGCCATCTATCACGCTACGTAGGTACCTAACGACTGAATGGCTTCGCCGGCACGCGCGGTAGAAAAGTGAAAGAAAAACGCCATGCGCCGCAATGATCCCAGCGTCGATGAGTTAAGAACAAGGACTCTTGACGTCGCCTGATTGCACTGTAAGCTACTGTTCTAATTGATTTTTTGCCGTTGACTTCGGCGGCTTCCATCGCCTTGACTTGCCCGCACCATCAGAACGTGCTGCCAGGAGGTCGGCGATCGGATGCCACGGCGCAAGCGCAACGGAAGTGTTGTCGAGACCGGCGAATGCGTCAGATCGCATCTGACGCTTGTCGCTGCATCGACGTCACACCGGGAACTCGCGCCGACGGATGCACGACTGGTCGCGCTGGTGCGGGCGCTCGCCCGGCAAGCCGCGCGAGATTATGTTCGCGACGTGCTCAAAGAAGAAGACGCGGCAGCCGAAAAACGGTTCTGATGGAGAAACGCCATGACCCGAGCAGCCCTCTACGCCCGCTATTCCTCCGACAATCAGCGCGATGCGTCGATCGAGGACCAGCTTCGGCTTTGCCGCGAACATGCCGAACGGCAGGGATGGACGGTCGTCGATAGTTACACCGACAGGGCGATGTCGGGCGCTTCGCTGCTGCGGTCTGGCATTCAGGAACTGATCGCCGATGCGCCGCGCCAGCGCTTCGACATGGTGCTGGCCGAATCCCTCGATCGGATCAGCCGCGACCAGGAGGATATTGCTGGCGTCTACAAACGCATGACTTTCGCCGGCGTGAAGATGGTCACGGTCTCGGAGGGAGAGATCAGCGAGCTACATGTCGGCCTGAAGGGCACTATGGGCGCGCTCTATCTGAAAGACCTGGCGGACAAGACTCGTCGCGGTTTGCGTGGCCGTGTCGAAGACGGCAAATCGGGCGGCGGCCTCTGCTATGGCTATGATGTGGTCAAGACCTTCGGTTCTGACGGAGAACTGGAGCGCGGCGAGCGTTCGATCAACCACGCCGAGGCGGCAGTTGTCGGGCGCATCTTCCGTGAGTTCGCCGCCGGGGTCAGCCCGCGGGCCATCGCCAAGGCGCTGAACGCCGACAAAGTGCCGGGGCCCGGCGGACGGCCATGGATGGATACGACCATTCGAGGCCACGGCAATCGCGGCACCGGCATCCTCAACAATGAGCTCTATGTCGGTCGGCTCGTCTGGAACAGGATGCGCTATCTGAAGGATCCCGATACCGGTCGCCGTGTGTCGCGCATGAACCCGCGTTCGGAGTGGATCATCCACGAAGTGCCGGAACTGCGCATTCTGGACGATGCTCTTTGGCAGCGTGTAAAGCGACGCCAAGCCGAGATCGCCGAACGTTTCAAGCGGACGGCGGATACCGAAGATGGAAACGGTCTGAACGGCACGCATCGCCGCAAATATCTGCTGTCGGGTATGCTCACTTGCTCGGTATGCGGCGGAAAATACACGGTGCGCGGCAAGAACCGTTATGGCTGTTCGAACCACTACAATCGCGGCACATGCGACAACAGCCGCACCATCGCCCAGGAACAGATCGAAACGCGGGTACTCGATGGTTTGCGCGACAAGCTGATGTCGCCGGAACTGGTTGCCGAATTCGTCCGCGAGTTCCAGGAAGAGGCCAATCGCGCCTATCGCGACGCCCGTTTGCAGGAGGAGCAAGACCGTCGCCAGTTGGAGAAGATCGAGCGCGGTCTCAGGGAAATCGTATCGGTGATTGAGGAAGGCAGAGTCCGGCCGGCGCTTCTGGACCGGCTCGACGATCTGGAAGGTCAAAAGGCCGAGATCGCCGCACGTTTGAAAGACAAGCCGGCCAAGCCCTTCATCATTCATCCCAACATCGCGGAAATCTACCGGGAGAAGGTGGCAGCGCTCCAAGCAGCCATCGATCGCCCGGATGACGGACCCGAGGCCCGCGAGGCCATCCGAGCGCTGATCGAGAAGATCATTCTCGAGCCCGGCAAAAAGCGTGGCGAGATGCATGTCACGCTCTATGGCGAGATCGGCACGCTGCTCGCGTTCGCCGCACAGAAGAACAAGAAAAGCGACGCAAAATCAGGCCGCTCGGGAGCTGCATCGGGTCCAAAACGCAAAAACCACACTCCGGATGAGGGAGTGTGGTATTCGGTGGTTGCGGGGGCAGGATTTGAACCTGCGACCTTCAGGTTATGAGCCTGACGAGCTACCGGGCTGCTCCACCCCGCGTCAACTGAAAGGGCCAACCGGCCCTGCAGAGCCGCCTTCCGACACAACGAGGGGGCCGGAAAGGCAAGCGCCTCCGTGCGGAGAAGGCAACGAAGGCGATGAGAACATCGAAGACGAGAACCGACATGCGCTTGGCAGACCTGGCAGCGACCTACTCTCCCGCGTCTTGAGACGAAGTACCATCGGCGCTGGGGCGTTTCACGGCCGGGTTCGGAATGGGACCGGGTGCAGCCACCCCGCAATAACCACCAGGTCGGCCAAATGCATGTCGGTGAGAAGCTGGTTTTGCCATGGCACACGCCATGGACACGAGCAATGAGAACGAATCAAGCCTATCGAGCTATTAGTACTGGTAAGCTTCACATGTCGCCATGCTTCCACACCCAGCCTATCAACGTGGTCGTCTTCCACGGCTCTCGGGGACTACTCGTTTCTGGGCCGGTTTCCCGCTTAGATGCCTTCAGCGGTTATCCATTCCACACATAGCTACCCTGCAATGCCCTTGGCAGGACAACAGGTCCACCAGCGGTGTGTCCATCCCGGTCCTCTCGTACTAGGGACAGATCCCATCAATAGTCCTACACCCACGGCAGATAGGGACCGAACTGTCTCACGACGTTCTGAACCCAACTCACGTACCGCTTTAAATGGCGAACAGCCATACCCTTGGGACCTGCTCCAGCCCCAGGATGCGATGAGTCGACATCGAGGTGCCAAACAACCCCGTCGATATGGACTCTTGGGGGTCATCAGCCTGTTATCCCCGGCGTACCTTTTATCCGTTGAGCGATGGCCCTTCCACACGGGACCACCGGATCACTATGACCGACTTTCGTCTCTGCTCGACTTGTCAGTCTCGCAGTCAGGCAGGCTTATGCCATTGCACTCAACGAGCGATTTCCGACCGCTCTGAGCCCACCATCGCGCGCCTCCGTTACTCTTTAGGAGGCGACCGCCCCAGTCAAACTACCCACCACACCCTGGCCCGGACCCGGATGACGGGCCGCGGTTAG
Organism: Silicimonas sp.; assembly: GCA_040220415.1. Lineage (GTDB taxonomy): Bacteria > Pseudomonadota > Alphaproteobacteria > Rhodobacterales > Rhodobacteraceae > JAVJUV01. The sequence continues at coordinate 14,792 of JAVJUV010000142.1, forward strand.
ATATCCATGACAACAAGGGTGGTATTTCAAGGGTGGCTCCACCCAGGCTGGCGCCCGGGTTTCAAAGCCTACCACCTATCCTACACATGTCGTCACGAATACCAGTGTGAAGCTATAGTAAAGGTGCACGGGGTCTTTCCGTCTAACCGCAGGAACCCCGCATCTTCACGGGGAATTCAATTTCACTGAGTCTATGTTGGAGACAGCGGGGAAGTCGTTACGCCATTCGTGCAGGTCGGAACTTACCCGACAAGGAATTTCGCTACCTTAGGACCGTTATAGTTACGGCCGCCGTTTACCGGGGCTTCAATTCAAGGCTTGCACCTCTCCTTT
>JAVJUV010000143.1:0-64109 GCA_040220415.1 Silicimonas sp.
GCCTCGGTCCCTTCTTCTTTTCCAAAATACTCCGGGGGTCCGGGGGCAGCGCCCCCGGGGCTGCGGGTGCTACGTCAGGGACGCCCCCGCCACGGCCACATACGCCGCCGTCCCCATCTGCCGCGTCACCGCCTCCTTCGCGATACGCCGGATCATGCCCGACAGCGCCTTGCCCGCACCCACTTCCCAGAACTCGGTCACGCCGTGTGCGGCCATCCACTCGACGCTCGTCCGCCAGCGCACCCGGCCCGAGACCTGGTCGACCAGGAGCGACCGGATCAGCGTCGGATTGCTCACCGCGGCAGCCAGCACGTTGGCCACCACCGGCACCTTCGGCGCGGCGATCTCAACCTCGTCCAGCGCTCGGGCCATCACGGACGCGGCCGGCGTCATCAACGCGCAGTGAAACGGCGCCGAGACCGGCAGCATCACCGCCCGTTTCGCGCCCGCCTCCCGGGCCAGCTCGACCGCGCGTTCCACCGCCGCCTTGTTGCCCGAGACCACGTTCTGCATCGGATCGTTCTCGTTGGCGACCTGGCAGACCTCGCCCTCGGTCGCCATCTGCGCCACCTTCGCCACTTCCTCGAACGACAGTCCTAGGATCGCGGCCATCGCGCCTTCGCCCACGGGCACCGCGTTCTGCATGGCCTTGCCCCGGATGCGCAACAGGCGCGCCGCGTCCGCGATGCTGATCGACCCCGCGGCACAAAGCGCCGAGTACTCGCCCAGCGAATGCCCCGCCACGTAGGCCGCCCTTGCGGCGTCCACGCCCTCGGCCTCCAGCGCCCGGACGGCGGCCATCGAGGTCGCCATCAGCGCCGGCTGGGCGTTCTCGGTCAGCGTCAGCGTTTCCTGCTCGCCCTCCCAGATCAGCGACGACAGCTTCTCCCCCAACGCCTCGTCCACCTCGTCGAACACCGCTTTCGCCGCCGGATAGGCATCGGCCAGATCGCGCCCCATGCCGATCGTCTGCGCGCCCTGTCCGGGAAATACGAATGCCAGGCTCATCGCCGCCCCTCCTCATCGCTTTTCACCGGTCCTATCGCGAAGGCCCGGTTCCGGCAAGCAGACCTTGCCCGAACAAGGCATCGGTGGCTTAACCTGTGCACCATGACACCGGAGCGCCAATGGCCCTGAGAAACACACCGCGCAGCTATGGCCTCATCGCCCGCATCCTGCACTGGCTGACGGCGCTCCTGATCCTCACCGCCTTCCCCCTCGGCTTCCTCGCCAACCGGACAGAGCTGACCGACGGCGCCGCCATCGAACGTGTCTTCGCGCTCTTCTCGCTTCACAAGACCGTCGGCATCGCCGCGCTTCTGATCGGGCTGGCCCGCATCGGCTGGAGCCTCTCGCAGCCACGCCCCGCGCCGCTCTCCCGCACCCGCTGGGAGCGGACGCTGGCCGAGATCACACACTGGACGCTCAGCATCGCGCTTGTCGCCGTGCCGCTGACGGGCTGGCTCGCGCATTCCTCCGCGCCCGGCCTCGCTCCCATCCGCTGGCCTCTGCCCCAGTATCTGCCCTTCGTCCCGGCAACGCCCGAGGCGGCCGCGCTCTTCGGAGCGATCCACTGGCTTGTCACCAAACTTCTGGCCGCCGCCATCCTGCTACATGTCGCCGGGGCCCTGAAACACGCGCTGATCGACCGTGACGGCACACTGGCGCGCATGACCTCGGGCACACCCGCCGGAAACGGCACCCACAGCGGCACCGCCACCGCCGCGCTAACCGCCCTGATCCTCTGGATCGCCGCCATCGGCCTTGGCGCAGCGCTGGCGCCTGCGCCTCCCGCGCTACCGGAGACATGGACCGCAACCGACGTCCGGCTCGCGCTTCTCACGACCGAAGACGAAGCCCGGATCGGCGACATTCCCGCCGCCGACGTGACCTTGACGCTCGCCGCCGACAACACCGGGACGCTCGATATCTTCGCCGCCCTCGATTCCGTCGCCGCGACGGAAGCAGACCCGCTGCTGGCCACTCTGCCGATCCCCATCGCGCAGTTCAGCGGCACGGTTTCGGGCACGCCGCCGGACCTGCGCGCCGCCGGCCGGCTCGATCTGGGCGGACAATTCTCGGATATCGCTCTGGCGCTGACGCGGGACGGCGACACCGTCCGGCTTGCCGAAGCGCTGACCCTGCCGGGTGCCCCCGACTACGCGCTCCGTATCGAAGCCACGTTCCGGCGGCCGGCCGATTGACCGGATGTTCACCCAGGTTAACGGCGCCACAGCATCTGGTGGAACGGCCGATCGGACGCCACAAGAGGCACCGACGTGATACCGACGTCATACCGACGCGATACCGAAACCCGAATTTCGGCACCCCGGGCCGCAAAACAAGGCCGTTAACGATTGCCGGGTCCGAAAACCCACCCCACCGAACGCCCCGTTGCGCCGCGCAACACCTCAGGCGTTGACGTCGACGACGACCCGGCCCTTGACCCGCCCCTTCAGGATATCGGCGCCCAGCTTCGGCAGATCGGCCAGGGTCGCGGGCTGGATCATCGCCTCCAGCTTCTCCATCGGCAGATCCGAAGCAATGCGATTCCAGGCCCTTACGCGGTCCTCGAAGGGCCGCATCACGCTGTCGATGCCCAGAAGGTTCACGCCGCGCAGGATGAAAGGCGTGATCAGCGCGCCCTCGATGGCAGCACCCCCCGCAAGGCCGACCGCCGCGACCGAAGACCCGTATTTCATCTGCTTCAGCACGCGTCCCAGCATCACTCCCGCAACCGCATCGACGCACCCGGCCCAGGCCTCGGCCTCAAGTGGCTTGCGCGTCACTTCGGCGAACTCCTCGCGCGGCACGATCCGCGACGCGCCCAGGCCGATCAGGTAATCACCGGTCTCCGGCCGCCCGGTGACGGCGGCGACCTCGTAGCCCAGTTGGGCCAGAACCGCAGTCGCGACCGAGCCTACCCCGCCGGCCGCGCCCGTCACGATGACCTCGCCCTTCTCGGGTTCAAGTCCGTGATCTTCCAGCGCGATCACCGCAAGCATCGCCGTCAGACCGGCGGTGCCGACCGCCATCGCCGCCCGTGTCGTCAACCCATCGGGCAACGGCACAAGCCAGTCCGCCTGCACCCGCGCTTTCTGGGCGTAGCCGCCCCAATGGACCTCACCGACGCGCCATCCGGTCAGAACCACCTTGTCGCCGGGCTTGTAGCGCCCGTCCGACGATGCCTCTACCGTGCCCGCGAAATCGATGCCCGGCACGTGCGGATAGGTCCGCACCAGCCCGCCTCCCGGACCGATGCACAGCCCGTCCTTGTAGTTCACCGTCGAGTATTCGACCGCAACGGTGACGTCGCCCTCGGGCAGACGCGCCTCATCGATGTCCTGAACGCTGGCGCTCGTCTTGCCCTCTTCGTCCTTCTCCACCACCAATGCCCGGATCATCGTCGCATCCCCCCTGCGTATGCCTCGTTCACCCCGGCTTAACCGTCGTCCGGCATGATGAAAAGGTCGGTGTCCCCCGGGCGAGCGCCGGCCGCCGTCAGCATCGCATGCACCTGACCCCGGTGATGGGTCTGGTGATTGAAGAAATGCACGACGCACAGCCCCAGCGGCCTCGTCACATCGCGGCCCGTCGCCCCGGAATGCCACGACAGGTCGGCGGCCAGGGTCTCATCGCCTACCCGCCCGGCCCAGTCCAGGATCCGCGCGTCCGCCTCGGCACGCCGCGCCTTCAGCTCCTGCCAGTCCACCAGCCACCCGCCGCTGTCGGAAATGCCCACATCCGGTTTTTCCCACCCATCGAACCGGCTCATCCACATGCAGTCACCCCAAAGCAGGTGGCTCAGCGTGGCGTGAACCGAGCCGAAGAACGCCCCCCTGTCCTCGTGCCGCGCCGCGTCGTCCAGCGTATCGGCCGCACCATACAAGTTGTTGTTCTGCCAGCGATTATACCGCGCCATCAGGCGCACGAAATTCCGGTCGATCATCGGCTCACTCCGCCAGCGCACAAGACATCTCTTCGCCCTCGGTCCAGACGAACCGGGCCTCGCCGCCCTTCTCCCAGAACATCCGGCCAAAGGTGCCCTCGTACCGCGCGCCCGAGGCCGAGCGCGACAGGTGCATCGCCTCCACGCCATCGCCGTATTCCACCCGCAACGCGGGCAGCGGCGTGTCGTAATAGGTCGCATAGACCTCGTTCGCCGGATTGCCTTCGCAGATCCAGCGTGCCTGCGCCAAGGGTACCCGAAGCATCCATGTCGCCACCAGTTCGGCCTCGCGCACCAGATAGGACGCTTCAACGCAAGCGCGCGCATCCTCGGCCTTCCAGCATTCGTCCCGCCCCTTGATCCACCCGCGCTGAGTCGCCTTCAGCGCCCCCACGGCTTCCTCCGCGCCGGCATCCAGCCCTTCGGCCACCACAAGCGCCGCGTCATATTCCTCGGCCAGCCGGCGATCCATTTCCGACAGCGCGGCATCCCCGCAGACCAGTTCCTCGGCGTTTCCGGACGCCTTCGAACAATCGAAGGAGGGCCCCTCCGCGGCCACCGCGACACCTGCAACCAACAGAAAGAAAATGGAAATCCGGACCGATCTCATGACAAACTCCCAACCCGATCAACCTGCACCATAGCACGCAAAATCGCGGTGCCACAGCACACCTGCCCCCCTTCCCAAAGGCCCCGGGTATCCCTATATTCAGGGTGTCTCCTCGTGGGACTATGGACATAAACGCGCTCGTAATAAGCGGATCGGACCCGGGGGCGGTACCCGGCGGCTCCACCAAAAATCCTTCGTTTGGGGATCATGGGGCCGAAATAGGATCGACGGACGTCTAAAGGGGTTATGCTTTGTCTCGGTGAGGTACCACCGATATCGGTCCACATAAGCTAGTTGCAAACGACAACAAAGCTCCGATGGCGATGGCTGCGTAAGCAGTTTGAACTATCGAAAATTAAGTCCTTGGGCTTAGCAGCTTAAGGCGGGGTTCGCAGGCACCTGGCAACAGAAGCCTGCACTTTCCCTTCAACGTCTGATCGCCACATGCGGCACACACGGGCATCATAGCGCCGGAATCTCCACGATACGGACCCTTTCGCCGGGATTGCGATTCCCCTATTGCTCACCTTCCCTTCAGTTCCGAATCTTATATGCTGACCCCATCCAGTATGGAGACGGGATGACCAGCAGCATCGATTACGGCACCCTGATGCACCGCGCCATGCGAGGTCTCATTCAGGAAGTCCTGACGGACGTGGCCAGGAACGGCCTGCCCGGCCAGCATCATTTTTTCATCACCTTCGACACGATGCACCCCGACGTCGAGATGGCCGATTGGCTCAGCGACCGTTATCCCGAAGAAATGACGGTGGTCATGCAGCACTGGTTCGACAATCTGGAAGTCACCGATGAAGGCTTCTCGGTGACGCTGAACTTCGGCGACAGCCCCGAACCGCTCTACATTCCTTATGACGCCATCCGCACCTTCGTCGACCCGTCTGTGGAGTTCGGCCTCAGGTTCGAGACCCAGGAAGAGGAAGAGGAAACCGTCGCTCCGACTCCGGTCGAGTCGACCGGAACTGATTCGGCGCCAAAGGCGAAGGACGCCGAGATCGTCAGTCTCGACAAGTTCCGCAAATAGCGCCCCCGATCCCGGTCGGCCCTAGTCCCTGTAGGCTTGGTGACAAGACCGGCAGGTCTCGTTGATACCCTGATAGGCCGACCGTAAATCTTCGATCGTTCCTATCCTGGAACTCGCCGCATCAGCCAAATCAGCCAGAAGTTCGGTCTGGGCGGCGAAGGTGTCGAAGTCTTCCCAGATCTCCGGCCTCGCTTCCGAGAAAGGGTCCGGCCTGCCGACTTCGAACAACCCGGGCAAATCGCGCGCTAGCTGCGCTATTTCCGCGGCCGCCATCCGTGCCACGCCGTCGTCGAAACTCTCGAGGCCAGTGACCATCGCTTCAAGGACCGCGGCCTGCTCGCCGATCATCTTCATGACGTATTTTCGGGTCCAGACTTCCGGAGCCGCGGCGCCATGCGACGCCTCGGCCGCGACAGCGACAACAACGGCACCAAGACCGAATAGCATCCCCAGGAACTTCATTTCACTTCGCTTGAATGCGCCCGGCACAGCTACCCCACGGAGAAATTCGCCCCGTCACTTGCCGGACAATTACGTCAATGGCTAAATTCGCACGCCCTTGCGGCCGGCCAGGTCCGTGAAGAACTGCCACGCCACACGACCGGATCTTGCACCGCGTGTGGCTTGCCATTCAATGGCCTCTGCGTGCAGCGTTTGTGCATCGGTATCGACGCCATAGGCTTCGCAGTATCCGCGGATCATGGACAGGTATTCGTCCTGCGTGCAGGGATGGAACCCCAGCCACAGTCCGAACCTGTCCGACAGCGAAACCTTTTCTTCCACCGCCTCGGAAGGACTGATCGCGCTCGAACGTTCGTTCTCGATCATGTCCCTCGGCATCAGGTGACGGCGGTTCGAGGTGGCATAGAAGATCACGTTGTCCGGTCGCCCCTCGATACCGCCATCCAGCACCGCCTTCAGGCTCTTGTAGTGCTGGTCGTCATGGGAAAAGGACAAGTCGTCGCAGAACAGGACGAACCTGTCCTCCGAGCCTCGCAGGATGCTCAGAAGCCGCCCCACCGATGGCAGGTCCTCGCGCTGGATCTCGACGATCTTGCACGCGAAACCTTCCGCCAGAACTGCCGCGTGAGCCGCCTTCACAAGAGAAGACTTGCCCATTCCCCGCGCGCCCCATAGAAGCGCGTTGTTGGCTGGCAGTCCCCTGGCGAACTGGCGCGTGTTCTCCAGAAGCGTGTCGCGCGACCGATCCACGCCAACCAGCAAGCCGATATCCACGCGATTGACCTTCTCGACCGGATCCAGTCGGTCGGGCGAGACATGCCAGACAAAGGCGTCGGCAACACCGAAATCCGGGGCCGCCAGCGGTGCCGGCGCCATCCGCTCCAGCGCCTCTGCAATACGCTTCTTGGCCTTCGTCACGCCTTCGGGTCTCCCTCGCCTTCAGCTTCGGGTTCGTCGTCGTCGAACTCCGAGTAAAGGTCCTCGTCTTCGCCGAGGATGCCTTCCTCGCGCAACTGCTGGACACGTTTCTTCTCGACCCATCTCACCAACTGGATCGATATCTCGTAAAGGCCGTAGACCGCTGTGAAGAGGATAAGCTGGGTGACCACGTCAGGCGGCGTGATCAGCGCGGCCAGCACCAGGATGCCCACCATCGCGTATTTCCGCGTGCTCGCCAGTCCCTTGGCCGAGACCAGACCGGCCTTGCCCATCAGCGTCAGAAGAACCGGCAACTGAAAGCACAGCCCGAATGCCATGATGAATTTCAGCGTGATATCGAGGCTCTCGTTGACCTTGCCGAAGAAGGTGATCTTCACACCTTCCGCGCTTTCGGGCACGACGGCGGCCTCGGGCGGCAATTCATCCACCCCTTGGGCAAGCAAGTTGGCGAAGATCGAACTGACATCCGCAAAACCCAGGAAGAATGACATCGCCAATGGCGTCACGATGAAATGGGCAAATGCCGCCCCCAGCATGAACATCATGGGGGAGGCGATGATGAACGGCAGGAATGCGTTCTTCTCGGTCCGGTAAAGCCCCGGTGCAATGAACCGCCACAACTGATAGGCGATCACCGGAAAGGCCAGCGCAAAACCGAAGACCATCGAGATCCGGAACAGAGTGAAAAGGTATTCCTGCGGGCTGGTGTACTGCAGCGTCGGCGCCGGGTCGCCCAACGACCGCAGCGTGTCCTCGATCGGGTTGACCAGGAACTGAAGGATCGGTTCGGCCACCACGAAGGCCAGGACGATGCCCACGACGAAGGCCATCACCGAATAGATCAGGCGCGTGCGCAACTCCGCCAGGTGCTCGATCAGCGGGGCGGAACTGTCCTCGATCTCGTCCTCGGTGGCGCTCATGAGGCTTCACCCGGCTTGGATTCGGGCGCATCTGCGGTGGCCGTCTCGGGGGCCTTCTCGACAGATGTCGTACCTGTTTTTTCCGGTCCGCCCGATTCCGCGGCCGCCTTCTGGGCGTCCAGCTTCTCCTGGCCCTTCTTGGCCATGTTGTCCTTGATCTTGCGAACCTGATCGGCACGTTCTTCGGTAAGCTTGGCGGTCTCGGGACCGATGGACTTGGCCTTCTCGGAAGGCTTCGCCGATTTTTCCGAAGGCTTTGTCGGATCCCAGCCCTTCGCGGCGTCCTTCACCGCATCAAGGCCCAGTTCCTTGGCCGAGGTCATCTTCTTGAGGTTCGAAGCCGTCTCACGCATGCCCGATTCGTCAGCCGCATCCTCCATGGCCCGCTGGAAATCGCGCGCCATCTTCCGCAGCTTGGCAGTGAACTTGCCAAGCTCGCGAAACATCTTCGTAAAGTCCTTCGGACCCACGAAGATCAGGGCAAAAACCCCGATTACAAGAAGTTCGCCGATACCGAGATCGAACATGTCGTGTGACCCGGCCTAATCTCAGGCCTTGTCCTTTTCTTCTTCCGGCGTCACGTCCTTTGCGACGGTCGAAGCCTCGTCCTCGATCTCTTTCTTGCCTTCGTCGACGCCCTTCTTGAACGCGGTGATGCCTTTCCCGACTTCACCCATCAGCGACGAGATCTTGCCGCGTCCGAAAAGGACCAGCACGACGATTGCGATCAGCAGAAGGCCCGGCAGGCCGATATTGTTCAGCATGGCTCTCTCTCCATGAAATCCGACCCGCTATGTAGGCACTTCCCCCTGAATAGAAAAGCGTCAAATCAGAGTGACTTGCGCCGCATATTGAGAATCAAGGGCAATTTCCGCATGCGCGAAATCAACTGACAGGTTAATGTCAGTTGTGATGAGTGCACGGAACCCGAATCAAACCGCGATGCGCCGCACCGACCGCCTGTTCGAACTGATCCAGATCCTGCGCGACGGGCGGTTGCATCGCGGTCGCGACCTTGCGGAGCGGTTGGAGGTATCGCTCCGCACCCTCTACCGCGACATGGAGACGCTGATCGCGTCCGGCATCCCGGTCGAAGGCGAACGCGGGCTCGGCTACATGATGACCGCGCCGATCACGCTGCCCCCGCTGAACCTGACGCTGACCGAACTCGAGGCGCTCCACCTCGGCCTCGCTGTCGTCACCAAGGCCGCCGACCCGGAACTCCAGCGCGCCGCCAAAACCCTCTCCGAGAAGGTTGATGCCGTGCTGCCCGAAGATCGCGCCGCGCCCGCCACAGGCTGGGGCTTCGCCGTCTACCCCTTCGCCGAAGCCGCCCGAGGTTTCGTTCACATGGCGCCCCTGCGCGCGGCGATCCGGTCGCGGCGCAAGATAGACATTACCTACGCCGCCCCCGACGGAGCCGAAACCCGCCGCCGCCTGCGCCCGCTTCAGATGGAATACTGGGGCCGGGTCTGGACGCTGACCTCGTGGTGCGAATTGCGCCAGGACTTCCGTGTATTCCGTGTCGACCGTATCCGCACGCTGGATGTCAGTTTCGACACCTTCCCGGAAGAGCCGGGGAAAACGCTCGCCGACTACCTCGAACGCATGGACGACTCGTCGTCGAAATGACCGCCCTCAGTCCGCCGTCTTCGGAAAGACAAAGCAACGCCCACGCCGGATCATCAGCCAAAGCGCGGTCCCGGCTTTCGGCAGAAAGACCGAGGGAACGCTGGCCTTCAGCAGAGCGCCATCGCTCTCCATCTGGAACTCCACCAGGCTCTCCGACCCCATGAAGCGCGACCTGATGACGACGCCGCGTGCCGGCGTCCCGTCTTCCGTGGTCGGGTTCGGACCCCGACCGTCACGGTCGAAGTCGATCCGCAGATGCTGCGGGCGGATCACGATCTCCACCTCGGTGCCGTCCGGAAACCCCGGCGCAAGAAAGGCGCCAAAGGGCGTGTCGGTCAGGGCACCGTGAACCACGCCGCGTATCACGTTGATATCACTAAAAAATGCGGCAGCCTGACGATCCACGGGGGCGTTGTATACGTTGTAGGGGGCGCCACGCTGAATGATCCGGCCCTCGCGCATCAGTGCAATCTCGTCGGCCATGCGCATGGCCTCGTCAGGCTCATGCGTCACCAGCAGAACCGCCGCGCCCTCTTCCTTCAGGATCTCCAGCGTTTCGTCGCGGATACCGTCCCGCAGCCGGTTGTCCAGACCCGAGAACGGCTCGTCCATCAGCATGATCCGGGGCTTCGGCGCAATCGCGCGGGCCAGCGCCACGCGCTGCTGTTCGCCGCCCGACAACTCGTGCGGATGCGCATCCGCAAAGCTCTCCAGATGCACGCGTTCCAGCATTTCCTCGGCCCGGCGGCGCTTTTCGGCCTTCGTGCCGCGCAACCCGAACGACACGTTGTCGGCCACGGTCATATGCGGGAACAAAGCGAAGTCCTGGAACATCAGCCCGATCTGGCGCGCTTCTGGTTGCAGATGGATATGATCGTCCGACATGACGCGGCCATCGACGGTAACCCGGCCGCTATCCTGCCGGTCGACGCCCGCGATGATCCGCAGCGTCGTCGACTTGCCACAGCCCGACGGCCCCAGAAGACAGGTGACCTGGCCGGGCCCGATCGAAAGCGAGACATCGGATACCACCTCGCGCCCGCCAAAACGGCGCGTCAGCCCCTCAACGATCAAACCCTTGCCGGTATGCGTCACGCTGCCTGCCCTCAAATCCCGAGCGAAGGACTCGGAATTACGTCAGGCGGGATAGCAACGCCAGCGCCCGCTCGCAAGTCCGCCGCATTGCCGCACCGGGCGGCGTGACCGGAACGCCCGGGCGTTACCGGGCCAAGACAATGGCAGCGCGCGTTGTCGAAGCTGGCCAAGATCGAGATCAGGCTGCAATGGACCTGAACCGCCGTATTGTCCGACGCGCTGTCAAAGTCGATAAAACCATGGTGACTCGCCGGCCCCGGCCGCGCCACCCCGCCTCAGCACGCGGAAACCGTCAGGAAAATCGCGCTTGTCGCTTTTGCAGGTGAAGACATATGCCCATTGCCGCGTGCAAGAAGCCGTTTTCATCTGACTTCGATCAAAGGTCAAAGCTCCGGGAAGCCGGCAGGTCTCAAAGCGTGGAGTTCACGCCGCCGCCGTCCAGCAAGATGTTCTGCCCCACGATGAATCCGGCGTGAACCGAGCAGAGGAAGGCACAGGTCGCCCCGAATTCCTCTGCCGTGCCATAGCGCCCCACCGGCAGCGAGGCTTCGCGCCGCGCGCGCGCCTCTTCCAGCGTGATGCCCTCGCGCTTGGCCACGCCGGCGTCCAGCGCATCCGCTCTATCGGTCGCGTGAATGCCGGGCAGCAGGTTGTTGATCGTCACACCCTTGCCCGCCACCTGCCGAGATGTTCCGGCGACATAGCCTGTCAGTCCGGCCCGCGCCGAGTTCGACAACCCCAACGCCGCGATCGGCGCCTTTACCGATTGCGAGGTGATGTTCACGACACGGCCCCAGCCGCGATCCATCATGCCCGGCACCAGCGCCCTGATCAGCGCGATCGGTGTCAGCATGTTCGCATCCAGCGCCTTGATGAAGTCCTCGCGCTCCCAGTCGGTCCACATCCCCGGCGGCGGGCCACCGGCGTTGTTCACCAGGATATCGACCTGGCCGGCCTCTTCCAGAACCTTCGCACGGCCCTCTTCGGAAGTGATGTCGGCGGCAACCGCCGTCACCTCGACCCCGTATTTCGACCGGATCTCTTCCACGGCGGCCGCCAGCGCCTCTGCGCCGCGCGCGTTCATCACCAGATTCACGCCTGCCCCGGCAAGCGCCTCGGCGCAACCGCGGCCCAATCCCTTGGACGATGCGCAGACAAGCGCGCGCTTTCCCTTGATCCCCAGATCCATCGCTCAGGTCCCTCCCGATTTCCGTGACGGCAGACACCTAGCAGCCTCAGCGCCGAGGGCAACGCCTCAATCGGCGACGATGGCGATATCGGCCGTGTAAGCCGTGTCGGTCGGCAGATCGGTCCCCAGGCCCGAGACCATTTCCGCGTTGGGCCCGAAGAATGCCGTCGGCGCCGTGCCGTTGATCGTGCGCGGCACGCCGTCGATCGTCACCGTTCCGTCCACGTCCAGATTGAATGAAGTGCCGATGTTGGTCGCGCCGAATACCAGACTTCCTCCGACCGGCGATCCCGTGCCAGTCGGGTTATTGCTTGCATTCAGTGCCGTTTGAAAGAACCCGGTCCCGGTCCCGCTGATCGACGCTGGCGCACCGAAATTCGCGGTCAGGTTCGCCGTGCCCACGACGCCGGTGCTAGAGGTATCAAAGTCGTCGGCCACGATTACGACCCCCTGGTATGTCGCTCCCGGGGCCGCCGGCAGCGCCGGGGTTTGCGCCAGTGGTTGAAGCTGCGTCGTCAGGCGATCCGCTTCGTTGACCAGATTGACGAATTCCGGCGTGAATCCGAACTGGGTTCCGCCTCCGCAGGCAGAGAGCGACAAGGCAGCAAAGGCAAGAAGAGCGGCGGATGATCGCATCATGAAACGAGCTCCCAGGCAACGCCCCCAACGCCAACAATTTCAGAAAGCGCAGCGAAGGCAAGTCATTTCCGTAAACTCAGCATGTTGCCGCCAGAGTGGAAGCTCAAGCCATCGGCGCCATGAAGAAACTCTCCCGAACGATCTTCCCATCCGCAACCTCGTACACAGCCACTTCCTTCGCCTTCCATCGCTGGCCGGTGTTTCTGTCCGTGGTGTCGATATCGAATATAACGCTGAAACTGTCGCCGTTAACGAACGGCCCTTCAAGCTCGGCACTGTGAACCTCGAAATGCCGGTTCCACCAATCGTGCTTCGCTTCAATTCCCGCGCGACCTTCGGTTACCGGGCTTTGCCCGTCTGGCGCCATCGGTTCCACCGATACGGCGTTTTCCGCGTACAACTCGTGCAACCCCTGCGCCTCGGTATGATTTCTACAATGCTCGCAAAGCTTTTCGGCGATTTCCCGGGTGTTCATGATCTTTCTCCTTTCGGTGTGTCCACTCGTCCGGCCTCAATCTTTTTGTTCACTCTTTGTTCTCAAAATGACATGCAATCCCCGACCCCGTCAATCCCGCAAATCGGAACGATTGCTTGTGCCACTCAGGCCGACTATATGCCCGCCCATGCTGGACCGATCCTCAAATGCCGCCCCCCTCCCGCCGGAAATCGCCCGGAGGCGCACCTTCGCCATCATCTCGCACCCCGATGCTGGCAAGACCACGCTGACCGAGAAGTTCCTGCTTTACGGCGGCGCGATCCAGATGGCAGGCCAGGTCCGCGCCAAGGGCGAGGCGCGGCGCACGCGCTCGGACTTCATGCAGATGGAAAAGGACCGCGGCATTTCCGTCTCGGCCTCGGCGATGTCCTTCGACTACGGCACCTACCGCTTCAACCTCGTCGATACGCCGGGCCACTCGGACTTCTCCGAGGACACATACCGCACGCTTACCGCTGTCGACGCCGCGATCATGGTCATCGACGGCGCCAAGGGCGTCGAGAGCCAGACCCGCAAACTCTTCGAGGTCTGCCGCCTGCGCGACCTTCCGATCCTGACCTTCTGCAACAAGATGGACCGCGAAAGCCGCGACACCTTCGAGATCATCGACGAGATCCAGGAGAACCTCGCCATCGACGTCACCCCGGCCTCCTGGCCCATCGGCATGGGCCGCGACTTCATCGGCAGCTACGACATGCTGCACGACCGGCTGGAGCTTATGGAACGCGCCGACCGCAACAGGCGCGCGGAATCGATCCAGATCGCCGGCCTCGACGACCCGAAACTGGCCGATCACGTCCCCGCCCATCTCCTCGAAAAGCTGCGCGAGGACATCGAGATGGCACGCGAACTCCTGCCCGCCTTCGACCGCCAGGCCTTCCTCGACGGCACCATGACCCCGATCTGGTTCGGCTCCGCCATCAACTCCTTCGGCGTCCGCGACCTGATGGACGGCATCGGCGACTACGGCCCCGAGCCGCAGCCGCAATCGGCCGAGCCCCGCCAGGTCAGCCCCGACGAGAAATCCGTCGCGGGCTTCGTCTTCAAGGTCCAGGCCAACATGGACCCCAAGCACCGCGACCGCGTGGCCTTCGTCCGCCTTGCCTCGGGGCATTTCATCCGCGGCATGAAGCTGACTCATGTGCGCTCCAGGAAACCGATGGCGATCTCGAACCCCGTCATGTTCCTCGCCTCCGACCGCGAACTGGCGGAAGAGGCATGGGCCGGCGACATCATCGGCATCCCCAACCACGGGCAACTGCGCATCGGCGACACCCTGACCGAAGGCGAAGCGATCCGCGTCACCGGCATCCCGTCCTTCGCGCCGGAACTCCTGCAGAACTGCCGTGCAGGCGACCCGATGAAGGCCAAGCACCTCGAAAAGGCGCTGATGCAATTCGCCGAGGAAGGGGCCGCCAAGGTCTTCAAACCCACGCTCGGTTCCGGCTTCATTGTCGGCGTCGTCGGCCAGCTCCAGTTCGAGGTCCTCGCCTCCCGGATCGAACTGGAATACGGCCTGCCCGTCCGGTTCGAGCCGTCGCAATTCACTTCCGCCCGCTGGATCACCGGTCCCAAGGACAAGGTTGAGAAGTTCGTCAACGCCAACAAGGGCCACATCGCGCACGACAACGACGGCGACATCGTCTACCTGACTCGGCTGCAATGGGACATCGACCGGATCGAACGCGACTATCCCGAGCTGACCCTCTCGGCGATCAAGGAAATGCAGGTCGCCTGACGGCAAGCGCCACGAAGGTGCTTATACCTTTTCGGGTGTCCCTTCTTCTTTTCCCAAATACTCCGGGGAGCGCGAGGGGCAGCGCCCCTCGCCCACAGCCGCAGGCGCGACGGAAATCCCGGGCACCTGCGTTCAATAGAACGGGGGTGACAAGGAGAACCCGCCAATGCGCCTGATCCTGGTCCTTCTCGGCCTGCTCGCCGCCAGCGCCGCTACTGCGGAACCACGACAGACACGAAACCTGTCCTATGGCCCCGCCCCCGAAAACCGTCTCGACGTCTACACCGACACTTCCAACCAGGCCGCGCCCGTTCTCGTCATGCTCCACGGCGGAGGCTGGAAGCGCGGATCCAAGTCCATGCCGGGCGTCTGGAAGGACAAGGTCGCCTGGTGGGTGCCGCGCGGTTACGTCTTCGTCTCGGTCGAAACCCGGCTGCTGCCCCAGGCGCGCCCCGACGAACAGGTCCAGGATTTCGCCCGCGCCGTCGCCTTCGTACAGGCAAACGCCGCGTCCTGGGGCGGTGACGCTTCGCGCGTCGTTCTGATGGGTCATTCCGCGGGCGCGCACATCGCGGCGCTTCTGGCCGGCGACGGCGATCTGCGCCGGAGCTTCGGGATTGCCCCGCTTCGCGGCGCCGTCGCGCTCGATTCCGGCGCGCTCGATCTCGAAGCGGTCATGACGGCGCGGCACTTCGAGCTCTACGATGACGCCTTCGGCGCCGACCCCGCCTATTGGGCGCAGGTGTCACCGATCCGCCGTTTGTCTTCCGACACGTCACCCGTTCTCGCCGTCTGCTCGTCCCGACGGCTCCGTGTCTGCGGCGAGGCCCGTGACTACGCCCGCGCCGCCGCCCGAAAAGGGGTCAGGGTCACCGTCATGCCCGTCGCCTTGTCGCACGGCAGGATCAACGGCGACCTCGGCCAGCCCTCGCCCTATACCGAGGCGGTATCGGACTGGATCGCAGACAAGGTGCGCTGACCGATCGGCCCGGACAGTGGCACCGCGCCCAAATACCGCCACAATGCCTTGATTTAAAACGCCACTAACGATGGGGGCACACCATCGCTGCCGGACGAATTGGCGACGAGGCACGATATGTTCATGGACACGGCTTTGGGAAGCACGCTGGCGGCCTGGATGGCCCCGCTTCTGCCCTCGCAGAAGGCGTTCTACATCTACCTCCTCTGCGCCTTCGTAATCGCCGGCGGCTCATGGCTCTACTTTTCCCACCGCGAGGAAAACGCGCGACCCGACGGCGTCGAGAAAGGCTTTCTGGCCTGGGTCTTCGACCCGCGCATCTGGTTCCACCGCTCGGCCAAGCAGGACTACCTGTACTTCGTCCTGAACGCGCTGATCTACTACGGGATCGTCGCGCAACTTCTTGTTTCGGGACACATTTTCTTCAACGCCTTCGGCAACGGGCTGGAATGGGCCTTCGGACACCAGGACAGCCCCGTCTTCGCGCCTTCGCCCCTGACCGCCGCCGCCTATACGCTGGCCGTCGTGCTTGCCATCGACCTTGCCGTCTGGACCACCCATTACCTGCAACACAAGATCGTCGTTCTCTGGCAGTTCCACCAGGTCCACCACTCCGCCGAGGTTCTGACGCCGGCCACGGTCTACCGGATGCACCCGGTGGATCTCTTCTTCACTGGCATCGTCACGACCGCGCTCATCGGTCTTGCACTGGCGGGCTTCACCTACCTCACGCAGGCCCAGCCCGCCGAGATCACGGTGATGAATGTCAACGTCCTGATCTTCACCTTCTACCTCGTGGGCTACAACCTGCGGCATTCGCACATCTGGCTCGGATATCCGCAATGGCTGTCCCACATCCTGATCAGCCCCGCCATGCATCAGGTCCACCACTCGGTCGACCGCAAGCACTGGGACAAGAACATGGGTCTGATTTTCGCGGTCTGGGATTGGCTCTTCGGCACGCTCTATGTGCCCAAGGGCTATGAGAAACTGCAGTTCGGCATCAGTCGCGAGGAACCCAACCCGTTCGGGTCGGTCCTGGAATTCTACGTCAAACCCTTTCGCATGGCCTGGGTCGAACTCGCCAGGGGCAGGCCCGGCCTGGCGCGAAGGTTCGGCATCGTCGCCCTGATCGGCGCGCTCGCCTTCGGCGTCGTGATGGTCCGCAACTCGGGCGACGTCGCGGCAGCCGGTCGCGCGCTGCCTTCGCTCCACCTCGAAGACCTGACCTGGACCGAAGTCGACCGGGCACTGACCGACGGCTTCGATACCGTGATCATTCCCACGGGCGGAACCGAGCAGAACGGTCCGCATGTCATCCTGGGCAAGCATAACTACATCGTCCGCGAAACCGCGGGACGTATCGCGCAGCGTCTCGGCGGCGCACTGGTCGCGCCGGTGATCGCCCACGTCCCCGAGGGCGAAACCGGCGACACACCCACCGGCCACATGCGATGGGCGGGCACCGTCAGCCTGCCGGACGACGTCTTCGCCGATGTCCTGGAACACACGGCGCGCAGCATGGCGACCCACGGTTTCAAGCGGATCATCTTCATCGGCGACAGCCAGGGCAACCAGGTGCCGCAGCAGGTTGTGGCAGCCGCCCTGTCGGCTGAGTGGCGCGACCGGGGTATCCGGGTTCTTCACGTCGGGGCCTACTATGCGGAAAACGGTCAGCAGGCCGCTCTCGAAGCCCAGGGCTACGACGCCCCCCGGATCGGCGAGCATGCCGGCATCCGCGACACCTCCGAACTCCTCGCCGTGCATCCGGACGGAGTGCGCGCGAACCCGGTCCTGCCGCCGCCGGGCGCGGACCCCGGTTACAACGGCGCCCCTTCCGAGGCGACACGCCAGATCGGAGAACGCATGTTGGATCTGAAGGTCGAGGCAGCACTCGCGGAAATCGAACGCTTGACGACCGGCGGAAGTTGACGTTGCGACGTTAACCTTCTGTGGATAAGTCTGTTGAAGTAATTTCCCGCAATGCCAATAGCTTCCGCGGTGTTGGTCATGCTTCCGACACGCGCCACCTAACTCCGCGTGAAACGCGTGCGCTGGTCGCTCCGGCAACCGGAAAACAGACGCCAAATCAGGATTCGCGGACGATCGGGTCATTTTCTCAGCAAAATGACAACTTCGACTGCTGACTACATTTGCAGCACAAAAAGGAAACAATCGCACGAAATCGTGCGCATTGATCACCTTTCGTCGCAGGTTATTGACGCGCCCACCAGCATCCACTACCTGTCCCACAATTGCGGCGGCTTGTGGATAAGCCTGAGGTCACCCGGACCCGTGCCGCTTCAGCCGACGGGCCGCAAACTGGTCCGTAAGTATGGACCAATATGACGAAATTCTCTGATCTGGCGCTTTCGCCCAAGATTCTCAAGGCTGTAGAAGCAGCCGGTTACGAAACCCCAACACCGATCCAGGAAGGCGCCATACCGCACGCGCTCGCCGGCCGTGACGTGCTTGGCATCGCACAGACGGGAACCGGCAAGACAGCCAGTTTCACGCTTCCGATGATCCACATGCTGGCCCGAGGCCGCGCCCGTGCGCGGATGCCACGTTCGCTGGTGCTCTGCCCGACACGGGAACTCGCCGCACAGGTGGCCGAGAACTTCGACACCTACGCGCAGAATGTGAAGCTGACCAAGGCGCTGCTGATCGGCGGCGTTTCCTTCAAGGAACAGGACACGCTCATCGATCGCGGCGTCGACGTGCTGATCGCCACGCCGGGCCGCCTCCTCGACCATTTCGAGCGCGGCAAGCTGCTGCTGACGGGTATCGAGATCATGGTCGTGGACGAGGCCGATCGGATGCTCGACATGGGCTTCATCCCGGACATCGAGCGTATCTTCAACCTCACGCCCTTCACCCGCCAGACGATGTTCTATTCCGCCACAATGGCGCCCGAGATCGAGCGGATCACCAATACCTTCCTGTCGAACCCGGCACGGATCGAGGTTGCCCGTCAGGCCACCGCGTCCGAGACCATCGACCAGGAAGTGGTCCACATCAAACCCTCTCGCCGCGACCGCACGGCAAGCGAGAAGCGCGAGCTTCTGCGCGCGCTGATCGAGCGCGAGGGCGAAAAGTACAAAAACGCCATCGTGTTCTGCAACCGCAAGACCGATGTCGACATCGTCGCAAAATCCATGAAAAAACATGGTCTCGACGCCGCGCCGATCCACGGCGACCTCGAACAGTCCCAGCGGACACGCACACTTGACGCCTTCCGCGACGGCTCGCTGCGCTTCCTGGTTGCCTCGGATGTCGCCGCGCGTGGTCTCGATGTCCCGGCGGTCAGCCACGTCTTCAATTACGACGTGCCCAGCCATTCCGAGGATTACGTTCACCGGATCGGCCGCACCGGCCGCGCCGGCCGCGACGGCAAGGCGATAATGATCTGCGCGCCAGCGGACGAGAAGCTGCTCGACGCCATCGAAAAGCTCATAGACAAGAAGATCCCTACGGCCAACGGCCCCGAGATCCGGCAGTCGCAGGACTCACCCGCAACCGAGGAACGTCCCAAGCGCGAACGCCGTCGCCGTGGCGACAAGCCCGCAGACCGGCAGGCCGAAAAACCTGCCGACAGGCCCGTCGACAAACCCGCCGACGAACCCGTCGACAATGCCGCCGAACAGCAAGAGGCCAAGACGCCAGCGAACAACGATCAACCGACCGATACCCGCGACCGTTCGCGCGGATACCGGGATCGTGACCGGGACGGCGGACGCGGCCGGGAAAAGGTCGTCGGCATGGGCGATCACATGCCCAGTTTCATCGCGATGAGCTTCGAAGAGCGGAAAGCAGGCTGAACCCGCTTTCCGCCGCCGCGGCAAATCCTCGGCACCGGGTTATGACAAGCGGCTGATGATCACGGTGACTTCGGGTTTCTTGCCGATCTCGTTTTCCGTGGTCTGCCGGACGATCCGCTTCAGTTCCTTCTCGAGACCATCGTCATCCGACAATGTCCTGCGTCCGGCGCGGCCGATGAACTGGCTCAGGTCCTCCTCCAGAACCTCCGACAGCGGGGCTTTCGACAGTCCCGTCTCGGCCAAGCCCATGATATCCACCCAGGGGTCTCCCAAAGCCTCGTCATCCTCCAGTATCACGCTGACGGCGACGTGGCCGTTCAGCGCCATCCGGATCCGGTCCCGCACCACGCCGTCCATCGCGCCTATCTGCACCTTGCCGTCCAGATAAGTCCGCCCGGTTTCGATATATTCCGCAACTTTCGGTATGTCCCCGGTCAGGTCGATCATGGTTCCGTTCGGCGCCAGGACTCCCACCCTGCCATGCTCCTCGGCCAGCTGCACATGCTCCCTCAGGTGCCGGTGTTCGCCGTGCATCGGGATCACGATCTTGGCGTCGACCAGACCGTGCATCTCGACCAGGTCGGGCCGGTTCGCGTGACCCGAAACGTGGTAATCCGACGAGTTGTCGTCCACCACGTCCACCCCCATCTCCGAGAACGCGTTCACGACCCGCAGCACACCGCGCTCGTTGCCCGGAATCGTCTTGGACGAAAACAGGAACGTGTCGCCGTCGGCCAGCGTCAGCCCAAGGTACTTGCCCCGGCTCAGCGCGGCCGACGCGGCCCGCCGCTCGCCCTGGCTTCCGGTCACGATCAGCATGAGGTTCCCGCGCGGAATGTCCGCCGCTTCCTCGGGCGCGATGGTCTTGGGAAAATCGGTAAGCACACCCGTTTCCACCGACGCCTCGATCATCCGCCGCATGGCCCGCCCCAGCAGGCAGACCGAACGCCCCGCGTCCCTGCCGGCCTCGGCCAGCGTCTTCACCCTCGCCACGTTCGAGGCAAACGTCGTCGCGACGAACATGCCCTCGGCGTCCTTGACCAGGCGGGTGATCGCATCCCCAAGCGATGCCTCGGACCGGCCCGCATGCGGCGAGAAGACATTGGTGGAATCGCAGACCAGCGCCTTGACGCCCGGCGCCCCGATCTCGCGCCACAGATCCGGATCGTAGGGTTCGCCCACAAGCGGTGTCCGGTCCAGCTTGAAGTCGCCCGAATGCACGATCCGTCCCACGGGCGTGTCGATGACCAACCCGGCCGATTCCGGGATGGAATGGCTGATCGGAACGAAACCCACGGTGAACGGACCGGCCTTGACGGTTTCCGGCCACGGCCCGACGACCGTCACCTTGTTCGGATCCTGCCCCTGCTCCTCCAGCTTTCGCTGGGCATGATAGGCCGTGAACTTTCGCGCATATATCGACGCGCGAAGCCGCGGCCACAGATGCCCCACCGCACCGACATGGTCCTCGTGAGCGTGGGTGATGAAGACCGCCTCGATCCGGTCCTTGCGCTCTTCCAGCCAGGCGATATCCGCGAAGATCAGATCGACCCCGGGCGAGCCTTCCATCTCCGGAAAGGTCACCCCCAGGTCCGCCACGATCAGCCGCTCCTCGCCCGGTTTGCCCCATCCGTAGACATAGGCATTCATTCCAATTTCTCCCGCCCCGCCAAGGGGCAGGTAGATCAGTCTTTCACGGCTCATGTGTTTTCCTTGTTGAACCGATGGATGACCGTCAGGCCATGCATCGTCAGGTCTTCCTCGATGGTATCGAACAGCACGTCGCCCTGGCTGAACAATGACGCCAGTCCGCCCGTGCCGATCACCTTCATGGGTTGCCCGTACTCTGTATTGATCCGGGACGTGATCTCGCGGATCAGCCCGACATATCCCCAGAAGACCCCTGCCTGCATGCAGGCGACCGTGTTCGTTCCGATCACGTTCTGCGGTTTGGTCACGTCGACATGCGGCAGCGCCGCCGCCGCCATGTGCAAGGCCTCCAGCGAAAGGTTCACTCCGGGCGCGATGACGCCACCGACATAGGCCCCGTCGCCCGCTACCACGTCGAAGGTCGTCGCGGTTCCGAAGTCGACGACGATCAGATTGCCGCCGTGACGGTCGAAGGCGCCCGCGGTGTTCACCAGCCGGTCCGGCCCCACCGAGGTTCCGGCATCCACGCGCGGGGCCACCGGCAACAGGCAGTCGGGCTTGCCCACGACGATCGGGCGTGTCTTGAAATAGCGATCCGCCAGCACCCGAAGGTTGAACACGACCCGAGGCACCGTCGACGAGATGATGACCTCGTCGATGTCCATCTCGAAACCCTTGTGCGCCATCAGCGTCGACAACCAGACATAGTACTGGTCCGCGGTCCGCTGATGCTCGGTGGACGCGCGGAAGGTGGCGATGAAGCGCCTGCCGTCCCAGACCGAGAAGACGGTGTTCGTATTGCCCGTATCGATGCAAAGAAGCATGAACGCTCCCCTCAGAAATAGACGTCGGCCGCAGGTATCGTCACCCTACCCTTCGGTGTCCGAAGCACAAGCTGACCCGCCTCGTCCACCGTCTCGAAAGTTCCGGTGATCTCCTCCCGCGCGGTCCGCGCCGTGATGACCTCACCCAGCCGCGCGGCCTTCTTCAGCCAGCTCTCCCGGATCGGCCCGAAGCCGAGTTCGGTGAAGATGCGTTCCTCGGTCGCCATGTTCGAGGCCAGCATCGACAGCATTTCATGCACGTCGCAATCCTGACCGCCCTCGCCCGCAAGGCTCACCGGCGGGAAAGCCGCATCGCGCACGCTTTTCGGCACCGTAACCAGATTGACCCCGATACCGATCGACAGCCAATCCACCTGACCGCCCTGACCGGTCGATTCCAGCAGAATACCGGCAACCTTGCCCCCGTTCAGAAGCACATCGTTCGGCCATTTCAGCGACAGGCAGTCGCGGTCGATCTTCATCGCCAGCGCCTCGAGAAGCGCGTTGGCCGCCATGAAGGATCGCAGCGCCGCGCTTGCCGCGTTGCCGCCCGGGCGGAACACGAATGTTGCGGCGAAGTTCCCCTCCGGGTTCTCCCATCCCCGCCCGCGCCGCCCGCGCGCAGCGGTCTGGCGATGCGCCATGATCCAGGCCGGACGGTCCAGCGTGGGTGTCCGGCGCGCAGCCTCGGCCATGGTGCTGTCGACCTCGTCCAGAATGACGCGGCCGATGCCTTCGGGCCAGGGAAGCGGATCACGCGTCATGACGACCCTGACCTTCTTCCTGGTGCAAGTACGGCGGGGGGACCGGGGAGCAGAGCCCCCCGGCGCATCGCGCCGCAGGCGCGAAACCTCCCCCTTCAGTTGACAAGCGTCGCCGCCGCGGCCTCAGCCATCCCTTCGATCCCGAAGAGGTTCACCACTCCCAGAACCATGATGACCGCGCTGGCGACCAGGAACCCCGAGAGGATCGGCGATCCGCCGACATCCAGTTCGCTTTCCTCGGCTCCGAAATACATCAGGTAGACGATGCGCAGGTAGTAGAACGCGCCGATCACGCTCGCGATCACGCCGGCAACCGCCAGCCAT
This sequence comes from Silicimonas sp., assembly GCA_040220415.1. Taxonomy (GTDB): domain Bacteria; phylum Pseudomonadota; class Alphaproteobacteria; order Rhodobacterales; family Rhodobacteraceae; genus JAVJUV01. The sequence goes on from JAVJUV010000143.1 coordinate 23,074, forward strand.
GCCAGCCCCGCGTCGACGGCAGCCAGCAGAACCGTGTACTTCGCGAAGAAGCCCACCAGCGGCGGCACGCCCGCCAGGCTGAACAGCAACACCAGCATCGCCATCGCCTTCAGCGGGTCGCGGCGCGAATACTGCGTCAGCGCCGCGATCTCGACCACCGGCTGCCCGTCCTTCTCCATCGACAGGATGAAGGCGAAAGTGCCGACATTCATGGTCACGTAGATCGCCATGTAGATCAGCATCGACTCGACGCCCTGTGCCGTCCCCGAGGCCAGCCCCATCAGCGCATAGCCCATATGGGCGATCGAGGAATAGGCCATCAGCCGCTTGATGTTCGTCTGCCCGATCGCGGCCACGGCGCCGAGGAACATCGAAACCACGGACAGGAAGGCAAGGATCTGCTGCCAGTCGCCGACGACACCGCCGAAAGCGTCATGCACGACCCGGGCGAACAGCCCCATCGCCGCCATCTTGGGCGCGGTCGCGAAGAAGGCCGTGACCGGGGTCGGCGACCCCTCGTAGACGTCCGGCGTCCACATGTGGAACGGCGCGGCCGAAACCTTGAAGGCAAGGCCCGCGGCGATGAAGGCCAGACCGAAGAGAAGCCCCAGCGGCATCTCGCCCTGGGCCGCGGTGATGATGCCCGCGAACTCGGTCGTGCCGGCGAAGCCATAGACCAGCGATGCGCCGTACAGCAGCAACCCCGACGACAGCGCGCCAAGCACGAAATACTTCAGGCCCGCTTCGGTCGATTTCACGCTGTCCCGTCTCAGCGAGGCGACCACGTAAAGCGACAGCGACTGAAGCTCCAGCCCCATGTAAAGCGCGATCAGGTCGCCGGCCGATACCATCATCATCATGCCGACCGCGGCCAGCGTGATCAGAAGCGGATACTCGAAGCGCAGAATGTTCCGGCGCGCCATGTAGCTCTCGCTCATGATCAGGACGGCTGCGGCGCTCAACAGGATGGTCACCTTGGCGAAACGCGCGAAGGCATCGTCCACGAACATGCCGCCGAAGGCCGTCGCGGTGCCCGTCCCCTGGAATCCGATCCAGGCCGCCGTCGCCACGAACAGCGCCGAGGTGCCCCATACAATGGCCGGGGCCAGGCTGTCCTTGCCGCCATAGACGCCGATCAGCAGCGCCCCCATCGCGTAGACCGAGAGGATGATCTCGGGAAGGATGATCGAGAGATCGCCGGGTTGCATCAGTGGCTTCCTCCGTTCGACGCGACCTGGTTGGTCAGGCCGTGCTCGGCCACCGCCGTCTGATACTCGCCAAGAAGGGCTTCGACAGAGGGGCCGATGATGTCGGTAACAAGGCTGGGATAAACGCCCAGCAGGATGGTCATCACGACCAGCGGCGCGAAGATCGTGCGCTCGCGGGTCGTCATGTCGGTGATGGACTTCAGGCTCTCCTTGATGAGATCCCCCATGACCACCCGGCGATAAAGCCACAGCGCGTAGGCCGCCGACAGGATCACGCCGGTCGCGGCGACCGCCGCCACCCAGGTATTGGCCTGGAACATGCCCATCAGCGTCAGAAACTCGCCCACGAAACCGGACGTCCCCGGCAAACCGACGTTCGCCATGGTGAACAGCATGAACACCGCCGCATAGGCCGGCATCCGGTTGACGAGACCGCCGTAGGCGTCGATCTCGCGCGTGTGCATCCGGTCATAAATGACGCCGACACACAGGAACAGCGCGCCCGAGATGAAGCCGTGGCTGATCATCTGGAAGATCGCTCCGTCCACGCCCTGCTGGTTCGCCGCGAAGATACCCGCCGTCACGAAACCCATATGGGCCACCGATGAATAGGCGATCAGCTTCTTCATGTCCTCCTGCATCAGCGCGACCAGCGAGGTGTAGACGATCGCGATGGCGCTCAGCCAAAGCACGAAATCGGCCAGCAGGTCCGACGCGACGGGAAACATCGGCAGGCTGAAGCGCAGGAAACCGTAGCCGCCCATCTTCAGCAGGATCGCCGCCAGCACGACGGACCCGGCTGTCGGCGCCTGCACGTGCGCGTCCGGCAGCCAGGTATGCACCGGCCACATCGGCATCTTCACCGCGAAGGACGCGAAGAACGCCAACCACAGAAGCGTCTGCAACCCGCCGATCACCTGGAAGCCCGCGATATCCAGCGTGCCCGAGGCGAAGGTGTGAGTCAGCAGCGACGTGCCCTCGCAACCGCCGATACAGGTCGTGCCCGCATCCACGTACATCGCGATCATCGCCACCAGCATCAGCACCGAGCCGAAGAAGGTGTAGAGGAAGAACTTGAACGACGCATAGATGCGGTCTTTCCCGCCCCAGATGCCGATGATCAGGAACATCGGGATCAGTCCGCCCTCGAAGAACAGGTAGAACAGCACCAGGTCCAGCGCGGTGAAGACACCCAGCATCAGGGTCTCCAGCACCAGGAAAGCGATCATGTACTCCTTGACCCTGTGCTTCACGTCCCAACAGGCCAGGATCGTGATCGGCATCAGGAACGTCGTCAGCATCACGAACAGGATCGAGATGCCGTCCACGCCCATCCGGTAGGTCAGGCCCAGGATCCACTCGCCCTCTTCCACGAACTGGAAACCGGTATCCTGCGGGTCGAACCCGGCCAGCAGGAACAGCGACGCCAGAAGCGAGGCGCTGGTGGCGGCCAGTGCCAGCCACTTGGCGTTCTTCTGGGCGGCCTCGTCCTCGCCGCGCAGGAACAGTGCCATGATCGCGGCGCCGATGGCGGGGATGAACGTGACGATCGAGATCAGGTTATCCATGGTCTCAGTTGCCCCCCGAAAGCGTCATCCAGGTGATCAGGACAAGAATGCCCAACACCATCCAGAAAGCATAAGTGAAGATGTAACCCGACTGCGCCCGCCCCGCGAGGCGGGTGAAGAACGGCACCACGCCCATCGCCAGGCCGTTCAGGAAACCGTCGATCGTGGCTCCGTCGCCCTTTTTCCAAAGGAAACGGCCGATAAACATCGCAGGCCGGACGAAAAGAAAATCGTAGATCTCGTCAAAGTACCACTTGTTCAGCAGGAACTGGTAAAGCGGTGCCTGGACCTCGGCCAGCTTGCCCGGCAGATCGGGCCGCCGGATGTAGAATTGATAGGCCGTCGCGAAACCGAGAAGCATCGCCAGGAAAGGCATCAGCTTCACCCAGACCGGCACATGGTGCGCGTCGTCCAGAACATGGTTGCCCGGTCCCATGTAGATCGCGCCCTGTCCCGGAGCCACGGCCTCGCCGTGATCGCCCTCGCCAGCTGGCTCGGTGCCGTGGCCTTCCTCGGCGGTCTCCTCGGTCGCGGCAAAGGCCGCGCCGGGCAGGGTCAGCGTCGCGTGGGCTTCGGCGGTGCCGCCGTCGCGGATTCCGAACCACTTTTCAACGGCAGCGTGATCGCCGAAGAAGGGCTTGTACCAGATCATCCCGGCAAAGACCGCCCCCACCGCCAGCACGCCCAGGGGCACCAGCATGGTTTTCGGGCTTTCATGCGCGTGTTCGTGCGTGTGCTTGTCGCCTCTCGGCTCGCCAAAGAATGTCAGGAACATCAAACGCCAGGAATAGAAACTGGTGAACAGCGCCGCGATGACCAGGGCCCAGAAGGCGAACAGCGACGCGCCGGTGCCACCGGCAAACGCGCTCTCGATGATTGCGTCCTTCGAGACGAAACCCGCAAAACCGACCGGGAATCCGATATACAGAAGCGGAATGCCCACACCGGTGATCGCCAGCGTGCCGATCATCATCGCCCAGAACGTATAAGGCAGCTTGTGGCGCAGCCCGCCGTAGTTCCGCATGTCCTGCTCGTGGTGCATCCCGTGGATGACCGAGCCGGCGCCGAGAAACAGCATCGCCTTGAAGAAGGCGTGGGTGAACAGGTGGAACATCGCGACCGAATAGACGCCCACGCCGGCGGCCACGAACATGTAGCCCAGCTGCGAACAGGTCGAATAGGCGATCACGCGCTTGATGTCGTTCTGCACCAGGCCCACGGTCGCCGCAAAGAACGCCGTCGAGGCGCCGATCACCACGATGAAGGTCGTGGTCGCCGGCGCGAATTCCATCAGCGGCGACATCCGGCAGACCAGGAACACCCCCGCCGTCACCATGGTCGCCGCGTGGATCAGCGCCGACACTGGCGTGGGGCCTTCCATCGCGTCCGGCAGCCACGTGTGCAGGAACAACTGCGCCGACTTGCCCATCGCACCCACGAACAGCAGGAAGGCGATCAGCTCGGCCGCGTTCCACGAGGTCCAGAGGAAATGCAGCTCGGTCTCGGCCAGTTCCGGCGCGGCGGCGAAGATTTCCGAGAAATTGATCGAGTCGACCAGGAAGAAGATCGCGAAGATCCCCAGCGCGAAGCCGAAGTCGCCGACCCGGTTCACCACGAAGGCCTTGATCGCGGCCGCGTTCGCCGAGGGTTTGCGGAAATAGAACCCGATCAGCAGGTACGACGCCAGGCCAACGCCCTCCCAGCCGAAGAACATCTGCACCAGGTTGTCCGCCGTCACCAGCATCAGCATCGCGAAGGTGAAGAACGACAGATAGGCGAAAAAGCGCGGGCGGTAGCTTTCCTTCTCGTCGTCGAAATTGTCGTCGTGCGCCATGTAGCCGAAGGAATAAAGGTGCACCAGGGCCGAGACTGTCGTGATGACGATCAGCATGATCGCGGTCAGCCGGTCCATCCGGATCGCCCAGTCCGTCGCCAGCGTACCCGACTCGATCCAGCGCAGAACCTGAACCGTGTAATGGCCGCCTTCGTGCGCGAACGGGTCGAAGGTCAGAAAGATGATCCACGACAACAGGCAGGCCAGGAAGAGAAGTCCCGTGGCAGTCCACTGCGCCGCAACTTCGCCGATAATACGCCAGCCGAAGCCGCAGATCAGCGCGCCAACGAGCGGGGCAAAGAGGATAATGGTTTCCATGATCTCTCAGCCTTTCATCACGTTGACGTCTTCGACGTCGATAGTGCCGCGGTTCCTGAAGAAACAGACAAGGATCGCAAGGCCGATGGCGGCCTCGGCGGCGGCGACGGTCAGCACGAACAGCGTGAATATCTGACCCGTCAGGTCCTGCAGGTAGGCCGAAAAGGCGACCAGGTTGATGTTCACCGCCAGAAGCATCAGTTCGATCGACATCAACAGGATGATGACGTTCTTCCGGTTCAGGAAGATCCCGAAAATGCCGATGACGAACAGCGTCGCCGCGACGGTGAGGTAGTGTTCAAGTCCGATCATGCCAATCGTCCGTTCAGTTCATTGCACCGCAGGCCAGCGCCGCGATGGTCGCCGCCGCGCTTCCCAGCGGAATTCTTTCCAGTTCCGGCGCCTCGTTCCGGGGGCTTCCGCCTGCCGAAATCACGCCCACGGCCAATGGCGCGCAGGTCACCAGCCGGATCGTCTGTACCGTCTCGCCATTCTCGGTCCGGTCCGAGACGACCTCGATCGTGCCGTCGTCGCGCTGGAACACGCTGATCAGCGCATAGGTCGCGTCATCGCCCGGCACGCTGATGTTGGCAAGTTCGGGCGGCAGGATGTTCAGGTCGGCCTCTTCATCGCCGATGACGCCCTCTGCCTGCGCCAATTCCGCCTCGTCAGGGCCGCGCTCAAGCGCCTCTCGTGCGTCGTCCAGCGCGGTTTCTGCCTCGTCGGCAAGGTCCGACAACCGGCCCTCGGCCTCGTTCGCCGCCTCGCTGGCGGTCCCCACGGCTCCTTCAAGCGCCGACTGCACCTCGGCCAGGGTATTCTCGACGGCTTCCTGCGAAGGCGCGTCGGTTTCCTCCGCCGCAACCTCCTCGGTCGCCGTTTCTTCTGCGGTCGCCTCGACCGTCTCATCGACCGTCACCGAAGCCTCTGCTGCGGGCTCGCCGCCGCCGGGCGTCTCCACCCCGGCCACGACGTCGCCTTCCGGCCCGGCGTCCCGGTTCGACCAGCCCAGCCACAGGGCCAATACCAACACGGCCGCCAGCCCCCAGACGGTCCAACGCCAGAGGTTGCCCAATGCCTGGAAAACGCCGCGCTTGGCCATCCCTTAAAGCCCCTGCCCCGGCTTGACATCCTTCATCACCAGCGCCTTGCCGGGATCGCGGTACATCTGCTCCAGGATGTTCTGCCGCTTGATGCCCTCACGGTGGCGCAGCGTCAGGACGATCGCCCCGATCATCGCCACCAGCAGGATCAGGCCGGCCAGCTGGAACAGAAGAAAATACTTGTCGTACAGAACCAGCCCCAGCGCCTCGGTGTTGTGCGCGCCGCCGCCGGCAATCGCGTCAGGGCGGTCGGCCATGGTCACGCCCTCGGCAGTGGTCCAGACGCCGAAGGCCAACGCAAGCTGCATCAGGATCACCACCCCGATCAGCAGCGCCAACGGCATGTACTTGGCCATCTCGGCCTTCAGTTCGGCGAAATCCACGTCCAGCATCATCACAACGAACAGGAACAGCACCGCGACGGCGCCCACGTAGACGATCACCAGAAGCATCGCCACGAACTCGGCGCCCAGCAGCACGAACAGCCCCGCCGCCGAAAGAAACGCCAGGATCAGCCACAGGACCGAATGCACCGGGTTACGGGCGATCACCGTGAACAATCCGCCCGCGATGCAGGCGATGGCGAAAAGGTAGAAGGCGAAAACCTGTGCCGTCATGCGTCATCCTCCGACCCGGCATCCATGACCGAGCTTGCCAGTTCCATCGCCTTGGTCATCGCGGGAATGCCCCCGAAGACACCGACCAGCGCGATGGTCTCGGCGATTTCCTGTTTCGTCGCGCCGGCCTCGAGGGCATGGCGGACCGTCATCCTGATCTGCGCTTCGGTCTGGGCCCCCAGAATGGTCAGCGCGCCCAGCGTCAGCAGCAGTTTCGTCTTCGAGTCCAGCCCCTCGGGGTTGAACGTCTTGCCCATGACCGTCTCCATGACCTCGCGCGGCATGGTCGGCCACAACGCCTCGAACCCCTTGGGCGTGAACGATTCAAGCGCCGGGTTGAGCGCCTTGGCCCATTCCTGGCTCATCTCCATCATCGCATCGAAGGGGTTCTTCGGGTCGCTCATCGGTAGGGCGCATCCATTTCCAGGTTACGGGCAATCTCTGCTTCCCAGCGCTCGCCGTTCTCCAGAAGCTTTTCCTTGGTGTAGTAAAGCTCTTCACGGGTCTCGGTCGAAAACTCGAAATTCGGTCCCTCGACGATGGCATCGACTGGGCAGGCCTCCTGGCAGAAACCGCAATAGATGCACTTCGTCATGTCGATGTCATAGCGCGTCGTCCGCCGGCTGCCGTCCTCGCGCGGCTCGGCGTCGATGGTGATCGCCTGCGCCGGGCAGATCGCCTCGCACAGCTTGCAGGCAATGCACCGCTCCTCGCCGTTGGGATAGCGCCGCAGCGCATGTTCGCCGCGAAAACGCGGCGACAGCGGGCCCTTTTCGTGCGGGTAGTTCAATGTTGCCTTGGCTCCGAAGAAATACTTCATCCCCAGGCCAAAGCCCTTCGCGATATCCATCAGCAGGAAATACTTACCCGCGCGGTTCCAGTCGATCTGAGTCATCCCGTCACCATTTCATCGTTGAACCGGGTCTCGCCGGCATTTTCGTGGTCGCGCCACGACAATTCATAATCGCTCTGCAGCACGCGCCCCTGCAGCGCCGAGGTCTTCAGCCGTTCCACCTCATAGTAAAGATAGACCCGCCCGTCGGGCACCAGTCGGCCCAGACGCAGGCGCGCGCCCTGTTCGGCCGGGTCGGGAAACTGGATCTGCACCCCGTTGCCGCGCGGCGTCTTCTGCATGCCGCGGCAATCATGCACCTCGCACCCGCAGTTCCTGCGCCAGAACGACCAGACCAGTTCGGGGTTGAACTGGTACATGCCGTGCCCGTGCCAGCCGTTCAGGCCATTCGCGGATACGAAACGCCCGCCGACCTTCAGCATCCGGAACATGCTGGCCAGCGCGACGGGCACGTTGAAGACATGCTCGATCGTGCCGCCATCGAAGATGAAATCGAACTTCTTCTCCAAAGGCTTCGGCGCCGCGTCGTTCAGATCGTGGATCACGCCCGCGCCTTCGTAGGGCGAGAAATCCATGGTCTCGATCTCGCCGAAGCCCAGCTTGCGGAACAGCGTTTCCGAAAACCCGTCGTCCTGAACAAGATCGCCCAGGGCCAGATCAAGTCCATTGTCCGAAAGCACCTTTTCGTACCGCCAGGCGAACCGGTCGGCAGGCACGAATTGCTGACGCCCAAGCATCAGCGTCCGCCCCTTCGGCCGGAACCGCGTGGAAAGCTCGACAAGCCGTCCGAATATTTCGATGTCGACGCCCAAGCGTCAGCCCCCCACCGCCCAGCGGGCATAGGCGCCGCCGAACATCTCGAATTTCGCGAAGAAGGCCACCAGCACGACCCAGATCAGGCTGAACGGCAGGAACCACTTCCAGCCCAGGCGCATCAGCTGGTCATAGCGATAGCGCGGCACGATCGCCTTCACCATCGCGAAGAGGAAGAAGAAGAACGCCATCTTGCCGACCATCCACAGCGGGCCATCGGGCAGGAAAGGCACCGGCGACAGCCATCCGCCGAAGAACAGCAGGCTGGTCAGGGCGCACATCAGGAAGATCGCGATATATTCGCCCGCCATGAACAGAAGGAAAGGCGTCGACGAGTATTCCACCTGATAACCCGCCACCAGTTCCGATTCCGCCTCCGGCAGGTCGAACGGCGGACGGTTTGTCTCGGCCAGCGCGCTGATGAAGAACAGAAAGACCATCGGGAAATGCGGCAGCCAGTACCAGCTGAACAGACCCCAGTCGCCGTCCTGCGCCCGAACGATGTCACCGAAGTTCATCGAGCCAGTCGACAGGATCACCCCGATAATGATCAAACCGATCGACACCTCGTAGGAAATCATCTGCGCGGCCGACCGCAGCGATCCCAGGAAGGGATACTTCGAGTTCGACGCCCAACCGCCCATGATCACGCCATAAACTTCAAGGGACGAGACCGCGAAGACATAGAGAATTGCCACGTTGATATCGGCCAGAACCCAGTTGTCGCTGAACGGAATCACCGCCCAGGCGATCATCGCCAGAACGAAGGACACCAGCGGCGCCAGCATGAAGACCGTCCGGTCCGCACCCGCCGGAATGACGACTTCCTTCACGACGTATTTCAGCGCGTCGGCGACCGTCTGCAGCAGCCCCCAGGGACCCACCACGTTCGGCCCGCGCCGCATCTGGACCGCGGCCCAGATCTTCCGGTCGCCGTAGACCAGGAACAGCAGGCTGATCATCACGAAGCCGATGACCAGAAGCGTCTGGGCCGCAACGGTCACCAGAATGCCGAGGGGTGTCGTCAGAAACTCAGCCATGTGTCCCCACGTTTTTCGTTCCCTTGGGGGCGAATTTCGCCGCCCCTTCTAAACCTTATCTTGGCCTGACAATCCAGACCCGATTGGCCTATTCCGCGGCCAGTTTCCCGGCTTTCCGGTTCCGCGCGCCGGACTGCAACTCGGCCATCAGGGGCGCGGCCCGCAAAACCGGGTTCGTCAGGTAGTGATCGGTCACCGCCAGGCCGAAGTCTCCGGCGTTGCCGCCGGCTTCGGGCACTCGCCATTCATTCTCCGGCACCGTGTCGATGGCTTTGAGGTGCGGTACCGCCTCGACAAGTCTGGCGCGAAGCTGCGCCAGGCTGTCATAGGGCAGCGTCGCCGCCAACTCGGCCGACAGCGCCCGCAGGATCGCCCAGTTTTCCTTTGCCTCGCCCGGCGGAAAACTGGCGCGCATCGCCAATTGCGGACGGCCTTCGGTGTTCACGAAAAGACCGTTTTCCTCGGTCCAGGCGGCCGCCGGCAGGATGATGTCTGCCCGGTGCGCGCCGCGGTCGCCGTGGCTTCCCTGGTAGATCACCGTCGGGCCGGCGGGAATGTCCACCTCGTCGGCGCCCAGGCTGAATATCACTTCCGCGTCCGCGACCCCGCCATCCGAGACCGCGCCGACGTCCAACGCGCCGACCCGGCTCGCTGCCGTGTGCAGCACCAGGAACTTCGACTGTGTCGCCTCGGCATAGCGCATCGCGTCGGCCAGCGCCGCGGCGCCGTTCTCGCCGGTCAGCGCGGCCTGGCCGATAATGACCAGCGTCTCCTTGTCATGGGCATTCTCGGGGTTCATCCCGAACAGCCCCTTCAAAGCGTCGTGTCCGGTGCCGAGGTGCGCGTAATCATAGGTCAGATCGACCGGTTGGCCGACCAGGCCGACTGCCGCGCCCTTTTGCCAGGCCTTGCGAATGCGCGCATTCAGCACCGGGGCCTCGGCCCGCGGATTGGTGCCGATCAGCATGATCGCCTTGGCGTTGTCGATGTCCTCGACCGCAGCCGTGCCCACATAGGCCGACCGGTTCCCGGCAGGCAGTTTCGCACCGTCCGTCCGGCACTCGACCGAGCCGCCCTGACCTTCGATCAGTTCCTTCAGGGCAAAGATCGCCTCCACCGGCGCCAGGTCGCCGACGATACCGGCAACCTTGCCGCTCTTCATCGCAGTGGCGGCGGCGGCAAGCGCCTCGCTCCATCCGGCGGGACGCAGCTTGCCGTTCTCGCGGATATAGGGCTTGTCCAGCCGTTGACGGCGCAGACCCTCCCACGCATAGCGCGACTTGTCCGACAGCCATTCCTCGTTCACGCCATCATGGTTGCGCGGCAGGATGCGCATCACTTCGCGCCCCTTGGTGTCCACGCGGATGTTCGAGCCAAGCGCGTCCATGACGTCGATCGTTTCGGTCTTGGTCAACTCCCAGGGCCGCGCCGTGAAGGCGTAAGGCTTCGACGTCAGCGCGCCCACCGGGCACAGATCGACGATATTGCCCTGCAATTCGGAATCCAGCGTCTGGCCCAGGTAGGACGTGATCTCGGCATCCTCGCCGCGCCCCGTCTGGCCCAGTTCCGGCATCCCCGCCACCTCGGTAATGAACCGCACACAGCGCGTGCACGAGATGCACCGCGTCATCGCCGTGCCCACAAGCGGCCCAAGGTCCAGGTTGTCCACGGCCCGCTTCGGCTCGCGGTAGCGGCTGAAGTCCACGCCGTAGGCCATCGCCTGGTCCTGCAGATCGCACTCGCCACCCTGGTCGCAGATCGGGCAATCCAGCGGATGGTTGATCAACAGGAACTCCATGACGCCCTCGCGGGCCTTCTTGACCATGGGCGAGTTCGTCTTGACCACCGGAGGCTGTCCTTCGGGACCGGGGCGCAGGTCGCGCACCTGCATCGCGCAGCTTGCCGCGGGCTTCGGCGGCCCGCCCACCACTTCGACAAGGCACATCCGGCAGTTCCCGGCTATCGACAGCCGTTCATGATAGCAGAAGCGCGGAATTTCGATCCCGGCCTCTTCACACGCCTGGATCAGCGTCATGGCGGGATCGACTTCGATCTCTATGTCGTCGATGATGATTTTCCGAAGGTCGGACATAAGGCGTTGGTCCCCTTGGGTTCCGCCGCCTTCCTCCGGCGGCCGTCATTTCGAGCGGAGAAGCTTCCCCGCTGCGCTGCCCTTGGCTATTTCTTCACGGCCCACAGTGCAATAGCCTTCCGGGTTTTCCGGCGTCGCGCCCCTCGCGGCAAGATCCGCCCTGATCTTGGTCCTCAAAGCCTCTTTTTCGGATTTATTATCAACGAGTTCATCAATCTCCGCCTCGGAATACCCGGCGTCGCGTGCATATTTTTCGAGCGCTCTCAGGTAATTATAGGCCGCCAGCCAACGCGGACCGATGCTGGAACAGTTCTTGCGGACCTCGTCGGCAAGGCCGATCGCATAGAATCCGTTCACCACGGTAGGATTCTCGTGCAGCGGCAACAATGCGAACGCCGGCATGGCGGTCAGTCCGAGGATCGCGGCGGAAAGTGTAATTCTTCGCATGGTTCTGGCACTCGTCTGCTCGATTTCAGGCTTCTTGAACACTGGCCCCGATATAGGCCGGCCTGCAGCGATTTGCAGCGTTTCGGCGCCGATATGCGATATCACCGGGTCGAAACGGCAGGTTTTCGCCGTTCAGGCGCTGCCTGGAACGGCGCAAGCCCTTGTTTTGTAAAGCTTCGCACCGTCCAAGCCGTCCCAGCCAAACGCGTGAGCGGTGTTACCGTTCGATTTCAGATGTCCAAGCCGCTCCAGCCCCTCGTCCAGCGTCGGCCGGTGCCCCTCGGGCACCCACCACATCACGAAATGCATCTCGCCCAGAACCTCGAACCATTCCGCGCGGCGCTCGTAGAACTGCCGGTGAACCGTGTTCCAGACGAAGGCCTCCAGCGTCTCGACGCTTTCCCAGACGGTCAGATTCGCCACGAAGCGGGGATCGTCTCCGATGTTGTTCTCGGTGTTGCCGGTTCCCGGTTCGCCCGAGCCCTCCATCATCCAGACAAAGCCCGGCATCCGTTTGCCCAGGCCGTTGACCCGGTCCAGCGCCGACATGAACTCCTCGACGCGGGGATCGTCCGTGGGCGCGACCAGGCGCCCGATGTTCAGTTCCGCCAGATGCATCTCAGCGCCGCCTTTCCCGCAAGGGGTGAACGCCTCTGACGGCCTTGCGCAGGAAGGCCCAGACCATCACCGCACCGACGAAGGCCAAAAGCAGCATCGGCGCCCAGAACCAGACCGGAACAAGATCGGCCCGAACCGCCCGGAACGTGCCCCACAGCGGCAAACCGATAACCCCGATCGTCGCCATCGCGCACAACGCGCTCAGAAAGCCGTCCCAGAAACGAATCATGGATCAGCGCGCCGTGCAGCGCGCGTTCAGGATCAGGTTCTCGCCTTCGCGCACGACGGCCCAGTCGCCCGTCGCCGGGTCGATGGTCCAGTCCGCCGCGGAAGCGCCGTAGAACGACAGGCAATACCGCGTTACGGGAAAACGCGCCGATTCGCGGATGTCTTCCAGGCTCGCGCCCGGTGCCCTGACCGTCACCGTGACATCGCGGCGGTCCTCGCCGCGCGCCAGGTTCGAGCGATAGGGCAAGGCGGTGGCCGCCACGCCTTCGCCGGTCTGGGGCCGGATCAGGCTGCATCCGGCAAGCGACAGCACCAGGATGCCGGTCAGCAGGCCCCGCACCGGCCTCACTCCGCCGCGACGGCGCTGACCCGCCCGGTCTTCTGCGCCTTTATCCGGTCCTCGATCTCGTCCCGGAAATTGCGGATCAGGCCCTGGATCGGCCAGGCGGCCGCGTCGCCAAGCGCGCAAATGGTATGGCCTTCGACCTGTTTGGTCACGTCGAACAGCATGTCGATTTCCTCGACCTCGGCCTCGCCCCGAACCAGCCGGTCCATCACGCGCATCATCCAGCCGGTGCCTTCGCGGCACGGCGTGCACTGACCGCAGCTCTCGTGCTTGTAGAACTTCGACAGCCGCCAGATCGCCTTGATGATGTCCGTGGACTTGTCCATCACGATCACGGCGGCGGTCCCCAGCCCCGACTTCTGCTCGCGCAGATAATCGAAATCCATGATCGCTTCGCGCATGTTCTCGCCCCGGATGCACGGCACCGAGGATCCGCCCGGAATGACCGCTTTCAGGTTGTCCCAGCCGCCCCGGATGCCGCCGCAGTGCTTGTCGATCAGCTCTTCGAAGCTGATCGACATCGCCTCTTCGACGACGCAGGGGCTGTTCACGTGTCCGCTGATCGCGAACAGCTTGGTTCCCGCGTTGTTCGGACGGCCAAAGCCCGCGAACCATTCCGGCCCGCGCCGCAGGATCGTCGGCACGACGGCAATCGATTCGACGTTGTTCACGGTGGTCGGGCAGCCATAAAGCCCCGCGCCTGCAGGGAACGGCGGCTTCATCCGCGGCATTCCCTTCTTGCCTTCAAGGCTTTCCAGAAGAGCGGTCTCCTCGCCGCAGATATAGGCGCCTGCGCCGTGATGCAGGTACAGGTCGAAATCCCATCCCGATCCGGCGGCATTCTTGCCCACAAGGCCCGCGTCATAGGCCTCGTCGATGGCGTTCTGCAACGCCTCGCGTTCGCGGATGTATTCGCCCCGGATGTAGATGTAACAAGCATGCGCCTGCATCGCGAACGAGGCGATCAGGCAGCCCTCGATCAGCGTGTGCGGATCGTGGCGCATGATCTCGCGGTCCTTGCAGGTGCCCGGCTCGGATTCGTCCGCGTTCACCACCAGGTAGGAAGGGCGCCCGTCCGATTCCTTCGGCATGAACGACCATTTCAGACCTGTGGGGAAGCCCGCACCACCGCGGCCGCGCAGACCGCTGGCCTTCATCTGGTCCACGATCCAGTCGCGGCCCTTCCCGATGATGCCCGCCGTGCCGTCCCAGTGGCCGCGCGCCTTCGCGCCGGCCAGCGTCCGGTCATGCATCCCGTAGAGATTGGTGAAGATACGGTCCTTGTCTTCGAGCATGCTCACCTCGTCCAGCGGCCACCACTCAGGCCGCGCATCGTCAATTGTCCCGGCGTTTGCGCCAGATTTGCCATGTCACGATCAGCGCCCAGAGGAAACCCGCAAGTGCGAAAAGATCGACAAGAAAGACGTACCGATCCGGAAGTCCAAGACGTCCGCCCGCCCATTGGGCGATCATCCACCCGACCATGGTCGCGGCGATGACGATGGACACCACGCGCGCCTGACGCGCCAGCATCTTGTCGGGATCCAGTCCGTCGTTCATCGCGCCCCACATCGCCCTTGCGCCGGTCAGGGCGCATATACCGTTGCGCCTCAAGCCTGCGCAACGGCATTTCTTTCAGTTCCCGCGGGCCGGTTCGCCCGACCTCAGCCGGGTGGCCGTCACATCAGTAGACGTCGCCGTCCTCGACCCGTTTCGAGAATTCCGTCTCGCCGCCCGAGGCGAGAATGCGGGCCTGCTCGATCCAGTTGTCACGACTGACGCGGCCCTTGAAACCCTGCAGGTTCGCGTCGACCCATGCCACCTCTTCCGGCGTCCATGAGGCGATCTGGTCGAAATGCCAGAAACCCAGCGAGTTGCACAATTTCTCCAGCTTCGGACCGACACCCTTGATCTGCTTCAGATCGTCGGCCTCGCCACCGCGCGGCGCATCCAGTCCCTCGGGCCGGGTGCCCTCGCCGGTGCCTTCGGCAACGCCATCGCCGTCGAAATCCTCGGACGGGGTTGCGGCGGCGACGGGGGCCGGTTCGGGCTCCGGCGCCGGTGCCGGTTCTCGCGCAGGTTCGGGTGCGGCCTCGGCCTTCGGCGCCGGTGCCGGCTTCGAGGCAGCCGGCGATACCGCCGGGCGGTCGGAACCGCCGAAACCTAGGTAAAGCACGACCGCCGCAACCAAGGCGATAAGGATGGACAGGAACGCGGCTGCGGAGAAGGCGTATTCTCCCAGAACCATGAGCGCCACGAAGGCGACAAGGAATATGCCCGCTGCTATCGCACCGACGATGGTCAGCGAGCCCTGGGTGTGTCGTGACATGGAAAGGCCTCCCGTTTGGTATGCAATTGCAGACTCCATAACAGGAATTTTCTTTCAGGAAAATCTAAGTGTCATCGGCCCCGGCCAAAGCCCTTGCCTGCGTCACCCATTCGTCCCGTGTCACGCGCCCCTTGAAGCCTTCCAGGTTGTCGTCGACCCAGGCGATCTCGTCGGCCGTCCAGGCGGCGATCTGATCGAAGTGGAAGAACCCCAGCCGGTGCAGCAGCTTTTCAAGTTTCGGCCCGACACCCTTGATCTTCTTTAGATCGTCGGGCGTTCCGCCGCGCGCCACGCTCAGGCCCTCGGGCTTGCGGCCGGGGCTTTCGGGCACCGCATCTGGCGCCGGACGGGCAACCTTTTCCTCGTTCACGGCTTCCGTCGACGGCGCGTCCGACCGCGCCGTGGCAAGGGCGGCGCGTTCCTCGGCGGGCGAGATGGTATCGTCCGCACCGCGCCAGGGCGCGCGCAGCGGCACCTCGGTCCCGTCGATCCGCTTGACCGTGTCCCCGATGTCGACCGCCAGTTGAACGCTGGCGTTGTACTGCCGCTTGCCGCTTTCGAAGTCCTTCAGGCTGGTCAGTCCCGACAGCGGCTCGGCGGCATAACGGCCGTTCTGGGGACCGGGCACCGGTACCTTGCCTGCCGCCAGCTCGTCCAGGATCTCCGCGAACCGCTCCGCCGTCAGATCCTCGTAGTAGTCCTTGCCGATCTGCGCCATCGGCGCGTTCGCGCAGGCGCCCAGACACTCCACCTCTTCCCAGGTGAACTTGCCGTCCGCCGACAGCTTGTGCGCGGACCTGGCGATCTTTTCCTTGCAGACCGCGATCAGGTCTTCCGCGCCGCAGATCATGCAGGACGTGGTGCCGCAGACCTGCACATTGGCGACCGAACCCACGGGATGAAGCTGGAACATGAAATAGAAGGTCGCGACCTCCAGCACCCGGATATAGGCCAGGCCCAGCATCGCCGCGACATGCTCCATCGCCGGACGGGAGAGCCAGCCCTCCTGCTCCTGCGCGCGCCACAGAAGCGGGATCACGGCGCTCGCCTGGCGTCCCTCGGGATACTTGGAGATCTGCGCCTCGGCCCAGGCCTCGTTGGCGGGCGTGAAGGCGAAACTGTCGGGTTGTTCATGTGCAAGGCGGCGGAGCATCGAGCGTCTCTTATTCTAATCCGTTGTCATTCAGCGGGTATCGCAGCGCCAAGGCCGAGGAAAGGCCGATGTTGTTGATCACCGGTCCACTTCCCCGAACACGATGTCCATCGTCCCGATGATCGCGCTGACGTCGGCCAATTGGTGCCCCTTGGCGACATGGTCCATCGCCTGCAGGTGCAGAAACCCCGGTGCGCGCAGCTTGGCGCGGTAAGGCCGGTTCGTCCCGTCGGCGACAAGGTAGACGCCGAATTCGCCCTTCGGCGCCTCGACGGCTGCATAGACCTCGCCCTCGGGCACGTGGAACCCTTCGGTGTACAGCTTGAAGTGATGGATCAGTGCCTCCATCGAGGTTTTCATATCGGCACGGCTGGGGGGAGTGATCTTGCCGCGCGCCAGCACCGGCCCCGGCTCGGCTCGCAGCTTCTCGCAGGCCTGGTGGATGATCTTCAGGCTCTCGCGCATCTCGGCCATGCGGCACAGATACCGGTCGAAGCAGTCGCCGTTGGTGCCGACGGGAATCTGGAAGTCGAACTCGTCGTAGCACTCGTAGGGCTGCGCGCGCCTCAGGTCCCATGCCATGCCGCTGCCCCGCACCATCACGCCCGAGAACCCCCAGTCCAGCGCCTCCTGCTCCGAGACCACGCATATGTCCACGTTACGCTGCTTGAAGATGCGGTTCTCGGTCAGCAACCCGTCGATGTCGTCCAGAACGGCCGGAAACTCGCGAGCCCACTGGTCGATATCCTCGATCAGGTCCGGCGGCAGATCCTGGTGCACGCCGCCCGGACGGAAATAGGCAGCGTGCAGACGCGCCCCGCAGGCACGCTCGTAGAAGACCATCAGTTTCTCGCGTTCCTCGAAACCCCACAGCGGCGGCGTCAGCGCGCCCACGTCCATCGCCTGCGTCGTCACGTTCAGAAGGTGGTTCAGGATGCGCCCGATCTCGCTGTAAAGCACCCGGATCAGCGATGCCCGGCGCGGCACTTCCACGCCCGTCAGCTTCTCGATCGCCAGGCACCACGCATGCTCCTGGTTCATCGGGGCCACGTAATCCAGCCGGTCGAAATAGGGCAGGTTCTGCAGATAGGTCCGGCTCTCCATCAGCTTTTCGGTGCCGCGGTGCAACAGGCCGATATGCGGATCGCACCGCTCCACGATTTCGCCGTCCAGCTCCAGCACCAGCCGCAGAACCCCATGCGCCGCAGGGTGTTGCGGGCCGAAGTTGATGTTGAAGTTGCGGATCTTCTGTTCGCCCGTCAGAGCGTCTTCGAAATTGCCGTCCATCATCTCACACCTCCCGGCCCCAGGCCTCGGGCATCCGCCCGAGCGCCCTGTGGGCCGCGTCATACTGTGGGGCCAGCCAGTGCGCCGCCCGGCGCCGCTGGTCCGGCGTCATCGCCAGGGCCTGTCCCGCGTGAACGGGTATCGGGCTGGGCTCTGCCTGTCCGATCCCCAGAAATTCGCAGACGCGGGCAAAGCCGTTGCCCTGCACCACATCCTCGAAGACCCCCACCATCAGCTTGCCGCCCGGCACGGCCGCCAGAAGCCGCTTCAGGGCGCCCTCGTAATCGCTTCGCCGCACGATCTGGGTCTCGTCCCCCGAAATCGTGCGCGCCAGGATACGGTCGCAGCGCCGCGCCGAGACAACGCCGTCCACGTCGCGTCTCCCCGCGATCATGCGCACATGGCTCCACAGCCTCTCCACCGGATCGCGCAACAGGTACAGAATGCGCACATCCGGCGCCATCCGCGCCATCCGGACAAGGCGATCGGCCGACAGAAGCGCATAGGCGGGCGTCGTCTCGCCCACGACCTGACCCGATGCTGCGCCCTTGCGCAGGTAATCCAGGTAAGCCCCGATATCTTCCTTGCCGCGTTCCAGCACATCCAGCCAGTCGCCGCCATCCGCGATCCGCGCTGCCTGCTCGGCCGTGGCATTCAGACCGCCCTCGGTACGCTCCAGCAATGCCACCTGGCGGGCCCGGATGCGCTGCAGGTTCCGAGACATCGTGCCCTCGTCCAGGCCGTCGAAGTAGTGAAGCTCCTTGATCGTACGAAAATGGCACTCCGGATGCGCCGCAAGCTGGCCGTGCAGCCAGCTCGTGCCCGCCTTGGCGGCGCCGACGCAAAGGAACACCACGTTCATTTTGCCGCTCCCTCGACGTCTTCTCTGAAAGCCATGATCCAGAGAAGCACCAGCGCGATCGCCGGGATGATGGTCAGAAGCGCAAAGTACTTCGAAATGCCGTAGCGCGGCAAAAGCTTCCAGAACGGCACGATCAGAAGGACCGCCACGATCAGAAACCAGATGACGCCGCCGCCGCCCATGATCGCCCTACCCTTTCGCTTCGGACTTGTCGTCGCCCGGAAGGATGTATTCCGCACCCTCCCAGGGGCTCATGAAATCGAACTGACGGTATTCCTGCACCAGCCTCACCGGCTCGTAGATGACCCGCTTCTGCTCCTCGTCGTACCGCACCTCGGTATATCCCGTCGTCGGAAAATCCTTCCGCAGCGGATAGCCGCGGAATCCATAATCCGTCAGAATGCGGCGCAGATCGGGGTGGCCCGAGAACAGGATGCCGAACATGTCGAAGACTTCGCGCTCGAACCAGTTCGCGCCGGGATGCACGTCGGTGATCGACGGCACGATGTCTTCCTCGCGCACCGCGACCTTCAGCCGGATGCGGTGGTTCTGATACATCGACAGAAAGTGATAGACGATGTCGAACCTTTCCTCGCGGTCGGGATAATCCACCGCCGTGATGTCTATCAGCGTCGAGAAGCGGCAGTTCGAATCCGACTTCAGGTATTCGACGAAACTCACCAGCGACGAGCGGGCGACGATCATCGTCAGCTCGCCCTGCGCCACGTCCCAGGACACCACGCAGTCGGGACGCTTCGCCTCGATCCCCTGGGCGAGTTCTCTCAAAGCCTCGGACATATCCGTCTCCTCGGGGTCTTAGCGGGTAATGGTGCCGGTCCGGCGGATCTTCCGCTGAAGCTGAAGGATGCCGTAAAGCAGAGCCTCGGCGGTCGGCGGACAGCCGGGCACATAGATATCCACCGGAACGATCCGGTCGCAGCCGCGCACGACGCTGTAGCTGTAGTGATAATACCCGCCGCCATTGGCGCACGAACCCATCGAGATCACATAGCGCGGCTCGGGCATCTGGTCGTAGACCTTGCGCAGCGCAGGCGCCATCTTGTTGGTCAGCGTGCCGGCCACGATCATCAGATCCGACTGGCGCGGAGACGCTCGCGGCGCGGTGCCGAAACGCTCGAGGTCATAGCGCGGCATCGAGGTGTGCATCATCTCGACAGCGCAGCAGGCCAATCCGAAGGTCATCCAGTGCAGGGATCCGGTTCGCGCCCAGTTGATGATGTCGTCGGTCGAGGTCACAAGGAAGCCCTTGTCCTGCAACTCGCGGTTCAGCGTCTGGGTCGCCATTTCCCGGTCGGGGCCGGTGTCATGTCCGCGAAGGACGACCCCCTTGTCGTCCGTGCGCGTCACAGGCGCGCCGTCGCCGGCGAAGCTGTCCATCTGCGGCTCTCGGGTGTCGCTCACTGCCATTCCAGCGCTCCCTTCTTCCATTCATAGGCGAAGCCCACGGTCAGAACCGCCAGGAAGACCATCATCGACCAGAAAGCGACGTCGCTCAGGCCTCCGAAGGCCACGGCCCAGGGGAACAGGAAGGCGATTTCCAGGTCGAAAATGATGAACAGGATCGCCACCAGGTAGAAACGCACGTCGAATTTCATCCGTGCGTCGTCGAAAGCGTTGAAACCGCACTCATAGGCCGAAAGCTTCTCGGGATCGGCGTCACTCGGCGCGACGATCAGCGCGGCAAGGATCAGCACCAGGCCCAGCCCCACGGCAAGGCCGAGAAACACGAGGATCGGCAGGTATTCTCTGAGGATGTCTTCCACGTATCGAGGCTCCATCAGGGCCCGCGTCGTAACGGTGCGCGGGCTTGTCAGGCCCCTACCTACTTCCCTGTCTCCACAGGGTCAACGCCGCCCGGACCTGTCCGAGGGGCTTTTTGACGCCCCCGTCCGGGAATTGCCCGGGGCCACCGTCGCGCTGCACAAAGCGGCATCGTTTCCGCCACGTGGCGGCGCGGAAGCCCGCGGCGCGAACGACGCGGCGCCCGCGGATACATTCGGTCGGCCCCGTCTCAGGCGCGGGCGGAGTGGCGAATCGCCCTTGCCAGGTGCGGCGCGGCCTTCAACGTCACCGAACCGGCCGAAAGATCGCGACTGCGTCCATGCGCCAGGGTTCGTGACCGTGCCTGCGCCCGCTCACCGCCCCATCAGACGGCCCGCTTGGTCCGCTCACCGTCAATCAACAACTCCAGATTGGGAGTTGTCGGAATGGCGAATTCGGCGTCGGGATCGCGGCCAGCCTCAACGGCATCGCCGGCCTGTCCTGCGATGTCCCCGGTTCGGACCGCGGCGTCCTCCGCCCCGGCGGCGTAGGGACCGCCGGCAATCGGCCCAACCTCTGCCACGCGGGCGGCGAAAAGGCTGGCAGGGTCAATCCCGCGCGCCACTGCCGAGGCCGCGATGCCCTGTGCATTGCGGGGCGTCTCCGACCCGGCATCGCGCGCGGCGGCCACCGCGGCCTTCGCCTGCTGACCCACGGCTTCGGCACGTTTGCCCGGGCCACCCTGCTCGATACCCCGAAGGCCGACCGCCTGACTTCCAACCGCTCCGATCATGCGGACACCTCCTGCCGGGTTTCATCCCGACACTTCCTAGCGCCCGAAAGTTAAGAAACCCTAGTCGCCGGACACCCAGCGCGCCTTGCGCTTCTCGAAGAACGCGCTGGTGCCCTCGCGGGCCTCCTCGCTCTCCCAACGTTTGACCAGCGCATCGATGCTGGCGTCGATCTCGGCCATGCCGACATTCGCGCCCAGCCGCCGGGCCAGCGCCTTGGCCTCGGCCACGGCTCCAGGCGCGCAGCCAAGGTAAGGCGACACCTCATCCGCGACCGCGCGATCCAGATCCCCGTCCGGAACGGACCGCCCCAGCAATCCCAGCCGCACCGCCTCTTCGGCCCCGAAGACACGGCCCGACATGAAGACGCGTCGCGCCATGCCCTCGCCCAAGCGCGCGACAACGTAGGGACCGATGGTCGCCGGAATCAGGCCCAGCCGGGTCTCGGTCAGCCCGAAACTGGCCGTTTTCGCCGCCACGGCCGCGTCACAGACCGAGATCAGGCCGACGCCGCCGCCGAAGGCATTGCCGTGTACCCGCCCGATCAGCGGCTTCGGCAACTCGTTCAATGCCTTCAGCATCATCGCCAGCGCCCCGGCTTCGCGTCGCCGCTTCTCGGCGTCGGCGGCCATCTGCTCCTGCATCCATCCCAGGTCGCCGCCGGCGCAGAAAACCGGTCCTTCGGCGGCCAGAACCACCACGCGCACCGCGTCGTCCGCCGCCAGCTTCCCGGCAGCATCCGCCAACTCGGCGATCATCTGCCCCGACATGGCGTTCCGCTTTTCCGGCCGCGCCAACCAAAGCGTCGCCACGCCCAGCGCATCCGTCTCGATCCGGACCGTGTCCATCACACGGTCTCCCGCAGGCCCAAAGCCATCGCCTCGGCTTGTGCCAGGGCTTCCATGTCCAGCCCGTGCTCGAAGCCTTTGCCGGCCAGTGCCCCGGCCACAAGCGCGGTCGCCACGTTCCCCGCCGCGCCGGGCGCATAGGGACAGCCGCCCAGCCCTCCGACCGCGGCGTCGAAAACGCGAAGCCCGCGTTCCAGCGCCACCATCACGTTGTCGACCGCCCGGCCGGCGGTATCGTGGAAATGCCCGGCCAGGTCACCGGCGTCGGCCACATCCAGAACCGCCGCCAGCATGGCGTCGATCCGCTCGGGCGTCGCCCGCCCTAGCGTGTCGCCCAGCGAGATCTCGTGACATCCCATCGCCAAAAGCTCGCTGGCCACATCGGCCACCGCCTCCGGCGCCACCTCCCCGTCATAGGGGCAGTCGGTCACGCAGGATATGTATCCCCGCACCGGCATGTTCGCCGCCGCCGCCGCCGCCATCACCGCGCGGAAGCGCTCCAGGCTTTCGGCGATCGAGGCGTTGATATTCGCGCGGCTGAAGCCCTCCGAGGCCGAGGCGAAGACCGCCACCTCGTCGACGCCGGCCTCTACAGCGTCCTCCAGGCCCCGCACGTTCGGGGTAAGCGCCGTGTATCGCACCCCTTGCACGCGATCGATCCGCGCCATCACTTCCGACGATCCCGCCATCTGCGGCACCCACCGGGGCGAGACGAAACTCGCCGCCTCGATCCGCCGGAACCCCACAAGCGACAGGCAATCGATCAGCGCGACCTTCTCGGCCACCGGGATCGTGCGCGCCTCGTTCTGCAACCCGTCCCTCGGCCCGACTTCCACGATCTCGACGAATTCACCCATCCCAGGCCTCGTAGAATTCCCGCTCAAAAAGAAGCTCCGCCCCCTCGGGCGGCAACGCGGCCTGGAAGGCTGGGCGCGCCGTGATCCGGCCATACCACCGCGTCAACTCGGGCCAGGGCTCGATCCGGACGAAGTGCCGCGCCATGTAAACCGCCTGTCCCACCGCGATATCGGCGGCAGAAAAGCCGCTTGTCAGCAGATTGTCCCGGTTCTCGATCGGTGTCGAGAGCCGGGCTTCGATGGCGTCGAAACACTTGGCCGTCCGCGCCGCCTCCAGTTTCATGACGATCGGCGAGCGCATCGCGTCGTCGTAAAGCACGATATGCTGCTGGGTCAGCGCCGCGACATGCTGCGACAACGTCTCTGCAAAGTTCAGCCAGACCAGCCACTCGGGCCAGTCCGGGTCGTCGGGGTCGCGGCCCAGCCCGCTCTCGGGGAAGCGCGCGCACAGCACTTGCAGGATGGCGGCCGATTCGAACAGGATCTCGCCATCCAGTTCCAGCGCCGGCACCCGACCGGCGGGCGAACGCGACAGGAACTCGGGCGACCGCAGCGTCCTGTCGAAGGGATGCACTCTCAGTTCGAACTCCACGCCCAACTCGTTCAACAGCCAGAGCACCCGCATCGAACGCGTCTGGTGACAGTGATGAAGCGTGATCACGGCTCTTCCTCCATCCGCACCAGCGCCATGCCGGCCTCCACCTGGTCTCCCGCCCTGGCCAGAACCTCGGCGACAACGCCATCCCGCGGCGCGGTCAGCGCATGTTCCATCTTCATCGCCTCCAGCACGGCCAGCCGCTGCCCCGCAGTCACAGCGTCGCCCGCCGAGACGAAAACCGCCATCACCTTGCCCGGCATCGGCGCCTCGACCGCCCCTCTTGCGGCCCCGCCCTGTCCCCGGTCCAGCGGGTCGGACAGGGGAAAGAGGCCGCCCCCGCGTCCGAAGACGACCACCGCGTCACGCAACCGGACCGCCCGAAGCGCGGACTTCGCGCCGTCGACCCGCCAGCCTTCCTCGGCACGGACCAGCTCAAAGGGCGTGCCGTTCACCGTCACCACCGCGCCGCGCCGGCCCGGCGCGACCCAGGCCTCGGCTTCCCCCAGGACAACGCGATACCGCAACGGCAGCCACAGCGTAAAACCCGCCATCGGCCCGCCTTCCAGGCCCAGCGCGGCAACGGCGGCCAGCGCGACAGCCGCGTCGGCAACCTCGTCAGGCGCCACAAGCGCATCGAGGTCGCGGTCTATGATCCCCGTGTCCAGATCGCCCGAGACGAAGTCCGGGTGATCGACCAGCCGTCGCAGGAACCCCACGTTGGTCACCGTGCCCGCCACCTCGGTGTCCTCCAGCGCGCCCGCCATCTTGCGCAACGTCGCCACCCGGTCGGCGCCATGTACCGTGATCTTCGCGATCATCGGATCGTAATGCGGCGTGATCCGGTCGCCCTGCCGCACCCCGGTGTCGATCCGGGCGCCGTCCGGAAAGACCAGATGCTCCAGGACCCCGGTAGCAGGCAGAAACCCCGCCCCGGCATCCTCGGCGTAAAGCCGTGCCTCGATCGCATGGCCCCGGATCGACAGGTTCTCCTGCCGCGCCGGCAAGGGCTCTCCCGCCGCCACCCGCAATTGCCACTCGACCAGGTCGACGCCCGTGATCGCTTCGGTCACCGGATGTTCCACCTGCAACCGGGTGTTCATCTCCATGAACCAGAACCGGTCCGGCCGCAGCCCCTCCGAAGCGTCGACGATGAACTCCACCGTGCCTGCACCACTATAGCCGACCGCCTCGGCGGCACGCACCGCCGCGGCCCCCATCGCCGCGCGCATCTCGTCGGTCATCCCCGGCGCGGGCGCTTCCTCGATCACCTTCTGGTGCCGCCGCTGCAATGAACAGTCCCGCTCGAAGAGATGCACCGCCCGCGTGCCATCACCGAAGACCTGCACCTCGATATGCCGGGGCTTCTCCACGAATTTCTCGATCAGCACCGCGTCATTGCCGAACGCCGTCCGCGCCTCTGCCTTGGCGCTTTCCAGCGCGTCGATGAAATCCTCGGGCCGCGCGACCTTGCGCATTCCCTTGCCGCCGCCGCCCGCGACGGCCTTGATCAGCACCGGATAGCCGATTTCCGCCGCCTCGACTTCCAGATGGCCCGGCTCCTGATCCGCGCCGTGATACCCCGGCACCACGGGCACGCCCGCGCTCTCCATCAGCGCCTTGGCCGCGTCCTTCAGACCCATCGCCCGGATGGCGCTTGCCGACGGCCCGACAAAGACCAGCCCGGCGGCCTCGACGGCGTCGACGAAGTCCGGGTTTTCCGACAGGAACCCATAGCCCGGATGGATCGCCCCCGCCCCTGTCGCCAAGGCGGCTTCGATGATCGCGTCGCCCCGCAAGTAGCTCTCCGCCGGAGCCGCGCCCCCGATCCACACAGCCTCGTCCGCAAGCGCCACGTGCCGCGCGTCCCGGTCGGCATCCGAGAACACGGCCACCGTCTTCAGCCCCATCTTTCGCGCCGTGTCGATCACCCGGGCGGCGATCTCGCCCCGGTTGGCGACAAGCAGTTTCGAGAATCCGGCCACGTCGCTCACCCCAGAACCTCCACCCGCCGGAACTTCTCCCAGACCATTGGCGCATTCGGCGCAAATTGCCCCTGCCAGGTCAGGTAGGCGCGATACCCGCGCCGCCAGTCCTCCAGGTCGGCGAACTCGCCCTGCTCCGGCACCAGTGCCTCGGTCATCGTGTCGAATGTAAGCCGCCGCACCTCGACCGTCTCGATAACCTGCACCGGTGCGCCCTCCGGCGTCAGCAAGATCCACCGATCCCCCGACTTCGGCAGCGGCGCGTCTCCGAACGCCGCCGCCAACGCGCAGGTTGCCGTCTTTGCACCCTCGCGCACAAGCCGGTTGATCTCTTCGGTCAGCGCCCCGCCGTCCCCGAACGTGCAGGGTTCCGCGCCGGGATGGCGCGCCTTCGCTTCCTCCAGCGTCAACACCTGTTCCCTTCATCTTGCCGCAAATACGCATCCGGGCCGCGCCAGCGGACCCGCGGGCGAGCGGGGGCTCGATGCCCGCGCAGACCGGCCCCGCCCCTCACATCCGGAACACGCCGAAGCGCGTCTCCCTGACCGGCGCATTCAGCGCCGCGCCCAGCGACAAGGCCAGCACCTCGCGCGTGCGCCGCGGATCGACGATCCCGTCGTCCCACAGCCGCGCGCTGGCATAAAGCGGATGCGATTGCCGCTCGAACATCTCGATGGTCGGGCGCTTGAACTCGGCCTCATCCTCCGCCGACCAGTCCTCGCCCTTGCGCTCCAGCGCTTCGCGTCGGACGGTGGCCAGCACCCCCGCCGCCTGCTCGCCGCCCATCACGCTGATCCGGCTCATCGGCCACGACCACATGAAGCGCGGCGAATAGGCCCGCCCCGCCATGCCGTAATTCCCGGCCCCGAACGAGCCGCCGACGACCATCGTCACCTTCGGCACCGCCGTCGTCGCCACGGCAGTCACCATCTTGGCCCCCGCCCGCGCGATCCCGGCGTTCTCGACCTTACGGCCGACCATGAACCCGGTGATGTTCTGCAAAAACACCAGCGGAATTCCCCTTTGCGAGCATAATTCCACGAAATGCGCGCCCTTCTCGGCGCTCTCGATGAAAAGGACCCCGTTGTTCGCCACGATCCCGACCGGACACCCTGCGATATGAGCGAACCCCGTCACCAGCGTCTCGCCGAAGCGTGCCTTGAACTCGTCCAGGCGCGAGCCGTCCACGATCCGCGCGATCACCTCGCGGATGTCGTAAGGGGTCCGCAGATCCGAAGGCACAACGCCAAGCATTTCCTCCGGATCATGGGCCGGTGGCTCCGGCGAGGCCCAGTCCACCGTCCGGGGCCTCGCGCGGTTCAGATGCCGCACCGCCTCGCGCACCAGCGCCAGCGCGTGCGCATCGTCCTCGGCCAGGTAATCCGCCACGCCGGAAAGCCGCGTATGCACGTCGCCACCGCCCAACTCCTCGGCGCTCACCTCTTCACCGGTCGCCGCCTTCACCAGCGGCGGCCCGGCCAGAAAGATCGTCCCCTGCTCTTTGACGATGATCGAGACATCCGACATCGCCGGCACATAGGCGCCCCCTGCCGTGCACGACCCCATGACGGCCGCGATCTGCGGGATTCCCGCTGCCGACATCTGCGCCTGGTTGTAGAAGATGCGCCCGAAATGATCCCGGTCGGGGAAGACCTCGTCCTGGTTGGGCAGGTTCGCCCCACCCGAATCCACCAGGTAGATGCAGGGCAGACGGCACTCGGCGGCGATCTCCTGCGCGCGCAGGTGTTTCTTCACCGTCATCGGGTAATAGGTGCCGCCCTTCACGGTCGCGTCGTTGGCGATGACCATCACGTCCTGACCGTGAATGCGCCCCACGCCCGCAATCAGACCGGCAGAGGGCGCGGCGCCATCGTACATTCCATGCGCTGCCGTGGCGCCGACCTCCAGAAACGGCGCACCCGGATCCAGAAGCCCGGCAACACGGTCACGAGGGGGCATCTTGCCCCGGCTCACATGGCGTTCGCGCGCCTTCTCGCCACCGCCCGCCGCCGCAAGCGCCGCCGCTTCGCGCACGGTCTCCAGAAGCGCAAGGTTCGCCGCCTCGTTGGCGCGAAATTCCTCCGAGGACCGGACAACGGCCGAACCCAGCTTCATTGCGCGCGTTCCTTAAGCCGCGTTTGCAGCTCAAGCGCCTGCCGCCCGGTCAGGTGCATCAGGCATTCCGCGTTCGCCGGCCCGCCGCCCGACCCGCCGCCCCAGGTCGTGTATTCGTACCAGCAGGCCGCATCGCGATACGGAATCCATGCCCGTTGCATCTCGCGCAGTGCCGTCACCGTATCGGGCACCGTCAGACCGCTCTCCTGCACCTCTTCCAGCAGGGCGGTCTCGGTCTTGATCAGCTCGGTGTAGACCGAGTTCAGACGTACGTCCCAGTAATCCGCCTCGGCCCCGAAACAGACGCCGATCGCGTAGTTCGAATACACGCCCTCCCGCGAATAGCAGGCCTCGGCCGAACGCCCGATGCAGGCCTCCCTGGCACCCCGGTCCCCGGCCTCGACCAAGCAGGTCTCCGTCGCCTCGGGTGTAAAGGCCAGTTCCTGCGCCGTCGCCGGAAACGCCAGAAAAATAATACAGATCAAAGACCTCACGCCGTATCCTCCCGCGCATCGAGGACATGGCCCTCGATGATCCCCTCGTTCACCTCCAGCCATCGCGCGCGATAGGAAAACCGCGCCGCCGCCGCCACGTCGTTCTGGAAAGCGGCATTCACGCCCGCGCCGACCGCCGCGCCGATGATGGGCGCAAGCTGCGCCATCTTCCGCGTCGAGAGGTTCACCCCAAGCGTCGCCGCAACCCTCCGGGTCGCCGTGACCGACCCCGTCGTCTGGCCCGTAAGCCGCACGATCTTCTGCCAGTCATCGGGACCGAACTCGCTTCGTTCCCTGGCCATGCGCAGCATCACCTCGTCGCGCTCGGCGGTCGAGTTGGCGCCCGCCAGCTGTAGGATATCCAGGATATAGACCCGCTCGGCCTCGGTATCGGCACCGAACCCATAGCAAAGCCCGGTCAGCCGCGCCGTTCTCAAGGCCAGCGCCACCGTCGCCGGCACGTCGATCGCCAGCCCCAGGGCACCGAAGGCCCCGGCCGCGCCGCCGCCCGTGACGGCATAGCCCAGCGCCCAGCGCCGCACCTCCGCCGCCGCCTCGTCGCAGGCTTCCAGGTTCGAGAAATCGTGATTTATGGCGGCCTTGCGAATGGAACTTGATGCCGCCCACTCGGCCCCGCGGATCGCCGCCTCGATCACTTCCGACGGAATGAACCTGTTGGTCAGCAGCGCCACCGGCTTGGCCACCGAGCGCACGACCCGCGGCAACAGCGACGGGCCAGCCGCCCGGTACGCGTCCTGCTCGGCCAGAACCGCCTCGATATAAGGTACGGGCACGACCTCTCGCTTGTCGCTCATTCGAACGTCTCCCGCATCCGGCGCATTTCGATCGTCCGCTCCGCGGTCATCTGCAGCAGGCAGTCGGCATAGGCGATGTTGCGCATCGAACCCGACCCCCACTCGGCGTAATCCAGCGCGCATTCCGCATCCCGGAACGCGATCCACGCCCGCTGCGCCCCGGTCAATTTCTCCACTCGTACCGCGAATTCCGGAAAATACACCGCCTCATCGGTGTCCGCCGCCTCGGCCCAGGCCCGCGTCGCCTGGTATTCGGCGTTCAGAAATCCGTCCCAGACACCCGCCTCGGCGCTCAGGCACGACGTCATGCCCAGCGTCGTCTGCCCGCCGTCCTCGGTCTCCATGCAAAGGGTCGCCATTTCGCCCATACATGCCTGCCGAGCCCTGGCGTCCCCAGCCGCCTCGTAGCAAGCGCTCAGAACCGGGCCATAGGCCGCGGCCTCGTGCTCCGTCGCCAGCGCCGCCGCGGGCAACAAGACCAGAAGAGCAGCCTTCATGACCGGTACTCCGGGTTCTCGAAGCCGAACCGCGCGCCCGCGGACCACGCATCGCGGTCATTGCCCTCGTTCGGATAGCCGCCGGCCTCCTTCAGCATCCGCGCAAGATGCATCAGGTTCCACGTCATGATCGTGGTATTCCGCTTGGTGAAATCGTTGTCGAAGCCGGCCCGCGTCCCATCGTCAAGTGCGTCGCCATAGGACGGCCCCGGCCCGGCCTCGCCAATCCAGCCGCAATCGGCCTGCGGCGGGATCGTGCAGCCCAGATGCGACAGCGCAAAGCCCGTCGTCATCGCGACGTGCTTGATCCCGTCCTCGTTGCCGGTCACGACCGTGCCGCCGACCTTGCCGTAAAAGATCGACTGCCCCTTGGCGTTCAACTTGCCCGACATCGCATAAAGCCGCTCGATCAGAACGCGGCAGACGCTCGATTCCTCGCCCAGCCAGATCGGAGTGCCTATTACCAGAATGTCGGCCGCCTTCACCTTTTCCCAGATTTCCGGCCACTGGTCGCGGTCCCAGCCATGCTCGGTCATGTCGGGATAGACACCGGGCGGGACCTGCCAGTCGTTCATGTAAAGGTGCTCGACCGCGACCCCCTGCTTTTCCATGATCGCCGCACTGGCGTTCAGCAGCAACTGAGTATGGCTTTCGCTCCGGCCCTTCTTCAGCGAGCAATTGATGAAAAGTGCGCTCAGATCATCGAAATCGGTCATGTCGTCGGCTCCCTTCGCGGCCCGATCAGCGCACCGCTCCTGTCGAAGACATAAGTACGGATGTCGCCTGCGTCACCGCAGCGCACCGCGATCCATCCCTCGCCCGATGCCGGCACACCGATACACTCGGACCGTGAACCGCCTGTTTCCTCGGCATAAATCGCCGCACCGGCCTCTATCACCTGGGTCTCGCTCAGTTCGGGGCGAAGCCCCAGCGCAAGACCCAGCACCGCGGCGGCGCCCGAAAGCGCCAGCATCGCAAGGATCGGAGGCCTGGGCATCCGCCTCAGACCTGCGATCCAAGCCAGAACGCCATCGCCAGCAACGCCAGTGCCGCCAGCACTGCGAAGGCCCCCAACTTGGGGTCGCGCCCGTGCTGGCCGCGTTTCTTCGGAATCCACAGTTTCATCCCATCGCTCCCATCAGTTCGCGCCCGATCAGCATACGCCGGATCTCGCTGGTGCCCGCCCCGATCTCCATCAGCTTGGCATCCCGGAACAGCCGCGCCACCGGACTGTCCGCAAGGAACCCCGCCCCACCCATCGCCTGCACCGCCTGGTGCGCCTGCGTCATCGCGACTTCACTGGCATAAAGGCAGCACGCCGCCGCATCCTGACGCGTCACGTCGCCCCGGTCGCAGGCCTTGGCCACCTCGTAGACATAGGCCCGCGCCGAATTCATCGCCGTGTACATGTCCGCGATCTTGCCCTGCATCAGCTGGAACGAGCCGATGGATTTCCCGAACTGCTTTCTTTCCACCATGTACGGCATGATCTCGTCCATGCAGGCCGCGATGATGCCCGGCCCGATCGCCGCCAGCACGACGCGCTCGTAGTCCAGCCCCGACATCAGAACCGCCACGCCGCGCCCTTCCTCGCCAAGGATGTTCTCGAACGGCACCTCCACGTCCTCGAAGATCAGCTCGGCCGTGTTCGACCCGCGCATCCCCAGCTTGTCGAAATGCGGGCTGGTGCTGAACCCCGCCATCTCCTTCTCGATCAGGAACGCGGTAATCCCCTTCGATCCCGCCTCGGGGTCGGTCTTGGCATAGACCACCAGCGTATCGGCATCCGGCCCGTTCGTGATCCAGTATTTCGTGCCGTTCAGACGGAAATGATCGTTTCGCTTCTCGGCCCTCAGCTTCATCGACACCACGTCCGAACCCGCCCCGGCCTCGCTCATCGCCAGCGCGCCGACATGTTCGCCCGAGATGAGGCCGGGCAGGTACTTCCGCTTCTGAGCCTCGGTCCCGTTCAGCTTGATCTGGTTCACGCAAAGGTTCGAATGCGCCCCGTAGGAAAGGCTGACCGAAGCAGATGCCCGCGCCAGCTCCTCGACCGCCACCGCATGGGCCAGGTATCCCATGCCCGCGCCGCCATACTCTTCCGGCACCGTGATCCCCAGAAGCCCCAACTCTCCCATCTCGCGCCACAGCGCGGACGGGAAATCGTTGGTCCGGTCGATCTCGGCCGCCATCGGCCGCACCCGCTCCTGCGCCCAGCGATGCACCATCTCGCGCAGCGCCTCGACGTCCTCGCCCAGATCGAACCGCATGGAAGCCGTGAACATAGCCTCGCTCCATTTATTGAACGTTCGTTCAATTAATACGGGCCGGCCCGCTGCCGGTCAAGTTTCAAGACAGCGCTCAGTCCATCATCCGGTCAAGGAGTTTCGCCAGATCCTCGTACCGCTCCAGCAGCGCGTCAGGGCGCAGCCGCTCGATTCCCGGCCCCTCGGGACCAAAGGCCACCAGCACCACCGGAACTCCCGCGGCACGCGCCGTCTTCACATCCGTATCGGTGTCGCCAATCAGGACCGAGCGCCCCGGATCGCCGCCCGCCCGCCTGACGGCCTCGGTGAACGGCGCCGGATCGGGCTTTCTTACCGGCAAAGTGTCCGCCCCGATCAGCGACCCGAAAAGATGACGCACGCCAAGCCTCTGCATCAGCGTCTCGGCCAGACCCTCGGGTTTATTGGTGCAGATGCCGACACGCATTCCGCTCGCCAGCAAGGCCTCTACGGCAGCCTCGGCACCGGGATAAAGCCGTGTCTCGCGGTCGATGTTTTCTGTGTAAGACTCCAGAAAGTCAGGGAAATACCTGTCCACCTCGTCGTCGCCGAATGGCCCCTCCAGACGCGAAAACCCCAGCTTCAGCATCGCGCGCCCGCCATGAAACGCGGTCAGCCGGTCCGCCACCGGATCCAGAAGCGCGCCATGCCCCCGCCGCGCAAAACAGGTGTTCGCGGCCGCGATCAGATCCGCGCTTGTGTCCGCAAGTGTTCCATCCAAATCGAAAATCACTGTTTTCATTCGGCTACTCTCGGCAAATTCACGCCGCTCCTGTAATCTCCGGCAACAAGAGTTGATGCCGCCCTGCCTTGCGGGACCATTCCTAGCGGCTAAAAGGTTGTGTGAAAAAGGGAAAGAGCAGTATGTCCACCAACCTCATCCTTCTCGCGGCCGGCGCGGGCACCCGGATGCTGTCAGACCGGGCCAAGGTTCTGCACGAGATTGCGGGTGCGCCGATCTTTGCCCATGCGCTCAATTCCGCCGCCGCGCTCGACGGGCTGCGCGTCATCGTCACCGGCCACGACGGCGCTTCCGTCCGCAAGGCTGCCCTCGAATTCGACGAAACGCTGATCTGCGTCGACCAACCCCGGCAGCTTGGCACCGCTCATGCCGTCACGATGGCAGCCGACGCGCTGAAGGATGCCGGCGGCGACACCGTCATGCTCTTCGGCGACACGCCCTTCATCCGCCCCGACACGCTCGAGGCGATGTCGGCCGCCCGCGCCGATGGCGCCGACATCGTGTTCCTGGGCTTCCAGGCCGCCGACCCGGCCCGCTACGGGCGCATGATCACCGAGGGCGACACGCTTCTGAAGATCGTCGAATGGAAGGACGCATCCGAGGACGAACGCGCGATCCGGCTCTGCAACTCGGGCGTCGTCATGGCCCAAACCGAGACGCTCCTGCGCCTCGCCGCCGCCACGGGGAACGACAACGCCGCGGGCGAATACTACCTGACGGACATCGCCGAACTGGGCCGCGCCGAAGGTCTTTCGGTCAAGGTCGTGACCTGCGACGAGGCCGAGACCCTCGGCATCAACAGCCGCACCGACCTCGCCGCCGCCGAGACAGTTTTCCAGACCCGCGCCCGTGCCGACCTTCTGGCCAACGGCGTTACCATGCAGGCCCCCGAAACCGTCTTCCTCGCCTTCGACACCCATATCGGCCGCGACGCGGTCATCGAACCCAACGTGGTCTTCGGCCCCGGCGTCACCATCGAATCCGGCGCCAGGATTCGCGCCTTCTCCCACCTCGAAGGCTGCCACGTCTCGACCGGCGCAGTTGTTGGCCCCTACGCGCGCCTGCGTCCCGGCGCGGAACTGGCCAACGACGCGCGCGTCGGCAACTTCGTCGAAGTCAAGAACGCCCAGATCGGCGAAGGCGCCAAGGTCAATCACCTGACCTATATCGGCGACGCCGAGATCGGCGACGGCACCAACGTCGGCGCAGGCACCATCACCTGCAATTACGATGGCGTCTTCAAGCACCGGACGGTAATCGGGAAGAACGCCTTCATCGGCTCCAACACGCTGATCATCGCGCCCCGTAAGATAGGCGACGAGGCGATGACCGCCACCGGATCGGTCATCAACAAGGATGTGCCGGACGGCGACCTGGCCGTCTCCCGCGGCAAACAAGAGAACAAGCCGGGCTACGCCCGCAAGCTGTTCGCCAGACTTCGCGCCGCCAAGGCCGCGAAGCGGAAAGGATAAGCCCATGTGCGGCATCGTCGGAATACTCGGAGACCACGAAGCGGCGCCCACGCTGGTCGAGGCGCTGAAACGGCTGGAATACCGCGGCTACGACAGCGCGGGCATCGCGACCGTCCACCAGGGCAGGCTCGACCGCCGCCGCGCGGTCGGCAAACTGGTGAATCTCTCCGACCTCCTCGTTCACGATCCGCTGCCCGGCAAATCCGGCATCGGCCACACCCGTTGGGCCACCCACGGCGCGCCCTCGGAACTGAACGCTCACCCGCACCGCTCGGGCCCGGTGGCCGTGGTCCACAACGGGATCATCGAGAACTTCAAGGCGCTCCGCGACGAGTTGGCGGACAAGGGCTACGCGGCCGAGACCGAAACCGATACCGAAACCGTATCGCTTCTCTGCCGGTCCTTCCTCGACCAGGGTCTTGCCCCCCGCGACGCCGCCGAGCAGACCATCGCGCGCCTCGAAGGCGCCTATGCGCTGGCCTTCCTTTTCGACGGCGAGGAAGACCTGATCGTGGCCGCCCGCAAGGGCTCGCCGCTCGCAGTCGGCCACGGCGACGGCGAGATGTTCCTGGGCTCCGACGCCATCGCGCTCAGCACCCTCACCGACCGCATCACCTATCTCGAAGAGGGCGATTTCGCCGTCCTCACCCGCGCCGGCGTCGAGATCGTCGACGCCAAGGGCAACCGCGCCAACCGCGAGATCCGCACCATCCAGATCGACACGGCGGCGGTCGAGAAAGGCGGTCACAAGCACTTCATGGCCAAGGAAATCGCCGAGCAGCCCACCGTCCTGGCCAACGCCGTCGGCCACTATCTCGACGGCGCCGACCTGAACCTGCCCGACACCCTGCCCGACTTCGCCAAGGTCGACCGCATCGTCATGGTCGCCTGCGGCACCGCCTTCTACGCCTGCCTCACCGCGAAATACTGGGTCGAACGCCTGGCCGGCATCCCGGTCGAGGTCGATATCGCCTCCGAATACCGCTACCGCACGCCCCCCATCGGCCCCAACACGCTCGCCGTCTTCGTCTCGCAGTCGGGCGAGACCGCCGACACGCTCGCGGCGCTGCGCTACGCCGCCGACAAGGCGCAGATCCTGTCGGTGGTGAACGCGCCCGAAAGCTCGATCGCGCGCGAATCCGACATCGCCCTTCCGATCCTCGCCGGCGCCGAGATCGGCGTCGCCTCGACCAAGGCGTTCTCCTGCCAGCTCTTCGTGCTCCTTGTGCTGGCGCTCCGCGCCGCCTGCGACCGGGGCCTGATGACACCGGTAGAACTGGCGGAACACGTCGCCACGCTCCGCGCGCTCCCCGGCCTGATGAGCCAGGCGCTCACCACCTCCGAGGCGATCCGCGCCACGTCCCGCCACTTGGCCGAGGCGCAGGACATCCTCTTCCTCGGACGCGGCCAGATGTTTCCCCTCGCCCTTGAAGGCGCACTTAAACTGAAGGAAATCAGCTACATACATGCTGAAGGTTATGCTTCCGGCGAGTTGAAACATGGCCCGATCGCGCTCATCGACCGCACCGTTCCCGTCATCGTCATGGCGCCCCAGGACGCGCTTTTCGACAAGACCGTCTCTAACATGCAGGAAGTCATGGCACGCGGCGGGAAAATCTATCTCGTCACCGACCGCAAAGGCGCGAAGATCGCCGGCGAAGGCACGACCGCCGTCATCGAGATGCCCGAGGTCCCCGACCTCATCGCGCCCATCATCTACGCCGTCCCGGCCCAGCTTCTGGCCTATCACACGGCCGTTGCGAAAGGCACCGACGTCGACCAGCCCCGGAACCTCGCCAAATCGGTGACGGTCGAGTGACGCCCGTGCGGGACGTCAGCCGGATCGCTTCATGAGATTGACCGCCCCCGGACGCCTGGTGTCGCCCGCGTAAATCGCGGCGTCGCCGCCAAGTTCATCGTACAGATGCGCCATCAGCGCCCGAACCCGCGCCGTGCCCCTCAGATCGGGATGCGTCAGCACCCAAAGCGTCAGGTCCAGCGAGGCTACCGTATCCGACACGCGCTCGACCTCCGCGTAGCGGTCCGCGAAGTAGCACGGCAGAAGCGCGATCCCCATGCCCTCGGCCACTGCGTTCAGCACTGCCCGCGAGGCCCGGCTCATGAAGACGACCCGCGGCAACCCGGCCTCCGCCGTGGGCCAGACCATCGGCACCAGCCAGGGCAGCGCTCCCTCGATCATGCACCAGTCGTGACTGTCCAGCGGCCGCTCTCCGGCGCGTTCCAGATACGAATGCGTCGCATAGAGCGCGAAACGAAAATCCCCGATCTTCTTCCCGAAACTCGCCTCGGGTGGGGTCCTCGTGGCCCGGATCGCCACTTCCGCCTCGCGCCGCGCCATGTCGACGGCGGCATGACCGGGCGACAGGTCGATCCGTATATCCGGATGCTCGGCCCGGAACCGCCGGACGATCGCCGGCGCAAGGTCCTCCGCAAAGGCCTCCGGGCACGTCAGCCGTACCCGCCCCGTCAGCTTCCCGTCCGCCCCCAGCACCTCCAGCCCCAGCGCGTTGAACTCGGCCTCCACGCGCTGTCCGTAAGTCAGGGCCGTTCGCCCGGCATCCGTCATGACGTAGCCTGTCGGAAATCGCTCGAAAAACCGGACCCCGGTCTTCTCCTCGACTGCGTTTATCCGCCGGAAGATCGTCGAATGCGTCTGCCCCAGTTCGCGCGCGGCCCCCGACAGGCTCTCGTGCCGACAGATCGCAAGGATCAGCTTGAGGTCATTCCACTCCAGGTCTCGTGCAGGATACATGCCCATTCATGCTGTCCATTTTTGCAAATATGTTTTGCCATAATAGAGAATGTCTTTGCGAAAGAGAACATCCGATAGTCGTCTCACAGGGCCACCCGGCCCGGCCACACCAGGATCAAAGGAGACAGAAAATGATCATGCACCGCGTCAAGTTCCGGTCCAACCTCGACCGCGAAACCCTCTGGAAAGCCGCCCGCGAGCGCGAACCGGAATATCGCAAGGTCCCGGGCCTGCTGCAGAAATTCTACGTCGAGGTCAACGAACCCAACACCTACGCCGGCATCATGATTTGGGAAAGCGCCGAAGCGCTCGCCGCCTTCCGCGAGACCGAACTCTCAAAAACCGTGACCCAGGCCTACGCCGTCGATGGCGCACCCGAAGTCGAGATCGGCAGCATCGAGATCTTCCTGCACGACGCGGTGATGGTCGCTGCCTGAACGCCCCGGTCAGGCGCACCCATCCCGGTGCGCCTCATCCCGGCGTCCGACCAATACGCCGTCTCTCAAGCACATTTCGAGGAAGCAACAGCCAGGCCCCATGATCGCTTGGCGCGCCCTATTCGCGATCCCGCAGCGCCCGCCGCATGATCTTGCCCGTCGCCGTCATCGGCAGGCTGTCCACCACCTCGACCATGCGCGGCGCCACATGCGGGGACACCCTCTCGCGCACCCGCTGGATCAGCCGCGCCTCGACACCTTCGCGCGTCGCGCCTTCGCGCAATACGACAAAGGCCTTCACCACCTCCGTCCGCTCGGGGTCCGGCACGCCCACGGCGGCCGCCATCACCACGTCCGCGTCGCCGGTCAAGCAGTTCTCGATCTCGGTCGGCCCGATCCGGTAGCCGGCGCTGGTGATCACGTCATCGTCCCGCGCCACGAAGGTGACGTATCCCTCCGCGTCCATCCGCCCGAGATCGCCGGTCTTCAGCCAGTCGCCCATGAACTTCTCCGCCGTCTTCTCCGGCTGGTTCCAGTAACCCAGGAACATCACAGGATCGGGCCGCCTGACACAGATCTCGCCCACTTCGCCCGGCGGCATCTCGGCCCCCTCTGGCGACAGCACCGCAACTTCATGCCCCGGCACCGCCCGCCCGATCGCACCCGCCCGCCGCACGCCCTTGTGCGCCGCCGAGCAGACGACAAGGTTGCACTCTGTCTGGCCGTAAAGCTCGTTGAACGCCGCGCCCACCTCGCGGTCGCCCCAGTCCAGCAGGTCCGGCGCCAGGCTCTCGCCGCCGGTATTCACGGCGCGCAGGCGATGGCCTTCGGGAACCGGCACCTGACGCATCAGCTTCAGCGCGGTCGGCGGCAGGAAGGCCACGCTGACGCCCTCGCCCACCATCAGCCGCCATGCGGCCGCCGCGTCGAACTTGCGCATCCTCTGCGCCACCAGCGGAATCCCGAAATAAAGGCACGGCATCGCCAGGTCCATCAGCGCCCCGATCCAGGCCCAGTCCGCCGGAGACCAGCCCACGTCGCCGTCCCGGGGCAGACCGCCCAGGGACAACTCCACGCAGGGCAGATGCCCGATCAGGAACCGGTGCGCATGAAGCGTCCCCTTCGGAGACCCCGTGGTGCCCGAGGTATAGATCATGACCGCCGGATCTTCGGCGCTCAAGGGTTCGGGCGCCGCGATCGGCGGATGACGCAACGCCTCATCACATGCGATGATGTCTGGGCGCGCAGACCGGGTGCCGGCGCGCCATTTCCCGATCACGACGACCGCCTCCAGCGCCTCTCCCGCGACCGAGACCACCTTGCCCGCCTGTTCCGCATCCGTGATCACCACCTTCGCGCCGCTGTCGGACAGGCGGAACGCCAGCGCCTCCTCGCCGAACAGCGTGAACAGCGGCAGCACGATCGCCCCCAGCTTCATCGCCGCCAGGTGCGCCACCATCACCTCGGCCCGCTGCGGCAACAGCACCGCCACCCGGTCGCCCTTCGACACGCCCAACGCGGCCAGCGCCGCCGCCAGCCGGTCCGAAGTCTCCTTCAGACGTCCGTGTGTCCAGACGGCGCGCGGCCCTCCCTCGGGCACATCGACGACAGCCACCCGTTCGGGGTCAGCTTCGGCCCAGCGGGTATTGCATGCGTGGTGAATGGTGAAGTCCGCCGGAATGTCCCACCGGAAATCGCGGGCGATTTCGTCCCAGCCGCCCTCCGGCAGCACGGCAAGGCGCTCAGTTGGCATAGACCTCCAGCACCGGCAGATCGGTCAGCGGCGCCTCCAGCAGCCGGAACGCCGCCAGAGACACCCGGCTCGAGCCGGAGTCGATCGGGAACAGTTCCACCTCCACCGATTTGCCGTTCACCGGATAGACCAGCCGCGCCTTGCCCGGCGCGGTCGCCAGCGTCGTCTCGATCCAGAAGCCCGGTCGCGACGGATCGCCAAGCGAGGCCACCGTCGTCCCCAGCAGCCTGCCGCCGGCCGCCGGCGCGGCTGCCGCGATACGCTGTTCCTCGGTGGTCGTGTCGAACTCCTCGACCGACCGCGCATTCTCGGGCGGCGACGGCGCGCCCAGCCCCTCGACCACAGCAGGGGTCTCCTCGGGCACCGGCTCGTTCTGAAGCAACGGGAATTCCGCGCAGGCGGTCAGGATCGGGATCAGCAACAGGAGGACAAGACGCATCATGCCCCGAAGACTAGGACGCCCTCCGTCCCCGCGCAACGACAAGCAACCCTTGCAGCGGACCTCTGCTGAGAATACCTTACCAATTATGTCAGATGCACCGCTCATAGACCCGTTCGCCCGGCCGATCAGCTATCTCCGCGTTTCGGTGACCGACCGTTGCGATTTCCGCTGTGTCTATTGCATGGCCGAGAACATGACTTTCCTGCCGAAGAAAGAGCTTCTGACGCTGGAAGAACTCGACCGCATGTGCTCGACCTTCATCCGCCTCGGCGTCGAGAAACTGCGCATCACCGGCGGCGAGCCGCTGGTCCGCCGCGATATCATGACCTTCTTCCGCTCCATGACCCGGCACCTGGAGTCCGGCGCGCTGAAGGAACTGACCGTCACCACGAACGGCAGCCAGCTTGCCCGCTTCGCCGACGACCTCTACGCCGCCGGCGTGCGCCGCATCAACGTCTCGCTCGATACGCTGGACCAGGACAAGTTCGCCCGCGTCACCCGCTGGGGCCGCCTGCCGCAGGTCCTGAACGGTATCGACGCCGCGCAGAAGGCCGGACTTCGCGTCAAGATCAACACGGTGGCGCTGAAAGACTTCAACGAGGACGAGCTGTTCACCCTCGCCGACTGGTGCGCCTCGCGCGACATGGACCTGACCTTCATCGAGGTCATGCCGATGGGCGATCTCGGCGGCGAAGACCGCGTCGGCCAGTACTGGTCGCTGAAAGATCTCCGGGCGCAACTCGAAGAACGCTACGCGCTGACCGACCTCGCCCACCGCACCGGCGGCCCGGCCCGCTACGTCCGCGCCGAGGAAACCGGCCAGCAGATCGGCTTCATTACCCCGCTGACCCACAACTTCTGCGAATCGTGCAACCGCGTGCGCCTCACCTGCACGGGTGAGTTGTTCATGTGTCTCGGACAGGAAGACAACGCGGATCTGCGCACACCGCTGCGCGCATCCGAATCCGACGCGCCGCTCGAAGAAGCCATCCGTGCCGCCATCGCGCGCAAGCCCAAGGGTCACGACTTCGACTATTCGCGCCAGAAGGCCGACGGACAGGTCTCGCGCCACATGAGTCACACCGGCGGCTGACGCCGCCATTTGGCCACACAAGCACCACGGTCACGGCAAAATGCGCTGCTCTGTTCCCGTCAGGGGCGCAGACAATGGTGCCGACATGCCAAGACTTCTCCTCGTTCTGTCCTTCGCCGCGCTGACAGCCTGCGGCCAGGCCTCGGACGCCATCAACAAGGGCGTCACGCCGGCAAAGCTTCAGTCGGACACGGCGACCTACTTCAAGACCAGCCCGCGCAACGTGAAGATCGGCAAGATGCAGCAAAGCATGCTGGGGACCGCCTATCAGGCACGCGTCGGCCGGGTGCTCTACAACTGCAACCAGTTCAAGGCCGCGATCAACTGCGAGCGCGCGCGCTACTGACGCTTTCCGCCAGACCTGCCCGCCCGGCGATTCGCTCCGGGCGGCAGCGGCACACCACGCACATCGTCACATCGGCCCAGTCGCGCCCGTCGTTCCGGGCGCCCGTTTCCTGACGGCGTCTTTTCATCAATAAAGGTCAGAACAAGCGCGAAACACGGCGAAACATTGTTCGTTGCCCAAATTTTGCCACATTTTTAG
>JAVJUV010000144.1:0-16035 GCA_040220415.1 Silicimonas sp.
CCTGCGCAGGATCGGCGCCAGAACCTTTACAGACCTCTTCGAAGTCCTCGGAGACATCTGCGATATGTTCTCACCCAACGAATGTTGGAACTTCTTCAAGGCTGCCGGATATGTCGCAGGTTAAAATCGAAACGCTTTAAGCAAACCGACTTTCCCGCCGCCGCTGATAGCGAGAACGTTCGACACTTCCTGAATACTAACAACGCTTCTCTGTCCGACGAGTTCAACGCAGGCGAAGACCACTTGTCCGATGGTATTCCCGACGGTTTCTCACTGCACAGTGATGGCGTCTACCAGCTTCGGCCTTGCGAAAACGAGGACCAGGTGCTGGTGAAGGTGTGCTCGCCGCTGATCGTGAAAGGACGTTGCAGGCGGCCTGATCGCACCGGGTGGGGTAGTGTCATCGGGTTGAAAGATCCGGATGGAGAATGGCATGAGCTGACCCTCGATGCGAGTGTCATATCTGGTAGTCCGGCAACGGTCGTAAAACACCTGCTCGATTTGGGCCTGGTTCTCACAAATGCGACAAAAGCGGCTGAAAGCGTCAAAGAGCTGCTCGCCGCTTGGCAACCGGCCGTGCGATATGATCGTGTAAATCATCTCGGATGGGTGGATAGTGGATACACTGCGTTTACGCTCGGCGATGGTCGGGTGGTTGGGAACGCGCGTGTTGTGCCAGATCGTATTTCTGACCATGTTGCGGCAGCGATGTATGCCAAGGGCACGCTGGAAGAATGGCGCGACTCTGTAGCAGCACCTTGTGCCGGCAATCCTCTGATGATTTTCGCATTGTCTCTGGCGTTCAGCGGCCCGCTGCTGGCGGTTCTGGGACGTGAAGGGGGCGGGTTTCATTTGCGTGGAGCGTCGTCATCAGGCAAATCCACGCTTCAGAAGCTGGCGGCCTCGGTCTGGGGTGCGCCTGCCTTTAAGCAGACTTGGCGCAGCACCGACAACGCAGTCGAAGGTGTCGCTGCCGCCTGCAATGGCACCCTCCTGTTACTGGATGAATTGCACCAGGTGGATCCTCGGGTTGCTGGGGACATCGTCTACATGCTGGCAAATGGTGCAGGAAAAAATCGGGCGCAGTCTGATGGCAAGATGCAGGGAACGATGCGCTGGGTTGTGCCTGTATTATCGAGTGGGGAAATCTCGTTAGAAGAACACATGAATAGCGGTGGTCGCAAAATTCAGGCCGGGCAGGATGTTCGTCTGGTAGACGTCGTGGCGGACGACAGGCGGCATGGCGCCTTTGATACTCTGCACGACGCACCTGATGGCGATGCATTTGCCAAGCGTATAGAGCGCGCAGCGCAGCAGAATTTCGGAGTCGCCGGGCCGGCGTTCGTGGAGCATCTCATTCCGAAAACCGGCAAGACGGATATCTTCGGGAGCTTCGTCAAAAAGTTCTGCGACGCCTCTATGGCAAATGTCGATATCGCCTCCAACGGTCAGGTCCATCGGGTCCTCGGTCGCTTTGCCAGCGTCGCATTGGCCGGTGAATTGGCAACAAAGTTTGACCTTACAGGTTGGAGGAGGGGAGACGCCCGGCTAGCTGCGCAGGAGCTTTTCGAAATCTGGTTTCGGGAGCGCGACGCTCCGACCAGTGCAGAGATTTCCGAAGCCGTGGATAGGACCCGTGCCTATGTCTCGCAGAACCTCGATCGCTTCCCGCCGATTGGCAATTACGACGACAAGACGATCGACGGTTGGCGGGACGAGGAGTGGGTATACCTCCTTCCCGAATGCTGGAAAGAGATTCACGCGGGTGCAGATCCGGTCGAGGCGGCTCAGTTTCACAAGGCTGACAGTTTGTTGAAGACTCAGGGCAACGGGGGGCTGCAGGTCAAGATGGGGCGTGCTGTAAAAGGACGGCCCCGGGCGTATGCTGTGCGCGCCTCGGCACTGCTCAGCTCGCCTGAGAAATGACAATCGGCGCTTTCGGGGACGCTTCGTTCAGCGACGTCCTCGAAAGCGCCGGACCGGGCGGACCATATGGTCCGCTCTTGACGCCTAGGGTATTTGAGTATCCCGGTGGTTCGGGTGGACCAAGTGGTCCAGGTGGCCCAAGCAGTCCGCGTGATGCAAGTGGTCTGGGCGATACCCGGCCGGCGAAATAGCATGCCGTTCCCTTACAAGCCTGAATCCTCCAGACCATGATCCGGAAAGCAATCTGGAAGCTATCGTGTTTCCCCGGCCGTTCCCCATCGGACCGTCGCTATACAGAAAACAGCAGACGATGCGCTGCATAGCGACACCTTTCAAAGGGGAAAAACGATGCCGAAGAAGCCTTATGCCGATACGCGGCTCGCGAAGTATATCGACAAGCGCGTGATGGAACTGCGGCCGAAAAAATCGCAGAACGAGATCGCTGCCGAAGCCGGCTTCGTGAGCCTCAATATGCTTTCGATGTTAAAAGCAGGCTCTACCAAGCTGCCGCTGGATCGCGTTCCCAGCCTGGCGCGGGCTCTGGAATGTGATCCGGCCTATCTGTTGCGCTTAACGCTCGAACAGGTGGTGGGTGACACCGCCGCGAACGCCATCGTCAACATCCAGGGAACCCCGGTGACGAACAACGAGCTCGGCTGGCTCAATGAGATCCGCGAGGCATCAGGACACAGCGATCCCCATATGACGGCGCGAAGTCGGGCGGCCATTCG
Organism: Silicimonas sp.; assembly: GCA_040220415.1. Classification (GTDB taxonomy): domain Bacteria; phylum Pseudomonadota; class Alphaproteobacteria; order Rhodobacterales; family Rhodobacteraceae; genus JAVJUV01. The sequence goes on from JAVJUV010000144.1 coordinate 2,658, forward strand.
TGCAATATTCGGCCGGTAGCGGAAGTGACCATGATGAGTAGACAGCTAGTGGATAAGCGCGTCATGAACGACGACCGGCTTGCCTTCGGTCCGAACGAGTTGACGGACAACGAGATCGCCTGGGTGGAATTTCTGAGGATGATCGGCAATGGCCGCGAACTTCGGCCCGCGCTTCGTCGGGTGCAACTGCTCAGACGGGCGTGCGGGGTGAAGTAGTCAAGCGTCTATTACTTTGACGGTAGAAGTTGAACTCTTGAGCGCGTACAGCGAGACACGCTTCGTCAGGACTGGGCCTCAGCCGACATCAGCGCAGCCCGAAACGAAGGTCCGCTTCGAACTGCTCCATGACTATCTGCGAACATCGCAGATCTTCGTCTGGGCGTTCCAGACTTTGCGGGTTTCAGCTCTTCGGGCGGCGCTGAAAATAACGAAAGCCGCGGTTTCGCAATTGAAACCTCCGCGCAGAGAACTGGGCAGTTAGAGCGTTTTCGAGTTAGGGTGAAGCCAACCGATACTGTAGGTCCAGACACCGCTATTTCATTAGGTTATCGCATCTGCTTCGACCTCGACGTTCCATCGGACATCGATGAATCGCGAGACCTCAACAAAGGTCCTCGCCGGTCGGACCTCTCCGAACACTTCGCCGTGTGCTTTCGCCGCGTCTCTCCATGTATCGATGTCTGTCAGCATGATCCTCGTACAGACGACGGCAGACAGACGGGCGCCTGCTTCTCTCAGGGCTTCATCTATGATTTCGAGGCACCGCTGTGTTTGCGTGTAGACGTCGGAAGAGACCTCGTCAGTGCGATCAGGCGCGATCGGCGCGGTACCGGCCACGAACATCAGGTTCCCCTGGCGAACCGCCCGGCTGAAGCCGATTTCGGGCTCAAGATGAGATCCTGAAGAAATGAGCCGCTTGCTCATCATTGCCTCGTTGATAACAGGTTGCCGAGATGGAGGCGGCAATTGCGGTGCGGAGGCGGTTGTGGCGAACCGCGCCGCTCCGTTCGATGGCACGGGTTCGGTGCGCCTATCTCCACTTCGCCGCCGTGTAGGTCTTGCGGGCCTCCCCGGAGGCGCTGTGCTCCCTTGGGCTCATCTGCATCTCATGCCCCGAACAGTACCGCGTGCATCGTTCGCCCCGGGATCAGGGTGAAGGCGCCGGTGAGCAGTAGCGCCGTGATGTAGAGGTAGACCATCGCGGTGCGGTGAGCCGCGATCCTGCCGGCACGCGCGGCACGGATCGCGTACCATAAAGCGATCAGCGTGATGGCCGACAAGACATGGATCGGCGAGTAGGGGCCGATCAACCTGAACTCGTGGATCCAGAAACTGGATCCGGCCACCAAGGCCATCACGCCCACCCAGCTGTAGCCAAGCATCAGATGCACCTTCGTACCCTTGGGCATTGCGAATTGCAGCGCGCCGGCCCCCATCGCGGCCAGGGCAGCCAGTGCATGCACAGAGATGATCGGCCCCTCATTCCACAGCGGTTGCCAGGTCATGGCGGCTCCTTCCGTAGATGAACGACAGGACGAGGCCTTCCGCGAGAACCACGAAGATCCATAAGAAAAGCTCGAGGCCCACGAGCATGAGCGGCTCGCGGAACATGTTGAAGGGCGCGTGGAACTCGAAGTAGAGCGCCATGAGCGCCCAGAGGACCACGGCAAACTGCAGACCGCGCTGAAGCCTGGTGGTGCCGAGCGCCGGTTCGATCATCATGAAAACGAGCCCGTGGATGGTGCCGACAACCAAACCGTAGGCCATGTAGAGCGGTCCGTTCTCGAACATCAGCGGGCGCGGCTCCATCTCGAAAAGAACGTCGATGATCTTGGCAGACTGGATATCCGGGTCGAAGAGGACGGGCGCGCCGAGTTGGAAGAAGAGCAGGTTGCTCACGATATTGGCGAGCGTGAAGGCGACGAGCCCGGCGAGTGACGCGCGGACGGATTTTGGCATCGGTGATCTCCTTCTTTGAACGGTGAATGCTGGCGTGGTCATGCGGCGGGATAGCCGCGCTGCGCCGCGCCGGGCCAGAGAAGTTGCGGAAACGGCTGTAGAATTGCGTGAACGGCATGGTAGGGTGCATTCACGATGCGCGAACGACTTGCCCGCTTGTCCCGTAGCCTGGGCCCGCCGATCGGCGCGGGCCTCGTGCTGGGTCTGCTCGGGCCCTTCGGCACATTCGACCAGCTGACCACGGTGCCCCGGATGGCCTACTGGCTGGCCGTCGTTTCCGCGAATTGGCTGCTGGCTGATGCCATCATCCGAAGGGTGGCGTACGTGGCAGGCGACCGCATGCCGGTGCCGCGGCTCGCTGTGCCACTCGTGGGCGCCTGCCTGGCCGCGGTGGCCGCGACCGGGGTGGTGGCGCTGGCGAACCGGCTCTCGGGGATCGGCTGGCCCGATGATGTGGCGATGCTGTTCGGGCAGGTCCTGCTGCTGCTCGTCGCGATCGCGCTGCCCGCGTACACGTGGACGGCCATGCGAGAGCGGATCGCGGCCATGCCGGATCCCGAGGCGTCGAGAGATCATGCGTCGGAGAACGAGGGCGCGGATCCTGAGGCCAGTCGACAGGGAGAGGCCGGCCCCTCGCGATTCACGGCACGACTGTCCGCGCCGCTCGATGGGTCGCTGCTGTGCCTCGAGATGCAGGACCACTACCTCAAGGTGCACCATTCCGGCGGGTCGCAAATGATCCTGTGCCGCATGGAAGATGCCGCACGCGAACTTGGTGGCCTCGGCCAGCGGGTGCACCGCTCCTGGTGGGTGGCCGGCGATGCAGTGGTGGGACCCGAACGTGATGGTCAACGCACGCTATTGCGTCTGAGCGACGGGCGTCGCGTCCCAGTTGGCCGATCCTACCGGCCGGACCTCAAGGCGGCCGGGTGGCTCTGATAGTCGGTCCCTACGGTCGTTGGCGCATCCGAAAACTGTCGGTTCTCATCGACACATAAGCTCAAAATCTGTGCGCCGCGCAGCATTCGGTATTATGGGTTCTATCCAGACCTTCTCCGCGTGGTGCATCATAGTCGGCAACGCGGGACCCATCATTTACTCATTTCCAGCCGAATGACGATAGAATTGCCATTCCAACCAAGGTCAAGGTAAGCCGATGTCGCCGGAATGCATAGTGGTTCGTCAACTGACAGGGTCACGGCGTCGGGCCATACCGACAGTTCAGAAACAGACTGAACACGGCGGGCTTCGTTCACAGAGAACACAAGACCGTCTCCTTCCCTCACTGGCAGCAGATAGGCATCCTGAAGATCCTTTTCGGCCCTTTCGTAGCCTGCCGGAAGATTCGCGGTATACGATCCAATTGCACAGAGCACATGCCCCTTGGGAAGCAGTTCGCCGACCGGAACCTCAGCACGGTCTCGACCCGCAAGGTGCCTTTCAAGCGTGGTTCTGTTGAGCCACGTCAACTCGGTTGCGGAAACACCTCCACAGACGACAAAAACCGCCACCGCCAATCCTGCGGGTAGATATTTCATCATCTATCCTCCCGCAAGTGATGATCCCCATGATCCATCAGTTTAACGTCATGACAGCGCAGGTCAAAACATTCGACGTTCCTGCTCGTACCCACGCCCTTGATATTCCTTTGCTTGTCAAAGTAGTGTCGGACTGAGCGGCACAATGTGTTGATGACCAGTGGAGGGAGCGAATGTGTTTTCGGCTTGCAGTGGTCCTTTTCTCCCTTTTTCTATCCTCGACATCGCTGATGGCAGCGGAGGTTGTCTTGACCGTTGTCGAAGCCTGGCTTCCCGAGGCAACAGACGATGAGCCACGACCTGACACTGTTTATGTAAAGTTCGACCCCGACAGCACAGAGGCCCTGGCGGATTTTTCGGCTGCACATCTCGGGGAGATGGCCGAGATCTATGTCGAAGATCAGCTCGTGTTTTCGGCGCGTCTTCGCGAGGTGATCACCAATGGCAGTCTGGCACTTTTTGTGGGAGGCGAAAGCGAACGTATCAGTACCGCCGAAGAATTGCGCGAACTGTTTAAAACCGGCATTCCCATCAAGGTGATCGCGCCGTTCGTGGAGGAGTAGGCGATGAAGGTAATGCTCGCATTTGCGATCATGGCTTTCCTGGCGCATTCCGTCTCGGCACAGTCAGCCAAGGATCTCGACTCGATACCAACAAACGAACTGATTGAAACTGCACCGTCGGCGCATCCCTTCATGCTTTACACGCTTTCCGCACGCCTTCTGGCATCGGGCAACGGGCAAGATGCCGCGAAATGGATGTATGCGGGCCAATTGCGATATCGCTTCATGATCGAGGCCCTCGGTGACGCGGCCGCAGACGAGCGCGTTCTTTTCTCGGCATTGACCGAGTCCGTCGGTCGTCCTGTCAACGAATACATCGCGGGCGACCCGGACGAATGGATCGCTGCCATGCAGTTTGCATTGGATTGGGATGCCGTGCATGACAATACTCTTACGTCAAAAACAGAATTCGCCTCCGAACTCTCGGGAGTGCGCTCGGGGCTTGCCGCCCTGATCGACGATGTTGCTGCCAATCGGCAGTTGATCCATGAAAGGCGCGAGGCCGCGGGGCTACCGAACAGGTAGGCCCACACCGTTCCGTGAATTACGGGCAGTCTAGCGGTGCGTCGAAATCCCCCTCCGGCCAAAGTGTCAACCTCAGCCCTTCGGAATTGGCGCAGTTGAGGACGGGGTAATTTCCCGCGTCGACACCGAACCGGCACCAAATGGGAGTACCCTCGATCTGCCCGCCGAGCGCGAAAGCTTCGCCCTTGCGCACATAGTCCAACCGCCCGTCGCCCAGAGTGCAGCCGCGAATGGCGAGTCCCTGCCCGCTGGTATCCAGCCGCATCGGCTCGCCATGAAACCTGTAGTCAGCGTCCCGCCCGACCACCTCATAAAGCCCCGAAAAGAAACCGGGCTCAGGTTCATTCTTGAAGCCGGGCACCGGTTCCGCCGCTGCCACGCCCGCTGCCAGGATCAATGTTGTCACTATTCTCATCGTTGCCCATTAACTTGCTGTGGGTGCTTGCAACCAGCTTTTGCGGCGCCCGGGACGAACGGCTATTTCCACGCTTCGGGCGGTCACTGAACCGCTCGTGACAACCTACCGACTTTACCTATGAAAAACGACATCCGCGTCATTGGCTCGCATCCTGAGCCTATCCCAACTGATCAGATGGTAGACGGATAGCAAGCAGCGATCCGCCCGTGCGCAGTGAGCTCAATCCCGCCGGTTGCGCCCGACCCTCTCTTAGCCCAGGCTGACATCCGACCCAAGATCCCTGACCACGGACTACCTAAGCAGGTCGCTCGCCATCTCGCGGATGTTGGCACCGCACCCGAGCACGGGAAGCGCTCGCCTATTTGCCGTCTCCATCCCCGATGCGCCAGTGACAGTTGTATGCCTGGCCGGGTCTGACAAAGCCGTCCGGTGCGCGCCGATGCACCGAGAACGCTTCGATCCCCGCGACCACCATGCTGCTCGGGAGCGCTTCGCCCAGGAAAATCTGGATGGCCGATTCCGGCGTCACTGCGATCCGGTTCGGATGGTCGAGCGCACCGCGGAACAGGCCCACTTCCGGGAAGCGCTCTCCGGTTAGCCATAAGGCGGTTCCGCAATTTCGACAGAAGCGCCTTTCAAGCATGCTTCCGCTGCCGCCCACGTGCCGGTAGGTGCGGGGCGTCCCCTTCACGACCCTGAACCGGTCGGGGTTCCAAAGCAGCTCGAAATTCGCACCGGACCCCATGGATTTCTGGCATGACCGGCAATGGCAGATGACCACCGCTTCGGGTGCGCCCTCCGCCTCGAAGCGGACGGCGCCGCACAGGCACCCGCCGGTGTGCGGCCCGGTTCCGTCCTCCGCCGCACGCTTCAGGACCGGTGCAGCGAACACTTGCTCGACGGCGGCAGAGCCGTCGGCAGGATCGCAATGCGCCTCGAACACGCGGAAACCTTCCGGGGTGACTGTTCCGGATTGCGCGGCCCCAAGAAAGAGATAGCAAAGTGCCTGGGCGTCGTAGCGAACCTCCCGAGGATGGTCGAAGGTGGTCGTGATGACATTCATCACCTCCTCCCAACGTTGAAACGTCAGAAAAAGATGAGCGCCGCACTCCTTGCAGAAATGAAGGTAGACCTCCTTCCCGCTCCCTGCCGAAACATGAGTGTAGACGGCCGGCTCGCCACTTAGCAGCTCGATGTCGTCTTTGGTGAAGCAATGCTCCACCAGGAATGGCCCACCGGTCGCTTTCTGGCAAAAGCGGCAGTTGCAGACATAGGCATCGCCTGAATGCGGCTTTGTCCTGTAACGGATTGCGCCGCATTGGCATCCGCCGCTATGGCCGCTTTCTAAACTGCTCATGTCATGAAACCTGTCAGGCCGTATGTCACAACGCAACCTCGGCGTAACTCACGGCTACTCGGGAAGCGTCTCGCCCGAACCGCCGAACTCGGACGGGAAGTCCTTCAGCTTCGGCAGACCATCTTTCATCGGGAGCACGGTTTCCGCGTAGTTCACGTGGAGGCCGGGTTTGAACTCCAGGTCCGGTATGAGCGCGGCGTAAACGTCGGTGAGGTTCAGCCCGGGGTGCCCCGCCATCACATGCCCTCCGCAGAGTTCGCACCATTTCCGGTCACTGTTCTCGGTCTTGCTGTATTGCCGAACATGTTCTTCACCCTTCACTACCTTGACCGTCTGCGGCTCCCACAGCGTGAAGGCGTTGACCGGCGCGGCGGACCAGGTGCGGCAACTCTCGCAATGGCAGTAGCCCATGCCGGCAGGTTCTCCCGTGGCCTCGATTACGACCGCACCGCAAAAACACTGGCCTCTGTACGTTTCCTGCATGTTTCCTCCTTCAGGTCTTCGAGGTGAGCGATCACCGTGGTTTCACCGCGCGGAGCGTGGACGTCCCCAGAAACCGGACTGGGTCCGATGCGACGAACAGCGGATCACTCACCGCCGGATGCCGCAGCGAGTCCCGCCAGGCTGCGTGCCCGGTTCGGCGAGATCGCCAGAGATGCCTCGTAGGCTTGTGCCGCGTCCTCGCGATCGCCGAGTTCCATTAGCAGGTCGCCGAGCAACTCACGGGCCGGCAGGAGGTGGCCTGGTGTCACCGGCGCCTTGCCGACCGAATCCTCGGCATCTGCGGCCGCTTCCATCAGTTGGCGCGCCCTGCCTTCGTCGCCTTCCGCCAGTGCGATCCAGGCCTCTATCGACCCGATCTGGGCATCGGTGAGCGTCACCCAATAGCCCATGCCGCGTTCGGCCATCAGATCGCGGAACCCGGCCAGCTCATCCAAAGCCGCCCGTGCCGCGCCGATCTCGCCGCCACGCGCGGCCCCGATGCCTTTGGCGAACCACCGCATCGCCACGGCCTGCGGAAAGCGGCCCCAGGTGATCGCGGGGTTCAGTTCGGTCGGCAGGGCCGACGCTGCGGCCCAGTCTTCGGTTTCCAGGGCCAGCCGCGCGGCGACGGCCGCCGTCGCATAGGCCGATCCGAAGGTATCCTCCAGGTTCGGATATTGCCGCAGATCGTCGAGCAGTCCAGCGGCGCCCATGACCTGCCCCGACTGAAGGTGCGCGTAGACTGCGTAATCGATGGCATGTGGATAGTGATCGACGATGATCTCTCCATGAACCTGCGCCAGCACCGCCGCGGCGCTACGCGCGTTCCATGCCGCCGATTCCTTCCAGAGCCCCAGCCGCGTGAATATATGCGACGGCATGTGCAGTGCGTGAGGCACCTCGGGCGCGATGCCATCATATGCACGGGCGACCTCCAGCCCGAGCTCGGCAAGCGCCGGGTGATCATAGGCGTGTATCGCGTAGTGATAGGCGCCCGGGTGACGCGGGGCGACCTGTCGCAAGGCATCCATGCGCTGACCCGCATCGCGCAGTTCCGGGATCGCGCCGGGGCCGCGCGGCGCCACGGTCAGCTGGGCGAGAGCATCGAAGGCCGCCGCGTCGTGATCGTCGGGATATGCCTCGTCGATCTCGCGCTGTTTCGCCGCCCAGGCGGCAAGGCGTTCGCGGAACCCGACATCCTCGCCCTCGTAGAAGGCCAGGACGGCCCCGACATAGGCCGCTTCGCGTTCCGTGCCCGGGTCCATCTCCGACAGCTTCGCAGCGGCCGCGCGCCCGGCCGCCGTCTCCTCGGGCGAGGGGCCGCCAGGCCAGAGCGGGTGGAACTTCGTCATGGCAATGCCCCACTGCGCCATCGCGCAATCGGGATCGGCTGTGGCGGCGTTAGAGAACGCACTGGCCGACTGGCGATACATCATGTGATGGAGCAGCATCAGGCCGACCTCGAACGCGGCCTGCCCCTCCGCGTTGCAGGATGTGGCGAATTCGACCTCGCCAAGTGTCGCGGGGTCGAGCCCCTGGATTACCGCATCAAGGGAATGTGCCGAGGCCGAGCCGGCCGTTATCAAGAAAGCAGTAGCGAAGTAGCTCGCTTTGGTAACTGCATTGCGCATCAAGAAACCTCCGTTGATGGTGGCAGGCACGCCATGGTTCGCCGATCAGTCGCCATGTGATATGCTTCTATCGGAGGCAATGATCATGCGCTTTCTCAAACGAAATTATTTGAAATCTTCTGAAATCACGCTCGGACGCTTTGTATTCGACCTTGAGACTGACCGCCTCCACGACCGTTCCGGACGCGAGGTGGAACTGCGCTATCGCTCCCGACAGGTCCTTGCTTACCTGGTGCGTCATCGGGGCGAAGTCGTCACGCGCGCGGCTTTGATCAGAGCGGTGTGGGACGTGCCCACCGTCTCGGACGGAAACGTCGCCCAGTGCATCGCCGACATCCGGCGTGCGATCAGTGATACCGAAAAACGCATGGTCGAAACCGTACCCCGGCAAGGGTACCGGTTGGTCGCCCTCCCGCTGAAAAAAGCCATACCGGCGAAAATCGGCGGTCGGCGGCGCTTTGGATCGATCGGGCGTTCCCGGCTGCACGGGGGAGCATGGCAACAGCCGCCAGGCGCCCCGGTGGTTGCCGTTTTGCCTTTCGGCGACCACGGCATTACTGGTGTCCGCCCCTCTGCGCTTCGATCCGCTTTGGCGGAGTCGATCATCACCGACCTGGCCCGCCATCCCGAGATGACGGTGATCTCCCGTTTCGCGACGGCGCGGCTCCCCGTGCAGCGGCGGCTGGCCGATATCTTCGCCAGGTTAAGCGCGGATTTTCTCGTCACCGGGACGCTCCAGTGTGACGGTGCCCATGCGCGCGTCAGTGTCCAGCTCGTTTCGGCCGAGGATCTGTCCTGCGTCTGGGTGGATGATTTCGACCTGGATCTGGGCGAATTGCTTGCACTGTCTCAGTTGATCGGTCGGCGCGTGGCCAACGTCGTTGGCGCAAAGGTTATTGATGCAGCCGAGGCGCGTTTGGACCGTGGCGACGTCAATGCGATGCTTATCGAGAATGCGGCGCGCAGCCGGATACTGCGCCTGCGTTCTAAGGAAGCATGGCGGCAGAACGTCGAAGAGCAGGAGTTTGCGCTTCAACAGTACCCCGACGCGGCCTGGGGCAACTTCGGCCAGGCGCTGGCCATACACGTCGGAACGATGGCGGGATGGTTGCGGAAAGATGTGGATGCCGCTGGCGAGCGGGCGGAGGGGCTCGTGGCCCGGGCCCTTGCCGTCGCTCCCGACAATTACCTATGCTACTACGCCCTTGGAAGTACGCTCGCGGGCAAGGGTGAGATGAAGCGCGCGATCAACGCGTTCGAACGCGCAGCCAAACTGAACCCGGCTTCGACCCTCGTGCTGTCGGGAATGATCGAGCCCTGCCTTCACCTTGGCGACACGGCGCGGACGCTCGACCTGATCGCCCAGGCAGAACGAATTGACCCGTTCCACACTTACGACATCGCGTATAAAAAGGCATGGACCTATTGGCAGATGGGCGATCCCCAAATGGCGCTCGAACCCCTTCTCAGCACCCCAATCAGAACGGATGAAGACGGCAAGCTGCTCGCCGTCCTTCATCTTGAACTTGGAAATCTATCGGCGGCTCGCGATGCATTGGAGCCATTTCTGAAAACGAACGGGGACTGGACCCTGGACACTGAGAGAACGGTGCTGAGACGGCATTGGGCCCCGGAACACTTGCACGAGACTTGGCTTTCGCGTCTGTCCGAGGCGGGAATGCCAAGTTAGCTACCGCGGCCAATTCGTCGCCGGACATCAGGAAGGGTATTACATTCACGCAACACCTCAAAGCCAATCGAATTTCGGACGCTTGTTGGGAAGCCAGTTTCGACGCAGAAGACCCCTGCCATCGAACTGGGGGGATTCTGCAGTGGCAGTTTCGAGCGTCATACTTGTAGCGGGCTTGGCTTCCGTGCTGGGGCTTGCCGTCGCTCTGATGGGTGACATCAGACGGTAGGTATTGGAATGATACGTGCGCGCATGTAGCTCGCCGATAGCGCCTCTCCGAGAAAGAAGCGCCGGCTTTTTCAGTGTAAAAAATGCTTCATAAGCATGTTGGGTGAAGACATTGTTGCGTAAACCATAACGCGGGCAGTTCGAAAGCAGCCAGCCCAGTGACCGAAACTCGTTACCGCTGCCAACACGTCTGCTTAGCGGTTGTCGATGCGGTTATTCCGACGGCTTATGAAATCCATGACGCCGTTCCGATAATTGCGATATTCGTTTAAATTGCTTGGCAACGGAGAACTATTGAAGTCGTCGAAAGGCAAATAGAAGCGGATCGCATTGTAATCATTTTTGACCAAGTCCTGTAAAAGGAAGAAATCCACATACCCACGGAAGCTATCAAAAAGGTCGAAGAACAAAGCGTATCGCTGCAGAGTCTTGGCCAGGGGGCTGTCCTGTCGTAGATAGTGCCGTCGAATGCACTCGAGCGTCAGGTCAAAACGGTCTGCGATTTTATGGTTCATTCCTCTTGCGCCATTAATGGTATTTCCCCCATTGATCCGGTTTGAAGGAAAGATGATGTACGAACCGATTGAGCTGCCAGCCGAAAAAAAATCGTCCAACTCATCATCGGAAAGCTGGTTGACTATATGGGCCATCCTTTTCGTATTCTTATAAGAATGAGTAATCGCGTCGCTGGACAACCTGAAATCACCCTGATCAGATTGGTGATATAGATGAGGCTTTGGTCCCCTGTTGTGTAGTTGGAAGAATGCCCCATTCGGCAAGGGTTTGCTCCACAAATGCTTGTGGTAACTTCGAAGAGTCGGGCTGCTAGCATCGGGATCACCGCCCGTTGGAGTGTCCAAGTACATATTGAAAGTAGTGTCTATAAACATTTATTCGCTTCAGCTCCGACGATGATACGATTTCAGCAAGCAATGGTGTGCCAGAGTAGTTGATGATTGCACCATGACAATGATGTTTCCGCACTTCTAGGCCGTGCACAGTCAGTCTTTCGGCTTGTTTTCAGGTTAGGCGCTTGGGCAGCTCGCAGGAATGAGGTTTTTGAATTACCGAAAATGCCGACGTCCGCTGCGCGTTACTGAATGTGCAGGATGGGTTCGCTCAGGACCTTCTGCGCGTGGATGCGGGACATTTGTTCCATTCGCCGCAGGCGCTCGATCCTCGCTGAGACAGCGAAGGTTATAGGCAGATAGGGCGAACTGTATTGAAAAAGTTGGTCGAAAACACTGGTTATAGCAGTCCATATCTTGGAGTTGCGCCGTTCCATTTGGGCAATCGTCCGTCTGCCGAGAGCGCATGTACGCTCCGCCACCGACCATCGATTTTCTTTCCCCTTCGAGTTTACTTGACCTGCATGTATGGTGTCCTGTCACGCGAGATGCAATGTGCAGCTGATGCCGAACAAACCGGTTAGGAATGGTTCGCTCTTTACCGATAAACTGGTCACCGGATTCCAACGTGAAAGCGAAGTCCTAGGGGAATCCGGATTTCGAGGTGGGGATGTCTTCTGGCGTCACCGGTTTCCCGGGCCCAAACCTCCCATATGTTGGGCAACACCTTCCTTTATCCACCGTAGTCAGCCACTTCCATTACCAAACAGCGCCATAGCGCCAAGGCGAGGCAAAAGCCGGTCCGCCTCGCCTTGCCCTCCTTCATTTCAGGATCAGGCGTTCTTCATCCACCAGCGCTCGAGAAACAGCCGCCCGTCGACTTCGTAATTGTTCGACAACTGGCCGACGCCGACCTTGTCCGACACCGCGAACACGTCATTGGCGAAGAACGGCACGACCGTGCCGCCATCGTCGCGCACGAGCATCTGCATTTCCCCGTAAAGCTCGCCGCGGAGGCTCTGATCGAGTTCCGAGCGTGCCTGGACCAATAGCTCGTTGAAGCGGGCGTTGTCCCAGAAGGTGTCGTTCCACGAGGCGCCTTTGTTGTAGGCCTGCGTGAAGATGCTATCCGGCGTCGCGTAGCCCGGCCAGTAGCAGGCGCAGAATGGTTTCTGCATCCAGACGCTGGACCAGTATCCGTCGCTCGGTTCCCGCACCACGGTGATATCGATGCCTGCATCCGCCGCCTGCTCCTTGTAGAGAACGGCGGCGTCAACCGCGCCCGAAAACGCGGCGTCCGCGGCGCTGAGGCTTATCTCGAGCCGATCGAGACCGGCCTGACTCAGATGCCATTTTGCCCTGTCGGGATCATAGCTGCGCTGCGCGAGTTCAGCGTCGAAGAACGGATAGGCCGCGTTAATCGGACTGTCGTTGCCAACCTGGCCATGCCCGAAAAGGATCGTTTCCAGCATCGCATGGCGGTCGAGGCCCAGCTTCACGGCCATGCGCACATGGTTGTCGCTGAACGGCGCCTTGTTCGTGTGCATCGGGAAGGTGTAGTGGGTCTTGCCTGCGACTTCATGCACCACGATGCCGGCGGTCTGTTTGAGAAGCGCCGCAGTCTTGAGTTCCAGTCGGTCGATGGCATCGACGGCGCCGGTACGAAGCGCGTTGGTGCGGGCGGTGACATCTTTGATGGATATCAGCTCGGCGCTGTCGAAATGCCCGCGCGTGTCGTTCCAGTAGTTTGGGTTCTTTTCGAAATCGGCACGAACGCCGGGTTCGAAATTCAAGAGCTTATAAGCTCCCACTCCAATGCCGTCCTCGTAAGCGAGGCTGCCGTCTTCGCGCGCCTGGTAGATTGGGAAGTTGAAACTGCTCAACTTGAACGGAAAATCCGCATCACCTCCTGACAGGTCCACCACGACCCTGTCAGGACCATCGGTCCGGATCGAGGAAATCGCACTGACCATGCTCTTGGCTGAAGAACTGGAATCCTCACCCCGGTGATGGTTGATCGAGGCAATCACGTCATCCACCGACAGCGGCTTGCCGTCATGGAACTCCACCCCCTGCCTGAGCTTGAACGTCCATGTCTTTGCATCGGGGGTCGCATCCCACTCGGTTGCCAGTTTCGG
>JAVJUV010000145.1:0-6911 GCA_040220415.1 Silicimonas sp.
GCTGTCCAAGCGCATCAGCGCCTTTTGCGAGGTGCGGCTGGTCGATCCCGACGACCGCGAAGTCCCCGATGGAACGCCGGGCGAAATGGCGCTTCGGGGTCCGACGCTGTTTTCCGGGTACTGGAACGCCGACGACACCAATGCCCGTGACTTTCGCAACGGCTTTTTCCACATTGGCGATCTGTTCCGGCGCAATGCGGACGGCACCGTCGACTTTGTGGATCGGGCGAAATACCTGATCAAGACCGGAGGTGAAAACGTCTATCCGGCGGAAATCGAACGTGTGCTTCTTTCCCATCCCGATGTGATCGATGCTGCCGTGGTCAGGGCCTTCGACGCGAAATGGGGGGAAAGCCCGGTGGCCTTTGTCGCCTGTGACGATGACGGGCCGGATGCCGAGGCGCTGCTGAACTTGTGCCGCGAAAGCCTGGCTGGCTATAAGCGACCGCGCGAAATTCGCTTCATCGCGTTCGAGGACTTTCCCAGATCGACCAGCGGAAAGGTCCAGCGGCATATCCTCGAAGCCCGGCTCGCAGATTAATTTTCGCTCTGACCCGATCGTCACCCCGCCACGCCCGTTCGCCCCACTAGCGATATAAGCGTTCCTTTCATCGTTGCGATGAGCTTCTCATCCCCGCCCTTTGGAGTAGCCCCCTGAAAGAGGTCCACCAACTGGGATAGATTGACCCGCGATTGATGTGCTGCCCTCTGTCGGACCACACGGCTGCGGGTATTCCGGGGGATTGAGCTCAGGAGGATTCTTCGATCCCTAAGCCATTAATCAGCGCGATCGGTGGTTTGTTCCAGGTTGCGCTGTGGGAGCAGCAGGTAACCCGGCGCTTCGCACGGACGGGCATGGAATGCCAGCAAGTGCCGGTTGACGCTGCTGCGGGCCTTCAAGGGAAAGTCGGCGACTATCCGATGTGCGGGACAAAGCGGACATTCGCCAAGGGACCTCAAACGTCCGGTTCTGTACTGCGGCCCGACAAAACGATATCAAGTGATCAGCGGTCAGCCGATCGCACCTGTGTAACTGTCTTCTTCGGCCCTCCTGTCTGCATGATCTGGGACAGGTAAGAATTGCGCCGTCTGATGAAGTCACGCAGAAGGGTCGGGTAATCTTCACTGACGGCATTCTTCACAGAAACCCGACGCTCCAGTTCATGTCACCAGGCCCTTACACGGGCAAGCCCTGTGAAGACGCCAAACTCTCCGATGGTGTCAAAAACGTCGAAATAGCGGAAGACCGGGCCGAATACGACATCGACGAGGCTGAACCGGTGGCCATCGAACCATGGTCCCTCCCCAAGCTCCGCGTCCAGCCGAAGGAACTTTGAGCGGAGCGCCGCCACTTTTTCTTCCAACGCTTTCTCGTTCGGCGCCGAGTAGAACCCCGCAATGTCGTTCAAGACAGCAGATCCAAATTCAATCCAGGCACGGTGGCGGGCGCGATCGAGAGCGTCGTGCGGATGGAGCGCGTGGGGTTGTGTATCCTCAAGATATTCGAGGATAACCGCAGATTCGAAAATCGGCGTCCCGTCCACAACCAGGACAGGCGTCTTGCCCAGCGGAGATATGGCAAGAAACCAGTCGGGCTTGTTCGAAAGATCGATGTCAGTTCTCTCGAACGTGACACCTTTCTCAGTGAGCGAGATCGCCGCGCGCTGCACATATGGGCAGAGCGCATGGCTAATGAGGTGGAGGCTCATGTTGTCTCTCCCGCCATCTGCACGTTACCGGGCGCGAAGGAAGGGCTGAGGGCGAAACGGCCGTCGCCCAGAAGCCCTTGCACGATGGCAAGCAGCGTCAGATAGGCCGGGTATTCCCACCCGCCGTTCTCGTATCCGAACATCCAGCCGTTTCCGGAGTGAGCCCAGGTCGCACCGGCCAGGATGGGCACGGTCGCCGATGCGACCCACCGAGCCTGTACGCCAAGGACCAAAAGGGCACCGGCAATCGCCTCGACTGCAAAGACCATATAAGCAAACCAGCCGGGCAGCCCGATCGAAATGAAGAACTGCGCCGTTCCGGGAAGTGTGAAAATGAAGAGCTTGAGAAACAGGCTGTGCGCCAGGAACATGATCCCGAGTGCTATACGGAGCAGGAATATCCCAAATTCTGTGAGGTGCGATTGTGACATGATATGATCCCATATGTCGATGCATTGGCATCTATATATGCCGCGTCATATGCCGCGTCAAGGTTGATGCACTTACATGTACATGATAGGTGCTGGGTATGAACGAGATTGACCATGCTACTGAGGCCGCCTGGACAGCCCTCATGACTAAAAGCCGCGTTTTGCTTGAGGCTGTCGAAACGTCTCTGAAATCGGCAGGATACCCGCCACTTGCATGGTATGACGCGCTTCTGGAACTCGAGAAGGCAGGCCCAGACGGACTCCGGCCATTCGAACTCAAAGACCGGATTTTGTTACCCCAATACGGTACATCGCGGTTGCTGAACCGTATGGTGAAAGCAGGGCTGGTGGACCGACAGGACTGCTTGGAAGATGGGCGAGGTCAAAACATTTCTATCTCTGAAAAGGGTAAATCTGTCAGGAGGGCGATGTGGCCGATCTATGAACGGGTTCTGTCGGAAAGGATCGGCGCAAAGCTGAAACCCAAAGACGCCGCTCAATTGGCCACGCTACTCTCAAGGCTCTGAAGTCTCGGTCGACTGACGCGAAACCTGTCTGTGACTTTCCACGCTAAGTGGCCCTGAATTTTTTTTCACGTTAATTGGCCGACAGTTGCCTATGTCGGTGTGCGAAGGGTGTTTCGGGCTGTTTCGACGTCCTTTCGCATCCAACAGACTTCTGCGTGATCGTTGATAAATCCCATGGCCTGCATGAATGCATATACGGTGGTCGGTCCCACGAATTTGAAGCCAAGCTTTCGTAGGTCTTTGGAAAGGGTCTCGGACGCTGGTGATTTGGACCGCATTTGTGGCAGTGCGTCGTCCTTGGCAGGTTCATATAGCCAGATTGAATGGGTCACGTCCCTTGGAGAGGTGTAACTCTGGGTCGCGCCCTTGATGGCGTCCGCGTTCCGCATGAGGCGCTGTAGGACGGCATCAAGGGCGCGGTGGTCATCGGAAAATTTTCGGTAGGGTCGGGTTGCTGAACCAACCTGAACCGAAGGAAGACCCCGATGACCAAACCCATGATGGACCTGCGAGAGCTTGTGGAGAAGAGCGCAGACGCCGATCTTCTTCGAGATATGATCGGTTTTGCCGCCGAGCGGCTGATGGAACTCGAGGTTGGCGCGAAGACAGGCGCCGACTATGGCGAGAAGAATCCGGCACGGCTTGTGCAGCGGAACGGTTACCGAGATCGGGACTGGCAGACGCGGGCCGGGAACGTGGAGTTGCGCATCCCAAAGCTGCGCAGCGGCAGCTATTTCCCGTCCTTTCTCGAGCCGCGCCGGGCCACCGAGAAGGCCCTGACGGCGGTCATTCAGGAGGCCTATGTCCACGGTGTCTCGACCCGATCCATGGACGATCTGGTCCAGGCGATGGGCGGGACCGGCATCTCGAAGAGCCAGGTCAGCCGCCTGTGCGAGGAAATCGACGAACGCGTCGATACTTTTCTCACCCGCCCGATCGAGGGCGAATGGCCCTACCTCTGGATCGACGCCACCTATCTCAAGGTCCGACAGGGCGGTCGTATCGTCTCCGTCGCCGTGACCATTGCCGTCGGCGTCAACACGGACGGGCGCCGCGAGGTGCTGGGCATGTCCATCGGGCCGTCCGAGGCCGAGACGTTCTGGACCGATTTCCTGCGCGACCTAGTGCGCCGCGGACTGAACGGGGTGAAGCTGGTGATCAGCGACGCACACGAGGGGATCAAGGCTGCCACGGCGCGTGTCCTGTCCACCACCTGGCAGCGCTGCCGCGTGCATTTCCAGCGAAATGCGCTCGCCCATGCCGGCAAGAGCAGCCGTCGCGTCATATCAGCCTTCATCGCCACCGCCTTCGCCCAGCCGGACCATGCGGCGGCCAAGACCCAATGGCGAAACGTCGCCGACCAGATGCGGGGCAAGCTGCCCAAGCTCGCGACCCTCATGGATGGCGCCGAGGAGGACGTGCTGGCCTACATGACCTTCCCCCAGCAACACCGGGCGAAGTTACACTCGACCAATCCGATCGAACGTCTGAACGGCGAGATCAAGCGGCGCACCGATGTCGTCGGGATCTTTCCCAATGAAGCCTCGATCCGGCGTCTCGTCGGCGCGATCCTGATGGAGCAGACTGAGGAATGGGCCGTCCAGCGCTCTCGCTACATGACACTGGAAACCTTGGGCCCGTCTGCGATGATCCCATCGTCAGCCTGCCTGCCGCGCAGACGGACTGACCAGCTCGGCGCGCCGAAAACCAGCTGGCCAGCCTTGAGCTACACCACCAATTGGGACGTGATCGATGAATGCGGCGAAGGAGCCTTCCTCTTGGACGACCTCGAAAGTACGGCGAGCGTTGTTGATCACGGCTTCGATCTTGCCTCGATAGCGAACAATTCCTTCATCGGCAAGTAGGCGCTCAATGTCGTTGTCGTCAAAGTTCGCAACTCCCCGAAAGTCGAACCCGGCGAAGGCAGCACGAAAGTTCTCGCGCTTGGCCAGAATGGTGCGCCAGCTCAGCCCTGACTGGAAACTCCGGCGTGACGGCAGCCCATCGGCACCGTGGGCGTCCATCCGTTCCAATTACGGTTGCAGCATCAGGCCGCTGCCGCATAAACTTGAACAGAAACCGAACCAGATCCTCCGTTACGATACAGTCTCAGCTCTCCGAAAAACCCTGACGACGGACAATCGGCGACCGCACTGCTAAAAGCTAACATTACCGCTTGACAGGTCTGAACCTGCTGGCGGCGATCTGGATACCGCGCGCGCCTACGGGAAACGGTTGGCCGAGGTCGCGAGCCGCTGGAACAGCTGATCCAGCTGTCTGAATAATCGGCCCGGCCGCCCGGATCGGATGTGCTGCGGCCGGGTTGCGCTCAGTCCGCGACCCCCGCCCGCCCGATCAGCGCCATGAGCGTTCCGGTCATCGTTGCGACGAGCTTTTCATCCTGGCCCTTCACGGCATAGGCACGCGCCTCGCATATGGTCAGCGTCCTGCCTGGTTTCACCACGTCAGCGACGAAGCGAAACCGTTCGCCGTCCGCCGGGTTGAGTAGGTTGATCTTGAATTCGGCCGTCAACACTGCCGCGTCCGCTGGCATCAGCGAAAAGGCCGCGTATCCGCAGGCGCTGTCCAGCGCTGTCGACACGATTCCGGCATGCAAAAACCCATGCTGCTGGGTCAGTGCAACCTGATGTGCCATTTCCAGAACGATGCGGCCGGGTAACAACTCGGCAATGCTGATCCCCAACGTGTTCATCACCTTCTGGCGATCGAAACTGTTGCGCACGCGTGCGTCATAGTCGGGGTTTTTCGGTTTGAATTGTGTCATGGCGGGTCTTCCTCTTCGATTTCATTCGTCAATGACCAATCTTAGGCGGTCTTTGAGGCGCGTATCTTGTAGCGAAAGGTCAAAACGACGCGGAATAGACAGAGCGCGCAACGCGCCGGGCGGTTTGCCGGCGAAGATCCGGCAAGCGGCGGACAAGTGAGATTGATCGTAATATCCGGCGTCCAGCGCCAGATCGCTCAGCGGCAGGGTCTTTGACGCAAGCTGCCCGAGAGCCCGGCGAAAGCGTCGCAAGGTCGCAAGCCGCCGCCGCGACACGCCGGTTTCCGCCCGCACCTTTCGACGTTTGGTCCGGTCGCTGTAAGCTCCGGGTGGTGCGGCAAAGCGCAGGTCTCTCGCAAGGCCGTCAAGCACCGCGATGAGCGCAGGCAGGTCATCGTCCCCGGTCTGAACCCGGGCCAGTTCTGAGGCCAGCATGTCCAGCCCTTTGGAGTCGGGAAATCGCTGCGGTCGTGACGACAGTCGCAGCCCGGCCACGACACCCTGGAATGGCCTTGGGCGGGGCGAAAAATAGGGGCGCGGTTCTGCCAGCGATACGCGCCCGCCGCCGCTGTCGTCGCGCGTTACCGAAAGGGTAAAGAGGTCGGTTGCGAACCGCCCGCGTCCACCACCGCTCAGCACACCGGTATCGCGGAACACGAACAAATGGTCGATCTGTTTGGCCGCTTCCTCAGGCGGCGCCAGTTCGAGATAAAGCGGCGGCGCCATCAGGTTACTTGACGAAAGCATCCCGGTTCTCGGCGACGAAATCGGCAAATCGGCGCGCCGGGCGTCCCATCACATCGCTGACCGTGGTCTCGATGCCGGCAAGGTAGCCCTTGGGCGCGATGGAAGCCAATTCGACCATGGCTCTGGCGACCTCGTCCTGCATTCCGCCAGCCACCATGCCCGCCTTGGCATTTTCGGCCGACAGGGGTGCGCAGGTGACAGTGCGCCCGGTCACCCTGGACAGGAGGGCGGCGATATCTTCTCCGGTAAGAGCTTCGGGCCCGGTCAGACCAAGAGCCTTGCCTTCGTAACCCGGAGCGGTCAGCGCCTCGGCGGCGACATCCGCGATGTCGCGGGCGTCGATCCAGGCCACGGGGCCGCCCAGATCGTCATAGTACACGGCGCCCTTTGCAATGTTACCGGCCTGCCACAGCAGGTTCTGCATGAAATAGGTCGGCTGGACAAAGGTCCAGTCAAGGCCGCTTTGCTTCAGCAGCTCCTGGGTTTCGGAATGCCACTTTCCAAAGGTCAGCCCCGCCTTGGGCGACGCGCCAAGCCCCGTGGCCACAACGATATGGCGCACGCCCGCGGCCTTGGCCGCCTCGATCACGTTCGCCTTCCACTGGCGCATGTTCAGATGGGCAGGCGTGACCAGGTATATCTTTTCTGCCCCGTCACAGGCCCGCGCCAGCGCGGCAGGGTCCGTGAAATCCGCGACGACCGCCTCGCATCC
>JAVJUV010000146.1:0-4928 GCA_040220415.1 Silicimonas sp.
CTGGCCGTGGCCGGGATCGAACCTTCGGTCGGCAGTGTCGGCGACAGTTACGACAATGCCCTGGCCGAAACGATCAATGGCCTGTTCAAAGCAGAGGTCATCCACCGCCGTGGCCCATGGCGCGGCTTCGATGCCGTGGAATACGCCACACTCGAATGGGTCGACTGGTTCAACAACCGCCGCCTGCTGGAACCCATCGGAAACATCCCGCCAGCAGAGGCCGAAGCAAACTACCATGCGGCTCTGGAAAATCAGACCATGGCCGCGTAACTTACATCAACCTGCCTCCGGCAAACCCGGCGCGGTTCAGTCAGCCCACTGCCGATCCTTCGAAGCGAATTGCAAGGATGGCGGATCACTTGCCCGCACTGTCGGGAACCTTACCAGGACAAGACCACCAGCGATAGCGATCGGGCGCTGGCACCTTATCGTGCAGCAGCACGTCGCGGTGAGACCTTGTTGCACAACCACGCAGAGCGCGGCCTGGAAACATGGCTGCCACCTCTGGAGATAGCGCGACTCCTGTTCATGCGCCGCATCCCCTGGCCGCCCCCGCGCGACAGCGATCTCTGGCGCTACCGTCTCCTCGGCGCCATCGTTCCCGATTTTGATGACCTCCTGCCCAAAGATACTGCGTTTCCGTTCTCGCCAAAGCACCCCATCCTGCCGCTACACATCCGTCCCGCGCTCCTGGCAGGTATGGCAATCATCGACCGCGCAGGACCACCGATGCTGAGGATGCTGCAAGGGCACATGATGGGCGAGAACAAGAACCGATTTGCCATGGCGACCGAACATTTGGTGACCCCAGCACTCGAGTGGGGACCTCCCCAACAGTTCCAATTGATATGAGAAACGGCCAAATGATTCTCAGATTAAAGTGCCAAGAATCTTCAAAAAAACCGCATTCTCACATTTAAGTGCTAAGTGACAGGTGACGACGCTCGCGGTATGGGTCTTCGATCTTGAAGGGCGCGGCGTCTCCATCGTCGGCGAGGTGCCGCAGGCCCTGCCGCCGCTGACTCTTCCAGGTTTCGCGCCCGACCTGATCCGCCAATTGGCGATCCCGGCAATCCTGATTTCCATCATTGGCTTCGTGGAATCCATTTCTGTCGCGCAGACGCTCGCCGCCAAGAAGCGTCAGCGCATCGATCCGAACCAGGAACTCATCGGCCTCGGCGCGGCCAACCTTGGCGCGGCCTTCACCGGCGGCTATCCCGTAACCGGCGGTTTCGCGCGCTCGGTGGTGAATTTCGACGCGGGCGCCGAGACACCCGCGGCGGGCGCCTTCACGGCCATCGGCCTTGCCATTGCCGCGCTCGCCCTGACACCGCTCGTGTATTACTTGCCCAACGCGACACTGGCCGCCACCATCGTGGTCGCCGTTCTTAGCCTCGTCGATTTCTCGATTCTGAAGAAGACCTGGTCCTATTCGCGCGCCGACTTCACCGCGGTTGCTGCAACGATCCTGCTGACACTGACGCTGGGCGTCGAGATCGGCGTCGCCTCCGGTGTGATCCTCTCCATAGCGCTGCACCTCTACAAGACGTCGAAGCCCCATGTCGCCGAGGTCGGTCTCGTTCCGGACACCAACCACTTCCGCAATACCAACCGGCACAACGTCGAGACCGATCCCGAGATACTTGCCCTGCGTGTGGACGAGAGCCTCTACTTCGTGAACGCCCGGTTCCTCGAGGATCTGATCCAGGACCGCGTGGTGGACGGCGCCAGGCTGCGTCACGTGATCCTCATGTGCTCCGCGGTGAACGAGATCGACTACTCGGCGCTCGAGAGCCTGGAGGCGATCAACCACAGGCTCACGGATCTGGGGGTCGGGCTGCACCTCTCGGAAGTGAAGGGGCCGGTCATGGACCGGCTCGAGAGCACGCATTTCCTCGATCAGCTCAACGGATGCGTCTTCCTGTCCCAGTTTGATGCCTGGAAGGTGCTTGCCAAACCGACCGACCCGGCCAAAGCCGCAGAATGACCGGAAAGGAAAGGACAAAATGACTATCACACATTCAATAAGCGCATCCCGTGAACCCGGAAGCCCGGATGTCGTTGGTTTCTACGACGACGCTTCAGGAAGCTGCCAATATATCTGCATCGACCCGGGGACGAAGAAATGCGCGCTGATCGACATGGTTCTCGACTTCAACCCGGCCCGCGCCCGCACCTCGACCGAGGCCGCCGACTGGGCGCTTGACTGGATCGCGCGCGAGGGTCTGACGCTTGAATGGATCCTCGACACGCACCCTCATGCCGACCACTTGATGGCGGCCGGGTATCTCAAGCAGAAGACCGGAGCGCCGAACGGGATCGGTGAGAAAGTCAGGGAAATCGCGGGGCTCTGGCGCGACTTCTACAACACGCCGGACGCATTCGACCCGGAGGCCGATTTCGACCGGCTGTTCGCTGACGGCGACACGTTCAAGATCGGCGAACTCGATGCGCGCGTGATGCTGTCGCCAGGACATACTCTCGGCTCGATCACCTATGTCGTAGGAGACGCCGTGTTCGCCCATGATACGTTCATGCAGCCCGACAGCGGCACCGCGCGCGCCGACTTCCCCGGCGGATCGGCGGCCACGCTCTACGATTCGCTGATGGCGATCCTGGCGTTGCCCGACGACTTCCGGATCTTCATCGGACACGACTACGGCGCGGAAGGCCGCAACGAACCCGCATGGGAAAGCACGGTGGCCGAGCAGAAGGCCTCGAACAAGCATCTGGGCGGCGGCGTCGAAAAGGCCGAATACGTCAAGGTGCGCGAGGACCGCGACGCGACGCTCAACCTTCCGGACAGGATGCTCCACGCTCTGCAGGTCAACTTGCGCGGCGGGCGGTTACCGGAATCGGAGCCCGATGGAAACAGCTACTTCAAGATACCAGCAAACAGGTTCTGATCATGGCACAACTCGAAAACTGGACCCCGAAAGAAGTAAAGGCGGCGCTCGACGCGCAGAAGATCGTGTTGATCGATGTGCGCACGCCGCCCGAATACATCATGGAACATATCGACGGCGCGCTGCTGATGCCCATGGCCTTTTTTCGTCCCGAGGCGTTGCCCACGCAGGATGGCAAGCGCATCGTGTTGCACTACGGCTCGGGCGCCCGGTCCGGCAAGATGGCCGAGATTGCCCTGAAAGCCGGACTGTCGCCACTCGCTCATATCGAGGGCGGCTTCGGCGCATGGAAGCAGGCCGGTCTGCCCTACACCGGCACCGATATGGCCACGGGTACGCCTAAGGCGATGAAAGCGGACTCATGAACTGGGATGAACGCTTTGCCGGAGAGGAATACCTCTTCGGCACCGCACCTGCGCACTTCCTAAAGAAACACGCGCACTGGCTTCCTCCGGGCTCCGAAGTCCTCGTCGTAGCGGACGGCGAGGGCCGCAATTCGGTCTGGCTGGCCGAATTGGGACATACAGTTACTGCGTGGGACAATTCAGCGGTCGCGATCGAGAAGGCACGTAGACTTGCACGCACTCGCGCTGTCGATGTGACCTTCTCGGTTCAGAATGCCGCCGAGTATCCGTGGCCCGAGGCGCGCTTCGAAGCGGTGATCGGAATTTTCATCCAGTTTGCGCCCCCGAAGCTGCGCGACGAGATGTTCGCCGGGATGATCCGAGCAACGCAACCGGGCGGAATTGTGATGCTGCACGGCTACACCGTCGACCAGTTGAAGCACGGCACGGGGGGCCTTTCCGTCGCGGGAAATCTCTACACCGATGCGATGTTACGTGACCGCTTCGCTGGAACGGACATCCTGCACCTCGAGAGCTACGAGGCGGATATCTCGGAAGGCATTGCGCATGTGGGACGCTCAGCGCTCATCGACGTTGTGGCCAAACGCGCAGCGTCCGCATGATCGGCATATCTTGCCAGAGGCATGTGACAGATCGACCCGATGATGAAGTGATTTTGACCAGAAGTTTGACGACTTGTTTGAGAGATGTAGCATTCAATTATTGCAATATGTTTGCGCGATAGGGGAGTAGCATGGCAGACGCGACGCATTCCGGAACTGAAGAGAGCGATCAGCGCGGTTTCTTCACGCGCTGGTTTATGTCGACGAACCATAAGGACATAGGGGTCCGTTGCATTAACGCCGCTTCGACGCAGTAGAAGCAGGAACTGCGATGATCAAGCGGCTTCCAGGAAGAGTTTGGCAACGAAGTCGATCTCGTTTGCAACTCCGGTCTTGCAGCTTTCGAACTGACCCTTGCGGATGGTGCGGAAGGTTTCGATCCCGGCGAGCGCGGCCTTGGCTCCGGCCATGGTCTGGAAGCCACGCATCGGGCGCAGCCGCTGTTTTAGAGCAGCATGATCGCTCTCGATCCGGTTGTTCAGGTACTTGCGATCGACATGGCGAATTGTGTGCTCCGGCCCGAGCCGGTCGTTGATTTCGCCGATCACCTTGGCGTAACTGTGCGCCTTGTCAGTGACGATAGCCAGGGGATGATACAGGCGAACGGTCTCTCGGGCTTGCCGCAGAAACGCCCTTGCAGCCTTGGCATTTCGCCGCGCCGTTAGCCGAAAGTCGATCAACTGGCCGAGCTGATCGACGGCGCGCCATAGATAACACCAGCGTCCGCCGACGCGGATGTAGGTCTCATCGACATGCCACTGCAGCCCGCGCCAGAAACGATGGCCACCGTAGGCCCGTTTGCGGATCTCGGGGCCGAACTTCCTGACCCAGCGGTGGATCGTGGAGGCATCGACCGTCACCCCGCACTCGGCCATCAAATCGCGGACGTCGCGGCATGACAGCGGGTAGCGACAGTACCAGCGCACCGCCAGAAGGATGATCTCCCGCGGAAAACGATGCCGCTTGAACGGATTCTTGCGCTGTCCCATAGGACCCCCCATCATTACTAACCCAAGGAACTTGCGGTGGTCGGGCAGTTAATGCAACGGACCCTT
>JAVJUV010000147.1:0-1817 GCA_040220415.1 Silicimonas sp.
CGACGTTGTCGAGGTCATGGACTCCATGAAACTCGAAATCTCGATCCGGGCGGCCGCGGCCGGGATCGCCAGCAATATATCCGTCTCGAATGGGGACATGGTCGATCGCGGCCAGGTCATCGCCGAGATCCTGCCATCCGAGGAGTGATGAAATGAGCGACTTTCCCAAATTCGTAGAATTTCGTGAAGAAGGCCCGCGTGAGGGTTTTCAGATCGAAAAGAAGATTTACCCGATCGAAGAGCGGATCGAACTGATCGACATGCTCAGCGAAACCGGCTTGAAACGCATTCAGGTCGGCAGCTTTGTCAGCCCGAAATACGTTCCTCAGATGGCGGACACCGGCGAGTTGTTCCAGCGTATCAAGCGCAAACCGGGCGTGAACTACACATCGCTGTGGCTGAACGACAAAGGGTTTCGCAAGGCCCTGACCGCGCATGAGGTCGATATCGACCCGCGTCTGCTGTTCTATCCTTCCGAAGCATTCGCCCAATCGAACAACAATTGTTCCTCGGCCGAGATGCGGGAAAAACAACGTGACTGGGTCCGTCTTTACAAGGAAGAGGGATATACCGTCGACGCGGCCTATGTGATGACCGCTTTCGGCTGCAACCTCGAGGGCCCCATCCCCCAAGAACGCATCTTGGACGATTTCCGCTTTATCCTTCAGCTATGCGAAGAAGAGAACATCCCCGTGCCGATCCTCGTGGTCGCCGACACCATGGGTTGGGGAAACCCCGAGGCGGTCAAACGGATGATCGGCGCCCTGCGCGAATTGGCGCCCGAGGCGCGCATCGGTATGCACATCCATGACACACGTGGGCTGGGGATCGCCAACGTTTATGCGGCCCTGTCGATGGGCGTGGACATGTTCGAAAGCTCCGTCGCCGGTCTTGGCGGCTGTCCTTTCGCGGGCCACGGCCACGCGCGCGCCGCAGGAAATGTCTGCACCGAGGATGTAGTGTTCCTGTGTCACGAGCTCGGCATCGAAACCGGCATTGATCTGGACAAGCTGATCGCAGCGGCGGTCAAAGCAGAAGAGATCATCGGTGTGCCGCTCATGGGCCGGGTCATGCACACCGGCGGGTTGGACAAATACCGCAAGTCACGCTGAGGGAGCAAGAAGATGACAAAAGCACTTGACGGAAAGGTCGTTCTGGTCACCGGGGCTGGCGGTGGGATCGGGCGTGATATCGCCTTGATGGCAGCTACCGAAGGCGCCGCCGTGGTGGTCAATGATCTGGGCGCATCCCTGAAAGGCACCGGTCAGACAGAAACTGCGGCGCAGAAAGTCGTCGAAGAGATCAGGGCCGCTGGGGGCGATGCCATTGCCGATGGCGGCTCTGTCACCGATCCCGATGCCGCGCGCGCGATGATCGAAGCCGGGGTCAAGGAATTCGGTCGCATCGACGCGGTGGTAAACAACGCCGGCATTCTGCGCGACGGTTACTTCCACAAGATGACCTATGAGGATTTCGACGCGGTGGTGAAGGTCCATCTTTATGGTGCCTTCAATACCAGCCGCGCGGCCGCCGACTATTTCCGCGAACAGGAAAGCGGCGCGCTCGTGCACATGACCTCGACCTCGGGGCTGATCGGCAATTTTGCCCAGGCGAACTACTCTGCCGCGAAGCTGGGCATCGCGGCCTTCTCAAAATCTGTTGCGCTTGATCTCAAGCGCTGGAACGTGCGGTCAAACTGCATCGCGCCCTTCGCCTGGAGCCGGATGATCTCGTCGATCAAGACAGACACCCCGGAACAGGTGGCACGGGTCGAAAAGATCAAGGAGATGACACCGGCCAAGGTTGCACCGATGGCC
>JAVJUV010000148.1:0-8341 GCA_040220415.1 Silicimonas sp.
AAGGTCGGTGGGGGCGCTGCCCCCGCCGCGCGTGCCGCGCGGCCCCCCGGAGTATTTTGGAAAAGAAGAAGCGATTTCGGCGGGATCACCGATTTCCGCTGGCCGGTCGGCCTTTGGGAAAGCGCGAGGGACGATTGCCCCCCCGCGCCTCCCAGGTCGCGTCCCCCGGCGGAAAGGCCGGCCGGGAGACGCGGGCGGCGGATCAGTTGGCGAGAACCCCCGCCTCCTGGGCCGCGGCCAGTTCATCGGCGTCGACAGCGCCGTCGGCGTTCGTGTCGATGGTTCCGAAGACGTCTTCGGTCAGTTCGGGGTAGACGACCATCAGCTCTTCCATCGAGTAGACGCCGTCACCGTCGGTGTCCTCGACCATGTTCTGCGCAAAGGCGGCCGAGGTGAAAAGGATCGCGATGAGGGTTGCGATATTCAGTCTTGTCATCTTCCTGACTCCGTTCGTTGTGAGGCACGGGCCCTGTGCCGGATCGAAGCTTCGATGCTGATATTGGGGCAGTCCGGGCGCCGTTCAATCGGCGTGTCGGTGAGACGGGATCGCTCGGCCAAAACCGGCTCAGGAGCCCCGGAAAAACGCGCAGAGAGCCGCCGTCGGCGGGTCCTTGCGCTTGTTCAGGCGCGGCCCTGCCGGTGCCGTGTCACTGACCCGGCGGCGGTTTGCCGAGGTGCTTGCGAAGCCGCGACGGCGTGGATTTCTTCTTGTCCTTGTAGGGGTTGCGCTCGGCCCGCGACCGGAACGTCAGCCGGATCGGCGTGCCGGGCATGTCAAAGTCGTCGCGCAAGGCATTGACCAGGTAGCGTTTATAGCTTTCCGGCAGCTTGTCGGCGAAGGACGTCATGACCACGAAGCCGGGCGGCCGGGTCTTGGCCTGGGTCGCGTAGCGCAGCTTGATCCGGCGTCCGCCCGGCGCGGGCGGCGGGTGCGCCGACACGACCTCGGCCAGCCAGCGGTTCAGCGCGGCGGTGGGCACGCGCCGGTTCCAGATGTCATAGGCCCGGATCACGGCCTCGCGCAGCCGGTCGAGCCCGCGGCCGGTCCTGGCGGACACGGTGACAAGGGGCGCGCCCCTGAGTTGCGGCAAGAGGCGCTCGAAGGATTGGCGCAGTTCCTTCAGCTTTTCCTGCTTGTGTTCCTCGACGTCCCACTTGTTGACCGCGATCACCACCGCGCGGCCCTCGCGCTCGGCCAGGTCGGCGATGCGCAGATCCTGCTGCTCGAAGGGGATGGCGGCATCCAGAAGGACGACGACCACCTCGGCGAATTTCACCGCGCGCAGGCCGTCGGCCACCGAGAGGCGTTCCAGCTTCTCCTGCACGCGGGCCTTCTTGCGCATGCCGGCGGTATCGAAGATGCGGACCGGCAGGCCCTCCCAGTCCAGCGGCAACGAGATCGAATCGCGGGTGATCCCGGCCTCGGGGCCGGTCAGCAGGCGTTCCTCGCCCAGTAGCCGGTTGATCAGCGTCGACTTGCCCGCGTTCGGGCGGCCGACGACGGCGACCTGAAGCGGACGCGCGCGCGTCGGCACCCGGGCAGGCGGGGCTTCGCTTTCGTCCTCGGGCAGATCGACATCGACCTCGGGGGCTTCTTCCGCGTCGCCTTCAACCGCTTCCTCGGCGGCGGCGACCAGCGGGGCCAGCACCTCAGCCAGTTCGCCCATGCCTTCGCCATGCTCGGCCGACAGCCGGATCGGCTCGCCCAGTCCCAGCGAATAGGCTTCGAGAAGGCCGGACTCGCCCGCCCTGCCCTCGGCCTTGTTGGCCGCCAGGATCACGCGGGCGGATTTCTTGCGCAGGATCTCGGCGAAAACCTCGTCGGCGGGCAGCACGCCCGCGCGCGCGTCGATGATGAAGAGACAGGCATCCGCCATCTCGACCGCGCGTTCGGTCAGCTTGCGCATCCGGCCCTGAAGGCTTTCGTCCGTCGCCTCTTCGAGACCGGCGGTGTCGATGACGGTGAATTTCAGGAAACCGAGCCGCGCGTCGCCTTCGCGCAGGTCGCGTGTGACACCCGGCTGGTCGTCGACCAGCGCAAGGCGCTTGCCGACCAACCGGTTGAACAGCGTGGACTTGCCCACGTTCGGGCGGCCCACGAGGGCGAGTGTGAAGCTCATCTTGTGCCTCGGACAAGTGTCAGGCGGCGTCCTTACACCAGCCTGCCGTCAGCGGAAAGCGTGAAGCGTGCCGTTCTCGGTGACGATATAAAGGGTGCCGCCGGCCACGACCGGGTTCCGCGCGGCACCGCCGGGCAGTTCCTGCGTGGTGATCAGGTCGCCCGTCACCGGGTCGTAGGCGCGCAGCCGCGCGTCGTCCGAGGCGACCAGAAGCCGTCCGCCGGCCAGCACGGGGCCGAAATGGGCAAAGGTGGACTTCCGGCGGCTCAGACGTTCGCGGGTGAAAAGCGGCAGGTCCACTGCCCAGACGGTCTGTCCGGTCGCCGCGTCGAGGCGGATCAGACGGTTCTCGTCCGAGATCAGGAAGATCGCGCCGCCCACGGCCCAGACGGGGCTCATTGCGCCCTCGTCGGCACGCCACAAGGGCTCGCCCGTGGTGGCGTCGAAAGCGGCGGCGCGGCCCGAGTGGTTGCCGGCGTAGACGGTATTGCCCACGACCACGGGATCTCCCGAGAGATCGGACACCCGCGAGAAGGCGCGGAACGGACGCTGGCCGGCGACGGTCGCGGCCCAGGCCTGGGTGCCCGGCCCCGAGACGGCCGAGACCATCTGGCCGCTGGACAGCGGGAAGATCACCAGGGGCCCGGCGATGGCCGGCGACGGCCCGCCCGCCAGCCCGCTGTCGCTGGGCGCGCCCAGCACCTGCCAGAGGATTCGGCCCGTGCCCGCGTCGATGGCCCAGCCAAGGGAGTTTCGCGTGACGACATGGACCACGCCGCCCGACACGGTCGGTGCGCCGGTCGCGGCGGACGCGAGGTCCTGCACCCAGAGCGTCTCGCCGGATGCGGCGTCAAGCGCCGTCAGTTCGCCGAATGCCGTCGTCACGTAGACTGCGTCTCCCGTTGCCGCCACGCCGCCGCCGGATGCGTCGTCGCCGCGGTCGGATTCGGGCGTCAGGTCGCGCGTCCAGAGCGTGCTGCCGCCGGTGGACAGCGCCGTGACCCGCGCCCGGCTGTCCAGCGTGAAGACGCGGCCGTTCGCGATCACCGGGTCGGCGGTCAGGCGGTGTTTGCGGCCGTTCCCCTCGCCGATCTGGGCCGACCAGACGCGCTGCAGGCCTGCGTCCAGCGCGGGATGGCTGAGGGCATGGGACGGGTTGCCGTTGCGGTGGGTCCAGTCGGCATTGACCGTCGCGGGTGGCAGCGACAGCGGCGCCGAGCGGTTGACGACATCTTCCAGGCTGCCGGGCGCGGTGCCGCGCACGTCGATGCGTTCACCTGGAAGGATGACCTCCTGCTCGCCGCAGGCCGACAGGACAAGCACCGCGATCGCGGCCGCCGTCAGGGATTTCGCCAAGGATATCAAGCGCTCCGCCCCCTCGTATCAACACGGCCGCGGCGCATCAGGTCGCCGCAAGCTCGCCTCCCAAGGCCACAATCAACTGTGAGACGCGGCGGCGCAAGTCCTGCGTGATGTCGGCGTCCACGGCGATGCGCTCGAGTGTCTCGATTGCCTTTTCGGTCTCACCACTCTCGATTTCGGCCAACGCGATCTGTTCCAGGGCCAGCAGCCGGTAGGGGCTGCCCGGAACGGCGATGGCCGACAGCCGCGATATGCGGTCTTCGGGGGCGGTCTCGCCGGCAGACAGGATCACCGCTTTGAGGGTCGCGATGTCCCGGATACGCGCCGGCAGCGCGGCGTCGCCCGCCACGCGGTCAAAGGTGTCGCGGGCGGCGGCGGTGTTTCCCGCCTCGGCCTCGGCGCCGGCCTGCATCAGAAGGGCGATGGCGCGGCGGCCGGGTTCTTCGGGTGTCTCAAGGGCGGCAAGTGCCGCGGCGCGTTCTTCAGCCGATGCGACATCCAGCGCGGCGATCAGCGCGTCGCCCGCGGCCTGCGCCTCGGCTCGGGCGGTGGATTTCCGCCACTCGTTCCAGGCGGCCCCGCCGACCAGCACCAGCACGGCCAGGATGGCGATCCAGCCGTACTTGCGGAAAATCGCGTAAAGCCTGTCCCTGCGGACCTCTTCGGTGACTTCGTCGATGAACGAATCCTGATTGGACACGGGGGTTGCCTCTGCCTCAGATTAGCCGGTTTGCGACGTCATATCCCGTGCTTGCGAGGATTGCAAAGAGTGCAAGGCCGTCATTCCTCTTGCAATCTTGCGGGAAAATGACGAATTGGGTAATCTGAACTGAACGGTTCAGCGTAGAATACACATTATGGGCCTAGATTTGGACCCGGCCATCGATGTAGCCGGGCCTGTGGCCCGGACGGAACGAATAAAGAGACAATAATGCGAGTGCTATCGATCATCAGCGCCATTCTCGTGGTGGCAGTCCTCTTCCTGCTGGTTTTCCAGCGGGACGCGCTGCTGAGCTTTGCGGGCGTCGAACCGCCGCGCGATGAGGAGACGGCGGCGGAAAACGTGCCCGAAGCGGCCGCCGAAGAAGACGGCCTGCGCCGCGTATCCGTCGTGGCGATCAAGTCGCAGGCCTCGACGGTCGACGGCGCCGTCATCCTGCGCGGCCGGACCGAGGCCGCGCGCCAGGTCGAAGTCCGCGCCGAAACCTCGGGCCAGGTCATCGACCGCCCAAGCCGCAAGGGCGATTTCGTCGAGGAAGGCGAACTGCTGTGCGAGCTGGACCCCGGCACGCGCGAAATCGCGCTGGCCGAAGCCCGCGCCCGGCTGAACGAGGCCCGCGCCAGCCTGCCGACCGCCGAAGCGCGTCTGGCCGAGGCCAAGGCTCGCCTGACCGAAGCCGAGATCAACGACAATGCCGCCTCGCGCCTGTCGCAGGAGGGATTCGCCTCGGATACCCGCGTCGCTTCTGCGAATGCCGCGGTCGAGGCCGCGCGCGCGCAGGTGCAATCCTCGGTTTCCGGCGTGGAAAGCGCCAAGGCCGCGATCCAGTCCGCCGAAGCCGCTGTTGCGCGCGCGGAAGAGGAACTGACGAACCTCGAAATCCGCGCACCCTTCGCCGGACTTCTGGAAACCGACGCGGCCGAACTGGGCACGCTTCTGCAGCCCGGCTCGCTTTGCGCGACGATCATCCAGCTGAACCCGATCCGCCTGGTCGGCTTCGTTCCGGAGACGATGGTGGGCAGGGTTCACGTCGGTGCCGTCGCGGGGGCCAAGCTGGCATCGGGCCGCGAAGTTGTGGGCAAGGTGACTTTCCTCAGCCGCTCGGCCGATCCGAACACCCGCACGTTCCGCGTGGACGTCGAGGTTCCGAACGCCGATCTCTCGATCAGCGACGGCCAGACCGCCGAGATCGCGATCCAGTCCGATGGCGAGACCGCGCATCTTCTGCCTCAATCCTCTCTGACGCTGGATGACGACGGCCGCCTGGGCGTGCGCCTTGTCGAGGACGGCAAGGCGGCCTTTGCGCCGATTGACGTGCTGCGTGATACCACCAAGGGCATCTGGGTGACGGGCCTCGATGTCGAGGCCGACGTGATCGTGGTGGGCCAGGAGTTCGTCACCGACGGCGTGCCGGTCGAGGCGACCTATCGGGAGGCCGGGCAATGACGGGTATCGTCGACTGGGCCGCCAGCCGGGCCCGGATGGTCATCGCTTTCATCGTCCTGTCGATCCTGGCGGGCGGCTTCGCCTATGTCGGACTGCCGAAAGAGGGTGAGCCCGACATCGAGATCCCCGCGCTTTTCGTCAGCGTGCCCTTCCCCGGGATCTCGGCCGAGGACAGCGAGACACTGCTGATCAAGCCGATGGAAACCGAGCTGAGCGACCTCGACGGGCTGAAGACCATGTCGGGCACCGCCGCCGAGGGTTATGCCGGCATCGCGATGGAGTTCGAGTTCGGCTGGGACAAGACCAAGATCATGGCCGACGTGCGTGACGCGATGAACAGCGCCCAGGCAAAGTTCCCCGCCGGGGCCGAGCAATACTCGATCAACGAGATCAACTTCTCCGAGTTTCCGATCGTCATCGTGAACCTGACCGGTGCCCTGCCCGAGCGGACACTGCTGCGCGTGGCAAAGGACCTTCAGGACCGGCTTGAAGGGCTGGAGCCGGTGCTGGAAGCGGCGCTGACCGGGCACCGCGACGAGATGGTCGAGGTCGTGATCGACCCGCTTCGGCTAGAGGCCTACAACGTCACGGCGGGTGAGTTGATCAACGTCGTCGTGAACAACAACCAGTTGATCGCGGCCGGCGAGATCGAAACCGAGACCGGCGCGTTCGCGGTCAAGATTCCGTCGTCCTTCAAGGATCAGCGCGACATCTACAACCTGCCGGTCAAGACCGACGGCGACAAGGTGATCACGCTGGCGGATATCGCGGATATCCGACTGACCTTCGAAGACCGCGCCGGAACCGCGCGCTTCAACGGCGAGACGACGGTCGCGTTGCAGGTCGTGAAGCGCAAGGGTTTCAACATCATCGACACCGCCGCGCTGGTGCGCAGCGAGATCGAGGCCGAAAAGGCAAGCTGGTCTCCCGACCTTCGCGAGGCGATCCGGGTCGGCACCTCGAACGACCAGTCGGGCAACGTGGCCTCGATGGTGAGCCAGCTTGAAGGCTCGGTTCTGACCGCCATCGCGCTGGTGATGATCGTCGTCCTGGCCGCGCTTGGCGCGCGCTCGGCGCTGCTGGTGGGCTTCGCCATCCCGACGTCGTTCCTGATGACCTTCGCGCTTTTCGCGGTGATGGACGTGACGATCTCGAACATCGTGATGTTCGGCCTGATCCTTGCCGTGGGGATGCTGGTAGACGGCGCGGTCGTGGTGGTGGAATACGCCGACCGACGGATCTCCGAGGGCGCGGGCCCGATGAGCGCCTACACCGAGGCCGCAAAACGGATGTTCTGGCCCATCGCCGCCTCGACCGCGACGACGCTTTGCGCCTTCCTGCCGATGCTGTTCTGGCCCGGTGTCGCAGGCGAGTTCATGGGGCTTCTGCCGGTGACGATGATCTTCGTGCTGATCGCCTCGTTCATCGTGGCCATCCTGTTCCTGCCGGTCATGGGCGGCGTCGCCGGCCGCATGACGCGGGCGCTTGGCCGCGTGTCGGCGGCGCTTTCGCGCAGCTTGCCCTGGCTGGTTCGCGCCGCGCTGGTGCCGGTCGTGCTGTTCGTGCTGTTCGTGGCCGCGATGCAGACGATCAATCCGGCCTACCTGCTGGGTCCGGGCGCCGGCATGGCCGGGTCGATCTTCGGCGCCGTCCTTTTTGCCGCGGCAGCCACCGCGACCTCGATCGTCTTCTCCTCGGTCAAGATTCAGCGCCGGCAGAAGCGCATCAACGCCGGGTCGCGGCGCACGCCCTTCGGCTATGTGATCGCGGCCATCGTGAATAACCCGGTGATGCCGCTGGTGACGATCGGGGCGGTTCTGTTCTTCGTCGTCAGCACCTTCAGCTACTTCGGCGAGAACAACAACGGCGTCGAGTTCTTCGTGGAAAGCGAACCCGAGCAGGCCATCGTCTATGTACGTGCCCGCGGCAACCTCAGCCTGTCCGAAAAGGACAGCCTGGTCCGTCAGGTCGAGGACGTGGTGCTGGAAGTGCCCGGCATCGAAAGCGTTTTCGCCTTCGCCGGGGCCGGCGGGCTGAACGCCAACACCGGCGGCGCATCCGGCCCCAACGACACCATCGGCCAGGTCCAGATCGAGCTGGTGGCCTGGGAAGACCGCCCCGCCTTCGCGCGGGCCAACGACTATCCGCTGGAGCAGCTGGACGGCGACGTGGTGCTGGAGAACCTGGAGGCCCGGTTGGCGCGCATTCCGGGTATCCGGTTCGAGATCCTGAACCTCAGCCGCGGCCCCGCCTCGCCAAAGCCCGTGCACCTGCGGCTCAAATCCGACAACTGGGAAGACCTGCTGTCGGCAACGGCCGCCACGCGCGCCAAGTTCGAAGAGACGGCGGGCCTGATCGACGTCGAGGACACGCTGCCGCTTCCCGGTATCGACTGGCAGATCAACGTCGACGTGGAAAAGGCCGGCCGCTACGGCGCGGACGTGCGCACCGTCGGCGGCATGGTCCAGCTTGTGACGCGCGGCCTGCTTCTGGACACGATGCGGGTCGACAGCTCGGACGAAGAGATCGAGATCCGCGTGCGCCTGCCGGAAAGCGACCGCGTGCTGTCGACGCTGGACACGCTGAAGGTGCGGACCACCGACGGCCTGGTGCCGCTTTCGAACTTCATCACCCGCGAACCGGTGGCGCAGTTGGCCCAGATCAACCGCGTGGACCAGAAGCGCTATTTCGA
>JAVJUV010000149.1:0-7406 GCA_040220415.1 Silicimonas sp.
CAAGATGGACATGGAACACGACGATCCGAACCGTATCCGTCTCGATGCGGGCGCGTCGGGTGAGGTTGTCTGGACTTTCGCGAATTCTGGTACGTTCGAAGCAGCATGCCTGATCCCGGGCCACTACGAAGCCGGCATGCATCGTGAGGTAGCGGTCGGTGACCAGATAGCTCAGGCTGACGTGGAGTACACGAGCGGGACCATCAAGAAAATCGACGCGGAGGCCGGCAAAGTCACAATCATTCACGGCCCTCTCGTTAACCTTGATATGCCCGCGATGACCATGGTGTTCCGCGCTGACGAAGCAATGATGGCCAAGATGGCGGAGGGTCAGGAAATCGAGTTCGTTGCCGACCGGGTTGAGGGAAAGCTTACTGTCACGCAGATGAAGTGAAGATAGACAATGGGGCCGAGGCGAACACGCCCGGCCCCAACGATTTGAGGCAATAAAATCAAGCGCTACGGAGGTAGCCGAGCAATGTAGATATGCCGTTACTCGCGGGACATTTTCTTTAACCTCCGAGGTTTGGGAAGAAGGAGATGTTCATGACCAAGGACCAACGCAAGTTGAGGATACTTCGACATGCGGAGGAGATCGGTCACGTCGCGAGGACTTGCCGCTATTTCGGGATAGGTCGATCCAGCTTCTACCGTTGGCGTCAAGACGTCTTACGAAGCGCTCAGAGAGAAGCTATAATCAACAAACGGGATGTCCCACGAGTAACCGCACCTTACACCCTCCAACAGGCCGTTCTTCAGAGACAACCCGGATCAGGCCTGGTGCTTCACTCGGATCGCGGATCGCAATATCTGTCCATTCGCTATACCGAGTGACTCGCAGAGGCGGGGTAGAACCTTCCGTGGGAAGCGTTTGCGACAGTTATGACAATGCCCTGGCCGAGACGGCCAATGGCCTGTTCAATGCTGAGGTCATCCACCGACGCGGGCCATGGCGCAGTTTCGATGCAGTGGAATACGCGACCCTGTATTGGGTGAATTGGTTCAACAACCGTCGTCTTCTCGAACCCATCGTATACATTCCGCCAAGAGAGGTCGAAGCAAACTATTACGCGACCCTGGAAACATCAGACATGGCCGCGTAGCTAAGATCAATCAGCCTCCGGCAAACCCGGCGCGGCTCATATCACGCCTCCAAGAAAGTCGTGTGTTTACTGTTCTGCGGCAGGAGGAAGATCGAGGTTGCCAGGAGCGAGAAGACCAACTCGTAGACCTCCCATTTACGAGGAACGTCGATGACCGCAATCACCAGGCTTGCTGTAACGGCGAGCATTGCGTGACGTGTGCCGGGCACCGGGGCGGCAATGTGATTGGCGGCACGTTTGATCCAGCCGACGCGCAAGTAGAGCAGTGGCAGCACGGTAATGTAGACCAGCACGATTAACGTTAGGATCGGACCGAAGAGCGTCTTGGCGAGGTGGAAATCGCCCCAAGGCGTGGGCACAATCAGGTTGTGCAGGTTCGTTTCCTGCTGCTTATTCATCTCCTCGAAGGTCTCGCCGGTTTCCCAGCCGATTATACGTTGGCCCCAGGAAATCTCTTCGCCGGCGGCAAAGAAGAAGACAAGCGCATAGAACAGCGTGCAGGCGAAGGCGAGGCCCGCGCCGCGCGCCTTTAGCGACCGCGCGTTCATCACCAGGACGACGCTGGCCACGCAGAGAAAGAGAGCAGTGCTGTATTCCACCAAGCCGTCTTCACGCGCGTAGGTGAGCGAGAAATAGTCGGTGCTGTAGAAATAAATAACGACCGAAAGTAACAGCACGGCGGCGACAATGCCGAGCAGGATTTTGTCGATACGCAGGATTGTGGACAGAGTCATATAAGGCGTGCCTTTCTCAGCAGATTTGGCGCCGGAATATGCGAGGCGGGACCGCGCATCAAGCGCCAAGCTTTTTACTGAGTCGAACCTACGTTGGGCACAGGTGTGAAACCACATCTTGACGCTGGACTCACGATAGGTTGAAGCAATATCCAACCTTCGAAAAGTCATCGTTCACACGTAGTGGCCTTTCCAGTAGCTCTCGCTCGTGATTTGGATGCAAAATCAGGAGCAAGTTTACGAACACGTTTCTATCGAAGTACTTGAGCGTCTCGCCACTATCGCCCGTGACCGAATAGGCAAGATTGTATCACGCTGGAGAGCGGTGTTGAGGATTGCCACGCAGATATCCACTAAGTGCTCGGCATGCTTTGGGCAAATAACCCTTCCGAAAGTTCGGATCGTATCCTCGGAGCAACAGTCAAACAGCTCGCAGTTGTGAACACACGATCGTGTGTTCTACATATCGACGCAATGTGTTCGCAATTTCATGCAACGCAAACTAGTAGGGTACATCAAAATGAAAGGCTTTAGCAGGCGAGTGTTCGTATCTACCAGTGCAGCCAGCATGTTGGCTCCTACGATTGGTGCAGCAAGTCAACCCTCTTTTCCAGAGCGCTTTCTTCCTCAACTGGTAAACGCACGTCGGACGGATTGGCTGCCCGGAGATCTGCATTTAGTACCGGATGATTTTTTTTTGTATTTCATGCTCGAAGAAGGTATGGCGATCCGCTACGGAGTAGGAGTTGGACGCAAGGATTTGTACGAATCAGGCGTGTTCACAGTAGCGCGCAAAGCCAAATGGCCGTGGTGGCGGCCGACCAACGCCATGATCCAAAGAGAGCCGAATAAGTATGCACGATTTAGAAACGGTTTGAAGGGAGGACCGAATAATCCTCTCGGCGCGCGAGCGATCTATTTATACGATGATGACGGCCGAGACACCTATCTTCGAATCCATGGAACCAATGCACCAGAAACCATCGGGTCGGCCGTTTCAAACGGATGTGCCCGCCTCACCAATAAGCACGTAAAGGACCTGTACGATCGTGTTGCGATAGGTGCACGCGTTTATCTTTACCCCAAACTGAACGGCATTTGAAAAAGTCGTTTGCAACTTGAGGTCAGCGAAACGAAAGTACGCGGTGCATGTCTCACCCCGTGAGGTTTTGATACCCACATGAATGATGCAATCGTATCCTGTTCGCATGCAGAATTTGGACCAATTTTTCACGTCGAAGCCTACTTTCGCAAGGATCAACCAATCGCTAGCCTATCTGACCCTGACTAGAGGCTGTGGCTCGGAAATATGTTGAAAAGAGCTTCGTCAGCCCCTTGAGAAGTAATTGGATCAGCTGGTTTTTCACGCGACGAGGCTGGGTTAGTGGGAACCGTGTTCGCAGAACTTTTTTCTTGAACCTTTAGGAGCTTTAGGAGTTACGACGCAAATGTACCGAACTAGACCTTGGGAAGGTTGCTGACGATGCCTTATTCCTTACCTGGGTAAGTAGAGGCACGATAAGGATATATTTTATCCTTTAGTAAAATCTTGCGAAGGAAACAGAAAAATGCTGACGAGACGCCACTTCATCCAAACAACGACTGCGCTATTCTCGGCCTCAATCGGTCAGCCGCTCTTTGCCGATACGTGGCCAACAGAATCACAAAAGGCGGCTTGGGACAAGCAAGTCACACCGTTCGGCTACGAGCCAGCCACGACTAACCCATGGGGTCTGCATCCAAGGTTTTTGCCGCAGCGCGTCGTCGCGAAGCGCAATCTCGTGCCGGGCGACATCCACGTGGACGCAGTGGCGCG
Source organism: Silicimonas sp. (assembly GCA_040220415.1). Taxonomy (GTDB): domain Bacteria; phylum Pseudomonadota; class Alphaproteobacteria; order Rhodobacterales; family Rhodobacteraceae; genus JAVJUV01. The sequence continues at coordinate 3,654 of JAVJUV010000149.1, forward strand.
ATACCTCTATCACATCGAAAAAGGTGGAACTGCAATGCGCTACGGCGTGGCCATTGCAAAGGGCGACCTTTATGAGCCGGGAACTTATACGATTAAGCGGAAGGTGAAATGGCCTCATTGGACGCCAACCAAAAACATGATTGAACGCAATCCGGAGTACGAGCAATACGCAGATGGTATGGAACCTGGCCCGACCAACGCACTTGGGTCACGTGCGCTTTATCTTTTTGTCGGCAGTAGGGATAGCTATCTACGTATCCATGGCACACCGTATCCAAAAAGCATCGGCGGTCGCGCAAGTTCTGGCTGCGTCCGGATGGTCATGGCTCACATCAACGAACTTTATCCCAACGTCAAGATAGGTTCGACAGCGTTTCTTTACTCGGCCGAGGATAGTGTGACAGCGCAAAGTTGAAGGCGTGCACTGAACTCGACGCATCCGCGACCCTCTGGACAAGCAAATCAAGACTGGAGAGACGTGCAGATTGGTCCGCCGCCGGCCGCGCGAAGAGGTACCAAAGTGGTCTCTACTGGTCCACTGTGCTGATACCAGTAGCACCCATCTTCCGGAAGTCGACGAGCCGACGTGAGATCCTGACCGGGTGCAGCAAGGGCCGCTACAGACGCGGGAACATTGCCAACCTTGTTCTGAGCGCCATCATCTGTCGGCGGCACCGCGCAGCCGGCGAGTACCAGAATTGCTGCAATGATAGGCGCTTGTCGTTTTTGCATTTTTAACCCGCTCTTTCTGATTTCATCGCGCCTTAGTGGTGCGGTGAACGTTCGGACGCTGCAATTTTCTGCATGAAACGTCCTATTCTAACTCTTGATGCTCTAGTTGCTTTAGGAGCTATAGCAATGTGGAATCAATGAATCCCGAGGTCAATCCATGTCTTTTGATGGCAACCGCAACGATCACAGCCACCGGAGTGATCAAAAGCAACCTCACGCAACAGGCAAATCCTGTTGCGATGCGAAAAGAGATGTTGCGTCGGCTGGGCTAGCGCCGTCCGGCGGAAGGAGCTTTCAGGTATCCGGGCTCGATTGCGCCGAAGAGGTGGCGATCCTGAACCGGGTTGTCGGGCCGAAAGTGGGCGGAACCGAACACCTGGCATTCGACGTTATCAACGGGCGAATGACCATCCTCGATAGCGCCAAGAGGATACCAGACGACGAGGTCACGCAGTTGGTCGCAACGACCGGCATGAGCGCGAAGCCTTGGGATGCCGACAACGCAGCAGAGGACCAGGCGGCGCATCTGGCACGTCAGAAGCGCTTTACCTCGTTGAGCGGCGGCTTCTGGGGGGCGGGATTCCTTTTTCACATGGTCGAGACCGGCATGGGTGGCGCGCTCGGGCACTTTGCGGGCCATGGCGATGTGCCGATGCCCATGGCGGAAGCAGGGATCTTCGCCCTCGCGATTCTTTTCGGAGTTTGGCTTGTCGCGCCCAAGGCCTGGTCTTCGGCGCGGAGGCTTAGCCCCGACATGAACCTGCTCATGGTGCTGGCCGTCGCCGGCGCCATCAGCCTCGGAGAGTTTTTTGAGGCTGCGACGGTCGCCTTCTTTTTTTCGCTCTCTCTCTATCTTGAGAGCTGGAGCGTGGGGCGGGCGCGTAACGCGGTTTCCGCGCTCCTCGATCTGGCGCCGCCAACGGCGCGGGTCCTTTACGAAGACGGATCGGAATCCGACGTTCCGGCTGCGGCTGTGGCAGTCAATGCAAGGTTTATCGTGCGCGGCGGCGACCGTATCCCCCTCGACGGTGAGGTCGTGGACGGGGCAGGGGCCGTCGATCAGGCCCCAATTACTGGGGAAAGCGCGCTAGTACCCAAGGAACCCGGCGAAGAGGTCTATGCCGGCACGATCAACGGCGAGGGCACACTGACGGTGCGGGCGACGAAGGCCGCCTCGGATACGGTGCTCGCGAAAATCATTCGCATGGTAGGCGATGCCCATGCCCGCCGCGCGCCGGTCGAACAGTGGGTGGCCAAGTTCGCGCGCATCTACACACCAATCGTGATGGCTCTGGCGATCACCATCGCGCTGGTGCCACCACTCCTGCTCGGCGGCGCCTGGGACTACTGGTTCTACAATGCCCTGGTCCTTCTGGTCATCGCATGTCCTTGCGCGTTGGTCATTTCTACGCCGGTTTCCATCGTTGCGGCGCTGACCGCGTCGGCACGGGCGGGGGTGCTCATCAAGGGCGGCGCCTATGTCGAAGCGCCGGGGCGGACCACGGCACTGGCGATGGACAAGACCGGGACGATCACCATGGGAGAGCCTGAGGTGGCGGCGGTTCACCCACTGGTCGGTGTTTCCGCACGCGATCTCATGGCGCTGGCAGCAAGCCTGGAGGTGCGGTCTTCACACCCGCTGGCACGCGCCATACTCTCGCGCGCCAAAGCCGATGGTGTTTCCGTGTCTGCCGCAGAGGACACCCGCACCGTGCCCGGGCGCGGTCTGGAAGGACGCGCCGACGGGCGCGCTATCTGGCTCGGCTCGGATCGGTTCGCCGAAGAGAAAGGGTTCGGCAATGCCATTCCGGCGGATCTGCGGGATCAGATCGGGGAGACAGGGAGCACCCTCGTTGCCGTGGGTGACAAGGCCGGCGTGACCGGCGTACTGGAGCTTCGCGACCGCATCCGCCCAGATGCAAAGGGTATCGTTGCGCGCCTGCATGCGCAGGGTGTGGAGACCATCGTGATGTTGACGGGCGACAACGAACGCACCGCGCGCGCGGTGGCAGCCGAAGTCGGCATCGACGAGGTGCGCGCCGAACTTTTGCCGGAAGACAAGGTGACGGCCATTGAGGAACTCGTCGAAAGCCACGACATGGTAGCGATGATCGGCGACGGTGTGAATGACGCACCGGCCATGGCGCGTGCGCATTATGCCATCGCCATGGGCGCTGTCGGATCGGATGCCGCTATCGAGACGGCCGACATCGCGCTTATGACCGACGACATCGGCAAGGTACCTTGGCTTATTGGCCATTCGCGCCGGGCCATGACGATCATCCACCAGAATATCGGCATATCGCTGGCGACCAAGGCGCTGTTCGTCGGGCTGACCGCGTTCGGGATGGCCTCAATGTGGGGCGCCATTGCTGCGGATGTAGGCGTGTCTCTGCTTGTCGTGGCCAACGCGCTTCGGCTCCTGAACGGCCACCGGGTCGAAGCGGGGCCCTCGGGCGGTGAACCGATTGGCGAGCGGATGGCGAAGGGAGCACTCGCGCACGGTCATTGATCCGGCGGTTTCGGTAGGGTAACGTCTGACATCATCCAGACCTCGCAAAAGGGGCGTCGAGCAGTGATGAATACCAGAATTTCACGGCGGGTCTTGCTGTTGGGCGGTTTGGCCGCCTTCCTTTCAGGCTGTGCCAGCAAGTTCCGGTCGTACAACGGACCACAAGTGACCCGGTTACGCATGTACAAGGCGCAGCGGCTGTTAGTTCTTGACGGCGCGGATGACGTCTTGCGGACCTATCCCATCGGATTGGGCTTCGCGCCCGAAGGCCACAAGCAGTTTGAGGGGGACGGCCGCACGCCGGAGGGCTCCTACCTGATTGACCGGCGCAACCCAAACAGCCTCTTCCACCTCTCCATCGGCATTTCATATCCCAATGAAGCCGACATCGCGTTTGCAGAGGCGCAAGGAAAATCGCCGGGTGGCGACATCTTCATCCACGGGGGGCCCCGCAAGGGGATCGACCCGATGAACAAACGCGACTGGACCGCGGGCTGCATCTCCGTCAC
>JAVJUV010000150.1:0-10121 GCA_040220415.1 Silicimonas sp.
GAGGCCAGAAGCGAAACAGCTTCGAACAAAGGCCGGATAGATTCACGCATCCAATGCCGTTGGTTCCGTCGCCCAAAAACACCTTGCGCAAGGGGCGTCCATAGATTCGCTCCTTGGTGGCTGCGATGAACCAGAAATCCTCCGTTACGAAAACCTCAAATCTGTCCCATAGGCGCTGACGTCAGACACGTTACTGAGCGTAACGCCTGCGGCTGCAAGAATGATGTAGAAAACGCCAATCGCATAACTGTCACTTCTCTCACCCAGAAAATCTGGCAAGGCAATCAGCACGATACCCACGAAGCCAACGAACAAGCCCGAGTTACCCAAAAAAGACAACTTCTCCCCTAGCCAGAACGCCGCGAGGACAGCTGCAAGAAGAGGTTGCGTATTCGCTATGACTGTCGCCACGCCCGGTGAGACAAACTCTGCCGCATGAAACATCCCAAGAAAGCCAAGACTCGTCGCACCGAAGCCAACTCCCGCTAGCGTCAACCAAACCCGGTGCCCTCGCGGAAATGGTCGCCCTAAGATCAGCGCCAAAACTGTAAGCACGCCGCCTGCGAGGAGCGCCCTCATGGCGGCAAAAGTTAGATGAGGCGAGTATTTGAGCCCGGCCTCGATGACCGGAAAGCACAAGGCCCAGAGCACCATCGCAAGGACAATCTTCAGGGCCGTTACTGGTGTCATAGGTAGTCCTTTCATCGAACCGGCTCACGTTCATCCTGTCTAGGATCTACAGGATCAAGCGTCAGACACCGAGGGAATCTGTCACCAAATGTAGCCAGGTCGGCTTCTGCGACAGACTGTTACACGACAGCGCCGGGAGCCTGTTGCGCGACACGTCGCATTTGCCATGTTGGTCCTGCAACACGCCAAAATGGAGGCTTTCAATGAAACGCAACACCACGCTCATTCTCGCAACCGCATTTGCCACGGCCCTCGGCGGCGCAGCGCTCGCGGACATGGGATATGTAACCGGGCATCATGAGCTGCCCGACCGCGATAATAACATTCATATGACCGACAACATGCGCGGCCATTTCGATCACGCAGATCAGAACGATGACGGCAAGGTCACACGCGAGGAAATGGAAGCACACATGGAGGCGGCATCAGAGTTCAAGAACATGTTCGAAGAACGGAATGGGCGGCAGGACCGCTGAAGCTTTCAAACTGGCGCTCTGGCTGACAAAGGAAAGCCAGAGTCTCTGCAAGTCGGACATGACTGCGGCGCTTTATTTGCGCCGCAGTTATATTAATTGCAACCAGTATGATAACTTTCGTAGCATCCATGCTTTGCGTCGCCGCAAAGGCCTCCAATTTTGGTAGGGTTCCACCTGCATTCGCCAATGCAAAAGACCGGCCATGGAGTATAGATAAAGCCGCTGTCATTGCCATACCCTCGACCTACAAGCGTTCATTTGTTTTTCTCAGCCCTTTTCTGAGATCGCTTATACGCCCTTGAAATTCACCTCGCCCTCAAGCTCCAACGATCTTTCTTGGGCGCTTTTCCTGTTCCCGAATACGCCTTGCCTTCCGGAGCGGGCGACCCATATGCCGAACACCATCAGCAAGCCTCCTGGAACCAAACCCGCTCCGGGATCTTCCCTTAGAATCAACATGGCAATTGCGATGGCAGCCAAGGGAGAGAAAGAGGTGGCCAACGAAACGTCGCTTGCCTTTGCGTGTTTCAAACCGAAATTCCAAGCCAACTGTCCAATAATAATGATAAGAATGGCATAAACCCAGATCCACTTGAGCAGGATCGGCTGGAACATCTCGCTAAAATGATGGTGTCCTGAAAAGAATATCTGAAACAAAACATATATTGAGGTCCCAAGCACCGTTCGGAATATTGCGAATACCCCGAATGGCACCGTTTGCAGGCTCGTCCTGGTGATGAGCGTTGAAACAGTAAATGACAAAGTAGCGCCAAGAGCTGCAACCTCGCCGAGACCGATCGCGTAGCCGATACTGCGATCCTTGAGGACCAGAATGACGACTGCCCCGATCAAAATGATGATGTTTCCAACCAGTGCCCTGAAGTCAAACCTTTCACCCAAGAAGATAGCAGCAAGAACAAGAAAAACGGGGGGGTCGATGCGTCCGGCTATCACGACATTCGTGACGCTCGTGTTTTCCAGAGCGAAAAAATACAGGCCGGGTGTCACTGCCGAGGAGAGTATAGCGGATACGGTCAAAAACGCCCATTCGCGCGAAGAAAGTCTACGAAGCGTTTTCAGTTCCCAATCGCGCCCAAAGAAGACGGCCATGGGTATCAATGAAATCAGCGACCCCAAGACCAGAAGGTTGGCGAAAGTGATTACGTTATGGCCGTCAATGCGATTCGCATCTCCAATGTTGACTAGCATGCTCACGACCGAGTTGGATGCCGCATATAGGGTGACGGCACCCCAGCAAGACAGCACGCCCCACTTTGCCAGTGTCGTTTTTGTAAACGTAGTATCTCGTACCATTACCATGGGGTTTGGCCTTGTCAAATTGAGAGCAAAGCGATCATGGTACTAATTGGCACGGCCGCATTAAAATAGACTTTTCCACAATGATCGGGCTGCAACTGCCTTTTTGCCAAGACAGCACCGCCCACAGCAGGAGCGATCTTCCAGGGAAAACTAACGTGCGATTTCGTTTCATTTTTCTTGATTCTCTGACCCTTTCAGGCACCATGACGTGGTAACCTTCTATGTGATGACATATGGCCGAGTTTCGGGAAGCTAACGATGGAGCGTTTGTATCACTCTGTCGCAAAGCCTGACTGTGTTACGTTTCGTGACAAATTTTCTCGGCAACGACCCTTTGATCGCTTAGATAAGGGTCATGAGAAACCCGCCCCACATACTTTTGGTCGATGACAGTGTCGAAATTCGCAAAGCCGTTGCGCGATATCTCGAAAAGAACGACATGCGCGTCACGAGTGCGGTCGATGCAGCCCAGATGGATGACCTGCTGAAGGTCGGCCGCTATGACCTCATCGTGCTGGACGTTATGATGCCTGGCGAAGACGGGATATCGGTCTGTCGCCGCTTGTCCGCCAAGGGGGTGGCCCCAATCGTGATGTTGACAGCGCTTGGAGAGGAAATGGACCGTATCATCGGCCTAGAGGTCGGTGCGGATGACTATTTGCCCAAACCCTTCAATCCGCGCGAGTTGCTTGCGCGGATAAGGGCAATTCTGCGTCGGGCGCAGAAACCAGAAGTCCTGGCGGGAAGTCTTACAGGCAGCCGTGTATGGTTCGCAGATTGGACGCTGGAAACCGACACACGCCGTCTTGTCGCGGTAGACGGCCGAGAGGATGTGCTGACAACATCAGAGTTCAAACTGCTGACAATCCTGCTGGAACGCCCGCGCATCGTGATGAGCCGCGAGCAGCTTTTTGACCTGACGGTTGGGCGAACACCGGCCGCTTTCGACCGAACTATCGACAACCAGGTCAGCCGACTGAGGAGGAAGATTGAGTACAACCCGGGACGACCAAAAATCATCACCACGGTTCGAAACGGGGGCTACTGCCTTGCAACGGATGTCGAGGTGCAGCAGTGATCCGCAAGCGTCTGGATAGCTTGCGTGTCCAGCTTCTGCTGCTCATTATAGGCAGCCTCCTTGTGGCGCAGACAATAAGCCTCTGGCTGTTCGTGGACGAACGCGGCCTCGCCGTGCGCGCTGCGATCGGGGCAGAGGCGGCCGGACGCGCAGCGAATGTGGCGCTTCTCCTCGAACGGGCGCCACCGGACCTGCATGCCTCTATCCTCCGGGCCGCTGACTCCCCGCTTGCAAGGTTTCGGATCGACCCGCAGGCAGCTGTGGACCATCTTGATCACCGTGCAAAAGGAGCGGTCGAAGCGCGTATCAGGTCGTTTCTGGGTGCCGAAGACAGCCGCGAGATTCGCGTGGAGTTGCATGAAGTCGAGCGCGCATTCCCGCCAATGAAGATGATGCCACCGCAGATGGTCGCCGAGCACAAACAGATGATGCATGACAAGATATCAGGGCTTGAACTAACGCTCTCTATCGCGCTTGCAGGTGGCACTTGGCTGAATGTCGATACGCGCTTTCAGCGACCGCCGCTACAGTGGCCAATCTTTTCTGCGGTGAGCTTTGGTTTCACGGCGGCGTTCCTGATTGGTGTTGCTTTTTGGTACTTGCTTGCTCGCCTGACCTGGCCGTTAAGGCGCTTGGCGCAAGCCGCAGACAGGCTTGGCAGGGGAGAGGAAAACAAGCCACTCCCAGTCGCGGGACCAAGCGAAGTCAGAGAACTGACGGATACCTTCAATCACATGCAGGAGAGACTGGTGCGCACGGTCGCTGACAAGACGCGTATAATGGCCGCTCTGGGTCACGATTTGCGTTCGCCACTGACCGCTTTGCGGGTTCACGCAGAGATGGTGGATGAGGAAGAGACGCGTGACGCCTTGGTGAAATCCATCGAGGAAATGCAGGATATGGTCGAGCGCACACTGGCTTTTGCTCGAGGCATGGCAATAAGTGAACCTCCTGAAACAATAGAATTGGGGGAATTTCTCACTGAGCTGAAGTGTGACATGCTCAACGCATTCCGACTCGAAACGGACACACCGCTTCGGGTGAGGCTTCGGCCTCAATCCATGCGCCGAGCTTTGCGGAACGTCATAGAAAATGCAGTACGTTACGGCGACGATGTCGAGGTCACGTATAGCCGCGAGTATGACAGGGCATCGATCTGGGTTCGTGATCATGGTCCCGGCATCCCGGAGACGCAGCTAGAAGAGGTTTTCGAACCATTTTTTCGGGTCGAGACGTCACGCTCACGCGAGACGGGTGGCACCGGTCTCGGCCTGTCAATCGCACGCACCATCCTGCGCTCGCATGGCGGCGATATAATTTTGCAGAACCACCCGGACGGCGGGCTTCTTGCGCGACTCGATTTGCCGTTTTCACAAAGTTCCAACCAGCAAGAAAAGACAATATCATGAATGCCTATTTGACGGTCAAATCCAGCGTAATCGCTCTGTTTGCGGGCACAGTCTCGGCCCTCGCGGATCCAGGCGGCATTGCTGATAACACTTTTGGACACATGATGTGGGGAGATGGTCATGGTTGGTTGGGAGGTTTCGGCATGATCCTTTTCTGGGGGGTGATTATCGCGGTTACCGTATTCTTCTTCCGTATGCTCACCAGCAACCGTTTGGGCGAAACTCGCGATGCGATGGAGATCCTCAAGGAACGCTATGCACGCGGTGAGATCGACGAAGATGGACCTGTCACGCTTTCGTGCCGCTCCGATTGCTCACTTATGCAGCCTTTGCTTCGAAGGCCAAGGGGCTTTTCCAGCCCAATGCTGAGTGCCTTCGAGGCGGATTGTAGAAGCCGTTGATGTATTCGAAGATGGCCATCTCAGCATCGCGACGTGTCCGCCAAGACCGCTGCCACAGCAGTTCCGCCTTGATGGTCTTGAAAAAGGTTTCGACGGCAGCGTTGTCGTAGCAGTTCCCGGTCCCACTCATAGATGCCTTGAAGCCGTCCTGGCGCAGGATTTTCTGGTAGTCGTGAGAGCAGTATTGGCAGCCGCGATCCGTATGGTGGATGCAGCCCTTGTGTGGCCGCCGCATCGCAATCGCCATGTTCAGTGCCCGGATCGCCAGATCGCGTTTCATCCGGCTGCTGACGGCCCTACCAATGACACGTCGAGAATGCAGGTCGAGGATGACAGCCAGATAGAGCCACCCCTCCTGCGTCCAGACATAGCTGATGTCGCCCGCCCATTTCTGGTTGGGGCGATCCGCATAGAAGTCCCGGTTCAGCAGGTTCGGCGTGATGTTGAAGCTGTGATTGCTGTCGGTCGTAGCCTTGAACTTCTTGTTCCTCTTCACCGTAATGCGGTTCTGTCGCATCAAACGGCCAATGCGGCGATGCCCGACATCAAACCCCAGCTCCTTCAGCTCTTCGGTCATGCGGGGCCTGCCGTAGCTGCCCAGAGACAAGCGGAACTGTTCGCGGATGTGGGCGAGCAACACCATGTCGGTGCGTTGCTGCCGACTGGCAGGGCGGGACAGCCAGGCGCGGTAGCCTCGCGGGCTGACGTCCATAATCTCACACAAGCGGTTCACCGGGATGTCGTTTCGGTGTTCTTCAACGAAGGCAAACCTCATTTGCTTCTCTCCGCAAAGAACACCGTGGCCTTTTTTAACACCTCCCTCTCCTCCCGGAGCATGCGGTTCTCTTTCCGCAGCTCCGTGATCTCGCGTTCGAGATCAGACTGGACCGTTGGTTTCTCTGGATTGCGCCGATCCTTCTGAATCCAGCGGCTCAACGTGGAGAAGCCTACGCCAAAATCGGCGGCCACTTGTTTACGCGGCAGTCCGCTGGTCAAAGCTATCCCCACTGCCTCGGCGCGGAATTCCGGGGTTGGTTTTTTGTGCCATGATGTCTCTCCTTTGTGGCAAATTACCAAGTCAAAGGAGCGGAACAATTCCGGGACAGGTCCAAGATGAGTTTCGGCGCCGCAAGCAAGAACTCCAAGGCTAAGCCATCATGCCCTTTCCCGCTTCGCCGAAATGACCTCCCAGACATCATGCCAAAGGCGCGAGTATGAACGTGTTGCTCGAGAAACCAACAGATACGCGACCTGCCACAGCATAAAACAAAACCGGCGCAAGTGTGACCGCACAGCAGACTCATATCCCAAAGTTCATCATGTTACTTGAATTGGAAAGCTCTACTCGTGATTTGGCCATTTTCATAATGTCGAGACCCCGTAATTCGAAACCCTGCTAAAGGCTTATCCTGCAGGGAGGTGAGCGATACAAACCGTTACGTATTTCACGGAGTTTTCATCCCGACCATTCTTGATCTTCCAGTGCGGGAAGGCGGTTCAAGAGTCCCATTCAAGGATCGAATGCGCGGAGACGGACGATGGAAGACAAGACCCCCAGGGCAATAAGACGCCGAGGCTTTCTATTCTTTTCGGTTGGAGGGCTCGTTGCTCTTGCGGCACCATCGGTGTTGCGTGCCCAAGAGTTCGGACTCAGTTCGCCGGAATATTTCGTCATTCCGGTTGCATCGCTGGCAGGATCACTTTGACGCGCTCGGCAAAGGAATTCTGCTTTCCGATACCAACACCAGAGTTCTTCAGCACTGGACCGCGGATGGGGAGATGCGCATCTACCCCACATCGGTTCCTAAGGGCGACGAACTCACGCGGCGTGGCTATAGCGAATCGTCTACAAGGACGATGCGCCGGATTTGGTGCCCACCCCGTCGATGCGCGAGCGCGATCCGTCTTTGCCGGCATATGTCGCCCCCGGCCCCGAGAACCCGCTGGGCGTGCGCGCCATGCATCTGACCTGGCAGTACTACCGCATCCATGGGACCGGCGACACGCGCAAGATCGGTCGCAAATCCTCCAGCGGCTGCATCGGTCTCCACAACGAAGATATCATCGAAGTGTTCGACAGGACTCCAATCGGCACCCAAGTCAAACTTATCTGAAGTAAGGATCAAATGAACAAGACAGTTCTAGCCATTCTGGCCTTCTTCGTGTTGGGCGGCGCGGTAGTCTACTGGAAAATCGCGCAGCAACCCCAGCAGGGGATGGGCCATTCGATGGTACCTCCCGACACCAGTGATCTGGAATCGGGCGCCCCCATGGTCGAAGTTTCGCTGCCGGCGGAGCTTTCGGACCAGGCGCAGATGGGCAAGCGGGCCTACGAGGCGACATGTGCGGAATGTCACGGCAAGAACGCCGCAGGCCAGAACGGGGTCGCACCACCACTCGTGCACAAGATCTACGAACCGAACCACCATTCCGACATGGCGTTCGTGATGGCCGCGAAAAACGGTGTGCGCGCGCATCACTGGAAATTCGGAAACATGCCACCGGTCGAAGGTTTGACCGATGGCGACGTCAAGTTGATCGCACGCTATGTACGTGAATTGCAAAGGGAGAACGGGATCAACTGAGCCTTGGGCAGGTTCCGGGTGCCCACTCTCACTATCCGGCCTGATCTTCCGATTTTCAGATCTGATTGCCGGCGCCATAATTGCCGCGATTGAAACACAGGATTCTCCATGCCGACGCGACGCGATTTTCTCATGCAGGGGGCGGCTATCACCGCGGCGCTTGCCCTTCCAAAGCGGCTTTATGCCGCAACGTCAGAGTTTCAATCCCTGGACGCCCGCACGGCCAGCGTTCAATTGGCGCCGGAAGGCTATCCCAAGACCGAAATCTGGGGCTATGGCGGCGCGATGCCCGGCCCTCAAATGCGTCTTCAGCAGGGTGCGCGGCTGCAACGCCGCTTCATGAACGCACTGCCCCAGGCAAGCACGGTGCATTGGCACGGGGTTCGCATAGACAATGCGATGGATGGTGTTGCCGGGCTGACCCAGCCCGCGGTCGAGCCGGGGCAGAGCTTTGATTATGATTTCATCGCGCCGGATGCCGGAACCTACTGGTATCACGCTCATAACCGCTCGACCGAACAGGTGGCGCGCGGGCTCTATGGCGCGTTGATCGTCGAGGAATCCGAGCCGCCGGACCTGGATCGGGAAGAGGTACTGATCCTTGATGACTGGCTGCTCGACCCCGAAATGGCGCAGATCGTCCCGGACTTCACCTCGCGCCATGACCGCGGCCATGCCGGGCGGCGCGGCAATTTCATCGCCACCAACGGCCGGCACGACCTTTCCCTGGAGGTGCGCCAACACGAACGTCTGCGCCTGCGCCTCGTCAACGCGGCCAACGCCAGGATTTTCGTGCTGTCGCTTCATGGCATGGAGGGCTGGACGGTTGCACTGGACGGCATGCCACTGCCCCGGCCCGAGCCGCTCGCTGAGGCGCTGATCCTCGGCCCCGGTCAGCGGGCCGATCTGATCGTCGACGTGACCGCCGCGCCCGAGGAAACCGCCCATCTCGTTCGCCTCGACGATCAGGAGGCGGCCTCGCAGGTGGCTTTCACCGTGACTGGAAAGGCCTCGACCACGCTCCCGGGATGCACCGGACGCGCTGCGACCCAATCCGGGGATGGAGGTGATCGGCCTCGATGACGCCAGGACCGTGCGGCTCGACATGCAGGGCGGCGCAATGGGCACGCTCGACAGCGCGTTTCTGAATGGCGAGAAGAAAAGCTTTCGCGAGTTGGTGGTCGCCAACCAGTTCTGGTCGTTCAATGGAACGATCGGCATGACCGATGCGCCGCTCGTAGATGTCGCGAAGGGCGAAACGGTCAAGCTGCAGATCTACAACGACACGTCCTTTCCCCACGCGATGCACCTGCATGGGCTGCATTTCCGCGAGATCGGCGAGGATGGCGGGCTCGGTCCCTTGCGCGACACGATCCTGATGTTCGGCGGCCAGACCCACACGATCGGTTTCGTGGCCGACAATCCCGGCGACTGGCTGTTTCACTGCCACATGCTCAGCCACGCGGCCTCGGGCATGATGACCTGGATGAAGGTGACATGATGCGACGTTGGCTGATCCTCTTTCTGCTCATGGCCGGCGCGGCTGGAGTCGGCGCCTGGATGATGGCGGGAGGGACATCCGGCACCTCCGCCACGCCGGAACCGCCGCAGTCTGTCGATCTCGCCGAGGGCGCAGAATTCTATCAGGAGTATTGCGCCTCTTGCCACGGCGCCGATCTCGAGGGACAGGCCGGATGGCGCTCGGCCGGAGAGGATGGCATCCTGCCCGCACCCCCGCATGACGAAACCGGTCACACCTGGCATCATCCTGATAGTATTCTGTTCGACTATACCAAGCTCGGCGGAAAGAAGACCCTCGCGAAGCAGGGTGTGGATTTCCAAAGCGGCATGCCCGGTTTTGGCAATGAGCTGACCGATGCGCAGATCTGGAACATCCTCGCCTTCATCAAATCCACATGGCCCGACCGTCAGCGGGAGGTCCAGGCCGCCCGCAGCGAAGCGGAACAGCAAAAAAGAGGAGACTGAAAATGAAATCGCTTCGACTGGCAGTGCTCGCCATTAGCATCCTGTTGCCGCTTTCCGCGTTCGCACAGGAGCTGAGCGAGGAACGCGTCAAGGAACTGGCCTTGGAAGCGATTCTGGAAAACCCCCAGATCATCATGGAAGCGGTGCAGCTTCTCGAACAGCAGGAAGCGACCGCG
>JAVJUV010000151.1:0-14017 GCA_040220415.1 Silicimonas sp.
TCGCGATCCGGCCTGCCGGATCCTGTCAACGTCCCTTCAGGCCGTTGTCGCTCCTTCGGAGAAGGGAGCCCGTGCGACAACGAACCGCCTGAAGGGACGCCGCCTCCCCCGCGTCGCGATCCGGCCTGCCGGATCCTGAACAGAAGCGGGCATGTTGCCGACAGCGTCGGCGCATTAAAGTTTCGGGGAATTCCTGAGCCATCAAGCATCGGCAAAAGACCGAGAGCACCGAAGGCGTGGCAGGGGTTGGGGGGCTATGTGTTCCCGAAACGCTCTACCGCGCGGGGCCCGCCCGGACCCCACGCGAGAACCCCGGACCGGGGAAAGGGAGTGGACTGGGTTTCGCTCGGACGGGACACCGGGTGAGAGATATGGCGGCTGGGTCGGCCAGCGAAACAATACGTTGGAGAAACCGCGCAACGTTGCATCGTCGCATTGCCGCATTGTCGGACCGCGCTGATCACGGGTCGCCGGTTTGCCGATACGCGGGTATGCCACAACGCCCGGTCGCCGCTCTGCAGCATCGCGCCATTGCCAGCTTGGCGCATCGCCGTATCGCCTCGATGGCGCATGGCTGGACTGCCCGACTGATGCATCGCCTCGCTGTCGTCTTGCAGCACTGCCCGTTTGCTCAAACGCTGCAACGCTTACAGCGCGAAAAGCCGCATTGCCGGACTGCCCAATGCGCGGATTGGCGGGTTGCCGGGTTGTACCAAGGCCGAATGATCGCGCCGCCGCGCCCTCTGGACGCCGCGCGCAGAAACGCCATAACGCGGCAATAGATATATCTTGGAGTCGCAACATGCTTGTTGTCACCGCGATTTCCGCCAAGGGCGGATCGGGCAAAACCACCCTCATCCAGATGCTCGCCTCCGCCATGCTGGCCCGCGGCGGGCGGGTCCATGTCATGGATGCCGATGCCGACCAGCAGATCCTCGAATGGCAGGCCAAAAGCACCGGCGCGGATTTTGGCGACCTGCCGCGCCTGCCCTGGCCCGAGCGCCTGACCGTCGCCGATGCGCCGCCCACGGTGGAAGCGCTTTACGCCAGGCTCGACGCGCTGGACGCGGAGGGCATCGACCTCACCCTCATCGACACGCGCCCCGGCGAACATCCCGACACCGAAACGCTGGCGCTCGCCGCCGACATGATCCTGGTCCCGGCGGTGCCGGTGCAGTCGGATTTCGTGGCCGCGCTGAAGACCCTGACCTGGATCGGCCGGATGATCGCCACCCTGGGACCCGAAGACCCGGCGCCGCTCTATCGCGCCGTGCTGATGAATGCCGACAAGCGCGCGATCGATTTCGTGACCGCGGCCTCCGACCTCGACCGGGACCGCGCACGGCAGAAACTCCATCGCCAGGACGCCGAGGTTTTTGACGTGATATCCACGCTGCCGCTCTTGCCCACCCCGGTCGCCGCCACGATCTCCCTCCAGCGCATGCCGCTGACCGGGCCCTTGAGCCATGTCCGCGACATTTATGCCCAGGACCTGCGTCACCGCCTGCAAGCCGGCCACCTGACGGCAGCGCTGGAGGTCTGCCACGAGGTGCTGAAGGACATCGAAGACCTGTCCGGGGCTGCCCGTGGTTAGGAAAATCCCCGCCCGCTCCGGCTCTGCCATCTCCAATGCCGAGCGCCTGGATCGTTCCGTGAACTTTGCAGACAGTGCCGCGCGCTACATGGTGGCGGGCCAGGGCCACCCGTCAGGGCAGTCGGGCGGCAACGCCTCCGACCAACAGGCTGACGGCGGCGCGGGCGGCCAGGAAAAGGATTCCCGGAAAGAGGGAAAAGGCCAACCGCGGCGCGAACTCCGCCTGAGCCGAGAAATGCCTGCCGCCGCACCGGGATTGGAGGAGACGGAACCCTACGGCGCGCCCGAGGGGGCGCGATCCGTGACCTACTACCCGCGGTTGCCACCGAATGGGCAAGCGCGGCTGGACGCCCTGGCGCGATTGACCGGCATGCGCGCTGCCTACATTCGCAAAGCCCTGGCCCGAAATCTCCGCACGCGGCTCATGCAGCTGCGCGACACCGGCGCCTGGGCAGACCTTGCCGAGCAAATTCTGCCGCATCTCGAAGACGCCAAGGGCGCCGGGGAGCCTTTCCCGCGCGGCATGATCCGGCTGACGGGCGAACAACAAGCCGACTTGCGCCAGTCGGTCGATGATCCGTTGGGCATTTTCGGCACGCCGCACATTCTCTCGGCCTATGCAAAGGCGATCCTCGCTCTCGAAATCACCCGCCTTGCCGAACAACTGGGCAGACCCGACACCTCGGACACCATCTCTACCGACAGCGAAACCCCGGAACAGGATCCAGGTCGAGCGTGAAGCTGTCGCGCGCCGTCACAACGGCCACCCGGCCCCCCTCCTCGATCATGTCGATCAGCTGCGACCAGGCCTCCGGATCGGCCCCGGCCTGGGTCGCAATCCCGTCCCGGACATCGAACGCGGCCTGGTGTCCGGACGCCGCGAGAAACACGATCCGCTGCGCCGCGAGGTCTGCCGGCATTGCGACCCTGACATGCGCGGAACTCTGCCTAAGGTTGTAGACTCTGTCCGGGTCGCAGGCTAGGAGAACCGAACCGCCATCGGCGGCCATACGGTAGGTCTCGAGGCCGCGAGACAGGCCGTGGTCCCAGGACGCGGCCACGACGGGCTGCGCAAGGACGGCCAGAACCGCCGCAGATAAGGACAGGGACGACACGTCAAGGACCTCCGTTTTGTGTCGGAGACATATGTATCGTAGGCAGGACGCGGACGCCAGTTGCAAATCCGCGCAACCGGTCGGTTCGCGAAGAAAGAGTGAAAGGGTTAAGGATGAAATGGTTCGGATATCCCGTGGAGGTGATCGTCTCCGATATCGACGGCGAACAGGTCGAGGTTGGCATCGTCTATCAATGGGCCAATGGCGACCGCCGCATCCGCTGGTACGCCGGCGATGAACCGGAAGACCAGGCCAACCTGCAATACCTGCCCTTGTCCGAGAGTGCGTGAGCGCAGACATAGAGCGTTTCGGGAAAACCTTGAATTACCAAAACCCTGCCACGCCTTCGGCGCTCTCGGGCTTTTGGTGATGCTTGATGGCTCAGGTATTCCCCGAAACGCTTTAGCCGGACTATCGGAGCCAGGACCGTCGGCGGACAGAGACCGCTGAACATTTGGCAAATATTGGCAAATCATGTCACCCTTGTTTGCAGGAGGATGGCCATGGCAACCATGAACGTGTCCTTGCCCGACCAGATGAAAGACCGTGTGGAAGCGCAGACCCGGTCCGTTCATTACAGAACTTTCAGCGATTACGTGCGGGACCTCATCTGGCGCGACCAGGAACGCCAAGCCAAGATCGCGCATATGCAGAAACTGGTCGACGAAGGTCTGGCCAGCGGCATGAGATGAGCAGGAAAGAACTGCGGGGGTCAGCGGACGCGTTGGCCATTATTCACCGGTGATTTTCGGATGCCTGTGCTCTGACGCTCACTTGTCTTGTCCTTACAAGAACGACTGGTATTCATCCATGAAGGTTGCGACCTGCAGAAGTCCCTGTGCTTCGGACTTGTGAATCAAGGCCGCGACATCGAGCGCAGGGTTCTTGAAGCGCTCGCGCATGTGGCGCAGGGCCAGAATGGCCTCCGAGGGATCGAGCTCGATTGTATCGGCGATGAATTCGTCCGCAGAAATCGCTTGGATGGCATGCGGGTCCAGAGCTTTCGGTGGGAAATCGGCAAGATTGTCCGTCACGATGACTGAGGCAGACGTCGCGATGGCTGCTGCCAGCACGTGGTTGTCGTCGGGATCGGGCAACGCGAGCTTGGATTCGAAGATCTCATAGCCTGTCACCAGAGCTTCAGGGAACGCTGCCTCGATTGCTTCCCGTTGCCGGGAACCATCGGTTTCGCCCTTGGTGATCTGGGCGATCGCTTTCTGGGTCTCGTCGAGAATGCGACCGCTCCACCTCGGCCGGAACAAGCCGGCCTCAGCCAGGCTCAGGAGCATGTTTCTGCGTAGCGCCCCGCCCAGGACGCAGGCATCGAGCAGAGCTGTGAACCGATCTGCGTATCGGTTCATACAAGATTTTCTTCCGCATCCAAGGCAGCAAGGTCGCTCAATGCCTCCGAGCGAGACGCGTCGCGTTTCGCTTTGTAGGCAAAGAGATCGTCGGCACGAACCCGGCGATGACGCCCGGTCTTCGCAAACGGAATTTCACCTTCCTCGAGCAGCTTCACCAGGAACGGCCGGGAGACGTTGAGAAGGTCCGCCGCCTGCTGTGTGGTCAGTTCCGACTCGACCGGGATCATCCGAAACCCGCGACCGCTCGACACAAGCCGCAATACCTCGAGCAGCGAAGCCGTCAAAGCAGGCGCAAGCGTTACGGTTCGAACTTCGCCGCCTTCCAGGGCAAGCGACAGCTTTGTCGGTTCGCCTTCCTTGATCTGGGAGGCGACAATCGTTCTGAGCTGCTCGGCGTTCTGGATCTCGACCGCATCGGGCAAACGATCAAAGAACGCTTCTTTTCTGAGGGCGTTCATCTTCTCTCTCCGGTTCTGTCGTCTCGTATTGGATATAGGGTATCCTTCATTCGAAACAATCGCAATACTCGAAATACTCGAAAGCACCCAGTATGAGGACGAAGCGCTCTGCATAGGGCAATGGGCTCAGCCGGTACAGGAGCCGCTCACGTGCCAAGCGCGTGGGCACCAGATCGAAGCTCTGCCCGTTCGCCTTGGACAATTTCAGCAGGAACGCACGCATGGAAGCGCCAACTCCCTAGCCATTGGCGGTGAGCGCCTCGACGTAGGGGCGGATACCCTCACACTGCACGACCTATGGTGAATGGTTACGTATCACGGGGCGCGGATCCGCCCTCTCCGCTCAGCATGCCTGGCAAGAGCGACGTAACTCGGGGGACCGAAAACGCATCCTGGCAAAAACGTCACATTTCAGGTGTTTCCGCCTGTCCGCAAGTGGCGCAAGGCAGCATCCCGGCTAGGGTCTCGGGGTCGTTACTGAATGTCGCTCCGTGCATGTGACATGGGCAAGATGCTCATTCAACGGCGCTTTTTCTCGAAAAATGCGGCTGAAACAGCCCTACATCACGTCGCCCGGTTACGTCCAATAATATTGGGTTGCTTCGGGTATTGGCAGATGCTCAAAAATATCACCGTTTCAGCCTCCAAGGCCGTAGGGCTTCTGCACTGTTCGAAGCCCAGTTCATCGGCTGCCAAGAGCAGATACTGTCGCGCGCTGCCGTTCTCGTGGATCGCAGTGTGATTGAGGCCGCTTTGAAGCCCGATCTGTGAAGCCACGCGGCAATCTGGCCCGGCTCGAAGGACGGAAAAGCCCGACCCATAGCCTTGACCGACACCGGCTGCTCCACCGCGCGGCGCTAGGCCAGGCAGGTTTCGCCCGCCGGTCCGGGCAGATCGCCGGGGCGCAAAAGGTGTACTGCGTCGCGCAGCTCCCCTACCCGCTCCGGGCGGCCAGAAAACGCGACACAGGCCTCGGCCGCGCGCAGCGCGAGCCTGTCCCGCAACAAGGCGTGGGGGAGGTCAACTCGGCTCAACACAAGATGCAGATGGCTCAGCGCCGCCTCCGACAAAAACGCAACATCTTCAAGGGTTTCAGCACGCGCGGAGGTGACCTAGGCGGGTATGCAGGGTATCGTATTTTAATCGTGGATGTGATCAGGTCGGGCAAATGTCATGTCCAGAGCCTACACTGTCGCGGCGCTTTTCGCCACATTTTAACGCTTTAATCGCCCCACTCTGCCGCCCATTATTATGTCCAATAAATTTGCATTGAACGAAACCGCTCACGCGGTATTGGCGCTCGTTGCAGCCGAGCTACGCCGGGTCGACTGCGGTCTTTGCGGATAGATATGACCGTCGTTTGATTGGGACCTTCTCAATCAAACGACAGGAGGTTCCTCGCACCGCTCAGAAAGACCGCATGGGTGGTATACGCCAAACCGCCCTTCGGAGGACCCGACGCGGTTCTCTCCTATCTCAGCCGGTACACGCACAGGGTGGCGATCCCGAATTCGCGCCTCGTCAGCGCCGATGCCGAGACGGTTGCGTTCCGATGGAAGGACTACAGGATCAGAAATCGCAATCGCCAGAAGGTCATGCGTCTCGAAACGGGGGAGTTCATTCGCCCGTTCCTGACCCACGTTCTGCCTCCGGGGTTTCACCGGATTCGCCATACCGGTTTCCTTGCCAACGGCATCCGCCGCGCAAGGCTCGAAACCATCAGATTACTGTTGGCCGCAGAGGCGCAAGACGACCAGGAAACATCCGTCGACAAGACCGGCCTTCCGGACGAACAATCCTCGGGTCTGACGTGCCCGGAATGCAGCGGCAGCATGGTCGTCATCGAGACTTTCGAGCGCGGCCAGACCCCGAAATCTCACTCGCCACCTTGGAGAACCGCCGCATGAAACAAGGCAGAACCTTTGTCTTGACCTGCGGCGCCCCGGCACCGCACGGGTCCGTGTGGCTCAAACTCAGAAGCACGACAAACGCTCCGGACCCGCGCGCGCAAAGGGCCTCGTTTTGCAAGAACGACAGGTGTTCCTTGTCGAACTCGGCATCCACCCCACCCCAAAAATCTGCCACACAGGCGGCCACCGAGCTTAGTCGTACAGAGCAATCCCCATAGGCCCAAATTCTGCCCGCGCTTTCGTCCAAGGCAGATTTATCGCCGCTGGATGACGCGCATCCAGCGGCCACAAACCTTTTTCATTATCGAACATAAGAAAGTATACGGCAAAGCAGTTCAACCTTATCGCCGGAGCTAGTGGAAAATGTCCTCAGAGACCGAGAAATCGCCATCAGCGCCCTCTGATGAACCGGATGATGTTTGCCTCGACGAAAGAGAGCAAGAAGAATGCGATAGCATCGCCCTGCCCTCCCATGTCGCCGGTTCCGGCACCCTCGACCGCCTCGTCGACACCGCCCGCGACTACGCCCGTGCTGCTGCGTCTGAGAACACGCTGAAGGCTTATGCAAGGGACTGGGCGCATTTCGCCCGCTGGTGTCGGATGAAGGGCGCGGAACCGCTGCCTCCGTCGCCCGAGATGATCGGTCTCTATCTTGCGGACCTGGCGTCCGGTTCGGGTAAATTTGACCATGGCAGCCGGGCTGTAGCAGCGTCTGCGATCGTCGCTGCGGCGCTTCTTAGCGTCACTTGGCTGGGGACGCCGTGACGGCGCCTAGGCCCGGCATATCGTCTCGGGCCTACGTTCTGAACCATTTGCCAGGCCTGTCCATCCAGATCCCAATTTGGCCCTTGCGTATACCAAGTCGAAGCTGCAGGACGGGGTCCGCTAGCCTAACCCAGCGTTCTTTTCGCACGATACCTGTCCGCGCAAAAATCTGCAGGTTCGCCACGACCAATCACTTCGCGAATGGCTGCCGAGGCGGCGTCTCGCACGCGAGACGCCGGACTTTGCCTATGTCTCCGCCGCGGCACCAATCCGGATGAGAAGCTCTTCAAGCGCCGCTTCATCCCTGATCTCAAGCCCGGACAGCTCCAGAGTGACCCGCCCGCCGCGGGCCTTGGCTTTCAACCGGAGACCACCCTGCCCCTGCCAATCGACCGTCAGCGCCTCCGGTTTTTGCGGCTTCCGCTTCCCCGAAAACACGCCTTTGCGCTCAACAAACGCGTCCAGAAGCGCTGTCTCTTCAGAGGCATCGGCGAATTTTTCGCCTCGGTCGGCCAGTACCGCTGTCAGTTCATCGCCCCTGCCCTCTTTCAGTGCCTGAGCCAGCCGCGCCCCCAACCGTTCACCAATGGCTTCCGGATAGTCGAGATAGGGCGCGAGGTGTTGATGGATGAGCGTGAAGTTGCGGATCTTGTACCGCCGGTTGCGGCTGGAATTTGCGAAGAGCGTCTGAATGGCATCGTCGACGGTTTCCACCACACCGTGTTCGACCGCGAGACAGCAGATCCGCCCACGTTCATAAAAGCTCACATCCTGGCGGATTTCGTTTTCCTCGACCATGGCCACCATGGCATCGACCGTCTCGGGTCGCTCGGCGACTAGCGCCTTGACGGTGGCAAAGCGGTCCTCGCCGGTCTCCGACCGCAACTCGCGCAAGGCGCTCAGTCGCCGGAACCCGCTCACCAGGCGATAGGTCATGGGGTCCTCGTCCGACACCGTGACTTCGATCGGGGTCTGCTGCCCGCGGGCGCGCAGACTGTCCTTCAGCTCGTGCCAGGCTTCGCCGTCGTGATCCAGATACCGCCGGTCGCGGGCATAGGCATGATCGTCGATCCGATCGAGCTCGATCTGGACGATGACAAGCCCGGCCGTATGCGCCGTGCGCCAGGCATCGGCATCACCCTTAAGTGTGTCGCGGTCCTTGCGCAGCCGCAGGATCTCATCCTCGAGCGAGCGCGCCGCGCCGCCCGCCACCTGCGCAATCGGCGGTGCTTTGCTCGCACTGCCGCCCCGCCGCTCGGCTGCGGTCTTCTCGGCAACGGAGCGGAGCGTTGAAACCGCGTCTTTGTCGACGGCGCCCAGTCTCTTGCGTGTCACTCTGCTGCCTCCTTGCGCTCTGCCTCGATCCGGTCGCGTTCCCAGCAGCCGATCAGAAGGCTTTTGAATTCATGATAACACCTGTCGAATGTCTCGCGGCCGCGACGATAGGTGTCGCGGTTGAAATCCGTGTGGCTGGCCTCGTAGATACCGGACACCCGTTCGCCGGCTTGGCCGACAAGCGCGGTGAACTCCTGCCTGTAATTGGCGACAAAATCGTCGAGGTAGACCTGAATGACATTGGCCAACTCCGATTGCTGCACGTCGTCGTAGCGCGTCAGAAGGACTTGAACCGCATCCCAGGAAAACTTCGGCGCATCATCGTGCAAGCGCGCCATGCTGTCCTCGATGCTTACGAAGGTGGTATAGAGCATGTCGAAGAAGCGGCCGGTGGAATCGAACTCGATGAAGCTCGCCCCGACCGGGATCAGCAGGATATCCGCCGCCGAGAGTGCATTGATCGTCAGGTAGCCGAGCGCCGGCGGGGTGTCGATGATGATGATGTCGTAATCCGAGAGCAGGTTCTGTGCTTCAAGGAAGGCCCGCAGCGCATCCCAGAACTGCCAGCTTCGATGGCTCTGCATCCAGACCGGCACCTGGAACTCGGCCCAGTAAAGGTTGAGCTGCGCCGGCAGGATGTCGATCGTCGGCCAGTGCGTTCCGAAAATGACGTCATCTGCCGTCACCGCGGCGGCCTCGCGGATTTCCTCATCGAGCTCTACGGAAGTCAGATCGTCGATGCCCAGCGTCACGGCCGCGTGACGGGCACGGTGCCAGGCGAGGATGGAGTAGGCGGTCTGGCCTTCGTCCTCGGCCATGGAGCCGAATATCGTGCTCATCGAGGCCTGACTGTCCAGATCAATGACAAGCACGCGGTAGCCATCCAGCGCCGAGGCCATCGCCAGATGCGCGCCGGTGGTCGTCTTTGCAACGCCACCCTTGAAGTTGCAGACCGACACGACCTTGGCCGGCCTGTCCTTGGGCCGGTACGGTCGGTAGCCTTTGCCTTGCTGCCCCTCGGATTCCAGGAAGGCACGGATCTGGTTGACCTCATCCAGGCTAAAGGTCTTGGCGCCACCGGTCTTCTCGGACTCGCCCTGCGGCAGCTCTGGATTGGCCTTGAGTACCCGCCTCAGATGTTGGGCAGACACCGGCAGCATGAATGTGGTAATCTCCCAGATGCCGAAGCGCCGCAGAGTCTTTTCGCCGTCGGGCTTGTATCCCCGCCTGGCAAGATCGTCCCGGGCGCGCATGCAGATCTCGGCCGCAACGGTGAACCGTTCGGTGGTGACCCGGGCTGGCACATCGTTCAGGGCGTCGCTCGGATCGATGGGGTGCAGTGAGATGGAAGGGTTTGTGCTGCTCATTAGTCGTTGCCTCGAATGTTCCTGCTTTCTCTGCTTGCGCGTATTTTCGCGAACACCAGAGTTTGCGGCTACCATAAGCGAAGGATTTTCCGCTGTCACGCGCGCGAGACAGTCTTCGACGACAAAAAATCCAAAGAAAAAGGACAGCAAAATCTTTGAATCTTTTAGGAGTCTTTAAGAATCTTTCTTATAGAAGCACGCTATATATTTCATCGACTTATTGGATCTTGCCACCCCGTTACCAGTATGACGTCGACCCGTCTTCGGGACGAGTTAGACCCGGATACAGGCCCAAACCTACCCATCTACGTGTCGCAGCCAACCCGTTTGCGTGCGGGTTCTTTGCTGGTGCGCGACGTCGAAATCAGAGCCAAAACCCGTCGAGAACCGCGCTTGTCGGTTCCTTTGCGCCAGGTTTCGGCGCGGACTTTCCCCGAAACCGACCCATTTACGTGCGGCGCTCCCGGTGAAACCGACCCATCTGCGTGCAGCCACCCAAAGGCGGCTTGAACAAAATCGACCCGTAGTGATTGACAGTCGGGTCGGTTTTCCGGTCGTATGGCCAAAACAAAAACGCGAGTCGAGCAGTGACCCAGTTCCGCACCGTCACCGAGCGGGAAAGCCTTCGCAAGCACGTGGCCGCCATCCATGTCGGCGGCAAGCTGACGCTGTTGCAGCGCAAGCTCAGCAACTGCCTGCTGCTACACGCCTATGATGATCTGTTGACCAAGAGCACGCACCGGATCGACGCCGAAACGCTTTGTGCGCTGTCGGGCTATACCTCGCGCGATCGTGACACGCTAAAGGCGGCATTGCGGGCCTTGGCTGAGACCACGGCAGAATGGAACATGCTGGGTGACAATGGCGAGGAGGAGTGGGGGATTTCCTCTTTGATCTCCTATGCCAAACTCACGGGCGGAGTTTGCGAATACGCCTATTCCGCGCCGCTGGCGGCCAAGCTTTATGACCCGACCGTGTTCTCGATGATCAACATGCGTATTCAGCGCAATTTCACCTCGGGGCATGCTCTCGCGCTCTACGAGAACTGCTTCCGCTTCGTGCGCACGGGAAGCACGGGCTGGTGGGAACTCGACGTGTTTCGCCGCCTGATGGGTGTACATGACATGGCGTACTATGACGACTATTCAAAACTGAACGCTAAGATCATAAAGCCGTCGGTCAAGGAGGTGAACGCCGTCTCCGACATCTCGCTGGTGGCTGAGGTTCGGCGCGAGAACCGGCGCGCGAAATACATCCGGTTTCTCATAACGCGCAATGGCCAAGAGACGCTCTTCGACCTCGGGGACGACGATGCGGTCCGCAAGTCGGATGCCTTCCGACGGCTGGTCAAGAACGGCATCGCAGAGCGGCTGGCGCAACGCTGGATCGCCGAGCATGGCGAGGACTATGTGGTCGAGAAGCTGGATTTCGTCGAATCCGAGCGCCGGAAGGGCAGGGTGCGCAAGACCCCAACAGGGTATCTTGCGGCAGCGATCAAGGGCGACTTCAAACAGGCGGTCCCGACGGCCGTGAAATTCGCACCGGAGCCCAAGGTGCCGAGTGAGGAAGAGATTGCCGAAATCGAGCGCGACGCCGAGAAGGCGCGCTTTGGCGCTTGGCGGCAGGTTTGTCTCGAGGTGATCGAAGCCAACCTTGAGAAGCGGTCTCCGGCCAGCCGAAAAGCGGTGCGCGATCGCTTCGAGCGCTTACTGGAGGACGACTTCGAACGCGGCCAGTTCCGCCGATACGGTTGGCAGGCGCGGGCGGTCTTTTCCAAGGTGCGCGACTTCTGGTCCGATCTGATCCCGGAGGGTCTGCCAGAACATTTAGATTGACGCGTCTCGCGCGCGTGACGAAGCGACCGCAATGCGGCATCTCGACAGAGCGTTCCAGAGCATCTTTGCTTGGCGAATCCGAGGACTGGAGCGGGGGAGGGGGCTACACATCTGAATAGTGAGACGAAGTGAGCGCTCTGGCCAGCATACCGGGCGGTCCGGCACCCGGTCTAGCAGGAATGGCAAGGACAGTCCGACATGCATGGAGCCGGCTCTTTAAGAGACTTGGCCTCAGACAGCTCGCTTTCAAGCAATCCCAGAGTGCCGCACACCTGGGCTTGCCGCTTACAGGGCCGTGGGGAAGGCGGCTAAGGTCGATTGCAAAGCGAAGATTAGCAAGTAGACCTACCAGGTCTCCGTCACGAAGGACCGCGTGTGCGCTTTTTGCGCCCGATAATCGGCGGGACTTATTGGACATAGTGGAGGCCGGCAAAGTGGGGCGGTTTCTTGGAGATGTTCTGTCTCAAAGCGCCGCAACACATTGCTGTAGCAACATCAGAAGTCCGCCCTGCGTCTTTCTGGTCGCGGCGGGGTTCCTGGCGCGAAGCCCAGGGTTTCCGTCCACGCGGCCCTTAAAGCACGCCGAGGCCAAACCGGCCTCGGTGCGTTCGAAGATCAGAACGCGTTCAAACTCCGCCGCCGCGCCCAACACGGGTAGCATTAACTTTCCCGAGAGGCGAGCCGGTGTCTATCGGGGCCGAACCCTCCGACGCGACCCCTCTGGACGCGAGATCGCCAGCGCCCCGCCATGGGCGCTGGCATCTTGCTTTTGCGCGCGGACGTTCAGCGTCATCCGCCGCCCGCCGTTGGCGAACCCCTATGGCAGCCCTACGGTTTCAGGACCGGCGGCCAATCGCGGCCGGCGCGTCTCGATCGGCGCGCCGGTCGAGGCCGTTTCGGGGCAATCCAATAATAGACAATTGAAGAATTGGATTAGTAATGGTATATATTCCCGAAAGGGAGATTCGGATGCCATTGGATCGGTTGAGCAATTTGTCCCGCCGCCTGATCGTGTCTTGCCAGCCTGTCCCGGACGGGCCGATGGACAGACCGGACATCGTGGCGGCCACGGCGCTGGCAGCACTGGCCGGGGGCGCGGCGGGGCTGCGTCTTGAAGGCATCGCCAACCTGCGCGCGGTGCGGGCGCTCAGCGATGCGCCGGTGATCGGACTGGTCAAGCGCGACCTTGACGACTCTCCGGTGCGGATCACGCCTTACCTCGACGATATTGCCGCGCTGGCCGAAGCCGGGGCCTATATCATCGCCGTCGATGCCACCGACCGGCCGCGCCCGGTGGCGGTGGCAGAGCAGATCGCCGCCATTCATGCCGCCGGATGCATCGCCATGGCGGATTGTGCCACGCAGGCCGATGCCCGCGCCGCCCATGCCGCCGGGGCCGAGGTTCTGGGCAGCACCATGTCCGGCTATACCGGCGGAACGGCACCGGACACGCCGGATTTCGACCTGGTGGCCGCGATTTCGCGTCTCGGGGCCTTCACGATCGCGGAAGGCCGCTACTACACCCCCGAACAAGCCGCCCGGGCGATTGCCAGCGGTGCGGATGCCGTCGTGGTCGGAACGGCGCTGACGCGCACAGAAATCGCGACCGGCTGGTTCGCCGAGGCCGTGGCAAAGGTGGCGCGGACATGAGCGGAGCGGATCGAGGCGGCGTGTTGAGCATCGACATCGGCGGCACCAAGACGATGGTGGCGCTGATCGAAAACGGGACGATCCTGGAGCGGCGGGTCGCGCCGACCGAGGCCGGCGCCACGCCTGACGACTGGGTCGCTGCTGCGGCGGATCTGGCCGGGGACATGCGCCATTTGGCCAGCCGCGTGGCGGCCGCCGTGACCGGACGGATCAAGGACGGCGCCTGGTCGGCGCTGAATGCCGCAACGCTCGACGTGCCGCAGCGCTTTCCGCTGGTCGCCCGGCTGGAGAATACATTCGGCCTGCCGGGACTGGCGGTCAACGACGCGCAGGCAGCGGCCTGGGCCGAGTTTCGTCACGGCGCGGGTCAGGGCAAAGACATGGTCTTTCTGACCGTCTCGACCGGGGTTGGCGGCGGTATCGTGCTGGGCGGGCGGCTAATTTCCGGGCGCGGCGGCATTGCCGGGCATTTCGGCATCACCGACCGGCTGGGCCCCGGCATTTTCGAGGACCGTGTTTCAGGCCGCTGGATGGCCGCCGAGGCGGCCCGCGCCGGCGCCCCGACCGGCGCCGATGCCCGCACCGTCTTTGCCGCCGCCGCCAATGGTGCCGTCTGGGCCGAGG
>JAVJUV010000152.1:0-9703 GCA_040220415.1 Silicimonas sp.
CCGAAAAGGTGTATCGGCCCGAACCTCAGACAAGCCGCCCCAAGGGGAAGAACATGCACGCCTTTCGCAGCCATACCTGCGCCGAACTGACTTCCGCCCATGTCGGCGAGACCGTCCGCCTGTCGGGCTGGGTCCACCGCATCCGCGACCACGGGGGCGTCCTGTTCGTCGATCTGCGCGACCACTACGGCATCACCCAGGTGCTTTGCGACCCCGACAGCCCGGTCTTCAACGAGGTCGAGAAGGTGCGCGCCGAGTGGTGCATCCGCATCGACGGCAACGTGAAGGCGCGCGATCCGGAACTGGTGAACCCCAAGATCCCGACCGGCGAGATCGAGGTCTTCATCCGCGACATCGAAGTGCTGGGCTCGGCCGAGGAACTGCCGCTGATGGTCTTCGGCGACCAGGAGTACCCGGAAGAAACGCGCCTGCGCTACCGCTTCCTGGACCTGCGCCGCGAGGTCATGCAGTCGAACATGAAGCTGCGCTCGGATGTCGTGGCGTCGATCCGCCGCCGGATGTGGGCGCAGGATTTCCGCGAGCACCAGACGCCCATCATCACCGCGTCCAGCCCCGAGGGCGCGCGCGACTTCCTGGTGCCCTCGCGCCTGCATCCCGGCAAGTTCTATGCGTTGCCGCAGGCGCCGCAGCAGTTCAAGCAGTTGCTGATGGTCTCGGGCTTCGACAGGTATTTCCAGATCGCCCCGTGCTTCCGCGACGAAGACCCCCGCGCCGACCGCTCGCCGACCGATTTCTACCAGCTTGACGTCGAGATGAGCTTTGCCACCCAGGACGATATCTTCGACTGCGTCCAGCCGGTGATCGAGGGCGTGTTCGAGGAATTCGGCGGCGGCCACAAGGTCGACAAGCTGTGGCCGCGCATCAAGTATGCCGATTCCAAGAAATGGTACGGCACCGACAAGCCCGACCTGCGCAACCCGATCAAGATGCAGGACGTGTCCGAGCATTTCCGCGGCTCGGGCTTCGCGATCTTCGCGAAACTCCTCGAGCAGGAAGGGACCGAGATCCGCGCGATCCCGGCCCAGGGCGGCGGGTCGCGCAAGTTCTGCGACCGGATGAACGCCTTTGCCCAGAAAGAGGGCCTGCCGGGAATGGGGTATATCTTCTGGCGCGACGGCGAGGACGGCATGGAAGCCGCCGGCCCCCTGGCCAAGAACATCGGCCCCGAGCGCACCGAGGCGATCCGCCAGCAGTTGGGCCTTGGCAAGGGCGACGCCGCTTTCTTCCTTGGCGGCAAGCCCGACAGTTTCGAGCGCGTCGCGGGTCTGGCCCGGAACGTCATTGGCGAGGAATTGAACCTTACCGAGAAGAACCGTTTCGCCTTCGCCTGGATCGTCGACTTCCCGATGTACGAGAAGGACGCCGAGACCGGCCGGATCGACTTCAGCCACAACCCCTTCTCGATGCCGCAGGGCGGGATGGAGGCGCTGCAAGGCGATCCGCTTCGGGTGCTGGGATATCAGTACGACCTTGCCTGTAACGGCTATGAACTGGTTTCGGGTGCCATCCGGAACCACCGGCTGGACGTCATGTTCAAGGCCTTCGAGATCGCGGGCTACGGCGAGGACGAAGTCAGAAAGCGCTTCGGCGGCATGGTTAACGCCTTCCGCTACGGCCCGCCGCCCCACGGCGGCTGCGCGCTGGGCATCGACCGGACGGTGATGCTGCTGGCGGACGAGCACAATATCCGCGAGGTCATGCTGTTCCCGATGAACCAGCGGGCCGAAGACCTGATGATGGGCGCGCCCAGCGAGCCGACGAACGAGCAGCTGCGCGAGCTTCGCCTTCGCGTCCTGCCGCCCGAAGACTGATGCCGCTGGCCGGCTGGACGCCGCCGCCGCTGCCGGCCCGGACCGTGATCCAGGGCCGCTACGCGCGGCTGGAACCGCTGGACCATGACCACATCCCGGCGCTTTGGGACGCCCATCGGGACGCGCCCGAGACCTGGCGCTATATTCCCGCCGGACCCTTCGATACCGAGGCGGCGCTTGGCGCCTGGGTGGACCATGTCCGCATCCAGCCGGACCCGATGCAGTTCGCGGTCCGCATGGAGGACGGCCGTCTCGGCGGCACGCTCAGCATCATGCGGATCAACCCCGCCGCGGGTTCCGCCGAAGTCGGTTATATCGTCTTCGCGCCCCGCCTTCAACGAACGCGCGAGGCGACCGAGGCCGTCTACCTGACGATCCGTTGGGCCTTCGAGGCGGGCTATCGCCGGTTCGAATGGAAATGCGACGCCGCCAACATGCCCTCGCGCCGCGCCGCCCAGCGCTTCGGCCTTTCCTACGAGGGCATCTTTCGCCAGGCCGCCGTGGTGAAGGGCCGGAACCGGGACACCGCCTGGTTCGCCGCCATCGACAGCGAATGGCCCGCCCTTCGCGACGCTTTCGAGGCCTGGCTGGATCCGTCGAATTTCGACGCGGACGGACGCCAGAAATCCCGCCTTGGCGACCTCACCGCCCGGATCCTCGTCGCCCGCGATCCCGGTCTCTAGCGGTCGCGGCGCTTGCCGCCCGGAACCGCCCGGGCTATCAGCTTGCCCATGCTCGACGCGCTGAAAGAGGCCGGTTTCGACATCCTCGCCCGGAACCACGCCGAGGCGATCCTGGCGCATGACTTTCCGGGCGAGCTGGACCTTCTGACCCGTGTCCTGGCCGAGTTCCGCATCCCCCTGACCGAAGTCGTGATGGGCGGTGGCGGCGAGGCGGGGCTGACGCAGCGGCTTCGCCACGAACTCAGTGATCTCAACTGGCGCAAGCACAAGTTCTCGGTGCAGACCATCGTCGACGGCTACGAACGGGCCGGCGTCAGCCACGAGGTCGACCACGTCAAGTTCGCCGAGAAGGGCGCGTTGGCGCTCGAGATCGAATGGAACAACAAGGATCCCTTCTTCGACCGCGACCTCGAGAATTTCCAGCGCCTGCACGCCCTCTCCGCCATCAGCCTCGGCATCATCGTCACCCGCGGCGCCACGATGCAGGACAGCTTTCTGCCGCGCATAACGGACTGGATGAAGGACAGGGGACTGGCCTCGGAAGACGACCTGGACAGGCTGGGCATCGGCGCGCGCACCGTCGCACAGCGCCGCGCCGTCGCCGACCAGGTCGCCAGGGGCATTCCCTTCGCCGAGGCTTTCGCCCGCAAGTTCGTGGCCGACAAGTTCGGCCACGCCACCACGCATTGGGACAAGCTGGAAGACCGCGTCAGCCGCGGCGTCGGGAATCCTTGCCCGCTCTTGCTGGTCGGCCTGCCCGGTGCGATCCTGACGGACTAGGCCTGCATCCGGTGCAGGTGCACGACCGTGTCCAGCGACACCCGGTTATACAGGTCGACCGCATAGGGATTGACCAGCCGCGCGCAGCCGTTCGAGACGCGGGTGCGTATCGTGTTCGGCTGGTTGGTGCCGTGAATCCGCAGCATGCTGTCGCCACCGCCGGGGTGGAACAGGTACAGCGCCCGTGCGCCCAGCGGGTTGTTCGGCCCGCCCGGCATTCCCTCTTCCCATTCCGCGTATTTCGGATTGCGCTCGATCATCTGGGGTGTCGGCGTCCAGCTTGGCCATTTCTTCTTGGCCCTGACGACGTATGTCCCCGGCTCCCATAGATGCCGCTGAGCGACGCCCACGGGGTAATAGATCGCGCGATTGTCCTCCAGCGTGAGATACAGCGCGAAGTGGTCGGGATAGACGTAGATATGATTGGCAGGCGTCCCCTTCTTGATGCGCACGACGCGCGCCTTGAAAGGATCGGTCTCTTCGTCCTTGCCCTTGGCGGCAAGAACCGGATTGGCAGCAAATGTCGCGGCCGCCGCTCCGCCGAGTACCAATTCACGGCGATTGAGCATTGGTCAAAACCCTTTTTTTAACACACATCCCCAAAGTCATTTCTAGCACCGGGATGTGGTCAGGTAACGGCCATGACGTGGATTTTATGTGGTTATCCCCGGGATTCGGGTCCATTGGGTGCGATTCTGTGGCAAATTGGCCAGCATCGCGAACCTTGATGGTTACTCCGCCGCGACGCCCGAGTTGTAGCTGTAGGTTTTCCAGTCCGGCTTGTAATCGGCGTCGGCCTGGTTGCCCCAGACCGTCCAGCCCTCGCGCACGCCGCGTCCGAACAGCTCCAGGTAAGGCCCCCACGAGCATTCCTCGATGACGCGGTATTGCTCGTCGGGCTTGCGCGAATGCTCGCGTTTGCGCGACTGGATCATGTTGACCTGCCGGCGACCTGCGGCCTCGGTGCGGACGCCCTTGCCGCGCGTGCCGAACAGCAGGATCTCGGTGACGTTCCGGAAATAGAACCCCACACCGCGCCCGTCCGATCCGCCGTCCTTGCGGATTTTGTGCCAGACGATGTTCGACTTGTACTCGAACCCCCAGGCCGTCAACACCTGCAACCCTTCGGGCAACAGCGCGTTCGGCACCCAGAGATAGCAATGCGCGCGGTCCGCCAGGTGATCGGCGACGGGCAGGGCGCAGATCTGGTCCAGTTCCATCGTCGGATAGCGGGCCAGGCGCTTGTGCTCGGGCGCGACCTTGCCGGTGCGGTTCACGAATCTCCACGGCGGATCGGCCAGAACGCAGCCGAACCGGTCTCCGCCCAGGAAGTTCTCAAGGTCTTGCGCTGCGTCCTGCCCCATATCCAACATGATGATCTTTCCGGTTCGGCTTGGCCAGTGGAACAATAAGCGAACATCCGCCGCACGGCAACCGTAGATGACCCGCCCGGTCAGACCGCCGCCAAGGCTCCGATCCGGTCTTCGATCACGGCCGCGATCCGGCGCGGTGTCACCATTCCCGCCTTCGTGGAATGCAGGACCGCGACCGTTTCGCCAAGTTCGGCCAGTGACGCGTCCCCCGATGTCGTCGCAAGGCTTTTCAGGAAGGCGGCCAGATAGTCGGTTGTCCGCCGGTCGGGATCGCCACGCAACAGATCGACCGCCAGCGCCAGGTCATCGCGCAGCGCGATGGGGTCGGGGTCCACCCGGTCGTCCAACGGGAAGGTGACCCGCGGGGGATGGCTGTCTAGCGGCAGAAGCCCCAGCACGGTCGACTGGAATGCCGACACAGAACTCAGGGGCTTCGGCAAAAAGATGTCGGCCCCGGCCTCCATCGCGGCAGCGGCCTGCGTGTCGTCGCCGGACGTCGCGATGATCCCGTCGATCCTGGGGTCCGAACGGGCCAGTTGCGAAATCAGCGACAGCCCTGATCCGTCCGGCAGCCCCAGGTCGACGATCGCTATCCTTGGTCGATAGGACCTCAGGTGCCTTGTGGCCGAGGCCAGGCTTTCGGCGCGCCGTATCCGTGCCCCCGACCGCTGGCAGATCAGCCGGATCGCATCGCTGGCGAACCGGCTGTCCTCCACCACCAGAATCATGACCCCCAGAAGGGGCCGGTCCGCCGTGGGCGGGCGTGTCATCAGCAGGTCTTCCAGCGTCTGTGGCATGTCGGTCTCCATTCTGGTGCCGCGTCCAGTCTTCGCGGCGAATGGCTAACGCAGGGTTAAGCCTGTTCGGCGGACTGCGGCGGCGTGTCCCTTGTCGCGGCGGGGCAGCACCCCCATAACCACCTCAGACAAGGAAACCGGAAGACAGACCATGATCGGACGCCTGAATCACGTCGCCATCGCCGTCCCAGATCTCGACGCCGCCGCGGCGCAGTACCGCGACACGCTGGGCGCAAACGTGGGCGCGCCGCAGGACGAGCCCGATCACGGCGTCACGGTCGTCTTCATCGAATTGCCGAACACGAAGATCGAGCTTCTCTATCCCCTTGGCGCTGCCTCGCCCATCAAGGGGTTCCTGGAAAAGAACCCCTCGGGTGGCATCCACCACATCTGCTACGAGGTCGACGACATCCTGGCCGCCGCCAGCCAGCTGACGGAAAAGGGCGCGCGCATCCTGGGCGACGGCAATCCGAAAATCGGCGCGCATGGCAAACCGGTCCTGTTCCTTCATCCCAAGGATTTCAACGGAACGCTGATCGAACTGGAGCAGGTATGAACGTCGTCTCGGCCCTTGTCCTGCTTGCGGTGATCTGGTTCCTGACGCTGTTCGTCGTGCTGCCGATCCGGCTCGAGACGCAGGGCGACGTGGGCGAAAAGGTCGAGGGAACGCACGCCGGGTCGCCGTCGTCGTCCTTCTCGATGCGCCGCAAGCTGAGGACCGCGACGATTTTCGCCTTTCCGATCTGGGCAATCCTCTGCGCGGTGATCATCTGGGGCGGCATCAGCGTCCGCGATATCGACGTCTTCGGACGCATGCCACCCGAGAGCGGGCAGAACTGAAGCCCGCGCCAGGCCGGGCGACGGCCTTGCGGATCGCGGCGCACGCTCCATCTTCGGAGAAGGAGGCATTCATGGCTGCTCGACGCCTCAGGCTCTTATCTCTCGCGACGCTGGCGCTTTGTGCCGCCTTCGTCCTTCCGGCCCATGCTCAGGCGATCGCCGAGGGCGGTGTCGCCCAAAACTTCTATGAAGACGTGCTTGCGCTGGGACAGGACGAGGATTTCGTGCGCCTTTCCGGTTCGTGGGATCTGCAATTGCCGGAAGATTTCGGCTTTCACCCCGCCGCGCGAAGCGAAACCTGGACACTCAGCGCGCATCTGGCGACGGATGACGGGCGGCCTGTCAATGTCCAGTTCTCGCTGGCCCGCCTTGGCCTTCGGGCCGCCGAGCACGACGATGGCCCCTTCGCGCTGCGCGACCTGTTCCGCGCGCATGTCATCGTGATCTCGGGGGCAGCAGGGCCTGTTGCCGCGGAAGAGCGGTTCGCGCGTTCGACCGGCGCGGCCGGGCATGACGGCGAAATGGGCGAAGTCTGGATCGACAACTGGCAGCTGGGCTACGGCGGCGATCCCGGCGCCCCGGCGCTGACCCTATCCGTCTCGGCGGGCGATACGCCCGTGGCGCTGCGCCTGACGGCGGAACGCGCGGCCCTGCCGCAGAACACCGGCGGCGAGGCGCCGCTTCGCGGTTTCGTGATCCCCCGCCTTTCCGTCACCGGCAGCGTCGGCGATGCGCAGGTGACCGGAACCGCCTGGCTCGACCGGTTCTGGGGCGAGGTGCCGCTGCCGGGCGGGCCGCTTGCCTATGATCGCCTTGTCCTGCAACTGGACGACGGCACCGACGTCAGCCTGCTGCGGACCCGGCGGCGCGACGGCGGCGGCATCGCGACGCTTGACGGCGCCGCCATCGGTCCCGAGGGGCAGGTGTCCCTGCTTTCCGACGAGACGCTGGACATGACCCCCCGGCAGGACTGGCGGCCGAAGGGCGGCACCGCCGCGTATCCCATCGGCTGGACCATCCGTGGCGCAGGCCTCGATCTGACCCTGACGCCGCTGCGGCACGACCAGCGCCACGCGTTCCTGTTCCCGGTCTGGAGCGGGGGCGTGCGCGTCGACGGCACCCGCGACGGAAACCCCGTCACCGGCGTCGGCACCCTTCAGCTGACGGGATACGAAGACGAATGACGCCATACCGCCTCTTTCTCGCGTCCCTTGCGGCCCTCGTCCTGGCGGGCTGCTACGACGACGAGACCGGCCACCGCTCGCCCATTGGCCCCGTCCCGGCGTCCGGGCAGTCGCCGGGCGACCCGCAGGCCGGCTACCGCGCGCTGGTGAACGCGCCCTACGTTTCGTGCGGGATCCCCTACGACGCCTACCGGCGACTCGCGCCCGACACCGGGCCCGAACACGCGTTGCCGGGTCGCGAAGGGCGCAACGCCGAATTGCCCTATGCCGCCACGGCGCATGTGGACGAGAACGGCGTCGAGATCGTCTCGTCCAATTGCCTGACCTGCCACGCCGCCGAGATCGACGGCAAGCTGATCGTCGGTTTGGGCAACGAGTTCGCCGATTTCACGGCCGATCCCCGCCGCCTTGCGCTGCGCGCGGCGACCTATGTGCAAGGCGAGACCCAGACCGCGGCCTGGCAGCGCTGGGCCGACCGGATCGAGGGCATCGCGCCCTATATCCAGACGAAGACCGTGGGCGTGAACCCGGCCACGAACCTGACGTGGGCGCTGATGTCCCATCTCGACCCCGAAACGCTGACATGGTCCGAGACGCCCCTTATCGACCCGCCGCCCGCCGATCCCCTGCCGATCAGCGTGCCGCCCTGGTGGGGCATGTCGAAGAAGAACGCGATGTTCTACACGACCATCGGGCGCGGCGACCATTCGCGGTTCATGCTGCTTGCCTCAATGCTTTGCATCGACGGCACCGACGATGTCGAGGCGATCACCGGCTATGCCCCCGACATCCGGGCCTGGATCGCCTCGCTCGAGCCGCCGGAATGGCCGTGGGAGATCGACGACAGCCTGACCGGCCGCGGCGAAGCGGTCTATCGCGACGCCTGCGCCGAATGCCACGGCACGTACGGCGCGGACGAAAGCTATCCCAACCGGGTCTATCCCCTGGGCAAGATCGGCACCGACCCGGCCTATGCGACCGAGCAGACCAACGGCGACCGCGACCGGTTCTACCAGTGGATCGAGGCATCTCCCTACGGCGACGCGGAAACCGCTGCACCCGCACCCGGCTACATCGCGCCACCGCTCGACGGCATCTGGGCCACCGCGCCCTACCTCCACAACGGCTCGGTGCCGTCGATGGCGGCACTTCTCGACACCGCGCTTCGCCCGCAATTCTGGCGTCACCGCGCGCCGCGAGACTACGACCGCGCGGCGATGGGCTGGGCGCACGAGGCGCTTGCGCGCGGTCAGGCGGACGAA
Source organism: Silicimonas sp. (assembly GCA_040220415.1). GTDB lineage: Bacteria > Pseudomonadota > Alphaproteobacteria > Rhodobacterales > Rhodobacteraceae > JAVJUV01. The sequence goes on from JAVJUV010000152.1 coordinate 8,752, forward strand.
CCCGACCTCGAGGCCCGCCGCCGGATCTACGACACGACGTTCCGGGGATACGGCAACCAGGGCCACAGCTTCGGCGACGCGTTGACCGACGCCGACCGGGCAGCGCTGATCGAGTATCTGAAGACGCTTTGAGCGGCCGCTTCGGAGCTCATCTTGACTAATGCCGCATGGCACACAAACGACTGTTTTCTGCCAGTCGTCAAAAACCTGAGGTGATCGATCTTGGTGAAGCGTCTTCGCTTGCCATCGCGACGCACGTGACACATCGTCGAACATCGGTTGGCCGTGGATGGCAGAAGTCTCATCTGCTTCCAGAGGTACACGACAACTTTCGGGGCAGGACATGGACGAACAACCTACCTATCATATCGCAGGAAGCTATTATGAAGCCTGCAACTGTGACGCCATTTGCCCCTGTCGGCGGCAGGGTGATGTTCCCTGTGGCCGCTCGACCTACGGGGACTGCGACTTCCTTCTGTCGTGGCGTATCACCAAGGGGCGCATGGACAGCATCGACCTGTCGGGCCTGAATGTGTCCATCGCGGGAACCTACAACGATGATGTGGGCGACGATATCTGGTCCGTGTTCATATACATCGACGAAACGGCGACACAGCGGCAGTTCGATGCACTGAGCCAGATTTTCAGTGGTCAGACTGGCGGAAATCTTGGCGTGACGGCGAATTTCTCGAGGATCCTCGGGATCAAGCGCGCTGAAATCCGACTTGATCACACGGCTGGCGTCGAGACTATCAATGTCGGCACCTCGGCATCAGCGCGAGTCGTGCGGGATTTTGAATTCGATGGCCGGGTATCCTGCGGCATTCCGGGGCACGATCATCCGGGCCAGGAATCCGTCTCGAGCCTGACAGTCGAAGATGCTCCGCTGGCATTCAGCTATTCGGAGCGCTGCGGGTTCGCGACCGATTTTGCCTACTGGAACTGATCAGGG
>JAVJUV010000153.1:0-9997 GCA_040220415.1 Silicimonas sp.
GAAAACCCGAAGGGCGACCGCGTGAAGGTCTCCATGACCGGCAAGTTCCTCGCCTACAATCAATGGTGAATCGGTTCAGGGGCGTGCGCTGGGTGCCATGCGACGCGCCCCGATCCACCGATGCGAGCGGGACGCGCTCGCGTCTGGTGATCCGCTCATGCAATCGGCGAAGGCGAACTTGCTGGTGCGATCGACAGCTACAAGCATGTAGAGCTTGCCCTCCTCGGTCCACACCTCGGCGATATCGATGTGGAAATATCCGATCGGATACGCTTTGCACCCCTTCTTTGGTTTCGATCCCTCCACGTCTGGCAGACGGTTAATGTCATGACGACCCGCTGCTGGCCATTTTCCGGAAACGCCGAGGCAGGCATCTCGGCTGTCTCCCGCATCGATCGCTGAAAAACCCTCTCGGCCAGTTCCAGATCCCGGCACGCCTGGGCGACCGACACGCCCTGCGCCGTCACCAGCTACACCGCCTCGATCTTGAACTCGCGGATGAACTTTCGTCTCGTCAAGTCCACTCTCCAGTTCCTTGGTCACGATCTCATTTTCGTGTCCACGATACCATCAGGACGGGCCGCTAGGTCATGTTGACAAACTGGATTCCCAAATCAGCTTTTGGTCTGATCCAAAGTAACTTTTGCGGAGGCTACCGTGGCGCGATTGCTGATGGAGGGCGCCGAATGGGCGTCCTTCAAACCTTTTCTGATTGCCGTTCGTGGTAGCGGAGGCCGGCCAGCTTCCGATCATCGCCGGGTCTTGGACGCCATCTTCTGGATTGCGAGAACGGGTTCCCCATGGCGTGACTTGCTTGAAGAGTTCGGCAAATGGTCATCGGTTTACCGGCAGTTCCGACGTTGGACGCTGGCGGGTTCGTGGGACCTGGTCCTGGACGCGCTCAATGATGGCGGGGCCAGTCCCGGCCCTGAAAGGCAGCTTTCTAGGGTTCTTCGGCTTCGAGTACGAAGGCGCCCGCAACGATCGTGTTGCGAATATGGTCGTCGACACCGTTCGGTACGGCCGGATCGTCAGGTGGGAACAGACCACTCGCATAGAGCGCCTTCTTCAGATCGATGCTCTGACCGAGATATTCGAGCAGGACCTTGGAAGCGGCCGGACGGCGCCCGCGGCGGGTCGGGCCGCCGGTCTGGATGCCGGTCAATTGCCCGATCCGGCTGCGGTAGCTGGGATAGAGCGTCATCTGCGTCATGGAATTGACCTGCATGGTGTCATATTCGAGGACATGGATACGGTTGGTCAGGAAGAAGACAACGCCTTCATACTTGCCAATCGCCTCGCTCGGGCCTTTGCCGTTCAGGCGGATGAGTTCTATGTTTTTCCAGTAGGCCCGCCCGTCCGACAGATAGATGCGGCCGAGCGACTTCATGACCTTCGCCGGATTGCTGAAGGAATAATAGTAGCGGAAATAGTAGCCTGCATAGCGGTCAAGACCGGCGCTCTTCCGGTACAGCCGGTCGATGTGCCGCATAGGACCGCTCAGGCTTACCTCCGCGAGGGGGCGGGAGCGCACCGAAACCAGGTTTCGCAGTTGCGAGGGCTCGAGAAGGATCTCGGGCTCTGTGACCCCGAAGAAGTCGCAGATGCGCCGCATATTGGCGCGCGAGGGTCGCGACTGGCCGCTGAGATACTTGTTGAACTGCTGGCGATTGATGCCGATGCGGCGGCACACCTCGGCGATGGAGGAATGATAGCTGCACAGATGGGCGAGATTGTCGGCGAATTCGTCTCTCATGGGCCATTAGCGGCACGACGGTCTTTTCGTGTCAAGTCGCGAAGGGTTGCGCAGTTGCAGCGGCGACCGGCCAGTGCTTGTTTCGCGTTCGGCCGATTCCCGTTTCCAGCCCGAGGTCAGAATGAAAGTCGTTTCTTCCTTCCCGCACAAGATCGAGGAAATCGCCCATTGCGAGATCCCGATGTCCGACGGCTGCCGGCTTGCCGCGCGCATCTGGCGTCCCGAGGGAGCCGCTGACGCGCCGGTTCCGGCAATCCTGGAATATTTGCCCTACCGGAAGAACGATTTCACTGCCGAGCGGGACGCGACGATGCAGCCCTATCTGGCCGGACACGGCTATGCGGGGGTGCGGCTGGACCTGCGCGGGGCGGGCGATTCCGAAGGCGTGATGCCGGACGAATACCTGCCCCAGGAGTTGCAGGACGGCGTCGAGGCCATCGCCTGGATCGCCGACCAGCCCTGGTGCGACGGCAATGTGGGCATGATCGGCATATCGTGGGGCGGGTTCAACGGCTTGCAGGTCGCCGCGCTTCGGCCACCGGCGCTCAAGGCCATCATCACGCTGTGCTCGACCGACGACCGCTACGCCGACGACGTGCACTATATGGGCGGCTGCCTTCTGGGCGAGCAGTTGTCCTGGGCGTCGATCATGTTCGGCCGGAACACGCTGCCGCCGGATCCGGCCAATGTGGGCGAGCGCTGGCGCGACATGTGGATGCAGCGGCTCAAAGGCAGCGGGCTCTGGCTGAAGAACTGGCTCGAACACCAGACCCGCGACGAGTTCTGGAAGCATGGCTCGGTCTGCGAGGACTGGTCGCAGATCAAGGTTCCGGTCTACGCCGTCTCGGGCTGGCCGGACGGCTATTGCCGCGCCGTCTTCCGGTTGATGGAAAACCTGCAAGGGCCCAGGAAAGGGCTCGTCGGACCCTGGGCGCACCGTTACCCGCATATCGGCGAACCGGGCCCCGCCATCGGTTTTCTCCAGGAGGAGCTGCGCTGGTGGGACCACTGGCTCAAGGGTGAGGACACCGGCATCATGGACGAGCCCATGCTGCGCCTTTACCGGCAAAACAGCGCCGAGCCGAAAGGCTGGTACGGCACGCGCGAGGGCGCCTGGATCGCCGAGCCGTCATGGCCTTCGCCCAACGTGGTGCGCACCGATCTGCGCCTTGGCGCGGACGGGCGGCTGGCCGCGGAAGGCGAGCTGCCGGCGGGAATCCTCGAGCACACCTCTCCGCTCGATGTCGGCATGGCCTCGGGCAAGTGGTGCGGCTACTCCAAGCCCGGCGACGCGCCACTCGACAAACGGCGCGACGATGCGGCGAGCCTGACCTTCGAGACCGACGTTCTGGACGAGGCGCTCGACATCGCAGGCGACGCCGAGGCCATCGTGAACCTGTCGGTCGACCGGCCGGTGGCGCAACTCGCCGTGCGCATTTCGGACGTGCATCCGGACGGGCGCTCAACGCGGGTGACGTTCGGCATCTTGAACCTGACGCACCGCGAAAGCCACGAACACCCCGAGCCGCTGGTGCCCGGCAAGGTCTACCGCTTCGTGGTTCCCATGAAACATGTCGCGCAGCGTTTTCGCGCCGGCCACCGGCTGCGGCTGGCCATCTCGACGAACTATTTCCCGATGATCTGGCCCACCCCCGAGCGCGTCTCCATCGCGCTGCATACCGAAGGCTCGGCACTGCGCCTTCCCCTGCGCGCGGAGGTTGCAGCCGATGCCGACTTGCGGCCCTTCGAGCCTCCCCAAGCGGCGCCGCCGCTTGAAAAGGAAGTGCTCGAGGACCCAGTAGAGTATTGGGAGATCGTCGAGGACGCCCGCACCGGCCAGATGGAGATGCGGCTCGCCGAGGGCGGCGGGCGGATCCGCATTGCCGGCAACGATCTGGTCACCATCTCCCAGGGCCACGAATCCTATCGCGTCATGCCCGACGACAACATCTCGGCGATCGGCGAAACCCGCTGGACCTACGGGCTCGAGCGCGGCGACTGGAAGGTGTGGAGCGAGACGGAGACCACCCTGACGTCCGACCGCGTCGATTTCATCATTCGCGCGCGGCTCCGGGCATGGGAGGGCGAGACGCTGGTCCACGAGCAGGAATGGGACGAGCGACTGCCGCGCGTCTGCATGTAACTTCGCGTATAGACGCGAATTCGGCATAACCATGCGAATGGTTGCGATATTGCGCGCACGGACCCGGAGGTCTTTAACTTGCGCCACCGACGACATTGACGGCAACGATTTCTGGGAGGTTTGACAATGCCCCGACTGACCACCACCCGCCGCGGATTCCTGGCCTCGACGGCCGCGATCGGCGCGCTCACGTTCCTGCCCGCGGGCGCAGCGGCGCAAGGGCGCACGCTGCGGCTCCGCCTGGACGGCGACATCGACGTGCTGGACCCGGGCTACATGACCGGCGGCATCGAGATCGAGGCGCAGAAGCAGTGCCTGCCCTTTCTGGCGCAATATACGCGCGGCGACGACGGTTTTGGCTGGGAACCGAGCTACTTCGTGGAAAAGCTCGAGCAGCGCGATCCCACCCATATCGATTTCACCCTGACCGAAGGCCTGACCTGGTCCGGCGGGCACGGTCCGGTCACGGCCTCGGACGTCAAATATTCCTACGAGCGCATGAAGACCTCCGACTGGTCGGGCTATTTCGAGGCGCTGGATCGGGTCGACGTGACCGACGAGCGCTCGGGCACCATCGTGCTCAACAAACCGTTCTCGCCATTCATCATGATCACGCTCTGCCACGGGCCGGGGGCGGTGCTGTCCGAGGCGGCGATGAAGGAAGTCGGCGAACGCTTCACCACCCGTTTTCCGGCGATTTGCGGGCCGTATCAGCTCGAACTGACGCCGGGCCAGCGCGCGCTTTACACGCCCAATCCGGAGTGGACGGGACCCAAGCCCGCCTTCGAGCGTGTCGAATGCCCGGTCATCACCCAGGTCAAGGCGGCAGAACTGGCCTTCGAGGCCGGCGAACTCGATTGCACCGAGGTCGGTGCCGACACGCTGGCGCGCTACACCGCCAACATGCCCGAGGGCACGGCCATAACCGTCGGCGGCGAACTGCAATATATGTGGCTCGGCATGAACACCGAGCATCCGAAGCTGAGCGATCCGACCGTGCGCCGGGCGATCCAGCACGCCGTCGATGTCGAGTCGATCCTTCAGGGCGCCTATTCGGGCACGACGGCGCGCTCGAACGGGATCATATGCCCGGGTCTGATTGGACAGCGCGACAGCACCAAATATTACAGCTACGACCCGCAGAAGGCGCGCGAACTCATGGCCGAGGCCGGGATCTCGGGGCTCGATCTGACGCTGCGGACGCTGAACACACAGGAGCGCATGCTGGCGGCCCAGATCATCCAGGCCAATCTCGCCGGCATCGGCATCAACGTCAAAGTGCTGCCGCTCGACAGCGGCCCGTTCTGGGAGATGGGCCAGGAAAGCAAGGGCGATACCTGGAAGGACCTCGAACTGTGGCTGATGCGTTTCGGCACGACACCCGATCCCTACGAGGCGACCCAATGGTTCACCTCCGATCAGGTCGGCATCTGGAACTGGGAGCGCTGGACCAGCGAGGAATATGACCGCCTCTACGAGGAAGGCATCGCCGAGACCGATCCGCAAAAACGCCATGACATCTATGTGCGCATGCAGGAGATCATGGAGGAAACCGGCGCCTATGTGTGGATCAATCACGAGCCGGAAGCCTTCGTGCACACGACCGCGGTCAAGGTGAACGCGGCCCCCTCGGGCGAGTTGAACTACCGCCGGTTCGAACAGGCCTGACGTCCGAACGCCCGGGGGCTTCCCCCGGGCCTTTCACACCGCCCGTCAGGATCCCTCGATGGTCATCTATCTCGGAAAGCGCCTCGGCCTGTCCCTTGCCGTCATTACGCTGGTGGTCCTGGTGCTGTTCTCGCTCCTGCACCTGATCCCCGGCGATCCGGCGACCATCGCGCTCGGTCCGCGCGCCACCCCGGAAGCGATTGCGCGCTACGCCGCCAAAATGCATCTGGACGAACCGGTCTGGCGTCAGTTCCTGATCTATATCGGCAACGCGGCGACCGGCGATCTGGGCGTCGACGTGTTCTCGGACCGGCCGGTTACCGAGATCATCGGCGAGCGGCTCGGTTTCACCCTGGCGCTGGTCTCGGCCGGTCTGGGATGGGCGGTGCTGCTGGGCGTGCCACTGGGCTGCCTGGCCGCGGTGCAGCCGAACACGCTCATCGACCGGATCACGGGCGTGCTCTCGGTGGGCACGATCGCGGTGCCGTCCTTTCTGGTTTCGATCTGGGTGCTCCTAATCTTCGCGGTGCAGTTGCGCTGGCTGCCCGCCATCGGCGCGGGCGACCCGGGCGATGTGGGCGACCAGCTCCGGCACCTGATCCTGCCCGCCTTCGCCATCGGCCTGAGCTGGGTCGGCTATCTGGCGCGCATGGTTCGCGCCTCCATGCTGGAAGTGATGGGCGAGAACTATATCCGCTCGGCGCGCGCCTTCGGCCTTGCGCCCCGCCGCGTGATCTTCGGCTACGCCCTGCGCGTGGCGATCCTGCCCACGATCACGCTCATCGGCATGGGCTTTGGCGGACTGATCTCCTCGACCGTGTTCGCCGAGATCATCTTCGCCCGTCCGGGCCTGGGCAAGCTGATCTTCGATGCCGTCATGGCCCGCAACTTCCCGATCGTGCAGGGCGGGGTTCTGGTGGCGACCATGCTTTACATCATTGTCGTGCTGATCTCCGACCTCGTCATAGCCTGGCTGGATCCCCGTGTCCGAGAAACGCTCTGATCCCCTCGCCGCATTGCCGGCGATAGACGCGATGGGCGCCGCCGACCTCGCCCTTGAGGACACGATGCGCGAGTCGGCCGCGCGCGAGCGGCGCGAGAAACTACGCATGTTCCTGACGAGTTGGCAGGGCATGACCGGGCTGATCCTCGTCGCCATGTTCTTCGCCTCGGCGATCTTCGCGCCCTGGCTCGCGCCGTACGATCCGAACGCGATCGACATCCCCGCTCGGCTTTCGGGGCCGACGGCCGCGCACTGGCTGGGCACCGACCAGCTCGGCCGCGACACTTACTCCCGGATCCTCTATGGCGGGCGCGTGGCGCTTCAGATCGCGGCGATCGGCGTGTCGGTGTCGCTGGTGATCGGCCTCGTCCTCGGCATGCTCGCCGGATACGGGCCGCGCTGGCTGGACAATCTTCTGCTGCTGCTGTTCGACACGGTGCGCGCCTTTCCCACCATCATCCTGGCGCTCGCCACCGTGGCGCTGACGGGACCAAGCCTGGGCCTCGTGCTGGCCATCGTCATCATCACCTCGATTCCGCAATACGCACGCGTGGCCCGGACGGCGACCCTGACCCTGAAGAACGCCGACTTCATCCTGGCCGAGCGTTCGCTGGGCGCGGGGACCGGGCGCGTTCTGCTCCAGCACATCATGCCGAACGTGGTCGGCCCGCTGCTGATTCTGGCGGCGATGGAGGTGCCGGTGGTGGTCACGGTCGAGGCGGGACTGTCCTTTCTTGGCCTGGGCGTGCTGCCGCCCACGGCGAGCTGGGGCACCATCCTCAACGAGGGATATCTGGTGATCCGCGACACACCATGGATGGTGGTCGCCGGCGGCATACCGCTGATCCTGACAACGCTCGGCTTCACCTTCCTTGGCGAGGCGCTGCGCGACATTTTCGATCCGCGCATGGGCAAGGGGCATTGAAGTGAAACCGCTTCTGGACATTCGCAACCTGTCGCTGGAGTTCCGCACTCCCCGCGGGCGCATTAAGGCGCTGCGCGATGTCAGCTTTGCCGTGCCGCGCCAGAAGGTAATCGGGGTGGTGGGCGAAAGCGGATCGGGCAAGAGCACGGTGCTCTGGGCGATCCTGGGGCTTCTGGCCGGAAACGCGAAGGTCACGGCCGGCGAGATCCACTTTGACGGACACGACATGCTGACCTTGAACGAGACGGGCCTGCGCGCGGCGCGCGGCGAAGACGTCTCGGTCGTTTTCCAGGATCCGATGACCTCGCAGATCCCGGTGCTGAGCTATGCGCGCCAGATGCGTGACGTTCTATACCGGCGGAACATGTCCGATGGCGAGAAAAGCCGCCGCGCCATCGATCTGATGGGCAAGGTCGGCATTCCCGATCCGGCGACTCGGATCGGCCAGTTCCCGCATCAGTTCTCCGGCGGCATGCGCCAGCGTGCGGGCATCGCCATGGCCCTTTTGACCGAGCCCAAGCTGCTCCTGGCCGACGAGCCGACAACCGCGCTCGACGTGACCATGGAGGCGCAGATCATCTATCTGCTGCAGGAGCTGCAGACGGAATTCGAGACCACCGTCGTGCTCGTCTCGCACAATCTCGGCCTGATTGCCGAACTGAGCGACGATGTCGTGGTGATGTATGCGGGGCAGGTCGTCGAGACCGGAAACGTGCGGCAGATTTTCCATGCCCCGCGCCATCCCTACACCCGCGCGCTGCTTGAATGTGATCCCGCGCGCATAGCCGAGCGCACGGCCCGCCTTCCGGTGATCCCGGGCGACATTCCCGACCTCGTCCGGCCGCCATCGGGTTGCATCTTTGCTGACCGCTGTCCCCGAGTGATGGACTTGTGCCGGACCGAGGCGCCTCCGGCGGCGGCAACCGAAGGTGGCGGCATGGCGCGCTGCCACCTGCTGGAGGGGCCGGGCCACGATCCGCACTGGCCGCCGCCGACCGACGTGCCGACGCTGCAGCCGACCACCGGCGCCGTGCCGGCCCGTCCCAAGCAGCTCGACGGCGCGACGGTCCTCGACGTTGAGGGCCTGAACGTGCGCTTCCGCACCATGGGCGGAATCCGCGCGCGCCTCGCCGGGGTCGACGATCCGTTCGTCGATGCCGTGCTCGACGTCACGCTCTCGGTTCGGCCAGGCGAGACGGTCGGCCTCGTCGGCGAGAGCGGTTCGGGCAAGACCACGCTGGGCCGCGCGGTGTTGAACCTGCTGGACGCGCAGGACGGAAGCGTGCGGTTTCAGGGCCAGGACGTGCGAAACATGGCCGAAAGGCGGTTCAAGCCGCTCCGGCGCGACATGGCCATGATGTTCCAGGATCCGGTCGGCTCGCTCAGCCCGCGCAAGTCGGTGCGCGCACTGATCACCGAGCCGCTGCAGATCCACGGCATCGGAGACGTCGACCATGATGCCGAGGCCGAACGGCTCGCCGGGCTCGTGCGCCTGCCCAAGGCGTTCCTGTCGCGCTATCCGCATCAACTTTCGGGCGGGCAGGCGCGGCGCGTCGGCGTCGCCCGGGCGCTGGCGCTCAACCCCAAGCTCATCATCGCAGACGAACCCACCGCCGGCCTCGACGTCTCGGTGCAGGGCGAAATCCTAAACCTGATGGCCGATCTGCAGGCCGAGCACGGGCTCGGCTATTTGATCATCACGCATAATCTGCCGGTTGTGCGCCACATTTCGGATCGTTTGGCGATTATGTATCTGGGCCGGATCGTCGAACAGGGCAATGCCGAGGACATCTTCGAGGCACCGGCCCACCCCTATACCGAGGCGCTGGTGCGCGGCGTGCCGCAGCCAGACCCTGACCGGCGACGCACCCACATCTCCATTTCGGGAGAGGTGCCCGGTCTGTTGAACCGCCCCCCCGGCTGCGACTTCGCTACACGCTGTCCGTATGTTCAGCCGCGCTGCCATGAGGTTGTACCGCCTCATGTCGTGCAGCCCGACGGTCGTGTGCATGCCTGTCTGTTTCCGCGACGTTAGGGCCAATTCGCCGACAAGGCATTGAATGACATCCGCATCTGGAGGCGTCGAAGCCATTGCGTTGGAATGACGCATCAGTGATCAGGCTCGATCGCGATAACCACGGTTCCATAGAAAGATCGAGAATTCGAAAGCGGGAGGCCGTTCTTGCGGAGATACCGAGTAATCGGACCGAATGCTTGAAGGCAGCCTTTACCTAGGGAACGGGTTGATGTTGTAGCGCTGCCAATGTCAATGGTGAGGCACGAACATTGTGGCAGAGTAGCAACAACAGCTCGATGAGCCAAGGCTTCCATCACACTTAATGCCGCTTAAACCTTTCCGTACAAAGCTATCTTAACCTCCGGCGCCTAGTTTGTGCGGCATCAAAGCGATTGGAGGAAGCCGGATGCCGATCCGGCAGATAAATGCCCTCCATGCCCGGAAATGGAAGTCGCACGTACATGAAGCTCGCTCCGATGCCGACC
>JAVJUV010000154.1:0-8538 GCA_040220415.1 Silicimonas sp.
GCGGAAATCTGACGTACATCATTACCGCCAGCCGGATGATTTCACGGCTTGTTCGAAAGTAGCGAAACGGATTGGGCTTACTCATTCAGGAAGGGTAGGGGCCAGCGAGGTCGCTCGCAAGCTCATCCCTCTGACACTGCCTCCACAGGCCCTAGAAGAGCTGTTCAGCCGAGACAGAGATCAGTTTCCGCTCCGTCAACGTAAGCAATCGGCAGTGGTCATCATTTACCAGGATCATGTCCTCGAGCTTAATCATCCCGGATTCAGCGTCGCAGACGTGGAGTTCGATGGCGAGAACCATGCCGGCAGTGATATCGTCTTCGCCTCCGCGGGACAAAAAAGGCGGTTCGTTCAAGTCAAGGCCGACACCATGACCGACGAAATGCGCCATACTGCCATCAGAAAACTTGAGGAATGGGTCGAGTATGCCCGCACATTCTGCGTGATAGCGGGCACGTTCAAAGACTTCTCCTGAGGTCATGCCAGGCGAGATATCTGAAATTAGCTCATCCGAAACCCACAGGAGGGCTTGGTGTAACTCAAGGGTTCTTTGCGATGGTTGCCCCACGCAATATGTACGTGTTTGATCCCCATGATATCCCCCGACGCAAGTAGGGATATCAACTATGACCAAGTCTCCAGATTGAATTGTACGGTGCGACGCCCCGACTGGGATTGCTGGAGTCAATCCACATCCCGAAACTGTAAATACGACTCCGCTCATTTCTTGACGGTTTTGTCCGGAAGCTAACGGTCCCCGTCCCATCGTGAAGTCCGTTTGTCGAACAAAATACACGCCTTCGTGTCCCGCACGGCGTTGTCCGTCCTCTACGATTGCCGACGCTTCGAGTTCGGTCATCCCTGGCCGCCATAATTCCAACGCCGCTCTATGACCCGACTCCAGCGCTTGAGCAGCTCTTTCAATGTACGCTATCTCCAGTGCGTCTTTGCTCATTCTCTGTTTGAGGATGTCGGACGAAACATCGACGATCTGAGCCGGTTTTAGGACTTCGCGGATTTTTCTATAATCCGGAACAGTCATTACATCGAGCTCAGCGCCGATTTCCATGTCGCGTGTGATCTCTCCGAGGCAGTCGTGCGCAATATCGGCAAATCTGCTTTTCTTGGAAATTCGGTCGCGTGGAAGGGTGCAGTGTCGCTGGGCGAAATCTAGTCCGGATCGAAGGAAGAAATGAAAAGTACTCGGGGAAACGAAGAGCCATCCCGGCTGAGAAGTCCCTGTGAAATAGAAAATGTCTCTGCTCAAGTGAAGGAAGGCGGCTGCCAGGCCTCGCTGCCGAAGTCTCTGCTGTAGTGCGGTAATCCTCTCACTATGGGCGGTCATTCTTCTCTCCTTCATCGGCGTTGAACTTTGAGAGTTTTGTTTCTCCAAGCAGCACCAGATTGTCGTCATGCAGAATTGAAAGGCAACTGTACCGGTAAGAACGTGAGCATTGAGGTGGCAGGCGCTGTTGGCGCAGCATAGGGCCGCCCAGCCTGCGACTTGTTAAGGCGTTGCCACATGGATTTCTCCAGAAAGTCGTTCCTGAATTTCATCGCAAAGTAAGCGTTGACTTAATCTAGGAGCCGACTTAAGAAAACATATGTTTGTTTAGTTAGGCTTGTCAAATGACAATCGCGACACGCTCCAATAATCGTCTCGAGTTTCTGCTCGAAAGTTCGGCTGAGCTTTTTTCGAAACGCGGGTATCAAGCTACGACGATGCGGGACATTGCTAAGAAATGCGGAATGCTTCCGGGTTCGATCTACTACCATTACCCAAATAAGGAGGCTTTGCTCGTAGCAGTCTATGAAGAGGGCGTGAGGCAGTTGAGCGAACGCGTTCAACGCGAGATTGCACCAGCTTCCGACCCATGGGACCGGTTGGAGCTTATGCTCGCTGCGCATATAGACATGATTATCGAGCCGACGGCCTATGCCAGTGTGATCATCCGCATCTTGCCAGACGACGTGCCCTCGGTGCGTGATGATCTCGTCCGGCTGCGTGACAAGTACGAAGTTGTCCTTCGTGATCTCTTGGGTGCGCTTCCGTTGGCCGAAGATGTGGATAGTCACCTGCTGAGACTTATTCTGATCGGGGCGGTCAATCACATCCCTGTCTGGCACAAGCCGGGCGGGGAGAGCCCTAGACAAATCGCGCGGCAACTAATTCGGGTTCTTTGCGGCCCCATTCAAACACATCTGGGGGAGAACAATGATGTCCTATCCTGAACGCGTTCTGGTTACGAAAATCGGATTTGACGGGCATGACAGAGGCAGTCGAGTTGTGGCGGCGTATCTGCGCGACGCGGGGATGGAGGTGATTTACACCCCGCCGTGGCAGGAGGTCGCGGCAGTGGTGAAGCTCGCGATGCAGGAAGATGTCGATGTCGTGGGCGTAAGTTCGCTCGCGACCGATCATCTTATCATGCCGGATCTGATCGCCGCGCTACGCGAGGCGGGCCTAGGACATGTTCGCTTGATCGTGGGCGGAATTGTCCCGCGAAACGAACAGCCCGAACTGTTATCCGCTGGTGTCAGCGCGATTTTCAGTCCCGGCGCAACTAGCGAAGAGATTGTCAACACTGTCCGCACATTGGCCGTTGAGGCACGTGCGGCGCGCGAAGACGCGGAGGTCGTGTAATGCCCAAAACAGCTTCAAACACCAATGCTGCAAGCCTGGAAAAGATGCAGGCAGGCTGGAAGGTTCGCTACGACGGCGAGATCGGTCGGGATCGAACTGTCGTGAACCGATCAGGCATCGAAGTGCGTCCGCTCTACACGCCGCTTGACTGGTCAGATTCACGCTACGTCGAGGACCTCGGCATGCCGGGCGAGCTACCCTACACGCGGGGCATTTATAACACCATGCACCGGGGACGCACGTGGACGCAGCGGCAGCTCATCGGGCTGGGTACTCCGCAGGACTACAACAAGCGCGTCCGCATGTTGCTTCAACAGGGCGCGTCAGCGATTAGTCTTCTGCCTTGCAACTCCGGATTCCGCGGGATCGACTGCGATGAGAGCCCGGTTCCGCTGCTCGGTACCTGCGGTACAGTCATCAATACGGTCGACCACATGGACGCCGCGCTTGACGGTGTGCCGATCGACGAGATCTCTACAGCAATGAACGATCCCACGCCCTTCACGCTTTTCGCCTTCTTGCTTGGCGTTGCGAAGCGCCGTGGCGTGCCATTCGACAAAATCACCGGCACTGCGAACCAATCCGACTACATCTCGCATTTCGTAGCCAATCACATGTTCTACCGTCTCAGCCAGCCCGGTGCACGGCGCGTGTTCGTGGATCACGTCAAGTTTTGCCGTGAGCATGTTCCTAACTGGAACCCGGTGTCGGTAGTGGGTCAGCACATGCAACAAGCCGGCGCGACGCCAGCGGAAACCATGGGGCTGACGCTATCGACCGCGATCCAGTACGCAGACGATTGCATCGAAGCCGGGATGGATCCCGACAGAATCCTGCCGCGCTTCACCTATTTCTTCGACATCTCCATTAGCTTTTTCGAGGAGGTGGCGAAATTTCGAGCTGGACGACGCATCTGGGCGCGTATTGCACGTGAGCGCTATGGCGCTAAGGATCCTCGATCGTGGAGGTTTAAGTTCCATGGTCAGACCTCCGGCGTGGATCTAACGCAACAACAGCCCCTTAACAACATTGCGCGAGTGACTGCGCAGGCGATTGCAGGAATCTTCGGAGGTCTGCAATCCATGCACACCGACGGGTTCGATGAGGCGATGGCTTGTCCAACAGAAGACGCAGCGCGTATCGCCGTCGCAACCCAAAACATCCTGCGCGAGGAAGCGCATCTGTGCGATGTGATCGACCCTTTGGGCGGCTCTTATTATGTAGAGTCGCTTACCAACGAAATGGAAGAGAAGATCCTTAAAGTCATGGATGTGATCGAGGATGCGGGGGGCATGTATAAGGCCTCGGACGCCGGGATCGTGCAACGCATGATTGGCAAGTCCGCGTTGGAATATCAGAACCGGATCGAGACTGGTGCTGAGGGCGTGGTAGGCGTGAATTGTTACAAGTCCGAGATCGAGGACCGAGAGGTTGAGACATATCGGCCGAACCGCAAGGCAATGGAGGCCCAGGTCGCGGCGTTTAAGGCGTTCAAAGCTAACCGAAACCAAGCTGCGGTAGACATGGCGCTGAACAAATTGGCACGCGCAGCAAACGGCACTGAGAACGTTTACGAGAAAGTTGTGGAAGCTGCAGATATCGGTGTGACCCACGGTGAGATCATTGCGTGCCTTCGCGGTGAGTTGGGCTTTGGCCACCCGCTGATGGTCGCCTGATGGCAGACAACCGCAAGGCAAAGCTTGAGGCGCTTGTTGAAAGGCTCCGCGCGGGCGATCCGCGTGCTCTGGGTAGGGCACTGACAATAGTTGAAAATGGCGGTGCTGCTGCCATGGCCCTGACCGAAGCGCTTTCCGGTTCATTTGGTAAGGCTCTCATCGTGGGTTTCACTGGTCCGCCGGGCGCCGGAAAGTCGACGCTTGTCGATACTTTGATCCATGAATGGCGAAGAGAGGGGCGTTCAGTAGCTGTGCTGGCCGTGGATCCGGTGAGTCCGGTCTCGGGTGGCGCCGTTCTGGGAGACAGGACGCGCATGGGCGCGCATAGCCTCGACGATGGCGTTTTCATCCGTTCAGTCTCCGCGCGCGGCCATCTCGGTGGCCTATGTGCAGCGGCCCACGACATGGCAGACGTCATGGATGCCGCAGGTTGGCCATTGATCCTGATAGAAACGGTCGGGGCAGGGCAGTCGGAGACCGAGATTGCTCAGGTCGCTGACTTAAGCGTTGTGGTCTGTGCGCCCGGTCTTGGTGACGAACTGCAAGCGATCAAGGCGGGGATCCTGGAAATTGGGGATATTCTCGTGGTGAATAAATCGGATCGGGAGGATGCGGACGAGACTGCCAAGCACCTCGAGGGGATGCTTTCGCTCCGTTCCGGCCCAAAGAGAGAGGTTTCCGTACTGAGGGTTTCCGCGTCAACCAGAAGTGGCGTTTCTGCCCTAAAGGATGCGGTTGATCAGCGCCTCACTACAGCCGGTGCCGATAGACAAAACAAGCGCACCGCACGTAAGAGAGTGCTCGCCGTTCAACGATTTGCAAACCGTATTACTGCCGGAATCCCTGACGAGGATTTCGCGGCGATGGGGGCAGTAGAGGTGGATCGGGCCATAATGCGTGCGATCGGTTCAATGTCCATAGAGACGGAGGAATGAATGACACTTGAAAATGATTGGACGCTCCGGGCTACGGGCCATCATGTCCTTGATTTTCCGGCATCTGTATCGGGACGGGGTCGTGCGCAAAAAACTGGTCTGCAGGAAAGTACACTTTGGAAGTTTCGATTTGTGGGAGTTGATTGGTGCTATGTGCCGCCTAGGAGACGGCATCTCGAGCAAGACCGTGCGCACGAGACCGATAGTGGCGATGTCGGAGCTGTGATCTCTACCGGGTCCGGCCGTGGTGAGGAGACCGGTTGGTGCTTTTTTGAAGAAATTGGTCAGACACTACGTGGTACTGCAAAGCGCGGTCCTTGTGGCGGTGGGGACAGCCCAATTCTGGTCAATGGCCGAAAACGGGCGCGCACAAGGAAATGAATTTGGCAACATCGCTTAAGGAAACCGGAGAGCTCAACTCTCTTTCGGCGCTACTGCATCGCAATGCGCGTCTTTTTGGTAACAAAGTAGCCTATCGGGAAAAGGAATTCGGGATCTGGCAAAGCTGGACCTGGGCTGAAACCGAGAAGGAAGTCGAAGCACTGGCGCTTGGGCTTCTGAATCTCGGCGTGAACGAGGGTGACTTTATCGCCATTGTCGGACGTAACCGGCCATATTTTTATTGGGCGGTAGTTGCCGTTCAGTCTGTAGGTGCTGTGCCAGTACCACTCTATCAGGACGCCGCGGCCGACGAGTTGGCCTATGCTCTTGAACATTGCGGCGCGCGGTTTGCCATCGTCGAGGACCAGGAGCAGGTCGACAAGATCATCGACATCCAGGACAAGCTCCACCAGTTCGAGCACATGATCTATGTCGATCCGCGAGGCCTGCGGAAATACGATCACAGCAAGCTGCACCAGTATGCCCGCGTGCAGGAGCAGGGCCGGGCGGCGCGCGAGGACCATATCGAGACGCTGAAGGCGCGGCGCGAGAAGCTGGATTATGCCAGCACCTGCGTGATGCTTTATACCTCCGGCACCACGGGCAAGCCCAAGGGCGTGGTGCTGTCGAACCGCAATATCATCGAGGCGTCGAAATCCTCGGCCGAGTTCGACCATTTGCGCAAGGAGGACGAGGTTCTGGCCTACCTGCCGATGGCATGGGTGGGCGATTACATCTTCTCGATCGGGCAGGCCTATTGGTGCGCGTTCTGCGTGAACTGCCCGGAAAGCGCCGATACGATGCAGACCGATCTGCGCGAGATCGGGCCGACCTATTACTTCGCCCCGCCGCGGGTGTTCGAGACGCAGCTCACCAACGTGATGATCCGGATGGAGGATGCCAGCCGGCTCAAGCAGCGGATGTTCCGCTACTTCATGGAGCATGCCCGGAGGGTGGGCCCGGCGATCCTTGACGGCAAGAAGGTCAGCGGCTGGGACCGGTTCAAGTACTGGCTGGGCGACCTGTGCGTCTATGGCCCGCTGAAGGACACAATGGGGTTCGGCCGGGTGCGCGTGGGCTATACCGCGGGCGAGGCGATCGGGCCGGAGATCTTCGATTTCTACCGCTCGCTGGGGATCAACCTGAAACAGCTTTACGGCCAGACCGAGGCCTCGGTCTTCATCACCGTGCAGCCCGATGGCGAGGTGCGGTCGGACACGGTGGGCGTGCCCGCGCCGGGGGTGGAGATCCGGATCGCCGAGAATGGCGAGGTGTTCTATCGCAGCCCGGGCGTGTTCGAGGAATATTACAAGAACCCCAACAGCACCGCCTCGACCAAGGATGCCGAAGGCTGGGTCGCGACGGGCGATGCAGGGTTCTTCGAGGAAGGCACCGGGCATCTGCGGATCATCGACCGCGCCAAGGACGTGGGCAAGATGGCCGACGGCAAGATGTTCGCGCCCAAGTACGTGGAAAACAAGCTTAAATTCTTCCCCAACATCCTCGAGGCCGTGGTCTTTGGCAATGAACGGTCGGAATGCACCGCCTTCATCAACATCGACCTGACGGCGGTGGGCAACTGGGCCGAGCGGAACAATATCGGCTATGGCTCCTACCAGGAGCTGGCCGGGCATCCGCGGGTGCTGGAGACGATCCGCGAGCACGTGGAGGAGGTCAACCGGAGCCTGTCGGAAGACCCGATGCTGGCGCATTGCCAGGTGCATCGGTTCCTGGTGCTGCACAAGGAGCTGGACGCCGACGATGGCGAGATGACCCGGACGCGCAAGGTGCGGCGGGGCGTGATCGGCGAGAAGTTCGAGGACCTTCTGGGCGCGCTCTATGACGGATCGGACGAGATCAGCACGCGGACGGAAGTGACCTACGAGGATGGCCGCAAGGGCTATATCAGCGCCACGCTGAAGATCATCGACGCCAAGGTCGTGCCGGTCGACACGGCCGAGAAGGTGGCGGCGGAATGAGGTTAACAAAAGGTTACGACCGGTGCGTTTCCTGTGCCTTTGCCTTGGCGGGCGACAACGCCGCTGCGGAGACGGCGCGGGACCAGATCGGGCGCAAAACCACTAACCGCCGATGCATCGACCGTGCGCATCCCGCACGGCGCGCCATCCCGGCAGGGTTTATCGAGGGATATCAACATGCTTGACGCGACCGAGGGATTTGTCACCGAGGACGGCCGCAAGATCGGCGGGGTGGTGATGGAGATGAAGAACATCACGCTGCGCTTTGGCGGCGTGGTGGCGATCAAGGATATCAGCTTCGACATCCGCGAAGGGGAGATACGGGCGATCATCGGGCCGAATGGCGCGGGCAAGTCGAGCATGCTGAACGTGATCAGCGGCTTCTACAACCCGCAGGAGGGCGAGGTGTTCTACAAGGGCGAGAAGCGCCCGCAGATGAAGCCCTACCAGGTGGCGCAGCAGGGTATCGCGCGGACTTTCCAGAACATTGCCCTGTTCGAGGGGATGACCGTGCTCGACAACGTCATGACGGGCCGCATCCGGCAGATGAAATCGGGCCTGCTGGCGCAGGCGATCTGGAAGGGCAAGGCCGAGCGGGAAGAGGTCGAGAACCGGGAGGTGGTCGAGAAGATCATCGACTTCCTGGAAATCCAGTCGATCCGAAAGACGCCGGTGGGCCGCCTGCCCTACGGGTTGAAGAAACGGGTCGAGCTGGCCCGCGCGCTGGCGGCCGAGCCGTCGATCCTTTTGCTGGACGAACCGATGGCGGGCATGAACGTCGAGGAGAAAGAGGACATGAGCCGCTTTGTCCTTGATGTGAATGACGAATTCGGAACGACCATCGTGCTGATCGAGCATGACATGGGCGTCGTCATGGACCTGTCGGACAGGGTCGTGGTGATGGATTACGGCAAGAAGATCGG
>JAVJUV010000155.1:0-49592 GCA_040220415.1 Silicimonas sp.
GGCGTCCCGCGTCTTCATGTTGAACGCCGCTGTCCCGTCGTCGCGCAGGCCGACCGTGTAGATCGATCTGCTGCCGGGCTTGCCGCGGAACATGACGTCGCGCTCCGCGGTAGAAGCGATCGGCTGCACCGATGCCTTGAACGGTACCTTGCCGTTCAGCTTCATCATGACCCGGAACAGCCCCGGCTGATCCTTCAGCGACGGTTGCGGCTTCAGTTCCACGCGAATTGCCGTTTCCGAAAGTTTTTCGCCTGGAAACTCGCACTGGATGGTCGTTCCATTGGCCGCGACAGTTTCGACAAAGACGAACAAGATCAATGCGTTCAGCATCTCTCAGGCCCCCGTTCCAAGTGACGCGTCCGCCCAGGGACGCGCCCGGTGTCGCCGGTTGGAAGCCCATTCCGTCCATTCCACCCGACATTCTCCCGGGTCTTTGCCCCGGGTATGTTGCCATTGTCCGGACGGAAACGTCACGCATGTCGTCGCCTATCCGCCCAGAAATGATCTGCGCACTTCCGGGTCCGCCAGAAGTGCTGCGCCAGTGTCGGTGTAGGCGTTCGCACCCTGCACCAGAACGTATCCTGTATCCGCGATCTCCAGTGCCTGGCGCGCATTCTGTTCGACCATCAGGATCGAGATGCCGGTGCGCGCCACCTCGATGATGCGGTCGAACAACTCGTCCATGACGATGGGGCTGACGCCCGCGGTCGGCTCGTCCAGCATCAGGACTTTCGGCTGGGTCATCAGCGCACGGCCGACCGCCACCTGCTGGCGCTGCCCTCCCGACAACTCCCCCGCGGCCTGGCGGCGCTTTTCCTTCAGGATGGGAAACAGGTCGTACACCTGCGTCATCGTGCCCGAGATATCGTCGCGGCGCAGGAACGCGCCCATCTCGAGATTTTCCTCGACGGTCAGCGATGTGAAGATGTTGCTCGTCTGCGGCACGAACGCCATGCCCTTGGCCACACGGTCCTGCGGCGACAGGTGGGTGATGTCCTCGCCCCCGATCCGGACCGAGCCCTTGCGCAGATTCAGCATGCCGAAGACCGCCTTCATCGCGGTCGACTTGCCGGCGCCGTTCGGGCCGACGATAACGGCGATCTCGCCCTCGTTCACCGCGATCGTGCAGTCGTGCAGGATATCGGCGCCCGAGCCGTAGCCGCCCGTCATGCTGTCCCCGATCAGGAAAGCGTCAGCGCTGTGCGCCGCCGCTCCCGTGCCGGTGGACGGCGTCAGCGTTGCTCCGGGTCTCGGATTCGCGACGGAAGCGTCCTTGTTTCCGCGGTCGTCATACGGATCGCTCACGCCCCGGCCCCCTGCTTGACCTTGTTCTTCAAGCCGGTGCCAAGATAGGCTTCGATCACCTGTTCGTTCTGCATGATGTCCCTGGCCGACCCTTCGGCCAGCACCTTGCCCTCGGCCATCACGATGACCGGGTCGCACAGGCGGCCGATGAAATCCATGTCGTGCTCGATGACGCAGAAGGTATAGCCGCGCTCCTTGTTCAGGCGCACGATCGCGTCACCGATCGTGTTCAGAAGCGTCCGGTTCACGCCCGCGCCCACCTCGTCCAGAAAGACGATCTTGGCATCCACCATCATCGTGCGGCCCAGTTCCAGAAGCTTCTTCTGCCCGCCGGACAGGTTCCCCGCCTTCTCGTCCTTCAGATGGTCGATCGTCAGGAACTCCAGAACCTCGTCCGCCTTCTGCAGAAGCGCGCGTTCCTCCTCGGCGATTTTCGCCCGGCCGATCCAGGCGTTCCAGATCGTCTCGCCCGATTGCCCGCCCGGTACCATCATCAGGTTCTCGCGCACCGTCATCGACGAAAACTCGTGCGCGATCTGGAAGGTGCGCAACAGCCCCTTGTGAAACAACTCGTGCGGCGGAAGGCCGGTGATTTCCTCGCCATCCATGAACACGCGCCCCGAGGTGGGCGGCAGGTTGCCGGCAATCACGTTGAAAAGAGTGGTTTTTCCCGCGCCATTCGGTCCGATCAATCCGGTGATCGAGCCCCCGGCGATTTCGAGCGATGCGCCATCGACGGCGTGGAAGCCTCCGAAATGCTTGTGAAGGTCTTCGACGACGATCATGCGCTGCCCCTCATCCCCGTTGCAAAACGGCCCGGGAAATGCCCCCGGGCCGCCTGCCAAGTGGTACGCCGTTACTTGCGGCCGGCGGTGACTTCTTCGCCACCCTCGTAACCGACGACGCGGTAGTTGCCCGCGGCTTCGCCGGGCCCGATCAGCTCGACATCGGAAGCACCGACATAGTCGACGTCACCGCCATCGGCGATGATCTGCAGCGCCTTGGCCAGTTCGCCGGCATAGATCGGCTCGCCCGGAGCGTTGGCGACGTCCATGATCATGTCCTTGTAGGCCGCCGGATCAGACGAGCCTGCCGCCTGCATGGCCAGCATGATCAGCGCGGCCGCGTCATAGCTTTCCGGAGCGAAAGGCGACGTCGCCTCGAATTCGCCGCCCACAAGCTCGGTGAACTGGGCCGACAGTTCCTCTGACGGCGACGGGTGCTGACCCGACGATCCGTCGATTTCGGAACCGAAGTTCTCGACCAGCTGGCTGCCGATCATGCCGTCCGGGAAGTGGAACGTGTCGAACGCACCCGCATCCAGCGCGGCACGCACAACACCCGAGCCGCCCTGGTCGACGTATCCGGCAACCACGAGACGCTCGCCGCCCGCGGCGGCCAGCGCGCCGACTTCAGCCGAGTAGTCGGCCTTGCCGTCCTCATGCGCGGCGTTGATCGTCACCGTGCCGCCGGCGGCCTCGAAAGCAGCCTGGAAGCTGTCGGCCAGACCCTTGCCGTAGTCGTTGTTGGTATAGGTCACGGCGACTTCGTTGATGCCCAGCTCCTGCAGAACCTCGGTCATCACGACACCCTGGCGTGCGTCCGACGGGGCGGTGCGGAAGAACAGGCCGTTGTCTTCGTTGTTGTTGTGGCTAAGCCCCGGCGACGTGGCCGAGGGCGACACCATCACGATGCCGTTCGGCACCGCAACGTTCTGAAGCATTGCACCGGTCACGCCCGAGCAGTCGCCACCGACGATGCCCTTCACGCCGTCCGACGTGATCAGACGCTCGGCCGCGGCGGTCGCTGCGGCGGCGTCGATGCAGGTCGAGTCGGCCGTGATCGCGCTGACCGACGAGCCGCCAAGAAGCAGCCCGCTTTCGTTGACTTCCTCGATCGCCATCTCGGCTGCCGGGCCCATGTTGGCCACCAGCGATTCAATCGGTCCGGTGTAACCCAGAATGATGCCGATCTTGATTTCCTCGGCATGGCTCGCGGCCAGTGCCGCATTCGTGCACAAAGCCGTTGCCGCCGAAGCTAGAAGCAGTTTCTTCATGTTTAGTCTCCCAGTTGGAACCTGTGTCATGGTTCGGATCTTATGTCCTGCCGGACACAGTAATTCGGCCCATCTGGAAAGGAAAGAGGCCAACTGGCTCAACTCGTTGTTACGGCAGGGCATTCGATACGAACTGGCACCTTTTGCAGGCAATTCGCCTTGCAGGGCGTCTCCGAGGGGGTCCTTTGCCCTTCACCGCACGCCCGGCCAGCGCGATTCTGCGGACTGCGCCACCGTCGGTTTGCATTTGGCCGCCGGCGCCATAAGTGAAGGTCATAACCCGCAACCGACCCGGAAGGCCTTGACATGCCGGCACACGTCACAAGCGCGCACGTCCGAACCGCATCGGCAGCTTCAGCAAAAGCATGGTTCGCCGCAATTGCCTTTGCGACCGCCTCGCTGGTCCTTTCCGACGCCCGGGCAGCAACGCTGTCCACTTCCGCCGGCACGGTTCAGGTCGAAGAGGTGCAGTCCGGTCTGGACGAGCCCTGGGCGATCGGTTTCCTCCCCGAAGGCGGCATCCTGATCACCGAACGCGATGGGCGTCTCCTACTGTTGCGCGACGCCGGCCTGACCGAGGTTTCGGGCGTCCCGGCAGTTGCCGATGTGGGGCAGGGCGGATTTCTGGACATCCTTGTCCCGCGCGATTTCCAGGAAAGCCGGGCACTCTTCTTCAGTTACTCGAAGCCCCAGGGAAGCGGCGAAGGCACCGCCGTCCTGAAGGCGCGCCTCAGCGACGACGGCTCCAGCCTCGAAGACACCGAGACGATCTTCGAACTGACCGAGGGGTCGTCCGGCGGGCGGCACTTCGGTTCCCGCTTGGTCGAGGCGCCGGACGGCCACCTGTTCCTGACCATCGGCGACCGGGGCGACCGACCCTCGGCCCAGGATCTGCGGCGCGAGAACGGGTCGATCGTCCGGATCGCCCGCGACGGTTCCATCCCGTCCGACAACCCCTTCGTCGGTCAGCCAGATGCGAAACCGGCGATCTGGAGCTATGGCCACCGCAACCCGCAGGGCGCCACCCTGGACCTCGACGGCAATCTGATCGCGGTCGAACACGGCGCACAGGGCGGCGACGAGATCAACCGGATCGAACCGGGCGCGAACTACGGCTGGCCGGTGATTTCCTACGGGCGCCATTACAGCGGCCAGCCCATCGGCGTCGGAACCACCGCACCGGGGCTGGAACAACCCGCATTCTTCTGGGATCCCTCGATCGCGCCCTCCGGAATGATGGTCTACTCGGGCAAGCTCTGGCCCGAGTGGCGGGGCGATATCTTCGTCGGCTCGCTGAAGTTCGACTATATCGCGCGTCTCGACGGCGATCCCCTGTCGGAAGCCGAGCAACTCGACTCGGAGGCGACGCTCCGCGTGCGCGATGTGCGCGAAGGGCCCGACGGCGCGATCTGGTTCCTCAGCGTCGGCAACGGCGCTCTCTACAGGATGACGCCGGGCTGACGCCCGGCCCTGTTCAGTCGAACAGCCCCTCGGGCGGGTCGGCGATGATCCGTCCCGACGCCAGGTCGACAGTCGGCACCGCGGCCTTCGTGAACGGCAGCAGGACGGGGGTCTTCAGCCCCGGCCCGTAGATCTCCAGAAGATCCCCCGCGCCGTGGTTCAGGACCGCACGCACCTTGCCCAGTTCCTCGCCGCCGGTGTCCAGGACGGTAAGGTTGATCAGGTCGGCGTAATAATATTCGTCATCCGGCAGGACCGGCAGCCTCTCGCGCGGCGCATAAAGCCGAAGTCCGCGCAGCTTGTCCGCCGCCTCCTTCGAGCCGACGCCCGACAGGCGGGCCGAAAGCCCGTTCTTGATCCTGCCGGTCAGTGTCACGTCGAACGACGCCGACCCGTCTTCCGACGTCAGCGGGCCATAGGTGGCGATGGCCTCGGGCTCGGCGCAAAAGCTTTTCAGCCGCACCTCGCCCTTGACCCCGAAGGCGCCCGCGATGGCGCCGACGCAAACCATGTCCGCCATGATCGGATAGCTGCGGCGGATTACTCCGCCGCTTCTTCCTTGGCGGTCGCTTCTTCGGTCTCGGCAGCCGTTTCCTCGGCGGCAGGCTCTTCAGCCGGAGCGGCGGCGGCTTCCGCGGCAGCGGCGACCTTGGCCGCTTTCTCTTCGGCGCGTTCCTTGGCCTTCGAGCCAGGCTCGGCCTTCTTCGGGTTCTTGCGCTCTTTCTTTTCGAGAACGCCGGCGGCTTCAAGGAAGCGCGAGACACGATCGGTCGGCTGCGCGCCCTCGCCAAGCCAGTACTGAACGCGCTCGACGTTCATCTTGATGCGGTCTTCGCTGTCCTTGGGCAGAAGCGGGTTGTAGGTGCCCAGCTTCTCGATGAAGCGGCCATCGCGGGCCATCCGCGAATCGGCAGCGACGATCGAATAGTGCGGCCGCTTCTTCGAGCCGCCGCGGGAAAGTCGTATCTTCATAGCCATAGTGTTGATCCTTCTGGTTTATTTCTGGTGTTCCTGGTGGTGCTGTATGACTTCCTGAATGATGAACTTCAGGAATTTCTTGGCGAATTCGGGATCCAAATCCGCTTCTCTCGAGAGCCATTCGAGGCGTTCGATCTGCTGGCTTTCCCGCGCCTTGTCGGCGGGTGGCAGGTCATGCTCGGCCTTCAGCCTGCCGACGGCCTGCGTATGCTTGAACCGCTCGGCCAGCGTATAGACGAGGATCGCGTCCAGCCTGTCGATGCTGGCGCGATGGCCGGATAGAAGTTCGGCGGCGCGTTCGATTGCGTTGATCATGTCAGGGTCTCCGTCGCGCGATGCCGGTAGCGCTTCGCGCCCGTTCCGGCCCAATCCTGTGGGGTTTCGTCCATCGCACCCAGCCGTTTTGCCAGGGCGATCGAGCGAGTGTTGCGCTCGTCGATGTAGCTGTCGAAACCGGGCAGTTCGAGATGTTCGAAAGCCCAGTCCCGCACGGCCGAGGCCGCTTCGAAGGCAAAGCCCTTGCCCTCTGCCGCCTCGCGGAACAGAAAGCCAAGCTCGATGTCGTGATCGCCCGGTTCCAGCCCAAGGATGACGAAACCCAGAAGAGCCCCCGTCGCGTTTTCCTCGACAGCCCATCCGCCGTGGCCGTGCAGCATCCACCCCGACGAAAGCGACAGGAAATCGAACCAGGCGTCCTCCTGCGAGGACGGACCGTCGATATGGGTTCCGCGTTCGGTGCAGGCGATTTCGGTATAGGCGTCGAAATCGGAAAGCCGCGGCGCGCGCAGCCGGGTTCGTTCGGTCTGAAGATGCGGCACCAGTTCCGAGAACATCGCCGCGATCTCGGCGGCCGGACCTGGGGTCGGTGACAGATAACGCGTCGTCATCGAATGGCCTCCGGCTCGGGATGCGTCCAGATATCCAATGCGCCAAGAACATCGTGGACGAAGGTGCCTTCCTTCCGGCATCCCAGCCGCTCGGCCAGCCGGATCGAACGCGCGTTGTCATCCATGATCAGGCTGACGATGCGTTTCCAGCCAAGCGTGCCATAGGCAAAAGACCGGGTCGCAATCGCAGCTTCCTGCGCGATCCCGCGGCCTTCCGCACTCTCGTACAGCGTCCAGCCGATTTCCGGCTCGGGCCAGTCCTCGGGATGGTAGATACCGACGATACCAAGAGGCTCGTCGGTGTTCCTGTCCGCCACCATCCAGCGGCCGTATCCGCGCAACTGCCACTGGCCGACGATCCCGGCCAGATGATGAAAGCCCGATGCCGCATCGAATGGCCCGCCCACGCCCTTCGACCGGTCCGAGGCGCGAAACGCGATATGGGCAGCCAGGTCAGACGACTTCGGCAGGCGCAACCGCAGGCGCTCGGTCTCTATCTCGGGGATGCGGAAATCGACGCTCATGCGGCCTGCCTCATGTCGTGGCGGATCACCATGTCGTCATCGTCGAATCTATCCGCAGCGCCGTCCTCGACCCCGCCAAGCCGCTTCGCCAGCGCGATCGAGCGGACGTTCCGCCGGTCGATATAGCTGACAAGGCTCGCCGGGCGGATCTTCGACCGCGCAAATTCCAGCGCAGCCGAGGCCGCCTCGAACGCAAGCCCGCGGCCTTCAAAGCCGTCGAACAATATCCAGCCAAGTTCCGGCTCCGGAAAATGCGGCGGCTGCGTCACCGCAACTTGCCCGGCGATCTCGCCATCGGCGGTCTCGATCGCCCATGCCCCCTGGCCCTGAAGCTCCCACGAGCCAACCTCCGAGGCGAACCCGTACCACAGATGCGTCCGGGTCTTCGGCTTGTCCATGAACTCTGCGCGCGGCGACTGGTAGAAAGCCCAGAACGCTTCCATGTCTTCGATCCGATGCGGTCGAAGCCGGCCCTGCGGCAGGTCTATGACAGGTGCCGTCGTCACTTCTTCTTCCCGAACCCGCTCAGTCCCGGCGGCAACTGCGTGCCGCCGCCCAGACCGGACATCCCGCCCATCTGGCCCATCTGCTTCTGCGCTGCCTCGATCTCGGCCTGGCTTGGCATGCCCCCGCCGGGCATCCCG
Source organism: Silicimonas sp. (assembly GCA_040220415.1). Taxonomy (GTDB): domain Bacteria; phylum Pseudomonadota; class Alphaproteobacteria; order Rhodobacterales; family Rhodobacteraceae; genus JAVJUV01. The sequence continues at coordinate 7,856 of JAVJUV010000155.1, forward strand.
CCCTTGCCGCCGAACAGGCCGCCCAATTGGCGCATCATTCCCTTTTTGCCCATCTTCCCCATCTTCTTCATCATGTCCGCCATCTGGCGGTGCATCTTCAGAAGCTTGTTCAGGTCCGAGACTTCCATGCCCGCACCCGCGGCGATCCGCTTCTTGCGGCTGGCCTGAAGGATCTGGGGATTGGCGCGTTCCTTCTTGGTCATCGAGTTGATCAGGGCGACCTGCTGGCGCAGGATCTTGTCGTCGAAACCGGCCTGATCCATCTGGGCCTTCATCTTGCCCATGCCGGGCAGCATCCCCATGATGCCTTCCATCCCGCCCATCTTCATCATCTGCTCAAGCTGGCCCTTCAGGTCGTTCATGTTGAACTGACCCTTCTGGAAGCGCTTCATCATGCGCTCGGCCTGCTCGGCCTCGATCGTCTCCTGCGCCTTCTCGACCAGGGCGACGATGTCGCCCATGCCCAGGATGCGGCCCGCGATCCGCTCGGGCTCGAACGTCTCGATGGCGTCCATCTTCTCGCCAAGGCCGACGAAACGGATCGGCTTGCCGGTGATGGCGCGCATCGACAGCGCCGCGCCGCCGCGCCCGTCGCCGTCCATCCGGGTCAGAACCACGCCGGTCACGCCGATCTTGTCGTCGAACTCGGTGGCGACGTTGACCGCGTCCTGTCCGGTCAGGCCATCGACCACCAGCAGCGTTTCGCGCGGGTTCGCCACATCGCGCACGGCGGCGGCCTGGGCGATCAGTTCCTGGTCGATGTGCAGCCGGCCGGCGGTGTCCAGCATGTAGACGTCATAGCCGCCCAGACCCGCCTGCGTTTTCGCGCGTTTCGCGATGGCAACCGGATCCTCGCCCTTGACGATCGGCAGCGTGTCGACCCCGATCTGCTTGCCGAGGATCGCAAGCTGCTCCATCGCCGCCGGGCGGTTGGTGTCCAGCGACGCCATCAGCACGCGCTTGCCCTCGCGATCCTTCAGCCGCTTGGCCAGCTTCGCGGTCGTCGTCGTCTTGCCCGAGCCTTGCAGGCCGACCATCAGGATCGGGGCAGGCGGGTTGTCGATCTTCAGAGCGCCCGGATCCTCGTCGCCCTTCAGGACATGGACCAGTTCGTCATGGACGATCTTGACCACCTGCTGTCCGGGTGTCACCGATTTGGTCACCGACTGACCGGTGGCCTTTTCCTGCACGGCATTGACGAAATCGCGCGCAACCGGCAGCGAAACGTCGGCTTCCAGCAGGGCAACCCGCACCTCGCGCAGCGCCGTCTTGACGTCATCCTCGCTCAGCGCGCCCTGCTTGGTCAGCCGCTCGAAAACACCGGAGAGGCGTTCTGACAGGTTCTCGAACATGCTCTGCGGCTCCTTTCGCAGTTGATCCAAAGCCGGAGATAATCACCGACCGCCCGAACGCCAAACGCCCCCATGGGCGCGTCGCGCTGATGGGGGGCGATCCCTCGGCACCCGAGGGACCGGGAACATCGAAGCTCCCGGAGGTTGGCGCGGGATAGGCGAGGCCGCGCGCCGAGTCAAGCTCGACCCGCGCCGATCGCCATATGGGGCAGGGTGCGCGGCAGGCGGTTCCGGATATTTGCGCTCGCCCCCAGATCCGGGGTTGCCTCTGCCCGCGATCCGCTTTCAATCTGCCCGCAACCCGGAGGGACAGTCATACCGACACCCATCACACCCATCTCGCCGCTTTCGGCGCGAGTGCCCCGTGCCGTCGAAAACGGCAAGGGGCTGATCTTCATGGCGCTTGGCATGTTCATGTTCTCGGCCGTCGACACCGGCGCCAAGTTCCTGACCGACAGCCTGCACCCCATCCAGATCGTCTGGACCCGCCAGCTTGGCCTTCTGGCCGGTGCGATCTTCCTGATCGCGACCCAGGGTAGGTCGATCCTCGTGACATCGCATCCCACGCTGCAAGTGCTGCGCGGCGCGGTCGCCGCCGGTTCGGCGTCACTCTTCATATTCGCGATCGCATTCGTCCCTCTCGCCGATGCCGTGGCCGTAAGCTTCGTCGCGCCCTTCATGGTGACGCTCATGGCGGCCTTCATTCTGCGTGAACCCGTTGGACTTCGGCGCTGGGCTGCCGTGATCCTGGGCTTCATCGGTACGCTGATCGTCCTGCGCCCGGGCATGGGGGCGGTCCACCCCGCCGCGGCTCTGGTCGTCCTGGCGGCTTTTCTGTTCGCCGTCCGCCAGATCATCAGCCGTGCGCTGTCCGACACCGACAAGACCGGAACAACCATCGTCTATACGGCGATCGTCGGCTCGACGATCCTGACGATTCCACTCGTGTTCGTGTGGAAGACACCCACCAGCGACCAAATTCTGCTGATGATCGGAATCGCCATTCTGGCCGGTTTTGCCGAGGTCTTCGTGATCAAGGCGCTGGAAGTAGCCCTGGCGGTCGTCGTCGCCCCGGTACAATACTCGCTGATGATCTGGGGCACCTTCTACGGCTGGCTCGTCTTCGGCCAACTGCCGGACGGCTGGACCTGGCTGGGCGCGTCGATCATCATCGCCACCGGCCTATACACGCTGCACCGCGAGCATCTCGCGGCGCGTCAACGACGCAGGGAGATGAGAGATGGACATTGAACGTATCCTGCTGGACGACCAGATGGCGCCGGTCAGCCATTATTGCCACTCGGTCCGGGCCGGAGATCTGATCTGGGTGTCGGGGATCGTCGGCCAGACGGCCGACGGCCACATCCCCGAAGATACCGTTCAGCAGTTCGACATCGCTCTGGCCGCGATGGACGCCTGCCTGCGGGCCGCAGGCGGCATGCCGCACACGGTCACGAAGGTGCAGGTCTTCCTGACCGACATCTCCGAGCGCGCGGCGATCAACCCGGCCCGCGTCGCCTACTTCGGCGAACACCGCCCGGCTTCGACGCTGGTCGAGGTCTCGGCGCTTGTCGACCCGCGCATGAAGGTCGAGATCGAGTGCATGGCCGTGGTGGCGAAGGACTGATCTGAAATCTAAAGCGGCGAAATCTCGTAACCGGCGCGCTCCAGCGCCCGCAGAACGCCGGACTCTCCGGAAAGATGCGCGCCACCTACCGCGATCACCACATCCTTGCCGGCGATCATGTCCGCAAGCCGGTGTTCCCACGTCCTGTTGCGGTCAACCAGTAGCGTCCGGTTGATCTCCTCGAACATCTCGTCGGCATCCTCGACGTTGGACCGGTCAAGCTGTATCCGCGCGAATTCCCACGTCTCCCGAAGACGTCCGTCGAAATAACCCTTCAGCAGCGTCGATGTGGCGGCATCGCCCGATTGCTGGGTTTCCAGCGTGACGCGCAATCCGTCCAGCTGCCTCTCCAGCGGTTCGTCCGCGAATATCCTCAGGACCGCCTCGGTGTCGTCCAGCGTGGCCAGCGGAACGCCGTTTTCCCCCGCGATGATCTCAAGCTGCCGGTCCAGCCCCTTTTCGCCGGATTGAAGAAGCGTCATGGCGCAGGGCGGAATGGCAAGGGTCATCGACAGGTACCAGGGCTGGAACTTTGCCGCCAGAAAACCGGGAATGCCAAGCGCCTGAAGCCGCTCGGTCACGCTTGCCCATTCCTCTTGCGAAAGCAGGTCGATCAGCGTCGGCCCCTCGGTGATGAAGAACATCTCCGGTTTCTCGGCGGCAAGCTGCTGGATGCCCGCCTCGTCCTCCGAAGTCGCCTCCAGGACCAGCAGTTCGGCGTTTTCCAGGTGCGGACGAATGGTCTCCACGATGGGTGTCAGCCGCGGATCGGGAATGTGGATCGTACCCACCACGATGGCCGATTCCTCGCCCCTGTCGGCACGGAACAGAATGCCCTCGCCATAGGGATGCGGCGCCACGAGTTCGTCCAGGCGCACTCGCTCTTCAGGGGTCAGCTCCGCGATCAGATCCGTGGTGCCGCAAGCCTGCGCCAACGCCTGAGCGGGCATGGCCCCGATCATGAATGCCGTGGTAAGTGCTCGTATCATTGTCGCCTCGGGCAGCCTCGAATTCTTTTCCGTTCAATAGTTAAGTGATAATGCGGCAGAAGGAAGGCCCTGTCCCTCGCCGTCGCCGACCGGGGCCATTACGAAGAAACGAAGTTTTCTCTCAATACGGCTGTTGACAGCTTCGTGAGCATTCCCTATCTGCGCTTCGTTAGCACTCACTATAGGCGAGTGCTAAAAGGGAGAAACATGAACCAAGGAGCGTTCGAAATGGCATTCACTCCGCTGCATGACCGCGTGCTGGTCCGCCGCGTCGAATCCGACGAGAAGACCAAAGGCGGTCTGATTATCCCCGAAAGCGCAAAAGAGAAACCCGCCGAAGGCGAAATCGTCGCTGTTGGCGCCGGCGCCAAGGACGAAGACGGCGATCGGATCGCGATGGACGTCAAGGCTGGCGACCGCATTCTGTTCGGCAAGTGGTCGGGCACCGAAATCACGCTCGACGGCGAAGAACTTCTGATCATGAAAGAATCGGACATCCTCGGCATCATCGAGGACAAGGCCGCTTCGAAAGCCGCCTGAAGGCCGGCTGACGATCAGACCAACGTAATTCCACTTTCAAGGAGCTAACAAAATGGCTGCTAAGGACGTCAAGTTCGACACGGACGCCCGCAACCGCATGCTCAAGGGCGTCAACACCCTTGCAAACGCGGTCAAAGTGACCCTCGGCCCGAAAGGCCGCAACGTGGTCATCGAAAAATCCTTCGGCGCGCCGCGCATCACCAAGGACGGTGTCACGGTCGCGAAGGAAATCGAGCTTGAGGACAAGTTCGAGAACATGGGCGCGCAGATGGTGAAAGAAGTCGCCAGCCGCACCAATGACGAAGCCGGCGACGGCACCACCACCGCGACGGTTCTGGCCCAGGCCATCGTCAAGGAAGGCATGAAGTCGGTCGCAGCGGGCATGAACCCGATGGACCTCAAGCGCGGCATCGACATGGCTGTTGCGAAGGTCGTCGAAGCGATCAAGGCAGCTGCCCGCGACGTCACCGACAGCGCCGAAGTCGCCCAGGTCGGCACCATCTCGGCCAACGGCGAAGCAGAAATCGGCCGCCAGATCGCGGACGCGATGCAGAAGGTCGGCAACGACGGCGTCATCACCGTGGAAGAGAACAAGGGCCTCGAGACCGAGACCGAGGTTGTCGAAGGCATGCAGTTCGACCGCGGCTACCTGTCGCCCTACTTCGTGACCAACCCCGACAAGATGACCGCCGAGCTGGAAGACTGCCTCATCCTGCTGCACGAGAAGAAACTCTCGTCGCTGCAGCCGATGGTCCCGCTGCTCGAGTCGGTGATCCAGTCGCAGAAACCGCTTCTGATCATCGCCGAAGACGTCGAGGGCGAGGCTCTGGCCACGCTCGTCGTCAACAAGCTGCGCGGCGGCCTCAAGATCGCTGCCGTCAAGGCTCCGGGCTTCGGTGATCGCCGCAAGGCCATGCTGCAGGACATCGCGATCCTGACCGGTGGCCAGGTTATCTCGGAAGACCTGGGCATGAAGCTCGAGTCGGTGACGATGGACATGCTGGGCTCGGCCAAGCGCATCTCGCTCACGAAGGACGAGACCACGATCGTCGACGGTCACGGCGAAAAGGCCGAGATCGAAGCGCGCGTTTCGCAGATTCGCCAGCAGATCGAGGAAACCACCTCGGACTACGACCGCGAGAAGCTGCAGGAACGTGTTGCCAAGCTGGCGGGCGGCGTTGCCGTCATCCGCGTCGGCGGCATGACCGAAGTCGAAGTGAAAGAGCGCAAGGACCGCGTCGATGACGCGCTGAACGCGACCCGTGCGGCCGTTCAGGAAGGCATCGTCGTCGGTGGCGGCGTGGCTCTTGTCCAGGCTGGCAAGAAGCTCGAAGGTCTCAAGGGCGAGAACAGCGACCAGAACGCGGGTATCGCCATCGTGCGCCGCGCACTGGAATCGCCGCTGCGCCAGATCGCCGAAAACGCGGGCGTCGACGGCGCCGTCGTTGCCGGCAAGGTGCGCGAATCCGACGATCTCTCGTTCGGCTTCAACGCCCAGACCGAAGAGTATGGCGACCTGTTCAAGTTCGGCGTCATCGACCCGGCCAAGGTTGTCCGCACCGCTCTGGAAGATGCGGCCTCGATCGCCGGTCTCTTGATCACGACCGAAGCGATGGTCGCCGACAAGCCCGCCAAGGAAGGCGCAGGCGCCGGCGGCGGCATGCCCGACATGGGCGGCATGGGCGGCATGATGTAATCCGACCCCGCAGTTGGAACGGAAAGGGCGCCTTCGGGCGCCCTTTTTGCTTGTCATGCGGACCGTCAGCCCGCCATGGGAAAGACGGACTTGCTTTTCGAACCCTTCATTCACAACGTTTTTCGCGCGGTCGCTTTGGACCCTTCAGCGGAAATCAAGTTCATGAAATTAGCGGCGATATTGATCGCAGTCGTTGTGCTGACCGCTGCCGGACAGACCCGCGCGGATATTCTGGCCGGCGGCTCGAACTGGCGCGAGATCGCCTTCGAAGTGATCGACCAAAGACCCGTGATCGACGCGCGCGTGGGCGAGATGCCCGGACGGATGATGTTCGACACCGGAACGCCCGACGCGATCTTCCTGAACCGCGAAGCTCTGCAACTGGACGGCGGCAAGTTCGTCGCGCAGGGCAACGCTTCATCGGGCCAGGCGATAGAGGTGCGCGTCCACGACGCCCCCTCGGTCCAGTTGGGCGGCCAGCCTTTGGCAACGGCGACTCGACTGAGAAGCGGCGACTTCGGCTTCGTCGAAACCGCCTTCGGCGCCGATTTCCTGGGCTTCGTCGGCACGCCCGCGGTTGAAGGCGGGGCATTCGTGCTGGACTACGGACGACGGGTTCTGACGGTCCTGCGAACCGACCAGGACGGAGCTCTCATCGTGCCGGCACCGGCGACCGGGGATGTTCTGGCACATCTGACCTTTGTCACGCCCGAGGGCGGGTTGCCCACGGCCGCTGCCTTCATCGGCAGCCTGCCTATTGGCCTCGATTTCGATACAGGCGACCACGGCACGCTCTACCTGCGCGCCGAAACTCAGGCGCGGCTCGAGGCCCAGGGCGACCTGCAGGCCGGTGAAGACAGCGCGACATTGCCCGCGGTCAGCTTCGGCGGCGCGACTTTCCCGGGCGTCTCGTTCAACCTCGTTCGGGCCGGGGGGCCGCGGGACGCACGGCCCTGGCCAGGATCGGACTCGCTGAGGATCGGCGCGGACTTCCTGTCCCGGCATCCCTCGCTTTGGAACTTCCCGGCCGGAACGATTTCGATCCTGAGACCAGGCTCCGCCTTTCTGGTCCCTCGCTAGGTCGGTGATGGGAAACGGTATCGGAACGCATCGCACCCGAAAATGAAAACGGCGGCTCGATTGCCGCCGTCATTCGAATCTCGTGTCGGGTGCCGCCCTCAGTGGACGTTGACCGGCGCGAAATCGTTCTGCCTTGCCAGAATGAAGGCCAGGTTCCGGTCCGCGACCAGCGCCAGCCGCTCACCCTCGGCAGTGTGAACCGCGTAGATATGGTCGCGCCCCTCGGCCTGCTCGCGCACTTCGTCGGGCAGATCGGCGACGTCCACCGGGCGGATATAGACCAGCCGGTCCTGTTCGGTGTCCTTGAAATCGAATGGCGTATTCATGGCAAACCTCTCACTTTCCCCGCTCGATGCGGATCGTCTGGACAACGCTCTCGGGCACGGCGCGCTTCAAATCGACGTGCAAAAGACCATTCGTCAGTTCGGCCCCCGAGACCTCGACGCCTTCGGCCAGCAGGAATGTCCGCTGAAACTGCCGCGCGGCGATGCCCCGATGAAGAAAGACACGGTCGTCCGCATCCTCCACTTGCTTGCCCCGTACCACCAGTTGGCGGTCTTCCAGCGTGATCGACAGGTCGGCCTCGGCGAAACCGGCGACGGCCAGGGTGATCCGGAAGGCATTTTCGCCCACCTGCTCGATATTATACGGCGGATAGCCGTTTTCGGCCTTCGCCGTCCGTTCAACCATTCTTTCCAGCTGGTCGAAGCCCAGAAGGAAGGGGTGGGTCCCCAAAGTCAGTTTGCTCATGTCTCGTCCTCGATCCAAGCGACGATGCGACGAACCCCGTCTGGCGGTCCGCTTGCCGAAGATATGGGTGCGGCCACGCCACCCTGCAAGTGCGAAAGGTCTTTATGCCTTTGTGTGTTACCGCTATTTTAAGCGTATTCATTGATGACCGGATGCCATGATGACCCACACGCCGACAGGCAAGATGATGACGGAGGATGTGCTGCGCGTCGAAATCGCGACGCTGAAGCGCGAACATCGTGATCTTGACGAGGCGATCCGCGCCCTGGAAGAGCGCGGCACGGGCGACCAGCTGACCATCCGGCGTCTCAAGAAGAAGAAACTGTCGCTCAAGGACCAGATTCAGTCCCTCGAAGACCGTCTCTTTCCCGACATCATCGCCTAGGCGATTGCGGCCCGGACAGGGGGCGGCTAGTGTCGCGCCGTCCTGAAAGGAAGGGTTCATGTCCACAGACGTCGGCATCATCATGGGCAGCCAGTCGGACTGGCCCACACTCAAACCCGCCAGTGAAATCCTGACCGAGCTTGGCGTCTCGCACGAAGTCAGGATCGTCTCGGCGCATCGCACGCCCGACCGGCTCTGGACTTACGGCAAGACCGCCGTTGATCGTGGCCTGAAGGTCATCATCGCCGGGGCAGGGGGCGCGGCGCACCTGCCGGGCATGATGGCGTCCAAGACTCGCATTCCCGTCATCGGCGTTCCGGTCGAGACGCGCGCGCTCAAGGGCGTAGACAGCCTTTATTCCATCCTTCAGATGCCCCGCGGCTTTCCCGTGGCGACGATGGCGATCGGCTCGGCTGGGGCAATGAACGCAGGCCTCATGGCGGCCCAGATACTCGCAATTCACGACACCGAACTTGCAAAGCGCGTCGACGACTGGCGCGCAGCACTTTCCGCCTCGATCCCCGAGGAGCCCGTAGATGAGTGATCCCCTCCTTCCCGGACAGACCATCGGCATACTTGGCGGGGGCCAGCTTGGCCGGATGCTGGCAATGGCCGCGGCGCGCCTCGGCTTTCACGTCCACATCTACGAACCCGGCGCCAACCCGCCGGCGAGCGAGGTCGCCCGTACCACGACGACGGCGTCCTACGACGACGTCGATGCTCTTCTCGACTTCGCGCAATCCGTCGACGTGGTCACCTATGAATTCGAGAACGTCCCCGCCGCCGCGCTGGATCTCATCGAGGCCCGGGTGCCGATCCGTCCCAACCGCCAGGCGCTGGCCGTCAGCCAGGACCGGCTGACCGAGAAGACATTCCTCAACGACATCGGTCTTGGCACCGCGCCTTTCGCCGCCGTCTCGCATGGCCCATCTGCCGCTGCCGAACTCTCGCAGGCGATGGCGACGGTCGGCACACCCGCCATCCTCAAGACCCGGCGCCTCGGCTACGACGGCAAGGGTCAGGCCCGCATCGACGGCCCCCATGACGCGACCGCCGCGATGGCCGCGATGAAGGGCGCCGACGCGATCCTCGAGGGCTTCGTTTCGTTCGACCGTGAAATCAGCGTCATCGCGGCGCGCGGCGACGACGGCGCCATCGCCTGCTTCGAGCCGGGCGAGAACGTCCACAGGGACGGTATCCTTCACACCACGCGCGTCCCCGCCGAAATCGACGAGGATACCCGCGAGAACGCCTTCGGCATCGCCGGCACGATCCTGGCGGCGCTGGACTATACCGGCGTTCTGGGGGTCGAGCTGTTTCACACGCCAGACGGTCTTCTCGTCAACGAAATCGCCCCGCGCGTCCACAACTCGGGCCACTGGACCGAGGCGGGCGCGGTGATCAGCCAGTTCGAACAGCATGTCCGCGCCGTCGCGGGCTGGCCGCTGGTCGACCCGGTCCGGCACTCGGATGTCGAGATGACCAACCTGATCGGCGACGACATGAACCAGGTGCCGGCCCTCGCCGCCGAGACCGGGGCCCTCCTGCATCTCTACGGCAAGGCCGAGGCGCGGGCGGGCCGCAAGATGGGTCACATCACGCGAATTCTCGCGCCCGCGGCCGACCGGCGCTGATGACGGCCCGCGTGCGTCCCCGCCTGGCAGTGCGCGGCATCATCCTGCACGAAAACCGCCTGCTGCTCGTCAACGCCTGGCCGGACGGCAAGAGCGATCTGATGTGCGCGCCAGGCGGCGGGGTCGAGCCGCACCAGTCGCTTCCCGACAACCTCGCCCGCGAAATACACGAGGAAACCGGCCTGACCGTCCAGGTGCGCGAGCCCGTTCTCGTCAACGAATTCCACGACCCCCAGGGCGACTTCCACCAGGTCGACATCTACTTTCGCTGTACCATTCTGGCCGGCGACCCATTCGCAGACTGGATCGACCCCGAGGGCGTCGTGACCGACCGGCGATGGGTCACGCGGGACCAGATGGCGGCCCTTCGGGTCAAGCCCGACAGCCTTGCCGGCGTCGTTTGGGATCATACGGGCATTGCCGCCTACGATCCTCTCGAACCTATCCTTCGCTGAGAACCGAAGACGCCGAAAGCCACACCTCCCAGGACGATGGCGCTTGCCAGGATCAGCCGCAGCGTCGGCGCTTCGGCCAGAAGCGCGGCACCGCCCAGAAGCGCGATGACGGGTACCGTCAGCTGCGCCAGCGCCGCGACCGAGGCATCGATCTTCGGCAGCAGCGAATACCACATCGCATAGCCAACACCCGAGGTGACGGCCCCCGAAATCACCGCCAGAAGGGCGCCCCGCGGTCCGATGGCGTCCGGCAAGGCGAACCAGACGGCCAGGGCGAATGGCGCCGCCAGGATGAAATTCGCCGCCGTGTTGCTCAACGGATCGCCCGTGCCCCGGCCCGCCAGCGAATAGACGCCCCAGCCGATCGCCGCCGCGCCCATCATCATCGCCGCGACAGGGTCGGGCGCAGCAGTACCGGCGGGCCACAGCAGCCAGGCCAGCCCGGCGAAGGCAATGGCGGCCCCCGTCCATCGCGCCGGATGCGGCCGCTCGCCACCCATCAGCGCGCCCGCGAACATGGTGATCTGAACGCCGCCGAACAGGATCAGCGCCCCCACGCCGGCGTCTAGCGCGACATAGGCGAAGGAAAACCCCAGCATGTACAAAAGCAGCGATCCGGTGCCGACCCAGCGTTTCGGTCCCGCCAGCCGCGGCAATCCCGTCCGCATCGCGACAAGAGCCGCCAGGCACAAGGCGCCCGAAACCAGCCGGATCGCGGCAAAGGCGGCAGGCCCGGTGTCGCCGCCGGTCAGCGCCGCGCGGTTCAGGACCGAGTTGGCGGCGAAGGCCACCATCGTCAGCGCGGCCAGCATGAAAAGCCGAACCGGTCCGGTGACACCGATCCTTTCGGTCATTCGCACCCCCATGGACACTTTCCGAACCTCTGCCTACGGTGCCGCCGAAATCGAGATTTGGGACAAGGCAATGGCGAAACACCTCAGACTTGGCGTCAACATCGACCATGTGGCCACCGTCCGCAATGCACGCGGCGGCGATTATCCCGATCCGCTGCGGGCGGCGAGGATCGCGGAAGAGGCAGGCGCCGACGGCATCACGGCGCATCTGCGCGAGGACCGCCGCCATATCTCGGACCGCGACATCGAAGGCCTGATGGACATGCTGACCGTGCCGCTGAACTTCGAGATGGCCGCGACACCCGAGATGCAGGCCATCGCGCTGCGCCACAAGCCCCACGCCGTCTGCATCGTGCCCGAAAAGCGCGAGGAACGGACCACCGAGGGCGGTCTGGAAGTCGCGCAGGACGAAAACCGGCTGGCGCATTTCATCGGGCCGCTGCGGGACGCGGGCTGCCGCGTGTCGATCTTCATCGCCGCCGACCGCCGCCAGATCGAGGCCGCCAACCGCATCGGCGCGCAGGTGATCGAATTGCACACCGGCGCCTATTGCGACGCCCACGCCGAAGGCCGTATCGAAGACCGCGACGGCGAACTGGAACGTCTCCGCGGCATGGCCACCTTCGCCCATTCCCTGGGCCTCGAAGTCCATGCCGGCCACGGCCTGACCTACGACACCGTCGCCCCGGTCGCCGCCTTCCCCGAAGTGCGCGAGTTGAACATCGGTCATTTCCTGATCGGCGAAGCGATTTTCCGCGGCCTTCCCGCCGCGATCGGCGAGATGCGCCGGATCATGGACGACGCGCGCGCCTGAGCCGTTTCGGGGGCTCCGCCCCCGAGACCCCCGGGATATTTCGGGGCCGATGATAACGCTTCGTTAACGATACTGCGCGATGCTCGTCGCTGCGGTACAGGCTGGGAAGCCGATGACCGCGGCCGGTGAAAACCGAGCGGCCCGCTCCTTTCGGCGCGGGCCGCGTTTCTTCATCGGCCTTCAAGTATCCTCGGGGAGCGCGAGGGGGTGAAACCCCCTCGCATCGGTCGCCGCGCGGATGCGCGACGATGCCTCAGGCCAGCGCCTTGTCCAGCGCCTGGTCCAGGTCCGCGATGATGTCGTCGGCATCCTCGATCCCGATCGACAAGCGCACCACGTTGTCCTGCGCGCCGGCGGCCGCTCTTTGTTCGTCGCTCAGCTGCCGGTGCGTCGTCGATGCCGAGTGGATGATCAGCGACCGCGTGTCGCCCAGGTTCGCGACATGGCTGAACAGCTCGACCGAATCGATCAGCTTGACGCAGTTGTCATAGCCGCCCTTGACCGCGAAGGTGAACAGCGCGCCCGCGCCCTTCGGGCAGATCCGCGCGATCCGATCGTAGTAGGGTGACGATTTCAGGCCCGCGTAGGTCACGCTTTCGATCCGGGGATCGTTCTCCAGCCAGTTCGCCACCTTCTCGGCGTTCTCCACGTGCTTGCGCATCCTGAGCGACAGCGTCTCGATCCCCATCAGCGTGTAATGCGCGCCCTGCGGGTTCATGGTCATGCCAAGGTCGCGCAGTCCGACCGCGATCGAGTGGAAGGTAAAGGCCATCGGCCCCAGCGCCTCGTAGAAGTTCAGCCCGTGATAGGCCGGCTCGGGTGTGGCCAGCGACGGGAACTTGCCCGAGGCGCCCCAGTCGAACTTGCCGGAATCCACGATCGCGCCGCCGGTCACCGTGCCGTTGCCGGTCAGGTACTTGGTCGTCGAATGCACGACCAGCGTCGCGCCATGCTCGATCGGGCGGCAGAGATAGGGCGTGGCGCTGGTGTTGTCGACGATCAGCGGCAGGCCCGCCTCGTCCGCCAGTTTCCCGATGGCATCCAGATCGGTGATGTAGCCGCCCGGGTTGGCGATCGATTCGCAGAAGATCGCGCGCGTGTCGTCATCGATCGCGGCGCGGACGGCGTCCAGGTCGTCGAAGTCGACCAGCTTGGCGGACCAGCCGAAACGCCGGATCGTCTGGGTCAGCTGGGTGTAGGTGCCGCCGTAAAGCCGTGTCGACGCCACCACGTTGCAGCCCGGCATCATCAGCGGGAACAGCGCCATGATCTGCGCGGCATGTCCCGACGAGCAGCAGACACCGCCGACACCGCCTTCCAGGTGGGTGATCCGTTCGGCCAGCGCGGCCACGGTCGGGTTCGTCAGGCGCGAATAGATGAAGCCCACTTCCTGCAGGTTGAAGAGCCGCGCGGCGTGGGCGGCGTCCTTGAAGACGAAGGCGGTGGACTGGTAGATCGGCACCTGGCGTGCGCCGGTGGCCGGGTCCGGGGCAGCGCCGGCATGTATCTGAAGTGTATCAAAGCCCTGTTTGCGTTCTGACATTTTGTCTGGGTCTCCCTGAAGGTGCGCGCGCGAGACTAGTCGTCTGCCGCGCGCTCTGCAACGCCGCGCATTCCGGTCTCAGCGCATCCACAATCTTTCGCGGCGAATCCTGTTCCGGATGGCCTTTTCGGTGGGCGGCAGTTGCGCGCGGTCGAACAGGGCCCGGACCTTCGCGCCGCGGTTGTGAAAGATCATCCGCCGGAACGGCTCATAGGTCTTCAGCACTTTCTTGACCGGGTTCGGCGCCGCGATCTCCTGCAGCAGGGCCAGGTGTTCATCCGGCGCGCGCGCGAAAAACAGGGGCAGGGCACGCCAGTGACAGCTGACGTGTCCGTCCAGCCCGTCCAACTCGGGTCCCGGCCGTTCGCCGCCCAGACCCGCAATGGCCACCGGCAGCGCGGCCTGATCCAGCCAGGGGTCCAGCGACTGGCTGGCCAGTTCGCGCATGGTGCCGTCCCGAAGCCCCGTCATGATCTCGATCATCCGGGCCGCGAAGACCCGGGGGCAGCGGTAGAAGAACCAGCCTGCGTTGAAATAGAGATACCGCTCCCAGTGTTCGTCGGGTTGCGTCAGGTCCAGTGTCGGCTCGAACGGCACGCCGAAGCGCGTATAGATGGCGCGCCAGATATCGCAATATCCCGGGCCGTAAAGCTGCGGCTCCGGCCAGGTCCCCTCCCGCGCCATCGAGGCCGACGGCCGGTCGAAATCGAAGGGAACGGCGTCGATCGGGCCGGTAATCAGCGTGTCGGTATCGAAGAACACGAACGGACGATCGGGCGGAAGCGCGGCCAGCGCCTCGATCTTGTTGCCGTTCGGATAGGCGGCGCCGAAGTGACGGTTCTCGAAGGGCACGATCTCGGCGCCCAGACGATCCGTCAGAAGCCGGCGGGCCTCGGCGTCGTCGATGCGCGGGTCGTCGGGCCACAGCGGTCCGGGCTGCGGCTCGGCGACGATCAGGCGTCCGTCGAACCCGGGCGCGGAATGCCGCAGCGACGCGGCGAAAAGGACAGCTTCGTAGGTCAGCCGACCGGCCTGGGCCACGACGACGATGTCAAAGCTCTCTTTCGGTTTCGCCCCGCCCGTCATGACACCCCGGATTTTCTGGTCCGCATTTTATAGTGGCATCGACGACAGGCAGAAAGGGTGCATGGCGGCAACTCGGTCAGGCAATCCGGCGTTCGGTCTCCAGATAGGTCATCGCCCCGGTCAAATCGGCAAGCCAGCCGGGCAGGGTCGCGTCCTCGTCGACGGTCTGCGCCGGTTGGGCGGACAGGTGCGGCTGGCCCTCGAATACGCGTTTCAGCATGGTCATGCCCGAGATCGTGACCTGCGGCGGCGGCAGAGCCGCGGGCAGGTCGGTGAACAGCTTGCGGATCAGCCCGTCGCGTTTCGGTCCGGGCGGAAGATGGGTCGCCAGGCCGATCGCCGCGCGGCCCTGAAAGGTTGCAAGCCGTTTGACCCGTGCCGGCATCAGACCGACCCCGCCGACGTCCAGCCCCACCCACTCGCCTTCGGCCAATGTGCCACCGCCCCCGTCCGGCACAACAAGAATTCCGCTCATCGACAGGTTGACGATGCCGCCCCCGATGACCTTGTCCTGCGTGCGCAGGCGGCAGGGTTCGTCGATCGCAAAGCGTTCTTCGCCGCGAAAGCTTGGCCGGGGAACGGCCATCGTCATGACGATCAGCAGGACCAGCATGTTGAAGATGGACCAGAAGGCGACGACCGGCAGCAGTTCGCCGGCGCCGACGATCCGGGTGGCGAAGCTGACGTTCAGGAACAGGCCGGCCCCGGTCGCCAGGATCAGCCCCAGCGCGACGAGGATCGTGAACCTGTCCTCGCGCGACAAGCCGGCGTCGCTGCCCTTGGGCGTGACCTTGAAGCCGTGGCCGTGCGGCATGACCAGTGTCATCAGGACCAGCGGCATAAGGCGGAAGGACTGCAATACGCCCTCGACGGTCGAGGCGATGGGCGCGAAATCCCTCGGCGCCAGGAAATGCACGAAACCGAACGCCGCAAGGATGGCGGTCAGCTGATAACGCAGAACCTCCTCGAACGAGGCTTGCAACAGGGGCGGCGCGCCGGTCCACAGGAAGATCGCCGGCGTCGCCATCACAAGGGGCTGGCACAGCGATTGTGACAGCCAGTGACTGGGGTTGAACAAAAGCCTCTGGATCGGGGTCAGCCCCGGCCCAAGGGGGCCGCGTTTCGTGTACAGAAGCTGGATACCGCCCTGCGCCCAGCGACCGCGCTGGACGAAATAGGCGTCCAGCGTCTGGGGCGCCAGGCCCACGGCCAGCCGTTCGCTCAGGTACCGCGTGATGTACCCCTTTCGCAGCAGCGCCAGTGTCAGCAGCATGTCCTCGGTGATCGATTCGGTCGGCATCGCGCCGCCGATCGCGTCCAAGGCCTCGCGCCGGATGATCCCGTTCGATCCGCAGCAGAAGGCGCAGTCCCAGCCGTCGCGCCCCGGCTGGATCGTGTCGAAGAAGAACCGCTGCTCGTCCGGCAGGGTTGCCCGCATGTCCAGGTTTGCCTGAAGCGGCGTGTCGTTGAAGAAGTAATGCGGCATCTGCACGATCCCGATCCCCGGATCGTCGAAGAATCCGATGGCCCGCATCAGCAGCTTGCGCTGCGGCACGAAATCGGCGTCCAGCACTAGGATGAACGGCGCTTGCGTCCGCCGGAACGCGGCGTTCAGGTTGCCCGCCTTGGCATGGGTGTTGTCACCGCGCGTCAGGTGACTGACGCCGCGCTCGCGGCAATACCGCGCCAGCCAGTCGCGCCGCCCGTCGTCCAGGACATGGACGTTCAGCCTGTCCCGCGGCCAGTCCAGCGCCAGCGCGCCTGCTATGGTCTTTTCCAGAACGTCCAGGGGTTCGTTGAAGGTGGCGATCATCACGTCGACGACAGGCAGGTCGCTCGGGTCCTCGCGGCGCAGCCGCGCCTCGTGCGCGTCCGCCTCCGCCGTGCGGTCGCTGCGCCGAAGCAGGATCAGCGACAACTGCAGCGTTTCGTACCACAGCCACACCTCGCCCAGAAACACGACCCAGACGAAAAGCGTGCCGAAGCTGAAGCCGCGCGCCGGCAAGACCGTATCCGTCAGGCGCCACCACAGATAGGTTCCAAGCAGCGCGCCGAAGGCAGATGCGACGGCGGCCGTGCGCCAGGGCGCGTCGCGCGACCACGGCGGCACGATCAGGATGGTCGCGGCGACCAGCAGCAGGGGGATCGCGGCCTCCAGAACCGATTACTCCGTCAGCCGGGCAAGCGCGGCCCGACCCCGTGGCAGCCAGTCGCGGATACCCCCGACCAGGGGGTCCAGCATTCCGGCCAGACGTGGGTGGCGCACCTGCACTTCCGCAGTCCGGCCCACGTCGCAGAACGCCGCAGCGACCTCGGGATCGCGGATGTTGGCCGGGCTCATCCGCAGGAACACCTTCACGCCCCCGGTCTCGTAGGGCTCCAGCACGGCCGCATCCACGGCCGATTGCGCGGCGCCCCGGCCGGCGGCGTGCCGCGAGACCACCATCGCCTCGAAAGCCTCGTCCGATCCGCGCAGCCGCACCACGGCGCGGGTTCCCGGCGGCAGGTTCTCGAAGGCGCGTTCCTCGAAAACCACTTCCAGGAACCGACGCTCGCAATCCAGCACCTGAAACAGGTCGGACCCCAGCGTCACGCTTGCCCCTGCCTGTCGCGAGGCGGTCCAGATGACGCCATTCGCCGAAGCAGTCGGTCGAAACCGCCCCAGCCCGTCAAGTTCGTCCCGCATCGCGCGCAATTCGCCCTCTGTGCCGTCGCGTCGGGCTTCGGCGGTGATACGACGTGTGCGGATATCCGCCAGCGCCATCGCCATGTCGTCCAGCCTGTCATAGGCGAAATCGCGGCGCCCGGTGCCCGCGGGCGAGGGCAGACCGGTCTCGATCGCCCTAATCTCGACCTTCAGCGCCGAGATCCGTGCATCGTCCGCCGCCAGTTCGGCCTCCGCCTCGGCACGTCGAAAGCCGGCCTCCTCAAGGTCCTTGGCCGGGGCGAGACCGCGTTCGGAAAGCGCTTCCAGCCGCAGGTACGCCGCATTCGCGCGGTCCCAGGCGATTTCATGCAGCCGGCGGTCGGCGCGGGCCTGTTCCAGTTTCCGCGTCAGGAAGACGATCTCGCTTTCGGTTTCCGTCGCGATCCGCAGGCGCAGACCACGCACAACATCCTCGGCCCCCAGTTCCTGGTCCCGAAGCGCGCCAACCTCTGCCCTCAGCGCGGCGGCCTCGGCGCGCAGCCGCGCGACTTCGGCCCGGCTGGTCTGCGTCGCAAGCAGATCGAACAGCACCTCGTCGCGCGACACCGGCGCCGCCATTCCGGGTGTCGCGTCCAGGATGATGCCGTTGATCGGCGCCCGCACGGTCAGCACGGGTGCGTTCACCACTGCAAATGTCGAAACATATCCCGTGGCGCGCGGCCACAGCAGCGCCAGCACCGCCGAACACACGACCAGCGCGGCAAGTATCCTGATCGTCCTGCTGCCAAGCATCCGGCGACATGCCCCTTGTTTGGCATGGCAGGTTAGCGGACGGCGGTTGACGGTTTACCAAAATTACGGATCGAACAGGACAAACTGCACGGCATTCAATTCAAAAACATCGATCAAGGGGCGGGCACGACGTTTGCGCCGTATACCGTCGTCGACAGCTAAACACCGGATTCCGCGACAATTTTTTGGTTTGAACCGGTGCCACATCCCGCTAGGGTCCGGCGCATCGACTGAAAGGCGACCGGCCATGGCTCCGATCGAAGACCATCCTTTGCGCTATGCGCTGGCGAACGAGCTTCACGCTCGTCCGTTTCCGACGCTCACGCCGCCCTGCCGCGCTGCGTTTCTGGCGATCAAGCAGCCCCAGAATGCCGGCAACCGTGACCGCGAACTGGATCGCGCTCACCTTATCAGCCTTCTCGACCGCTACGGCGCCCAGCATCCCCAGCCGGGGGCAACGCATTATTTCGGCCAGATCGGGAAGCACCAGCTCAAATGGGAATGCCACACCGAGTTCGTGACCTACACGATCTTCGGCGATGGCGTGGCCGAAACGCCTTTCGACGCCAGCACCTTCAAGATGTTCCCCGACGACTGGCTGGCCGAGGCGCCGGGCGTCCGGATCACGTCCGCCCTGATCCGGGTCGAGCAGTTCGACGCCGACGACAAGATCGCCGAGAAGCTGGACAGGTGGTTCGTGTCCGACAGCCTCGCCGTCAGCCGCGTGCTGGACGACAGCGCGATCATGGCCGGCGATTTCCGGATAGACGAGGCCGGGCACATGCGCTTCGTCCTGTTCGTCCGGCCAAAGACCGGCGCCCAGCGGGTCGGCCGCGTGGTGCAGCGTCTCTGCGAGATCGAAACCTACAAGACCATGTCCATGCTGGGCTTCAGCCGCGCCCGCGCGTTGGGGTCGCAAATCGGCGCGATCGACCGCGAGTTGACGGCGCTGATCTCCAACATGTCGGGCCAGGACGCGCGCCCCGAAGCGACGCTTGCCGCGCTCCTCGACGTCTCGTCCCGGCTCGAGGATATCCTGGCCCAGTCATCCTTCCGCTTCGGCGCCACCGGCGCCTACGAGACCCTGGTGAACCAGCGGATCGGCGTCTTGCGCGAGGAGCGCTTCTTCGGGCGCCAGACCTTCGCCGAATTCATGACCCGCCGCTTCGACCCGGCCATGCGCACCGTGAAGGCGACCGAGGGTCAACTGCGCTCGATGGCCGAGCGCGGTACCCGCGCCGCCGACCTGCTGCGGACGCGCGTCGATGTCGAACGATCCGCCCAGAACCAGGAGCTGCTGGAATCGATGGACAAGCGCGCCGACCTCCAGCTGCGCCTGCAACGCACGGTCGAGGGTCTCTCGGTGGTGGCCATCAGCTACTACGCCGTCAATCTTGCCGCCTACATGGCCTACCCCTTCGCCGAGCCGGCGGGCGTCAGCAAGGGTCTGGCCACGGCCATCCTGACGCCGCTTGTCGTGCTGGCGGTCTGGTTCATGGTCCGAAAGATCCGCAGGAACCTGCACTAGGCCGAAGGCATCCGTCGCACCCGGGTCCAGAGCGCAAAGCGCAGGCTCACCGGCCCCTGATCCTCGGGTCCAGCGCATCGCGCAGCCCGTCGCCGATATAGTTCACCGACAGCACCGTCAGCGAGATCATCAGGCCGGGCCACACGACCCGCTCGGGATACAGCTCCATCCGGTCCACCGCGTCGAACAGCAGCTTGCCCCAGGTCGGAAAATCGGGCGGAAAGCCGAAGCCCAGGAAGGACAGCGCCGATTCCGTGATGATCGCCGTGGCGATGCCCAACGTGGCCGAGACCATGATCGGGCTCATCACGTTCGGCAGCAGGTGCCGGGTGATCATCTTCGAAGGTTTCGTGCCGATCGACCGCGCCGCCAGAACGAACTCGCGTTCCTTCAGCGCCAGGATATCGCCCCGAACGATCCGCGCGGTCTGCATCCAGGACGTGATGCCCACCAGCGTGACGATCAGGATGAACGTCCCGCCCTCGGGGCCGAAGATGTTCGCCAGCGGGTCGCGGAAAAGCAGTACAGCCACCAGCAAGAGCGGCAGCAGCGGCAGCGCCAGGAACAGGTCGGTCAGCCGCATCAGGACACCGTCCATCGCGCGGAAATACCCCGCCAGCACGCCGATCAGCGTTCCCAGCACCACCGACAACACCATCGCCGCCAGACCGACGGCGATAGACACCCGCCCGCCGTACAACAGCCGCGCCAGCGTGTCGCGCCCGATATTGTCGGTGCCCAGCGGATAGGCCCAGTTGACCTTCGCGTCGGCCTCCCAGAGCGCGACGTAGATCGGGCGCGTATCTCGCAACGTCAGAAAGTCCCGCCCGGTGGGAACGAACTTCGGATCGTTCCAGTAGACGAAAGGACCGACCAGGATCAGCATAAGGATCAGCGCGAAGACGGCCATGCCCCAAAGCGCGCCGCGATGCGTGCGGAACTGGTCCCAGACATCCGCCCACTGGCTGCGGGGCGGAGCGCTTGGGACCGGCTCCGTCACGATTTCGACACGCGCATCAGTCATAGCGAATCCTCGGGTCCAGAATGCCGTAAAGGATGTCGGCGATCAGGTTGAAGAGAACGATCAGCACCGCGAAGATGAACGTCAGCGTCTGCACCATCGGCAGGTCGTTTGCATAGATCGCCGTGATCAGAAGCTGGCCGATGCCGTTCACCTTGAACACCTGTTCGGTGATGATGGCACCGCCAAAGATCGAGGGCACGCCAAGCGCGATGACGGTGACCACCGGGATCAGGCTGTTTCTCAGAACATGAACCAGGACGACCGTCTTCTCGCTCAAACCCTTGGCGCGCGCCGTGCGGACGTAATCCTGATTCAGGTTGTCCAGCATCGAGGCCCGCATGAACCGGCTCAGCTGCGACGTGATCTGCAACGCCAGGACCGCGACAGGCAGGAACATCTGCTGCAACTGCACTTTGAAGCTGTCCCAGTCGTTGACGACATGGGTCGTGTCATAGATCGACGGGAACCAGCCAAGCTGGACCGAGAAGATCACGATCACCAGCACGCCCGAAAAGAATGGCGGAACGGAAAAACCCACCATGGTGACGAACGTGCCCGCGTTGTCGAACCAGCTGTATTGCCGATAGGCCGAGTAGATCCCGATCGGCAGCGCGATCAGCACCGCCACGACATAGGCCACGCCGACGACCCAAAGGGTCTGCGGGATCCGCTGGGCGACGATGTCCATGACCGGCGAGCGTGTCTGCCACGAGATCACCCGCTGCTGCCCCTCGGCCCAGGTCGTGCCGAACATGGCGTCGACGAAATGCATCGGTTCGACGACGAAGAACTGCACCAGCCATTTCCAGAACCGGATATGCATCGGCTCGCCCAGGCCCAGGGCTTCCCGCATCGCCTGCTTGACCTCGGGCGGAACCGTCAACGGCACCTGTGCCATCGGATCGCCGGGCGCCAGCTCAAGAAGAAGAAAGATGACCAGAGAAATGAACAGAAGCGTCGGAATCGCGAAAATCAGGCGTCGGATGGTGAATGTCAGCATCGGCGTCTCTGTTCAGGGCTCTGGAAAGGGATGCGCCGCCCCGATTGCGGGGCGGCGCAAGCACAGGTTCACTTCATGCGATACCAGTCGGCCGCGTTCCACAACTCGCTGTCCCACGAGTTGATGATGACGCCGCCAAGGTCGTTGGCGCGTGCCGAAACACGACCACGATAGACCAGCGGAATGATCACGTATTCCTGCATCAGCATGTCGTTCATCGCCTTGGCCAGACGTGCGCGCTCCTCGATGTCGCCTGTCTTCGCCATTTCGGCGACCAGGGCGTCATACTCTTCCGAGCAGAAACGCATCATGTTGTTGCCCTGCCACTGGTTTTCGGGCTGGGGTGCCTGGTCGCAGGTCCAGTTCGCCATATAGGCCTCGGGGTCGGTGCCGTCGAAGTTGTTGGCGAACATCTCGACGTCGGCAAAGTTCTTCTGGAACGTGTCGGGCGAACCCGGATCGCCGCCGAAGAAGACCGAGGCGTCGATGTTCTTCAGCTCGGTTTCGATACCGATCTCGGACCACCACTGCTTGATCAGCGCCTGGAAATCCTGGCGCACGGCGTTGGTCGAGGTCTGGTACAGAATGCTCAGCTCCACGCCGTCCTTGTCGCGGATGCCGTTGCCGTTGCTGTCGACCCAGCCTGCCTCGTCCAGAAGCGCGTTGGCGCCCGCGATGTCCTGCACCAGACAGTCATCGTTTGCGCTCGACGCATAGATCGCGGGGGCCGGCAGCACGTTGCAGGTAACCGTTCCTGCGTCGCCATAGCCGATTTCCACCAGCAGCGGCCTGTCGATGGCCATCGACATGGCCTGGCGTACGGCCTTGTCGATCATGCGGGGGTTGGGGTTGCCGATCACGCCACGCTGGTCGCCCAGTGCCGGATCGGGATCGGTCAGGTTGACTTCCAGCCGCTCGACCAGCGTGCCGAAAGTGGACAACAGCTCGCCCTGTCCGGCTTCCTGCATCTTGGCCAGCACGTCGGGGGCCAGTTGCAGGTTCCATGCATAGTCGAACTCGCCGGTTTCCAGAACCGACCGGCCCGCCGCCGTCGCGTCGCCGCCGCCCTTGAAGGTGACCGACGCGAAGGCCGGCTTGCCTTCCTCGCGGTAGTTCTCGTTAGCCGCCAGCGAAATCACGTCGTTGGGACGGAAATCGGTGACGACGAAAGGTCCGGTGCCGATCGGGCTGAAGTTGGCATCGGTGCACTCGGGCGCTTTCGGACCCAGGCAGTCGGCGAACTGAGCGGCCTGGATGATCGGCGCCTGAGCGCCGACGAAGGGGCCGTAGGGGAAGGGCTTCGGAACCCCGAAGTTGACCACGATCGTCCGATCGTCCGGGGTCTCGACCGAAACCACGTCGTTGTACTTCTCGCTCTGTGCGCAGCCGCCGCCCTCAGCGGTGCAGTACTCCCAGGTGAACTTTGCGTCCGCCGACGTCAGCGGCGTGCCGTCCGACCACAACAGGCCGTCCTTCAGCTTCCAGGTGATCTGCGTGAGGTCTTCGCTGACGCCGCCGTTTTCCACGGTCGGCACGCTTTCGGCCAGCCACGGAACCATTTCGCCGTCTTCGTTGTAGCGGGCGAGCGGTTCGATCACCAGGCTCGCGGCCTCCAGATCCTTCGTGCCGCCCGACAGGTACGGGTTCATGATCGAAGGCGCCTGCCAGTAGATGATCTTGACCTCGCCGTCACGGCCGCGCGGGCCTTCGTGACCTGCTGCGAAAGCCATCGGTGCCAGCGCGGTCAGCGCCACGGCACCCCATAGGGCTGTCTTGAGTTTCATGGTACTCTCCTTGTTGGATTGGAACGCGTTTCGGCTCCCGCCTGAACAGGCGGGAAGGCGGGTTCTCGAATTGCAGGTTGGGTGAAGGTCACCACGATCCAGCTTGTTTGATTGTCCCCATCCGGCCGAAGCGCGGACTGGTTGAGTTTCGACCAAAAGCCCAACAAAAAGCAAGCGCTGCCGTAAGGGAAATCCGTGAATTGACCGATCCGTGGGCGATGACCCTGCGTAATCGCGCGATTGGGCGCCATTCGTTTGACACGGCTTGACCGCCGCGATTAGCGTTTCCCGGTCAAACGGGAAAAGACATTCATGCTCGATCAGCCGCTCGCCTCTCTCAAAAGTCTCCGCGTCGAGTTCCAGACCAAGGACGGCCCCGTCGTCGGAGTCGAGGACGTCAGTTTCGATGTCTTCCCCGGCGAAACCGTCTGCATCGTCGGAGAATCGGGTTCCGGCAAGTCGGTCTCGTCGCTCTCGCTCATGCGCCTCGTCGAGTTCGGCGGCGGCCGGATCGCCGGCGGTCAGCTGCTTTTCGATCGCGGCCAGAAGGGTGGCGGCGTCATCGATGTCGCCAAGGCGGGCGACAATACGATGCGCACGATCCGCGGCAACGAGATCGGCATGATCTTCCAGGAACCGATGACCTCCCTGAACCCGGTCTTCACCGTGGGGCGGCAACTGACCGAGGGATTGCGCGTTCACAAGGGCATGTCGAAGGAAAAGGCGGCCGAACGCGCGCTGGACCTCTTGCGGCAGGTGCGTATCCCCGAACCCGAACGCCGCCTCACGCAGTACCCGCACGAGCTGTCCGGCGGTATGCGCCAGCGAATCGTCATCGCCATGGCACTGGCCTGCGTGCCGCGTCTTCTGATCGCGGACGAGCCCACCACAGCACTCGACGTGACAATCCAGGCCGAGATTCTCGCCCTGATCGACCGCCTCAAGCGCGAAACCGGCACCGCCGTCATGTTCATCACCCACGACATGGCCGTCGTCGCCCAGATGGCCGACCGCGTTGTCGTCATGTATCGCGGCAACAAGGTCGAGGAAGGCACCGTCCAGGAAATCTTCGAGAACCCGCAGCACGACTACACCAAGTCGCTTCTGGCGGCGGTCCCCAAGCTGGGCGAGATGAAGGGCAAGATCGCGCCCGAGCCGATGAAACTGATGAACGCGCCGGTCCGCGAAACCGGGCCGATTTTGCCCAAGTCGGACAAGGTGCTTCTCGACGTCAAGCACCTGACCACGCGTTTCGCGGTCAAGGGCGGTTTCTTGCGCCGCACGGTCGCCAACGTTCACGCCGTCGAAGACGTCTCGTTCCAGGTCAAGTCCGGCGAAACCCTGTCGCTGGTCGGCGAATCGGGCTGCGGCAAGTCCACCTGCGGCCGTTCGATCCTGCGACTGGTCGAGCCGATTTCGGGCGAGGTCTGGCTTGACGGCAAGAACGTCCTCGAGTTCGGCAACGAGGAACTGCGCGCCGCGCGCCGCGACATGCAGATGGTCTTCCAGGATCCCTTCGCCTCGCTGAACCCGCAGATGAAGCTGGCCGACCAGGTGGCCGAGCCCCTGATCAACTTCGGCATCGGCAACGCCTCCGAACGCGCCGACAAGGTCGCGCAGCTTTTCGACCGGGTGGAACTGCCCCGCTCGTTCCTGCGCCGCTTTCCGCACGAGTTGTCGGGCGGCCAGCGCCAGCGGGTCGCCATCGCCCGCGCCCTGGCCCTCAATCCCAAGCTCATCATCGCCGACGAGGCCGTCAGCGCGCTCGACGTGTCGGTGCAGGCGCAGGTGCTGAACCTTATACTCGAACTTCAGGCCGAACTGGGGATCTCGATCCTGTTCATCAGCCACGACATGGCGGTCGTCGAACGGGTCAGCCATAACGTTGGCGTCATGTTCCTGGGCCGGATAGTCGAGCTTGGTCCGCGTCAGGCCATCTTCGAAGACCCCCAGCACCCCTATACCCGTCAGCTTCTCGCCGCCGTTCCGGTGGCCGACCCCCGAAAGCGCAAGACCGAGAAGGATTTGAACTTCAAACCGATACCGTCGCCGATCTTCCCGGTCGATCACCAGCCCGCTCCCTCGGTCTACGACGAGGTGACGCCGGGTCATTTTGTCCTGAAGGGCAACTGGGGCGGATTCGAGAGATGAGGCCAGCCCCCTCCGCGCGCGAGATTCTCGACGCGCTCGTGTCCTTTCCGACCGTCAGCCACGACACCAACATTCCGCTGATCGACTGGGTCGAGGGCTATCTCACCTCTATCGGCGTGACATCGCACCGCTTTCCCAAGGCGGACGAGCCGACGAAACACGCGCTCTTCTGCTCCGTTGGTCCCGACGTTCCGGGGGGCATCGTGCTGTCCGGCCATACCGATGTCGTTCCGGTCGAGGGCCAGCCCTGGACGACCGATCCCTGGGAAGTCGTCGAGAAGGACGGCAAACTCTACGGGCGCGGGGCCTGCGACATGAAGGGCTTCGACGCTCTCGCGCTTCACGCCCTGCAGCAGGCCCTGAAGGCGCCCTTGAAACGTCCCCTCCAGATCGCGCTTTCCTTCGACGAGGAAATCGGCTGCGCCGGCGCGCCTCCCCTGATCGAGGCGATGTCCGCCGCCGGCCTGCCGAAGGCCGACCTGGCGATCATCGGCGAGCCGTCGATGCTGAAATGCGTGACTGCCCACAAGGGCAGCTCCGGTTTCAATGTTCACGTCCGCGGCCACGAAGTTCATTCGTCGCTTCTCGACCGCGGCGTCAGCGCGATCATGGAAGCCGCGCGGCTGATCGAATGGCTCAACCAGCAGAATGCAGCGAACCGCTCGAAACTTCCGACCGACCTGGCGGGTGTCTTCGATCCACCCTGGACGACCCTGCACGTCGGACAGATTTGCGGCGGCACGGCCCACAACATAACCGCCAAGGATTGCCGCTTCGATCTCGAATTCCGGGTCGTTCCGGACGAAGACGTCGTCTACTGGAACGACGCTGTCGCCGCTGCGGCAGAGCGGATTACGGCGGGCATGAAGGCGGTTCATCCGGGCACAGGGATCGACCTCGAACCCTTCTTCGGCGTGCCCGGTCTGAAGCCCGAGGTCGACGGCGCCGCCGAGGCGCTCGTGCGTCGGATCACCGGCGACAACGGCACCCATGTCGTCAGTTACGGCACCGAGGCCGGACACTTCCAGAACGCGGGATATTCCGCTGTCATCTGCGGTCCCGGCGATATCGGACAGGCCCACCAGGCCGATGAATGGCTTTCCGTCGCTCAGTTCGAGGCGGGCGGTGCCTTTCTGGGTAAGATCGTCGAAAGCCTGTGTGATTAGAAGGGATTGCAGGCCGAGATCAATCCCATCACTAAATTTGAATCGGTTTCCTTAACGCTTTCTCGACAGGTGTTAACCGAGCGGGGTTCCAGGGGCCGAAATGGGCCAGAATCCACCCCATCCACCGACGTGATACCGACAAAATACCGACGTTATACCGACGTTGCCATTTTGCCCCGAAACCCAGCAAACACTGGCATTAATCTCCGGCCCCCGGTGCGTGAAACGCCCGAACCCCGAACGCCGCATTAACCCCCCTCCAGCCCCGCCGCCGCCATCAATCGCCCGGCTTCTTCCGCCAGTATCCGCTCGCGCCCCTCACCGTGAATTGGAACGCGCCCCGGCTCCAGGAAAAGCGGCGCAGCCAAAGGGGTTACGCGGTCCAGGACAACGTGGTCGATCCGCCCCCGGGTCCGCTTCAGCATCTCCTCGATGCGCCCGAAATCCACCAGACCCCGCATCGCCTCCTCGCGGGTGATTTTCAGAAGCAAGTGGTCCGGATCGTATTTGGTCAGCGTGTCGTACAGGATATCCGACGAAAACGCCGCCTGCCGCCCCGTCCTGCGCTGCGGTCCGAAATTCCGCTCCAGCATCATGGAGATAACGGCAGATCCCTTGAACGTCCGCTTCATCACCGCGTTGCCCTGAAGCCATGTTTCAAAGGCTTCCCGCAAGTTTTCGCCATCGAACAGGGGTGCCGGATCCGGCACCCGATCCAGTCCCCAGATCAGCACCGCGTAATCTGTCGAGACGAAGCCAAGCGGGTTCAACCCCTCAGCCTCCATCCGGCTTGTCACCAACAACCCCAGCGTCTGCATCGCGTTCCGCCCCGCGAACCCGTAGATGCAGGTGTGTTGCCGTCCATCATGGGGAAAGCTTTCGACCAGGATTCTTTCCGCTTCCGGCAGTTTTGACCGCTCCCTTTGCAGCGTGAGCCACTCGCCCGTATGACGCGGCAGCTCTGGCCACTCGTCTTTTTGAAACATCCTCAGAATCCGAGCGCTCAGCTGGGTCGACGTGGCGAATTTCGTGCCGGCAAAAACCGCGATCTTGGGCGGCCGGTCCGCTCGCCGCGAGACCTCTACCGTCATCTCGCGCAGCCCTTCGTAGCGCACGACCTGACCCCCGATCAGAAACGTATCGCCCGGCGTCAGACTTGCCGCGAAACCTTCCTCGATCTCCCCCAACGGCGCGCGCCCTCCGCGATACCGCACCTTCAGCGTATCGGTGTCCAGGATGGTGCCCAGGTTCATTCGGATGTGCCTTGCCGAACGCGGATCACGCAATTCCCAAAGCCCGTCCTGCCTCTGCTTCAGCCGCTGCCACCGGTCATAGGCGCGCAGCGCATAGCCCCCGGTGGCGACCAGATCGAGGCATTCGTCGAACACATTTCTTGGCAAGGCTGCGTAAGCTCCAGCAGTTCGCAGCGTCTCGAATAGAGTGTCCGCGTCGAAAGCCCCACGGCAGGCACGGATCAGGATGTGCTGGCACAGCACGTCTCTGGGTCCCGGTCCGCGTGGATCGCCGTCCAGATCGTGTTCCCTTACGGCCTCCAGAGCCGCCACGCATTCCACCACTTCGAACCGGTTT
Organism: Silicimonas sp.; assembly: GCA_040220415.1. Taxonomy (GTDB): domain Bacteria; phylum Pseudomonadota; class Alphaproteobacteria; order Rhodobacterales; family Rhodobacteraceae; genus JAVJUV01. The sequence continues at coordinate 36,343 of JAVJUV010000155.1, forward strand.
GCCGGCACGATCAGTGCCTTCGACGGCGCGTTGTAGCGATGGTTTGCGCGCCCGATCCGCTGCACCAGCCGCTTCACGTTCTTGGGCGCGCCGACCTGGATGATAAGGTCCACGTCGCCCCAGTCGATGCCCAGGTCCAGCGTGCCGGTGCAGACGATGGCGCGCAGATCCCCGCGCACCATTGCCGCTTCGACCTTTGCCCGCTGCTCACGCGCCAGACTGCCGTGATGAATACCGATCGGCAGGTTTTCTTCATTGGCGAGCCATAGCTTGTGGAAGAAAATTTCGGCCTGCGCACGCGTGTTGTGAAAAATCAAGGTAGTCTTGTGCTTCCTTATTTCCTCCAGCACCGCAGGGATCGCGTAGGCTCCGCCACCGCCCGACCAGGGAGGCATCTCGCCGGTTTCCAGCATGGCGATATCCGGGTCGGGGCCCGGATCGGCGTGCAGGATCGGGCAGGGGTCGGGATGCCTTGCCAGGAAACTGGCGATGGCGGCCGGGTCTTCGACGGTCGCCGACAGCCCGACCCGTCTCAACCCCGGCACCATCGTCTGCAACTCGGCCAGCGCCAGCATCAATTGGTCGCCGCGTTTCGACTCTGCCAAGGCATGGATTTCGTCGACCACGATGCGGCTAAGTCCGGCGAACATTCGCGGCGCATCTTCGTAGGTCAGAAGCAGGGCAAGGCTCTCGGGTGTGGTCAGCAATATGTGCGGCGGATCGGCCCGTTGCCGCTTCTTTAACGTTTGTGAGGTATCACCAGTTCTGTCCTCGACCCGAATGGGCAGATTCATCTCGGAAATCGGCGCAGAAAGGTTTCGCCGGATATCCGCAGCCAGCGCCTTCAGCGGCGAGACATACAGTGTGTGCAACCCCGTGCGCCCCCCGTTGGCCAGTTCTGCCAATGTCGGCAGAAAACCGGCAAGCGTCTTGCCGCCGCCCGTCGGCGCGATCAGAAGCAGCGACGGCGCATCGGCCCGCGCGACCATTTCGGTCTGGTGCGGATGCACCGACCAGCCGCGCGACGCGAACCAGTCGTGGAAGATCGAAGGCAGGGCGTTCATCCCCCATGACGTAGCTCGCAAAAAAGGCCGGGGAAACCCGGCCTCTTCGCATTGCGTCATCCAAGGCGAATGCTAGTGAACGATCTTCTCTTCCTTGACGAACATGTTCGCCCAGGCCCGGTCGATCAGTTCCGGTGACATCTGGTAGGGGATGCCCTCGAATTCGCAGATTGCGATCATCTGGTCGATCAGGAAAATCGGCTGATAGTTCGCATAAATGTTGTCGATGGACGGATACTTGTTCTTGATCAGGTAGACCAACGTGTCCTCGTCCAGCGGCATCTTGCGCTTTCGCGCCACCATCGCGAAAATCTTGAGGTAGTCTTCCTGCGTCGGCCCGTCGATCTTGATCTTGAAGAAGATCCGGCGCAGGGCCGCCTTGTCGAAGATCTCGTTCGGATGGAAGTTGGTCGAGAATATCACCAGCGTATCGAATGGCACCTCGAACTTTTCGCCCGACTGAAGCGCCAGAATATCCTTGGCTTCTTCCAGCGGAACGATCCACCGGTTGACCAGCGCCTGTGGCGGTTCTTCCTGACGGCCAAGGTCGTCCACGATGAAGACGCCACCAGACGATTTGAGCTGCAATGGCGCCTGATAGGTTCGTGCAGTCGGGTTGTAGACCAGGTCCAGCATTGCCAGCGACAGTTCACCGCCGGTGATCACTGTGGGTCGGTCACACAGCACATAGCGCGTGTCGTAGCGGTTCGAGCTTCGGCGCAACGAACTCGGGTCGTCCTCTTGCGCCTCAGCGGCAGAGTGGACGATCGGGTCGTAAACCGTGATCACCTGCCCGGAATATTCAATTGCGCGGGGCACGTAGATCTTGTCGCCCAGAGCGTCACGAATACCGTTCGAAATCGAAGACTTACCGTTACCCGGAGGCCCATACATCAGGATCGAACGGCCGGCGGAAACCGCCGGTCCAAGATGGTCGAGCAACTCGTCAGGCAGGATAAGATGGCCCATCGCGCCCAAAAGCTGATCTCTGGTGACCTGGATGTTGCGGATCGACTGACGCTTCACCTGTTCGGAGTATACCTCCAGCGGCACCGGCATCGCACCGTAGTATTCCGACTGCGCAAGGGCATCGAGAGCACGAGCCTTGCCCGCATCCGTCAATTGAAAACCCATTTCGCCGCCCGAGTTCGCGTGGAGCGTACCCGTGGCCTGCAAGAGTTTCTGCTCGCGCGCCATGTCGATCAGTTCTTGCGTGACCGGAATAGGCAGGCACATGGCCTTGGCAAGTTCACTGCAGGATTCCAGATTCATGCGGAACATTGTCTTCAGCAGGATGTCCCGCATCATCACGATCGGCAGTCTCATTGCGTCGAGAGAGCGCGGCGCCGGGGGCGCGACAACATTTGCCGTTTGCATATTCATCGGATTCTACCCGTGCCTCACAATAATACCGGGTGCCTCCGTTTCGTTGACCCTGTAGGGACAATAGGCGGAAACACACCTTTGCCGGACGATACATGACCGGTTATTGTGGCCAAAAAATGGAAAAAGGATGAGGAATGAGCAGGCCGAATCCATATCTTCTGACCGGGATTCTTCTGGTCTTCATAGTCGTGTTCGGCGGACTGTCGGTTGCACACGACGGGCTTTATCTCGATACCCACGAGGGCGACAGCTATCACCTCCTCGATATCCTCTTCCGGATGGAGCAGGGACTTCGGCCGCACCAGGATTTCGTAACGCCCTTGGGCGTTCTGGCCTTTCAGCCGATTGTCCTTCTGATGCAGGCCGGACTGGGGGTCGGGACAGCAATTCTCTGGGCTCAGGTTGCCGTCGCCGTCGTCCTGCTCCCCGCGGTGGCCTACGCGGCCATCACCCGTCTGCCACGCCGAACGGCATACGCCTTCGGACTTTTTGTCTTGGGGCTGGTGATGGCGCTGACCTATGGCGGCTCCGGCTCGGGCGCCTCGATCTCGATGCATTACAACCGATGGGCATGGGCTGTCAGTTTCGTGATGCTGGTTGTAGCGGTTCTGCCGGGCGTGGGACGCCAGCGCCAACTCGTGGACGGTGTCCTGATAGGTCTGCTGGCCTCGGCGCTCCTGTTGATCAAGATCACGTTCTTCGTGTGCCTTCTGCCTGCCGTCATCCTGGTCATGCTGTGGCGCGGTCAGCGAGCGGCATTCTTTGCCGCTCTCGTCGTTGGGCTGTTTGTGGTTCTGGTGGTGACCGTCGTCTATGGTCTGGCTCACTGGACCGGATATCTCTCTGACCTACGGAACGTGGTTTCCTCCGAAGTCCGCCCTTTTGTCGGCGTTCCATTCGATCAGATCGTCGCAGGTCCGCCCTATGTCGGAGGCACGGTTGCGGCCATACTGACGATTTTCCTGTTACGTCAGTCTGGCCATTCTCGCGAAGGTTTGGTCCTGCTCGTTCTGGTGCCGGGATTTCTTTATATCACCTACCAGAATTTCGGAAATGATCCCAAGTGGTTAATGTTCCTGCCGATCCTGTTGATGACCTTGCGGCCGGATCGTGGTGCCCGCACGGTGGCGGGCATTGATCTGTCGGACGCATCCGCTTGGGTCTCGGCGGCGGCGTTGGCGCTTTATTTTCCGTCCCTCTTCAATCTGGCCCTGTCTCCGGTGAACCACGCCGCGATACAGGGCGCCGAATTCGTGCCGATGGTGCCAGAGCGGCCAGGTGATCAGGATATGTTCATCAGGTTGGACAGGGCCAACACCATCACGGCCGAGGTGTACCTCGACGAGGACTCGCCGGTCTGGTCGAAATATTCCGAGGACGCGGGGCGCGAACCACGGTTGGAAATCGGTGGGGTCGCCATTCCACACTGCGAGTTTCTCGCCGGATCGCGCGCTTTCTTCGTCGAGATCGCCGCCGATCTCGATCGTGCGGGCATCCCCGAGGGCAGCCAGTTCTTCACCACCGATATCCTGACCGCGTTCTGGTTGTTCGGCCCCTACGAGCCGCTTTCAGAGGGGGCGCCGTGGTATTACGCGGAACTGTCTGGGCTGGAGAACGCCGACTATGTGCTTGTTCCGAAATGCAGTTTCGTATCGCGCGTTCATCGGATCATGATCGACGAACTGAAAGCGGCAAACGTTCAGTTGGAGCTGGTTCGGGACAACGAACTATACGCCCTCTTTGCAATAGGCGGTCAGTAGAACAGAGCGATCAGCAGGTAGAACATCAGCGCCGGCGCCAGGGCAAAGCCCATCGGGAACTCGCGCCGCGTCCAGCTTTCCCAGTCGGGGAAACGCGCCCGGACCGAAGAGGCCCGTGCGGCCCTGTGGATCACGAAAGCCGCGATCACCGTTCCGCCCAACAGGAACATGAACGGATAAGCATCGGCCCGCGCAATGAAGGGTGCCATTGCTGCGCCGTACTTGGCGTCGCCGGCTCCCATAAGGCCCAGCGAACTCAGCACGAAACCAATTACCAGGATGACCGCAAAATGCGACCAACGCCAAAGATACTCGGTGAAGGGCAGGGCAATAAGGCCGATCACCGCAAAGACGATCAGTAGTGCCAGCACAGCCTTGTTCGGGATCTTCATCGAAGCCATGTCGCTCCATGAAACCCAGATGGTTATCGGAACAACAAAGGGGAGAAACCACGCAGCCGTGGTCCAATCAATCACCATGCCGCGTATCCGCCCTCAGACCCGCGTTTCCAGAGCTTCAAGGCTGCGAACAGCCGCATCGAAATGTTGGGGATGGGTGTCGATAGCGTCCTGCAACAAGCTCTTTCCTGTTGCAAGGTCGCCCTGCTTGATGGCTGACAGAGCCGCCGTGTAGATCAATTCGGCCCGTTCTATCTGTGTCATGGGCACAACCGGCATATCATACTTGCGCTGCGCGGCCCGAGCCAGAACGAGGTTGTTCTTGGCTGTGAAAAGCGATGCGTCATAGGCCAGGGCCTCGCCGAACAGCTTCTCGGCTTCGGCATAATTGCCGCGCGTCAGGTGGCTGTAGCCCCAATTGTTCAGTGTGCCGCTTGGCTTGGTCGTAAGTCCGACGGCGATCTCGTAGAAACTGTCGGCTTTCTTCCATTCCTTGTTGGAGTCCGCGATCATCGCCTCAAGTCTGTAGCGCTTGAAGGTCTCATGGGTTGGCGGAACCTTGTCCAGTTCGGCCTCCGCTTCGGCCCATTGGTTGGAGCGGATAAGTGCATCGGCGTATTCGACCCTGTCGTCATTGTTCGACCCGGGCATATCCATCACGTCTTTCCAGGCCTGTGCCGCAAGGCGTGGTTTTTTCGCCCGCACAAGACTGATCGCCAGTCCCCGCCGCAACTCGATACGGTCGGGGTTCTGCTGAACCGTCCTTTGGTAGTAGGTGACAGCCTCGTTGGGGTCGGCCACCGTCAGCATGATGTCGTTGAGGTTTGTCTCGTCGATGACGTTGACGTCTTTCAACGCCCGCTCGACCTCTTCGTCACTCAGCCCTTGTTGGCCACATCCCGACAGCAGTGCCGCACTGCCTACAACGACTAGAAAAATTCCGAACTTACGCATGGCGCGTTGTCCCTTTGCTGCTCACACTCGCCTCAGGACCGGCCCCTATTATTCGGGGGTCTCAGCCGTACCGAGGATCCCATAGTAACCGGGTCCGCGGCGCACGAGACGAAACTCCTCTTTCTTCTCAGAATACGCCGGATCGTCCAGCTTTGCGAGGGCCAAGCGAAGATTTTCGCGGATTTCCGAGCTACGGCCGCTAACAAGTGCAAATGCGATACGGAAGACACGGCTTGCTTCGCCGTAGTTCCCGCGTTCCATCAGGACGACGCCCAGATTGTTCCACGCCGGGGGGAACGTCTCGTCAAGTTCGGTTGCGCGCCGCAGGATCTGTTCTGCCTGACCAAGGCGGCCAAGTTGTAGATTTGCCGATCCGATGGCGGACAGGACATCGACGTTGACACCCTGCTCGGCGGCTGCGCGATAGTACGCTTCCAGCGCCAGTTCGTACTCTCGTGCTTCCATAAGCCGGTGCCCGACCGTAAGCCCGTCGACATAATCGCCATCGGCCACGCCCGATGGAGCAAAGGGACTGTCTGGGGATTGACGAAGGCCGCCCGTATTATCACAGGCGACCAGGATCATCAGCACGGCAAGAGCCATTGTCAGACGACGGTTGAGCATGTGCCCCTTTCAGAGCAGACCTGTTCACACTTGCGACAAAGCGTTGCCGGAGTTCTCTCCGGCAACGCAAGTTGTATCATGCGAGTTGTCTAAACCTGATCGGGGTCAGAAACCAGCCTTGCTGAGCGTCACGGCAATGTCATAGACAGACGGACCGATAAGAATGATCAGCAGCGGCGGAACCGTCAGCATCATGGTCGCGAGCGTCATCTTGGTGGGCAGCTTGTTGGCTTTTTCTTCCGCGCGCATGACCCGCTTGTCACGCATCTCTGCCGAAAAAACCCGCAGCGCGTCAGCCACGGACGTACCGAAGCTGGCGGATTGGATCAGCACTGTCACGAAGCTGGAGACGTCTGCAACTCCAGCGCGTTCCGACATGTCGCGTAGCACCTGAACCTTGTCCTTACCGGCTTTGACTTCTTGTGCAACGGACTCGAACTCGTCTGCCAGAGACGGATAACCAGACCGGATTTCCTTGCTGACCCGGATAATCGCCTGATCCAGAGACTGGCCGGCCTCGACGCAAACAAGCATCATGTCCAGTGCGTCGGGAAAACCGTTAGTGATCTCTTCCTGGCGGGTCTGCTGGCGCTTCGTCACCCAATACTTCGGCATCATGTAACCGACAGTGCCGGGAATGATGATGGAAAGTATCAGCGATTGTGTCGTCGGTTCCCCGGTCGCAGAGGAATAGATCGCGTAGATAACGCCCAGGATCAGGAAGATGATACCAAGTGCAAACTGCAGGAAATGATACGTCCGAACAGCATCCTTGGAGCGATAGCCGGCCTGAAGCAGCTTGAGACGGGTTTCGCCGTAGGCTTTCTCGTCCTGGGGCTCAAGAAAGCTGGAGTACTTCTCGAGCTTGTCGCCGCCCTTTCCGCGTCCACGACGAAGACGTGCCTTTTCTTCGGCGCCGGACGATGCGTCCGCCCTTGCGGCCTTGCGGATCTGGTCAAACGGATCCTTCTCTTTCTTCAGCAGAATAGGAAGGGTGAGCAGCACCAGGAACATGCCCAGAACGCCCACAACCAGAAGCGGGCCCAATTGTCCGAACTGTTCTGTCAGAAGGGTGTTCGCCTGATTGAATAGGTCTTTCACGGCTTCCATTGGTTCACACCTTGATATTGACGAGCATCTTCATGACGAAGATGTTGGCGACGAGGAAACCAGCGACAACCAGACACGCAGGAATAAAGACCGAGGTCTCCTTCACCTCGTCATAGTAGTTCGGCTGGATGATATTGATCATCACCAGGGCGAGGATCGGAAACAGCGACAGGAACATGCCGGACCATTTCGCTTCGGCGGTAATCGCTTTCACCCTGCGGAACAGCTTGAACCGCGAGCGAATGACCTTTGCCAGACCGTCGAGGATCTCGGCAAGGTTGCCGCCCGATTGCTGTTGGATCGTGACGGCCACCGCGAGGAAACGGAGGTCCTGTGTGTCCAGCCGTTCGGCCATGGCTTTCAGCGCTTCGCCCACATCCCGGCCATAGGCGGCCTCGTCCGAGATCACGCCCATCTCGGTTCCAAGCGGATCCGGAACTTCCTTTGCCACGATCTGAAGCGCCGCCGAGAATGGATGCCCGACCCGCAGTGACCGGACCATCAGTTCGACCGCATCCGGAAGTTGTTCCTCCAGCATGCTCATCCGCTTCTTGGCGGTGTTGTTGACCCAGACAAAGACGGCGCCGACGCCCATGAGAACCGACAGTGCAGCCCTCACGGGGGCGGAAGCGGCGGTTCCGAATGTCAGCAGAAAGAACGCGACCACGGTCAGAATTCCCATGACCATGACCAATTGACCCGGGGTGAAGGCGATGTTTGCCTTCTGTGCCTTGTCGGCAAGGATCGCATAGAGTGGGATCGACTTCGATCTCATGTGCTGGCTCATCTCCTTTCGGAGTTGTTCCAGCACCTGTTCGCGACCGGCACCCTTCTCGAGCATGTCGAGACGGCGGTTGACCTTGCTGTTCAGGCTGATCGATTTGCCAAACACCGTCAGATAGATGCCCTGTACCAAGGCAAGGACGGCGATGAAAATCAGGCCGTAGATAAGTGGTTCTGCGCTGATGACCATCCGTTTTACTCCGCCGCGAAGGGTTCGAAGATGTTGGCGGGCAGATCGTAGCCCCACATGCGGAACCGCTCGGAGAAGTGGCTGCGCACACCCGTGGCCGTGAAGTGTCCGATGATCTTGTTGTCGGGCGTCAGGCCCACGCGCTGGTAGCGGAAGACTTCCTGCATCGAGATCACCTCGCCTTCCATGCCGGTCACTTCCGTGATCGAGACCATGCGGCGCGAACCGTCCTGCAGACGCGACGCCTGCACGATCAGGTTCACGGCCGAGGAGATCTGCGAGCGGACCGCTTTGATCGGCATTTCGATACCGGCCATCGCGATCATGTTCTCCAAACGGCTGACACCGTCGCGGGCGCTGTTGGCGTGGATCGTGGTCATCGAGCCATCGTGGCCGGTGTTCATGGCCTGAAGCATGTCGATGACTTCCTCGCCGCGCGTTTCGCCGACGATGATGCGGTCCGGACGCATACGAAGCGCGTTCCTCAGACAGTCGCGCTGGGTGACCGCGCCCTTGCCCTCCACGTTTGCCGGGCGGCTTTCCATTCGGCCCACATGGGTCTGCTGCAATTGAAGTTCCGCCGTATCCTCGATCGTCAGGATGCGTTCCGCGTTGTCGATGAAGGACGACAGTGCGTTCAGCGTCGTGGTTTTACCGGAACCGGTACCGCCAGAGACGATGATGTTGAGGCGGGTTGCCACCGCGGCCTGAAGATAGGCCGCCATCTCTTCGGTGAACGCACCGAAGTTGACCAGATCGTCGACAGACAGCTTTTCCTTTTTGAACTTACGAATCGAGACCAGCGAACCGTCCACCGCGATCGGCGGCACCATCGCGTTGAAACGCGACCCGTCCGCAAGGCGGGCGTCGACGTAGGGGTTCGATTCATCGACACGGCGGCCCACGGCCGACACGATCTTGTCGATGATACGCAGCAGGTGACGTTCGTCCTTGAAGGTCGTGTCCGTCAACATCAGCTTGCCGGCGCGTTCGACAAAGACCTGTTGCGGGCCGTTGACCAGAATATCGTTGATCGTGTCGTCTTTCAGAAGCGGTTCGAGCGGACCGAGCCCGGTTACTTCGTCATACAATTCCTGGTTAAGCGTTTGCCGCTCTTCCCGGTTCAGAACGACGCCCAATTCATCGAGCGCTTCCCCGGAAATCGCGACTATCTCGGAGCGAAGGTCGCTCTCGGATGCCGTATCCAGAGCGGATAGGTTCAGGTTGTCCAGAAGACGCTTGTGCAGCTCAAGCTTGATTTCGCCAAGCCGCTCCTTGCGTTTGCGTTCCTTGTCGACCGGCGCAGCCTGCGCCGGAACCCGGCTGACTTGCCGCCGCGTTGCGGCGGGAATCGATGCCGCTTCCGGCGAGGGCGTCGACATGGGTCGTGCTGTCGGCTTTGAGTTGCCGCCCGGAATGGATTTTAGTTCGGGTGCGCCCGGCGCATCGCCGGCTCCGCCTTTCTTGTACTTCGAGAACAAGTCAGTGCTCCTTCGTCAGTCAGGCGCCTTCAACGGCCGCGACGTTTGTTTCGTGGACGGATTGCGCAAGCTTCTGGATTTCCTTGCGCAACGGGTTCTTCGTGGCGACTTCGCTCAGAGGCACGCCGTGGTCGTTCGACTGAACAACCTGCTTGCCGCCGTCAGGCATAAGCAGCTCGATCTTGATATCCAGGCTTTCGGCCATGCGTTTGACGCGGCTCTTGCCGTTCAAATCGGTAAAGCCCGGCGCGCGGTTCAGAACGTATCGCAGTTTCTGGTAGGGTAGATCTTCGCCCTTCAGTGCGCGGATCACTCGAAGCGTATTCTGAGCGGAACGCATGTCGAGTTCCGTCATAGCGAAGAAGATATGTGCCGCGTTGAGGACTGTTTCGGTCCACATCACGACCGACTGCGGCATGTCGATGATGACATAGTCGAAATTCGTTCGCGCGACGTCGATGATTTTCTGTACGTCCTGCGGGCTGATCATGTCCAGCGGTATCAGTTCGCTTGGCGCGGTCAGCACCTGAAGCTTTTCGTTGAATGTCAGCAGCGCCTGCATGAAGCTGTCGCTGTCCATCGACGCCGTATCCTGCAACAGCTCGAACACCGCTTCGCGGCGGGGAAGATCAAGGTATGTGGCGATCGAACCGAACTGTAGGTCGAGGTCAAGAAGACAGACCCGCAAGCCCTCGTCACCTTTGTCAACGTTGGCAAGTTCCCAGGCCAGGTTGACGGCAAAAGTCGTTGCTCCGGTGCCGCCGGCCAGCCCCTGCACGGGAATGACAACCCCGTCCCGGTCGCCGGTCGCCTTGATGTTCGTCTTCAGCGTCGCGTCGATCAACTCCGCCTGAGTGGCTTTGTTCCGCATCCGCTGGATAGCATCGCGGAGGGCGCCATCGGGCAGCGGGTAGGGCATGAATTCCTCGGCCCCGAGCTTCAAGAGCTTGTGAAGGACAATCGGGCTGACTTCTTCGGCGACGACGAAGGTTTTGATTCCCGCTTCGCTTGCACGCTTGATGAGGTCGGTGATCTGATCGATACCGGCTTCATCTTCCTGGTCGATCGCCAGTGCGATGAACTCAAGCGTTTCGGCCTCGGGCTGATCAAGAAAAACGCTAGCGTCTTCGATTGAAAGATCGCCCCAGGCCTCGTGGCACTCTGCTTCCATATCCTCGATCAGAAGATCAAAGTTTTGTACATCCCGGCTAACCGTGCAGGCCACGATCGGTGCTGGTTCTTCCTGTAGTGCCGCGTTGCTCGTCATACCCATACGTCCTTCCGTTCCCGGGCCCCCCAGCATGAACGGGGCATTCAAATCCGGCAAAGGCGAATGGCGCATGATTCACGGCACAATTCGCCCTACTCGACGAAAATGACCGGCAATGTTGGCGACATTGAGGCTAAAAACCCGCAATTATTCGGTAAATGGGGACGGTAAAAACGAAAGGGGCGGCCAGTGGCCGCCCCTCGAAACAGTATGGATTTCGGTTATCCGCCGGATGCGCCTTCGATCGCAGAGATACCGCCACCTTCGATCGATTCCTGCGGAACGGCACTGCTGATGTACTCGCGGAAGATCACCTCCGCATACTTGCCGTTCAACTGGCCCGAGCAGCGAACCTGCCCGCGATAGTAGGCCGGATTATCCGGGGCGCTCTTCGGATCGAGGACGACGACAGGTTCGGGCACGATATAGCCCTTCGCCTGACCGGCGCACATCTGCGCCAGAAGATTGTTCATCGTCGGGTTGCCGAAACCACCTTCGTCGATGTAGGCGCCGGCTTCCTGATACCAGAACTTACCTACCGGGCCGTCGCCGCATGCCGTCAGAGCAAGCGCACCGGCTCCGACCATCAGGGTTTTGATCTTGAGCTTCATGTGTCTCACTCCATCACGTAGCCATAGGAACCGGTGAAGTCCTGCTTTGCCACTTCGGCGGCGGGGCCGGACGTCGGTGCACCGGCAGGGCGCGCGGTTGCTCCGAAGAGGAACAGTTCGGCCTCAGTCGGTGGCCGCACGCGGTCGGTCGGCAGCGCCAGCGCCTCACCCCGGGTCGGGGTCACGAGGTGCGGGGTGATGATCACGACCAGTTCGGACTGGCTCCGCTGATAGGTCGACGACCGGAAGAGCGCACCAAGGATCGGCACGTCACCGAGCCACGGTACCTGGCTTGCCGCATCGTTGAAGTCGTCCTGCAGCAGGCCGGCGATCGCGAAGCTTTGCCCATCCATCATTTCGACAGTGGTCTTGGTTTCACGACGGCTGAAGCCGTTGATCGAGAAGCCGGCGTTCGTAACCGTCGTCTGACCATCGATCGCAGATACCGCAGCGTTTAGTTCAAGGTTGATACGATGACCGTCCACAACACGCGGTGTGAAGTTCAGCTGCACGCCGAATGGCTTGTATTCGATCACCACGCCGCCTTCGCCGTCCGTCACCGGGATCGGGTATTCACCACCCGCCAAGAAGCTGGCTTCCTGACCAGACAGGGCGACGAGGTTCGGTTCTGCCAACGTGCGCACCATGTCCTTGGTTTCAAGCGCTTCGAGCAGCACTCCGAACCCGACACTACCTATGTCGAAGCCTAAACCGAACTGGCCGGCTGCGGCGTCGTTAAGGTTAAGCACGGTTGACGCGGGCGTGCCTATGTTGGTGCCCGGAACGAGCGCACCGGAACCGGCTGCGGCCGAAAAAGCTGCGTCCGAGCCGGCCTCAACGATGTTGAGACCCGCCGAGAGGTTCTTGAGAACCGAACGCTGGACTTCGGCGAAGCGTACCTTGAGCATCACCTGCTGCGTGCCGCCGACGACCATCAGGTTCGACACGCGATCGGGTGCGTACCGGTTGGCAAGGTCGAGTGCCCGGTCGAGTTTGGCGATCGACGTCACGACGCCAGAGAGAACGATTCCGTCATTGGCGGTGCGAACCTCGATCGGTTCGCCAGGAAGGATTTGCCGCAGCCGTTCCTTGAATTCGGCGATGTCGGGGGTAACCTGAACCTCGACGTTTGTGATCAGACGGCCATCGGGACCAAGCAGGGTCAGGGTCGTGCGACCCGGTGCCTTGCCCAGAACGTAGATCGTGCGATCCGAGAGCGTCGAGATATCGGCGATCCCCGGGTTTGCGATTGATAGCTCTGCGAAGGGGTTCTCGGCTTCGACAACAACGGCACGGTTCATGGGAACCTGAAGCGCTGTCGAGACCTCCCCTTCCATCACTGTGAGCGACTGTGCCCCAACTTGGGGTGCAGTCGAAACTGCGATGGCGGCCCCCACTAGCGCCGCCCTCAAGAAATTATCTATTGTCATGTGACCTGCCTTTCCGATCACGCCTCAGTTGCCGGGTCTGAATGCCCTTATATCCGCGACGATGCGTGAAAGGGTAATTTTTTGCAACAATCAGGGCTTTGAATGTCGACACTGATGTGGACCGAGAGCAACACAATGGCAAGAATTGCGACCAACACGAAGCGCGGCCCCCAATTAGGTGGGGCGCGG
>JAVJUV010000156.1:0-232520 GCA_040220415.1 Silicimonas sp.
TTGTGCACCGAGACCAACAAATGGGAAAGATTTGCGACAAACCCGACGCGCGCCACATTATGGGGTGGCGCGCGTCTCAACAATAATTCTGGATTAAGTTGAGTTGATCAGTTGGAGCAGGGGATCTCGACCGAGATGATCTCTTCGCCCTGCCGCCTGCGGACGAAACATTTTTCTTCCTTCGGCGCCTCGACGATGCGCTCTTCCTCAATGCCCAGTACATCGCGCAAGTCGACTTCGACACTATCGGAGACAATCGAGTCATCCGCTCCCACCAGAGACAGGGACAGTCGGCCGCTGGACTGAGCTTGCGCCAGTGTCGCGACCTGTTCGGGACTGACTTCAACCGTAACGGTGCGGGCGACGATAGGGCTGTTGCGATCTTCGTCGGCGGACTGGTCGATCGCGATGATACGAGTACCCGCCTGAATGAGCTTGGTAAGATCGTTGCCTTGCCCGATTTGTCCGGTCCAGTAGACGTCGACGCGGTCGCCGGGACGCAGGAAACCCGAAACACCAGAGGTCACATCAGTTCGGATCGCGAATGCACGCTTGCCGGGACTAAGGCGACTGGACACGCCGGCATCCTGTCCTGGCTCGGTCACCTTGACGGCCATCACAGCTTCGTTGGGCTCCATGGTCCTCAGGATCGAACGTTGTACTTCCGGACCCTTGGGAAAAAGCTCTTCCTCGGACACGAACGCCCCTTCCGGCACGGCTTCTTCAGGCCAGCGGACTTTCTTGACGTCGTCTACGGTAAGCCGCTGGCCGTAACGCAGTTGCTTGTTTACCACGTAGACCTCGACCGTCGGCACGATTGCCTTTTTCGCGGCCTCCGCCTCGGCGAGTTGTGCCTGCTGTTGGCCGATGTAGTCTTTTGCAAGATAGACAGCCGATCCAGCCAGGCCGATCCCGATCAAAAGGACTAATCCGAACACCAAACGCATAACGTTTCCTCTCTCGTTTTCCGGTTTGGGCCTTCAGCTTTGCCCCTCACCCGATTCACACATCTACGCTATGGCTGGCGATTGTGGCGAAACCGTGGATGGAACTGGGTCAAGTCGTGCAATGTTGCCGGCTCGTCAATCCCGATACGCCAGTCGCTGCGCTTAGTAGCTTGTTGTGACCGCCCGGTTGTCGAGATGTGCGCCAAGACCGGTCGAGTGATCCAATGCACCCCCCGCGATCGTGGCAATGACGGCAAACCCAAGTCCGACGACTGCTCCGGTCAGAACAACCCAGTCGACGGTAACGGCGCCGTCTTCTTCGAAAAGGAATTTGGTTATAGAGGCACGCATATCTTTCTCCAGTCGTAACATTCAGTCGAGCCGGTTTTTCCGGCATTGCCTGGGACGCTGAACCGGCACCGGCCGGGTGCGTCTGAATCTGGGCGGTACTGGGTACGGATTCTATGGTTAACTAGCCGGTTTTGTTTACGGAAAGGGCCACGCAGTAAGCGCGGCCCCATCCGGTTTTGTGATTGCGCGGTGCGATTAGCCACCGTAAGCGGTCGTTACGCTCTGGCTGGACATGTGCGACGAGACCTTGTTGGCCAGCGTCGTGGTACCGCCACCGACCGAGGTCAGAACGGCGATGCCGAGGCCAACGATTGCAGCAGTCAGCACAACCCAGTCGACCGTGACGGCACCGGATTCGTCTTTAAGAAAAGCGTTGAACAGTTTCATGTGTCCCTCCATTCAAGCACGCTCAGTTTCAATCTACCTTGACGACTGAGCGGGTGACCAATCTTCGGTCTGTCCGTTGCCGTCTTGGCATGACGTCATATGCACCAAGAATTTGGGCGAGAGTTGGGCATCGCTCGTACAATTTTTTAGCTCTTCTGCGAATGGACAAAATTGAACTTAAAGCACTGAAAGTAATAGCTTTTATGTTTTTAGGTGTTCAAATCCTCAACACAAATGGTGCATTTTGCGCATCACTTTGGACCAGCCGTGAACAATGTGCCCTATTGTGGCTGGTCGCGGAGGGCAGACTTTGCGAGATTCCTTGCAGTTTCATTAAGGACGTCCGGAATTCATGACCAAAAGGCTGACTTTCGCCGCATTACTTGCTGCACAAACTATGTGCGCAGCCGCGTCGCCCGTTTGGCCTCAGGGCGCAGAGCCCGTAACGACTGAACAGGTGGCTCGTGATTTCACCTTCAAACGAGTCGGTATTCCAGGTGCAGGAGTCGGAAAGAGGATAACGGTCCAGATCGATCCCAAGGAGGAAATCTACAGATTGACGCCCGGCAGCGAGCCAAGGAGGCCAGGCGATCCGCGGCCGGAAGCTGCCTTGCAGTTGCCAGCCGGACTTGTTCCGGCGACGCCCAGCGATTTCGATTGGTACTGGGAAGCTGTTTCCCCGGCTTTGGGTGTCGAGCCCGCCTCGAGGTTCCGCACCGCGCTGGCAGCCGTTCAGCAGGGCGCAGACCGCGTTGGCACGCCTCGTCTGCAAACATTGCAGCGAATAGCAGAAGCCCATGGTGTCGATATTCTGACCTCAACAATAGGAACGGATGTTTCTCCCGCTCTGGTTCTGGCAGTCATTTCCGTTGAAAGTGCAGGGCGTGTGGAGGCAAAAAGCCACGCAGGCGCTCAGGGTCTGATGCAACTTATGCCTGCGACGGCAAAGCGCTTTGGTGTCAACGAGATCCTGAATCCTAAGCAGAACATCCGTGGCGGGGTCACGTATCTCGATTGGCTGCTCAAAGAGTTCAATCGTGACCCGGTACTTGCGCTTGCCGGCTACAATGCGGGCGAGGGGGCCGTCACCAAACATCAGGGCGTCCCGCCCTTTGCCGAGACACGGGCCTACGTCCCGAAGGTGCTGGCAGCATGGAGCGTTGCCCGCGGGCTGTGCGTCACGCCGCCGGAATTGGTGACTGACGGTTGCGTCTTCGTCGGACCGCGGGTTGCTTCGGGCGGGTGACCGAAGCGGATTGTCGAAAGACTAGATCTCCATCTTTTTGAAGATCGACTCCGGAATCATGCGGATGATCGTCATGATTGGCCACCAGATGATCGGCGTGTAGATAACGTTCTTCTTTTTGTCGACCGCCCGAAAGATGTCCTTTACCACGTTGTCCGGCGGCGCGAGGAAAGGCAGTTTGTCCAGCCCCCATGTCATGGCTGTGTCGACCGTGCCGGGCTTGACGGTGAGAACATGCACGCCGGATCGGCCCAGACGATTGCGCAGCCCCGAGAGGTATGTGTGAAATCCCGCCTTGGAGGCCCCATAGACGTAGTTGCCCAGCCTTCCGCGGTCGCCGGCCACTGATCCGACGCCAACAACCGTGCCGCCATTGCGGTCTTCGAGAAGCCGCGCGATTGCCGTCAGGAACTGGGCCGGACCAGTAAAATTGTCGGCAACGGTTCCGGGAATCAATTCGGGGTTAGCATCAATTTCTTCCTGTGAAGGCATGGAGCCGACAAAAACCGCGATGCTCAGTGTTCCTTCGATTTTTTCTGCCCGCGTCATGATGGGGCCAAAGGATGCAGGGTCGCGAGCATCGAAAGAAATTGTCTCTGCCAGACACGCGCCTCGAAAGCCGCAGTCCGTGGCCGTCGCCTGCATGTCTTCCAAATCCCTTCCGGCAAGCAGTACGCCTTCACCGCGTTCCGCCGCCTTGCGGGCGAAAGCGCGGGCAAGCGTCGAAGTGCCGCCAAGGATGATCCAGGTCGTCATGAACGAACTTCCCTAAGTTTCAGCCGGCGGACCAGGTCCGTCTTGTACTTCCCATCGGGATCGAACTTGGTCACCGCTTTCAGCCATTGTTTGTGCTCGGGGTACATCGCCGCAATGTTCTCGGGTCGGCTAAGCGAATCCTTGGCCAGATATATACGGCCGCCGGTTTCCGCAGTCATACTCTCCAGGTCACGTATCAGTCGCTCCGCTGCGGGTCGGTTCGGGAAATCGACTGCCAGAGTGTAGCCTTCCATCGGAAATGACATATATCCGGCCCGCCCGGCTCCCATGCGCTTGAGCACGGCAAGAGGCGATGCCAGGCCGGAACTGGCGATTCTCGCAAGCATCTCGCGCAGCACGTCGACCGCAGCGATCGGCACGACGCACTGAAACTGATGGAAGCCATCCTTGCCGTACAGGCGGTTCCAGTCGTGGATCTTGTCCAATGGGAAGAAGAAGTCGTGAATCGGCTTGACGATTGTCCGGCCGCGATCTGGCACGCGTCTCCAGTAAACCGAGTTGAACGTGCGCACGACTGGCGGAGATAGTGTGAAAGCGGGTGCGTCGAACGGAATTTTTTTCCCACGCTTGACCGCTGGAACAAGGCCGCCGCCGGTCTCGGCTTCTTCAAGTACGCCGCGTCCAAGCGAGGCGCCGTGCGCCGTGGCATCGATCCAGCCTACGGAATAGGTTGCGTCGGATTTGTCCAGCAACTGAATGAAGTGATCCCAGTCGGTGACCCGCCTTTCAGTTACAACAATGACGTCCCCCTTTGCCTTCTTCATCTTGACGGAGGCCGACAGGATGGGCCCAGTCTGGCCCATGCCTCCTATGGTGGCACGAAAAAGTTCCTTGTTTCGGGACGTGGAGATGCGTTTCGGACCATCCGGCGTCATGAGCGTGATTGCTTCGACATTGCAGCCGAAAGATCCCGCAACGTGATGGTTCTTCCCGTGCACGTCCATTGCGACCGCACCGCCAACCGTTGCGAAACCGGTGCCGGGCATTACCGGCGGCAGCCATCCCATCGGCGCGAAAATCTCGAGCATTTGTCCGATCATCATTCCGGCTTCGACTTCTGCCAGGTTGGTCTCGGGGTCGAAAGAGATTGCTCTGTCAAGACGCGTCATGTCGATAGCGCGTCCGTTGGAGTTGAGGCAGGCGTCACCATAGCTTCTCAGACGGCCGATCGCGGGTGCGGCGGATACGCGGATCAACTCGGCCAATGCCGACGCGCGCTCTGGACGCGCGATCTCTCCGCGCGCTTTCAGAACCCGGCCCCAGCCAGTGTACTCAGTCTCTTTCCAGCGCATGTTCAATCTTCTTCGACTTTCTCTCGGCGAATGGGAAGACGGCAATCCCAATCGCAATTGCGAACCACAAGGTACTTACGCGGATGATGAGTGTCGCCGGAACAGCGATTTCCAGTGGCACGTTCTGTAGCGTCAGAAGCGCAACCATCGCGGCTTCCGCTCCGCCCAGGCCGCCGGGGGCTCCGGTTAACCCGCCTGCAAGCGTTGCAAAGACGAAAATGCCGACCGCCAGCCACATCTCTACGTCTGCACCCATCCAGACCAGCAGCAGATAGAATGCATAGCCTTCGGCAAACCACCCGATAATACCCAGCAATCCGGCCAGAATCACGATGTCTGCGCGCGTGAAGACCTCCAGTGTTCTGGCTGCGCGCCTTACTCGGGCGAAGAATTTGGGAAGTCGCCGACCTGACAATCGGTGCAGGACATCCCCGACCGTCTTCAGCAACGCTGGGCGCGTGGCTACAAAGGCCGCCAGCAATGCAAGGATTGCTACCGGAGTTCCGCCTGTCATACCCGTCGCGGACAGGGCCAACGACAATGCAAGAAGCAGCGCCATGGCAAACAGGTCGGCTGCGCGATCCACAAGTGCCAGGGGTGCGGTCCTTTCCAGGGCCCAACCCGTTTCACGCCCGAGCCAGCGCATTCGAACCAGTTCGCCGACGCGGCCAGGTGTCACGGACATCGCGAAACCGCCAAGGAAATGGCGTGTGTTCTGGATCAGACCCGTCGCAAGTCCAAGTCTTCGCGCGAAGAGGTGCCACCTGAGGCTGCGGCCGAAGTAATTGAGAAGACTTAGGATAAGGAGAACCAGGAATTCACCGAGAGTGAGGCGTGCCAGTGCAGCCTTGGTTTCTTCCCAGCCAGTGGCGGCCGCCAGCCCTCCCAAGCCGGCAGCGACCAGCAGGAACAAAACCAGGAGCAGAGCCAAATCGCGCCAACGCCGAGTGGCAGGTATGGCGCTTGGGGCGCGAGGAGAATGCGGTGTCATGCTCATGGCCATTGATGGCCGGGTATCGGCGCAATAGGGCGACAATAAGGATTTGTTTCGATAAACTTAACAATCTTTGCGGCCAATATGTGCACACATTCTACGTTGCGCGGCTAGATGCTGAAGACGTCCGCCCACTCGGGGTGTTTGCGCCGTTCCGCATTTACGAAAGGACAAAGTGGCACGATCTTGAAACCCTTCTCTCGGGCATCCAAAACCAGTTTTTCTACCAACAATCGTCCTACGCCCGAACCACGCAGACTGTCCGGGACACCGGTATGGTCAGCGATCCGCAAGGAAGGCGAAACAATCGAAAACGTCAGCTCCGCCTCGTGGCCATTGTTAAATAGATAGTAGCGTCCGCGCGTATCGCCCAGTTCGGTATGAATACCGGCGTCAGACAACAGTTGCCTCGGTAGCGGCGCGAATTTCTTCCCTGGTGACATCCGGCGCGGTTTCCACGATGTGCAGACCCTTGTGGCCGACTTCCAGCACGCCGAGGTTCGTTATGATCAGATCCACGACCCCCTTGCCGGTCAGCGGCAGCGTGCATTCCTTCAGCACCTTGGACTCGCCGTGTTTGTTGGTGTGGTCCATGACCACGATCACGCGACCAACACCTGCCACCAGATCCATCGCGCCGCCCATGCCTTTGACCAGCTTGCCAGGGATCATCCAGTTCGCCAGATCGCCCTTTTCGGACACTTCCATAGCTCCAAGTATCGCGGCAGCAATCTTGCCGCCCCGGATCATTCCGAAGGAGGTTGCGCTGTCGAAATAGGCCGTCTTTTTCAATTCGGTGATCGTCTGCTTGCCAGCATTGATCAGGTCGGGGTCTTCCTCGCCCTCGAAGGGGAAGGGACCCATGCCCAGCATGCCGTTCTCGGATTGCAGCGTGATCTCCTTGTCGCCGACATAGTTGGCAACCAGGGTCGGGATGCC
Source organism: Silicimonas sp. (assembly GCA_040220415.1). Taxonomy (GTDB): domain Bacteria; phylum Pseudomonadota; class Alphaproteobacteria; order Rhodobacterales; family Rhodobacteraceae; genus JAVJUV01. Next base: position 6,934 of record JAVJUV010000156.1, read on the forward strand.
TATCCCTAGGTTTACGTACATGCCGTCTTCAAGTTCTTGTGCGGCGCGCTCGGCCATTTGATTGCGGTCCCACGGCATGTCTCAGGCCTCCTCTCGCTGGCGGACAGTCCGCTGTTCGATCCGTTTTTCGTGCTCGCCCTGGATCAGCCGATGCACGAAGATGCCGGGCAAATGAATTTTGTCAGGATCAAGCTCGCCTGGCTCGACGATTTCTTCGACTTCCATCACGCATACGCGCCCGCACATGGCCGCCGGAGGATTGAAGTTGCGCGCGGTCTTGCGGAAAATGGCATTGCCTGTCGTGTCCGCTTTCCATGCCTTGACGATGGAAAGATCGGCGAAGATGCCTTCTTCAAGGATATATGTTTCGCCGTTGAATTCCTTGTGTTCCTTGCCTTCGGCAATCACGGTGCCTACGCCCGTCTTGGTATAGAACCCCGGAATTCCGTGGCCCGCGGCGCGCATCCGTTCGGCCAGTGTGCCCTGCGGGTTGAACTCCAGTTCCAGTTCGCCCGAAAGATACTGCCGCATGAACTCGGCATTCTCGCCCACGTAAGACGACATCATCTTCTTGACCTGCTTGGTCTGCAAAAGAATGCCGATACCGAAATCATCCACGCCGGCATTGTTCGAAGCGAATGTCAGATCCTTGACGCCGGACTCCTTGATTGCCTGCAGAAGAAGTTCGGGAATGCCGCAAAGTCCGAAGCCACCGGCGGCGATCAGCATTCCGTCATGCAGAAGGCCATCGAGCGCCTCTGTCGCATTGGCATAGACTTTCTTCATGCGTTGATCTCCCTTGCCGCGTTGAATCCGGTTCTGCCGTCACTGCTTGAGAGAGTCAATCGCCGCAGCGCGGCGAAGACCCCCTGAACACGACGCCGGAAGTGCGACCCTGAAGCCAGATGCCCGTATCCGTGAAATGGCAAAAGGTCCATCAGAGAGAATGAGTGATCCCAGCGACTACGACGCCTTTTTGCGATTCGGGGTTTTCTTGCCGCCCTTTGCCTCGCGTTCGGTGATCAGTTCGACCGCCATGTCCATGGTGACATCGCCCGGCTCGGTCCCTTTGGGAATGGTGGCGTTTACCTTTTCCCACTTCACATAGGGTCCGTAGCGTCCGTCCATGACGCTCACCGCCCCGCCGTGCTTGGGATGTTCGCCTAGTTCCTTCAGGGGAGTCTGGTTAGCCCGCCCGCTTCGCTTGGCGACCTTTTGGGCAATCAGGTCAACCGCCCGGTTCAATCCCACGGTAAAGACTTCTTCAACCTCCGGCAGGTTCGCATATACGCGCCCGTGCTTGACGTAGGGTCCATAGCGGCCGATTCCTGCCTCGATCATTTCGCCGTCATCGGGGTGGGGGCCGATTTCGCGCGGCAGGCTGAGGAGCATCAGCGCCTTTTCAAGGTCGACCTCTGTTGGCTCCCAGCCCTTCGGCAGACTTGCACGGGGTGGTTTCGGCTGTTCATCCGTTGCCTCGCCTCGCTGCACGTAGGGGCCGAACCGACCCTTCATGATGCGAATCATGTCGTCGGCATCTTCGCCCAGCACTTTGCCGTCGGGGCCTATCTCGTCGTCATCCTCCATGCCCGGCGGGCCAAAGGGGCGTGTGTAACGGCAGTCGGGATAGTTCGAGCATCCGATGAACGCGCCGCCCGAACGCGCCGTGCGCATCGACAAACGGCCCTTGCCGCAATTCGGGCACAGGCGCGGATCGCTGCCATCCTCGGTCGGCGGAAAGAGATGCGGTTCCAGAACCTCGTTGATCTTCTCGAGCACATCCGTGATCCGAAGCTCTGAAGTTTCCTCTAGCGCGGCCTTGAAGTCGCGCCAGAAGCGGGCCAGCACGTCCTGCCATTCGCGGTCGCCGGATGTGATGTCGTCCAGTTCGTCTTCCAGCTTCGCAGTGAAATCGTAGCCCACGTAACGGCGGAAATAGTTCGACAGGAAGGCGGTCACAAGCCGGCCTTTGTCCTCGGGATACAGCCGGTTCTTTTCCTTCCGGACGTATTCCCGGTCCTGGATCGTCGTGACGATCGAGGCATAGGTCGATGGCCGACCGATCCCCAACTCTTCCATTCGCTTGACGAGGGTCGCCTCGGTGTAACGTGGGGGTGGCTGAGTGAAATGCTGTTCGGGCGTGATGTCCTTCTTGCTGGCGCTTTCGCCCTCCATGAGCTGGGGAAGGCGATTGTCATCATCGTCGATGACGTCGTCGCGACCCTCCTCGTAAATCTTCATGAAACCGTCGAACAAGACAACTTGTCCCGTTGCTCTCAGCTCGATCTGCATATCCGCGCTCGATACGTCGACCGTGGTTCGTTCCAGTCGCGCGGCCTCCATCTGGCTGGCCAGCGTCCGCTTCCAGATCAGGTCATAGAGCTTGCTTTGGTCGGCGTCCTTGACTTTGAGAGTTTCTGCATCGGCAGCCATATCGGTAGGGCGGATGCATTCATGCGCTTCCTGCGCATTCTTGGCCTTGTTCTTGTACATCCTCGGGCTTCCGGGGATGTATTTCTCGCCAAAGCGATCCTTGATCGCGTCGCGCGCAGCCATGACTGCCTCTGGCGCCATGTCGATGCCGTCGGTCCGCATATAGGTGATGTGTCCGGCCTCGTAGAGCCGTTGGGCCGCCTGCATTGTCTGACGTGCACCGAACCCGAATTTGCGGCTGGCTTCCTGCTGGAGCGTGGACGTCATGAATGGAGGCGAGGGATTGCGGGTTCCCGGTTTTGCCTCGACCGACTTGACTGTCAGATCTCGTGACGTGATCGCCTGGACGGCCAGTTCGGCTGCAGTCGAATCCGCAATATCGAACTTGTCCAGTTTCTTTCCGCCCAGCACGGTCAGGCGGGCTTCATATTCCTGTCCGCGCGGTGTCGTAAGTACAGCCTTTACCGTCCAGTACTCCTGGGCGCGGAAGGCTTCGATTTCCATCTCGCGCTCGACGATCAGGCGCAGACAGACCGACTGAACACGTCCGGCCGATTTCGCGCCAGGCAACTTCCGCCAAAGAACGGGCGACAGGTTGAAGCCCACCAGATAGTCAAGCGCCCGGCGAGCCAGGTACGCGTCCACCAGATCCTGGTCGACCTGACGCGGGTTCTTCATGGCCTCGGTCACGGCGCTTTTCGTGATGGCATTGAAGACCACGCGACTGACCGGCGTATCCTTCTTGATGGCTTTCCTGTTGCGAAGTGTCTGCTCAAGGTGCCACGAAATCGCTTCTCCCTCGCGGTCGGGGTCGGTCGCGAGGATCAATTCGCCGTCATCTTTCAATGCATCGGCGATAGCCTTTATGTGCTTTTTCGAATCAGAGGCGATTTCCCACTTCATGGAAAAGTCTTGATCCGGATCGACCGAGCCATCTTTCGGAGGCAGATCCCGAACATGTCCGTAGCTTGCAAGTACCGTGTAGTCGGAGCCGAGATACTTGTTGATCGTCTTGGCTTTGGCCGGCGATTCGACAACGACGACGGGCATAGAGTTCCTTTCGGAGAGTGCTCGGGATTGGTGGCGGAATCCGCTCTGTTATGGCGGCGGAACATGTGGGGTCAGGGCGCCGGTTGTCAATGCGGCAGGCTGGAACAGCTTGTTCAGTGCGATTCAGTCAACCAAGACGCGCGACAACAGACCACCGGTATCCCGCCGGATTTTCCCGTCGATTTCAAGCGCGGCGATCTCTGAAGAGATTGCGCCCGCTGGCGCAATGATATCACGGATCACCTGATCCTCCGGGACCGGCGATGGCCCCAGACGGTCGAGAATCTGGCGATGAAGCTCCCGAATGTCTGCACTTTCACATGCGAGCGACACCCGAACGGGCGGTTCTGCGGATGCAGGGCCGTCTGAAGGCCTTTCAAGGGCCTCGATCACATCCTTGGCGGAGCGGACAAGCGTTGCGCCGTCCCTGATCAGCATGTTCGAACCCGCAGCCCTTGCGTCAAACGGATGGCCGGGGACAGCCAGGACTTCGCGCCCCTGATCCAAGGCGGTGCGCGCGGTTATAAGGCTGCCGGACTTTGCGGCTGCTTCGACCACGATCACGGCCTCTGCCAACCCCGACACGATGCGATTGCGTCGGGGAAAATCGCGGGCCTGCGGAACCAGGCCGACGGGGTTTTCGCTGATGCGAATGCCGCGTTCCTGAATTTCCTGTGCGAGTACGGCGTTTTCCGCAGGATAAACCACGTCAACGCCACCCGCGAAAACCGCAACGGTTCCTGTATTCAACGCCGCAAGGTGACCAGCGGCGTCGATCCCTCGTGCAAGGCCGGAGACGATAACGAACCCGGCTTCACCCAGTTCGGTCGACAGTTTCCGGGCCATGCGCGTGCCAAGAGACGAGGCGTTGCGAGCGCCCACGAGAGCAAGCATTGGGCGTTTGAGGAGCGAGGGCTCACCAATGGTCCAAAGGATCGGAGGAGGGTCTGGAATCCGCGAAAGCGCCAAGGGGTAGTCCTGAGATCCGTATGCGACCGGAACGGCGCCGGCTCTGTTGGCACGGGTCCATTCGTCGCGAACGTGGGAAAGACTGCATGGCCGGTAGTCCGCGACCCCGGCGTCCGCGGCAATTCCCGGCAGTGCTTCCAGCGCGGCATTTGCACTGCCAAACTGGTTCATCAGGCGGAAAAAGGTCGTGACGCCGACGCGTCTGGATCGCAAGAGGCGGAGCCATGATAGCCACACTTCCTCTGTGAGGGGTGGGGTGAGAGGGTGGGTGGAAGGGGATAAATCCTTGGCCATCCTGTCTCCGCCATCTTGCTGAGACTGGTTTATCGGGGAATCGGTTAATGGCTTATTAAAATTGAATTTTTCCAACCTCGCTATTTCTGGGGAGGGTTCCTCTGAACAAGCTGCATGCCCATCGCGCGCTGGCTGATGCCGGAGAGACGTGCATCCACCATCAGTTTGAGAAAGCCGGCAAGGAACACGACCATCGATTATCCGGTCGGAACAGTCCTCCGAGGTAGGGCGATTGGCAGGTCGCCAACCTCCGAATCTCCTCAATGATGACTGGACGGATACTGGAAACGCGGACTTGAGCGGGTTGTGCGATAGAAATCATCGTCTCCGCGAAAGCCGACACTCCGCGGAACCAGCCAGCGAGGGAAAAGCCGACTGTCCCCGCCGGTGGGCGGAGCGAGGCAGTGTCGAAGCGAACAAGTTGGCGCTCTGACGCGGCGTGCGTGAGAGTTCCATATTGCGCCCGACAGCTTCATGCCGCCGACCCTCCGACCGTCAGCCCTCCTATCAGCAAGGTTGGCTGGCCCACGCCGACCGGCACCCACTGGCCAGCTTTCCCGCAGTTGCCGATACCCGGATCGAGTTTCATATCGTTGCCAACAGCGCGGATCTGCCTGAGGGCCGTCGCTCCGTCACCGATCAGTGTTGCGCCCTTCACGGGGCGCCCCACCTTTCCGTTCTTCACTTCGTAGGCCTCGGTGCAGGAGAAGACGAACTTGCCGTTGGTGATGTCGACTTGTCCGCCGCCGAAGCCGATAGCGTAGATGCCGTCGCGGAGTTCGGCGACAATGTCGTCGGGGCTGGCATCACCGCCAAGCATGTAGGTATTGGTCATCCTTGGCATGGGCGCGTGAGCATAACTTTCGCGCCGCCCGTTGCCGGTGGGTTTCACGCCCATCAGCCGGGCGTTCTGTCGGTCCTGCATATAGCCCACGAGCACACCGTCATCGATCAGGATATTCTTGCCCGAGGGCGTGCCCTCGTCGTCGACCGTGATCGAGCCCCGGCGGTCTGGAATGGTACCGTCATCGAGAACCGTGACACCCTTAGCTGCGATTTTCTGGCCCATGAGTCCGGCGAAGGCCGAGGATTTCTTGCGGTTGAAGTCGCCTTCCAGCCCATGTCCGATCGCCTCGTGCAGAAGAATGCCAGGCCAGCCCGGGCCAAGTGCCACATCCATGATGCCGGCGCGAGCCGGGACCGCCTCGAGATTGACCAACGCGATGCGGAGCGCTTCCCGTGTTGTTTCTTTCCAGTGTTCGGGATCGAGAAGCCCTGTCAATGCATGGCGCCCGCCGCCACCGGCGCCGCCCGATTCACGGCGCCCGTTCTCTTCGACGATGACCGAGACGTTCAGCCGGGTCATGGGACGTACGTCGGTGACCAGATGGCCTTCGGGTCGCAGAATTGCGACCTCTTGCAGGGACGCGGCTATCGTGGCCGAAACCTGCACGACGCGCTGATCTAGGCCACGGGCAAAGGCATCGATTTCCGCGAGTGTTTCGACCTTCACCGGAAATTCGGCATCAGCCATCGGATCGGCGTCGCCGTAGAGTCTTCGGTTCGTGGCCTGCGGCGCGTCTGCCAATTTGCCGCCGCCATTCGCGACTGCAAGTCGCGCTGTTTCGACAGCGCGTTTGATCGCGCGCTCGGAAATCTCCGTGGAATGGGCGTAGCCCGCAGTTTCGCCCCGCACCGCGCGAAGACCGAATCCTTCAGATGCGTCATAACTCGCAGTCTTTAGTCTGCCATCATCGAAGGACATCACCTCAGAGCGGCGCCTTTCAAGGAACAACTCGCCGTCGTCGGCCCCATCGACAGCATCGCGAAGAAGGGCGAGGGCGGCTTCCATTTCCAGAAGCGTTTCGAAAGGGCGGAAGGGGGTGCTCTCGGCCATGATTGGAGGTCCTTTCTGCGGGCGCGAAGCGGCTGAATGCCGCAACGCGAAGCCTTGTTCCTACCCCCCTAATATGATTTCTAGCCGCCAGAGAACAACAGGCCGGCGTGCATTTGAATTCGCCGGTCAGGGAACGTGACTGCGAACAGGACCACAGACACATGCGTCTTAAGACCATTTCGACGGGCATCGCCGCTTCACTGGCCGCCATCTTCAGCACCGCCGTCGCCCGCGCTCAGGACTTGCCGGTCATAGGCCAGCCTGAGCAGGGATTGATGGGGTGGCAACCGGCCGCAACCGAGTTGGCGAGGGATATCCACTGGCTGGACGGGATGATTCTTGTCATCATCACGGCCATCACCCTTTTCGTGGTCGCACTATTGGCGATCTGCATCTTGCGGTACAATAAGCGCGTCAATCCGACTCCGGCCGTCTTCACACACAATACGCCTGTTGAAGTTGCGTGGACGGTGATTCCGGTCGTGATCCTTGTCTTTATCGGCGCATTTTCGTTGCCGGTGCTGTTCAAGCAGCAAGAGATCCCCGAACCGGAAGTGTTCGTAAAGGCGACCGGCTACCAGTGGTACTGGGGCTATGAGTATCCAGACGAGGGTATCGCGTTCGAGAGCTTCATGGTGGGTGCTGGAGAGAACCGCATGACGCCTGAAGTATCCGAAGAATTGGCGGCCCTGGGTTACACCGATGATCAATTCCTTCTGGCCACCGACACTGCGGTTGTGGTGCCGACGGGAAAGGTCGTTGTCGTGCAGGTAACCGGCGCCGACGTGATCCATTCATGGACCATTCCCGCCTTCGGGGTGAAGCAGGACGCCGTTCCCGGCCGTCTTGCAGAACTCTGGTTCGAGGTCGACGAGGGCATGGAAGGTGTCTATTTCGGCCAGTGTTCCGAACTTTGCGGACTGAGCCATGCCTACATGCCGATCACGGTCAAGGCCGTGACGCAGGCCGAGTACGATGCCTGGGTTGCCGAGAACAAGGTCGCGAGCACCTACGTGCATCCCGGTCAGGTTCGCGTAGCTTCCACCGAGTAAGCTGGAATGACCGAAGTCTCGATCAACGCAACACGCGAGTACGAGCCGACCTTCGGCGATTACATCGCGCTGCTGAAGCCACGTGTGATGTCGCTTGTGGTCTTCACTGCGCTTGTCGGACTTCTGGTGGCGCCCGTGTCGCTGCATCCGTTTGAGGCATTCTGCGCGATCCTTTTCATCGCTGTCGGGGCCGGAGCCTCGGGCGCGCTGAACATGTGGTATGACGCCGACATAGACGCGGTCATGCGCCGGACTGCCAAGCGTCCCGTGCCCTCGGGTCGAGTGGAGCCGGGCGAGGCGCTGGCGATAGGACTTGGCCTGTCGGGTATTTCGGTCGTCATGCTCGGGCTGGCGACGAACCTTGCCGCCGCCGCACTGCTGGCATTCACGATCTTCTTCTATGCAGTCGTCTACACGATGTGGCTGAAGCGCTGGACGCCGCAGAACATTGTTATCGGTGGCGCAGCGGGTGCCTTTCCTCCGATGGTTGGGTGGGTTGCGGCGACAGGCTCCGTGTCGCTTGAAGCGGTGCTGATGTTCGCTGTGATCTTCATGTGGACGCCGCCGCATTTCTGGGCGTTGGCACTGTTCATGCGGTCGGACTACGACGATGCCGGCGTGCCGATGCTGACTGTGACCCACGGTCGTGCGGCTACAAGGCGGCACATCGTGATTTACACAGTGCTCTTGCTTCCGATTGCCGTGGGTCTCGCGCTGACGAGTGTTGGCGGACCGGTGACACTGGCGGTGGCAGTCTCGTTGAACGCTTGGTTTCTTAAGGGCGCAGTCGAGATTTGGCGCCGCGATGAGGCGAGTGCCGAGGCGGACGGCTATACTGTCGAAAAGAAGTTCTTCCGCTTTTCGCTGTATTATCTATTCCTGCACTTCGGCGCTTTGGTCGCAGATCTTTCGCTTCGTTCGGCTGGGTGGCTCTGATGGATATCAAGGCTACACACGAAATTCACAGGCGAAGGTTCTCACGGAACCTAGGCGTCGGACTGGCGCTTGCCGGCATGGTTGCGATCGTCTTCGGTCTTACTGTCGTGAAGGTGAAGCGCGGCGATGCCTTGCAGGGCTTCGACCACGCCGTACGACCTGAAATGGTTCCTGCGGAGGTAGGTAACTGATGCGCGGTTTCTTTGCGGGGCTGGATGACAAGGGACGGACCGTTCTGCGGCTTGTTGGTGTTGTCTTCGTCATGGGATCGCTGGCTTGGCTCTCTGTTCCCGCCTACGACATGTTCTGCCGTGTGACCGGCTGGGGCGGGGCTACGGATGTAGCCGAGGCGGCCATGGATGAGCCCTTGGAACAGACAATCACGATCCGCTTTGACGCATCGCTAGCCAAGGGCGTGCCCATCGAAGTGCATCCGGTCGCGACCCATATGACGCTTCGCATCGGCGAAGAGGGCCTGGCATTCTATGAGGCATACAATCCCACCGACAAACCGATCGCCACGACAGCAAGTTACAACGTCGCTCCTTATGCAGCAGGCGCCTTCTTTTCGAAGATTCAGTGTTTCTGCTTCGAGTTGCAGGTTCTTCAGCCTGGTGAGCGCGTCGACATGCCGGTCAGCTTCTTCGTCGAGCCGGAAATCCTCGACGATCCCGATGCGAGGTTTGCAAAGACAATCACGCTGTCCTACACGTTTCACGAAACCGAACTGCCCGAGGACTACGCTCCCGAGCAAGCGGCTCTGGACGTGACTGATGGCGTCACCGACCTTAATTAAAAACGCCCGAGGGAACGAACCGACATGGCGCACGAAAAGAACCACGACTATCACATTCTGAGCCCGTCTCTCTGGCCCTTCATGGGTGCAGTTTCGGGTTTCATCATGCTGTTCGGCGCAGTGCTCTGGATGCAGGGTATCACCTGGATAATGTTCGCCATTGGCTTCGTTGGCGTGCTCTACGTCATGTTCGCCTGGTGGTCGGATGTCGTCCGCGAATCGAACATCGGCGATCACACGCCGGTCGTTCGCATTGGCCTGCGCTACGGCTTCATCATGTTCATCATGTCCGAAGTCATGTTCTTCGCAGCCTGGTTCTGGGCCTTCTTCAAGAACGCGCTGTACCCGATGGGCCCCGAAAGCCCGATGGTCGACGGTCAGTGGCCGCCAGCGGGGATCGAGACCTTCGACCCTTGGCACCTGCCGCTGATCAACACCCTGATCCTGTTGTGCTCGGGTGCGGCCGCAACCTGGGCGCACCACGCGCTCGTGCACGAGAACAACCGCAAGGACATGGCGAATGGTCTGATCATCGCCGTGATACTCGGCCTGATCTTCACCGCTTTCCAAGCCTACGAATACAGCCACGCGGCCTTCGGATTCTCCGGCAACATCTATGGCGCCACTTTCTTCATGGCCACCGGCTTCCACGGCGCGCATGTGATCATCGGGACGATTTTCCTATTCGTCTGCTATCTGCGCCTGCGGGCCGGGCATTTCACACCCGAAAAGCATATCGGTTTCGAGGCCGCAGCCTGGTACTGGCACTTCGTGGACGTGGTTTGGCTGTTCCTTTTCGCAGCGATATACATCTGGGGAAGTTGACGCGCTGCTTGCCGGGCCGTTCCGTCCTATCGCTTGAAATGGTCGGACGCGGCCGAACAGCATCAAAGAGCATTCGGGCGCGGATCCCTCCGCGCCCGTTTTCACGAGAGGTTCCATGCGTCGCTACCTGATTCCCCTTATCCTTGGCTTCGGTGGCTTTGCCGTGCTGGCTGCGCTGGGTGTCTGGCAGCTTCAGCGTCTGGCCTGGAAAGAGGCAATCCTGGCGGATATCGAGGCGCGGATCGCGGCCACGCCTGTCGCTGTGCCCGCCGCGCCCGATCCCATCGCCGACCGCTATCTGCCGGTTTCAGCGACGGGCGATCTCCTGGGCGTGCCGATCCGGGTCCTCGTCTCGACGAAAGAGCGGGGCGCGGGATACCGGCTGGTCACGCGGTTCGAACTGGATGGCGGCCGCCGGATCATGGTGGACGAGGGTTTTGTCGGACTCGACGAGAACGCGATGCCCGAGACTGCCGAAAGCGTTACCGTCACCGGCAACCTGCACTGGCCCGATGAGGTCGACAGCTGGACGCCCGATCCGGACCAGTCCCAGGGCCTGTTCTATGCGCGCGACGTCGATGCTCTGTCAAAAGCTCTGGGTACCGAGCCTGTCCTGCTCGTGGCGCGTACCATCACCGGAACCGATCCTCGCGCCACGCCAATGCCCGTGACCAGCGCCGGGGTTCCCAACAATCACCTGGGCTATGCGATCCAATGGTTCGGTCTGGCCGCGGTCTGGCTGGGGATGACAGCGTTTCTCTTGTGGCGTATCCGGAAGCGGACGATCTGAGGAAACCTGATGAAGTATATCTCGACGCGGGGACAATCCCCGTCGCTTACCTTCGAAGACGCCATGCTGACGGGCCTCGCACCCGACGGCGGACTTTACGTGCCGGAGACAATCCCCGGGATGACTCCGAAGGAGATAGCGGGGCTGGCGGGCCAGCCCTATGAGGAAATCGCCTTTCGCGTCATGCGTCCGTTCATCGGCGACAGTTTCGAGAACGCGCATTTTCGAGACCTGATCGGCAAGGCATATGCCGGCTTCGGCCACGCCGTACGCGCTCCGCTGGTGCAGCTTGGCCCGAACCATTTCCTGCTGGAACTGTTTCACGGACCCACGCTCGCCTTCAAGGACTTCGCGATGCAGCTGATCGCTCAGCTTTTCGAGGACGTGCTTACGCGTCGCGGCGAGCGTGTGACGATCGTCGGCGCCACCAGCGGCGACACCGGATCGGCCGCAATCGAGGCGTTCCGGGGCCGGGATGCGGTGGACGTCTGCATCCTGTTTCCCCATGGCCGCGTCTCCGAGGTGCAGCGCCGCCAGATGACAACGCCCTCCGAGGCGAACGTGCATGCTCTGGCCGTGGATGGCGATTTCGACGATTGTCAGGCAGCGGTGAAGGCGATGTTCGCAGATCATGCCTTCCGGGACGAGGTGCGGCTGGCCGCCGTCAACTCGATCAACTGGGGGCGGGTGCTGGCGCAGGTCGTATATTACTTTTCATCCGCCGTGTCGCTCGGTGCCCCGCATCGGGCGGTCAGCTTCACGGTGCCGACGGGTAATTTCGGGGACATTTTTGCGGGCTACATCGCCAAGCGGATGGGACTGCCAATCGATCGGCTCGTGATAGCGACGAACCGCAACGATATCCTGCATCGCACCATCCAGTCCGGGGCCTATACCAAGGAAGGCGTCGAGCCGACGATCAGCCCGTCGATGGATATCCAGGTGTCCTCGAATTTCGAGCGCGCGCTGTTCGACGCCTACGGTCGCGAAGCGGGCGCGGTGGTGCAGTTGATGGACGAGCTGAAGATCAAGAGCGGTTTCCCGGTCAGCCAGGGCGCGATTGGTGCGCTGCGCGAGATCTACGACTCCGGGCGCTGCTCTGAAGACGAGACGGCCGCGACCATCTCCGCCATCTTCCGCACCACGGGCGAGGTTGTCTGTCCGCACACCGCCGTGGGTATCAAGGTGGCCGAAGAGCAGGGCGCGTCGGATACGCCGATGATCACTCTGGCGACGGCGCACCCCGCCAAGTTTCCTGATGCGGTCGAGGCAGCGACAGGCTTGCATCCGTCTCTTCCCAAGCGCATGGCTGATCTCTATGACCGTCCGGAGCGGGTGACGCGGGTAGAAAACAATCTTGCCTCCATCGAAGCCATAATCCGGGAGAAACGCGCAAAGTGACCGTCAATCTGCATCGTATGGCGAATGGCGTTCGCATCGTGACCGAGCATATGCCAGGGCTGGCATCGACATCCGTGGGCGTCTGGGTGACCGCGGGCGGTCGTCACGAACGGATCGAACAGAACGGCGTTGCCCATTTCCTGGAGCATATGGCGTTCAAGGGTACCAAAACGCGCAATGCCCTTCAGATCGCGGAAGCGATCGAAGACGTGGGCGGATATATCAACGCGTATACAAGCCGTGAGATGACGGCCTACTATGCTCGCGTTCTGGCCGAGGACGTAGAACTGGCACTGGATGTGGTCTCGGACATTGTCTTGAATCCGGTCTTCGACCCACGTGAGATCGAGGTCGAGCGGCATGTGATCCTGCAGGAGATCGGACAGTCGCATGATACGCCAGACGACGTGATCTTCGATTGGCTTCAGGAAACCGCTTATCCGGACCAGCCGCTGGGAAGGGCTATCCTGGGTGTGGCCGATCGCGTGGCCGGCTTCAATGCGCGCGACCTGTCACGGTTCGTAAGCGAGCGTTATGCGCCGGGAAACATCATCGTTGCAGCAGCGGGAGCGGTCGACCACGACCGGATCGTGCGTGCTGCCGAGGCCACTTTCGCGCATCTACCGCCTCATGATCAGGATCCGGTCGAAGCCGCCCGTTTCGGAGGAGGCGAGATCAGGGTCGAGAAGGCGCTGGAGCAAGCCCATTTCGCGATGGCCTTCGAGAGTGCAGGTTACCGTGACGATCATGTCTATACCGCTCAGATCTTTTCGTCCGCGCTTGGCGGAGGAATGTCCTCCCGGCTGTTTCAGGAAGCGCGGGAGAAGCGTGGTCTCTGCTATACGATTTTTGCCCAGACGGGCGCCTACTCGGACAGCGGCCTACTGACAATTTATGCCGGCACAAGTGGTGAAGAAATCGGCGACCTCGCCGAACTTACCATCGACGAAATGAAGCGTGCGGCAGACGACATGTCGGATGCCGAGATCGCAAGAGCACGGGCGCAGATGAAGGCGGGGCTGCTGATGGGACTGGAAAGTCCGTCCAGCCGTGCAGAACGCCTTGCGCGTCAGCTTTCTATTTGGGACCGCGTACCGACACTGGAAGAAACGGTAGAAAAGATCGAGGCAGTCACCACTGTTAGGGTGCGTGCAATCGCGGAAGAAATGGCAAGTAAAGGGACTGCGGCATTGGCGCTTTATGGTCCCGTATCGCGTGCGCCGGCACTGAACGAACTGACAGGACGGCTTGCCGCCTGATGCTACGCCTCAGGGGTAAGGTCAGGATCGACACCGAGCGGATGATCCTCCGCCCTCCGGTCCACTCCGACTACCGGGCATGGGCCAGCCTTCGTGAGACAAGCGCGGGCTTTTTGAAGCCTTGGGAGCCGTCTTGGTCCCCGGACCATCTGACTCGCAAAGGCTTTGTTAACCGGGTCTATTGGGCAAACCGCTCGATTGCGCAGGGAACGGCGCTGCCACTTTTTCTGGAACGGCGCAGCGACCATCAACTGCTTGGTGCGATCACGCTGGACAACGTACGCCGGGGGCCGGCGCAAGCTGGAACCATCGGATACTGGATCGGCGAGAGTTATGCGCGGCATGGGTATATGCGCGAAGCGCTTACCGCTCTCGTACATCATGCGTTCGAGGTTCTGGACCTGAGCCGTATAGAAAGCGCCTGTCTGCCCGAGAACACGGCCTCGCGCGGATTGCTAGAGAAATGCGGCTATAAATACGAAGGCGTTGCACAAAGCTATCTTCAGATCAACGGACGTTGGCGCAACCACGTTCTTTACGCCAACTTGCGCAGCGACAGGCGCGGACGCGTTGAGAATTAAGGCGGCCCTTGACGGCAGGTCCGACTCCACTTGGTTGCAATTCGACGCGTCCACGACGCAATATTCTGCCATTCTGGAAAATTCTCTTGGCCAAAATGCGCACAAGGACGCATAACGAGCGGGGGATGCGTCGAATACAGGGAAAGGCAGAGCCATGGCAGGCAAATTTGAAATCTACAAGGACAAGGCGGGTGAATTTCGTTTCCGCCTGAAAGCAGGCAACGGTCAGGTCATACTGGCCAGTGAAGGCTACAAGGCGAAGGCAAGCTGCACGAACGGCATCGAGTCGGTTCGCAAGAACAGCCAGAATGACTTGCGCTTCGAGCGGAAGCAGACCAAGAGCGGCAAGCCAATGTTCAACCTCAAGGCCTCGAATGGTCAGGTTATCGGCACTTCCGAGACCTATGAAAGCGACAAGGCCTGCGAAAACGGCATCGCTTCGGTCGCCAAGAACGCCCCAGACGCGAAGGTCGACGACCAGACTGTCTGACGATTTGATGAAGACCTGGGCAGGGGCGCCTCGCGCGCCCATGCCCGAATGGCGGTGGCAGCACTTTCGCATCCGTCCATTCCAACGGAACCATCACACCGTAAAGCCATGACATCAAGCTGCTGGTTGTGTCGTCTTCACAGCCAGACGCGTTGCTTGAACGGCCGTCAGTCATGGATCAAGGTCAGCTTTTCGAACAATTTCACGGCAATTCGTCCGAGGGAATGATCGGAAAGAATTCGCCGTCCGACCACAGGCCAAACCAGTTCTCGTGGTGCGCTCCGATCTCGACCAGGCGATAGAAGCTCTTTCGGTCGATCAATGCTTCCAGATCAGCTCGGACGCGAACGTAGGGCGAAGGTTCACCGGTCTTCGGGTCGCGTACGATCCGGATAGGGTGGTCGGGCCCGGCGACAGTAGTGTCGCCCACATTCGTTTCGAACGTCAGGCGCTGAGCCTCGCCCTTTCCCTCTGCCTTGAAGTCAATTGCAACGAAAGGTGCGTCATCGACGACTATTCCGACCTTCTCGGCCGGTGTCACCAACACATAGCGATTACCGTCCTTGCGGAGAATCGTCGAGAACAGCCGGACCAGTTCCGGACGTCCAATCGGTGTGCCGAGGTAGAACCAGGTGCCGTCTCGCGCGATCCGTATTTCCAGATCGCCGCAATCAGGCGGGTTCCAGAGGTGAACCGGCGGCAATCCGCGCGATAATGCAGCGCGCGCGCTTGCAGCGAGGCCTTCGGCGGTCGGCTTCACGATCATTTGTCCGTCATCCACTTTTGCCATTTGTGCCCGGCGGCATAGTTCGTTCTAGTAGGGAGGATAGTCAGAACGGGAGCGATTGCCATGACCGACGCCGCCGACCTTGTGGCCGATATCGAAGCTTTGGGGGAAAAACTGGCTGAGGCGAAGGCCTCGATCACCAGGCGCTTCATCGGGCAGGAGCGTGTCGTGGACCTTGTGCTTTCGTCCATTCTTTGTGGCGGCCACGGTTTGCTTGTGGGGCTTCCAGGGCTTGGAAAGACGCGTTTGGTTGACACTCTTTCGACGGTACTTGGTCTTAACGGCAAGCGAGTGCAATTCACGCCAGACCTGATGCCGGCGGACATATTGGGTTCCGAGGTACTTGAAACCGGCGCTGACGGCAGCAGAGCCTTCAAATTCATTCAAGGTCCGGTCTTCTGCCAGCTTCTGATGGCGGACGAGATCAACCGGGCATCGCCGCGAACACAGTCGGCCCTTCTGCAGGCAATGCAGGAGAGATCGGTTACTGTGGCGGGTGCCTCTCATGCGCTCCCCAGACCATTCCATGTGCTTGCCACCCAGAACCCGATCGAACAGGAGGGGACCTATCCGTTGCCCGAAGCGCAGCTGGACCGGTTCCTGGTGCAGATTGACGTGCCATATCCCGACCGGAATACCGAACGCGAGATCCTGATGGCGACGACCGGGGTATACGAAGCCCAGGCAACCGAAGTGTTTACGCCTGCCGAACTGATCGCGGCGCAACAACTGGTTCGACAGATGCCGGTAGGGGAGTCGGTCGTGGAACTGATCCTCGACCTGGTCCGGGCTTGCCGTCCGGATGAGCCAGGCGCGTTGGATGTCGTCCGTGACAACGTTGGTTGGGGCCCTGGCCCTCGCGCCGCGCAGGCGCTGATGTTGACCGTTCGGGCCCGTGCCCTGCTGGAAGGCCGTCTGGCCCCTTCGGCCGAAGATGTTGCAGTGCTGGCCACGCCTGTGTTGACGCACCGCATGGCACTGACCTTCGCGGCCAGGGCGCGCGGTATGGCGCTGGGCCAGGTAATCGATGCGGTCGCCGAGGATGTGACGCGGGTCGAGGCTGCGGCGTGAGAGAAGCTGCAGCTCTCCGCCAGGAAGCCGAGGCACTTGCCGGCCCGCTGCCGCCCCTTCTCGCGGCGGCCGAGCATCTCGCGGCTTCGGTCATCCCCGGGCAGCACGGGCGACGTCGCGTGGGTCAGGGAGACGAATTCTGGCAATACCGTCCCAGTCATGCGGGTGACGAGGCGCGGATGATCGACTGGCGCAGGTCGGCCAGATCGGACGACGCGCTGTTCGTCCGCGAGAAGGAATGGCAGGCGGCACAGTCGGTGATGCTTTGGCTGGATATGGGCCAATCGATGGACTTCGCCTCGGATCCGAAACTGCCAAGCAAGGCCGACGACACGCGCAGGCTTGCCTTGGCCGTGGCGGTGTTATTGATCCGGGGTGGTGAGCGCGTCGGTCTGACAAATATCGGCTTGCCGCCGCGCTCCGGTGAATTGCAGCTTTTAAGGATTACGACTGCGCTTGCCGAGGGTAAAGACAGCAGTGAATACGCCGTTCCGGAACTGCGCGGCGCACCGTCGCGGTCGCGGGCGGTTTTCATATCGGACTTCATGGGGGACATCGCCCCAGTTCGCGAAGCTTTGACCGGCGCGGCGGACCGCGGCATATCAGGCGCACTGTTGCAGGTGCTGGATCCGACCGAAGAGGCCTTTCCATTCGACGGGCGGACGATCTTCGAGTCCATCGGCGGTACGATGCGTCATGAGACCTTGAAGGCTGGCGATCTGCGCTCGCGTTACCTCGAGCGCCTGGAGGTGCGGAAGGCCGAATTGCGTGCTCTGGCCCTGGCAACTGGGTGGCAATACAATCTCCATCACACGGGCAATTCTGCTGCCGGAACGCTTCTCTGGCTTTATACAGCACTGGAGCGCGTGCACTGATGTGGTCCATTGGTCCCATAGGCTTTACCGCGCCATGGCTCCTGCTGGGACTGATCGCCCTGCCGATCCTCTGGATCTTGCTGCGTGCGGTGCCACCGGCACCTATCCGCAGGCGCTTCCCGGGCGTCGCGCTGCTGTTGGGTCTGACTGATGACGAGACGCAGACCGACCGAACGCCCTGGTGGCTTCTGTTGCTACGCATGGCAGCGATCGCTGCGGCGATTGTCGGTTTCGCTGGGCCTGTTCTGAATCCGCAGCCGGAGAATGCCGGAGATGGTCCTCTTCTGGTGCTGATCGACGGCACATGGGCCGATGCAGCGGACTGGGGTCAGCGGATAGACCGGATCGGAGCGGTTCTTGACGAAGCCTCGAAAGCCGGGCGAGAGACGGCGGTCGTCACGCTGACCGAACTGCCGCCCGATGGCGAGTTGCCGTTCCGGGCGGCGGGAGCATGGGCGTCTTTGTTGCCGGGTATCCAGCCAAAGGCTTGGGAAGCCGACAGGGATGCTGTGACAGCATGGGCAGAAGGGCTTGAAGGCGGTTTCGACACGCTTTGGTTTTCCAACGGATTGGATCACGACTGGCGGGGAGACGTGCTGGAGGAACTGCAGGCGCGCGGCAGCGTCACGGCCTTCGAGACGTCCTCTCCGGTGATGGCCTTGCGTCCGGCACGCTTCGAGGACGGGACCATCCAGTTAGAAGCGGTTCGCAGCCGGGTCGGCTCGCCTGCGACCATGACGATTGCCGCCCACGGCCTTGACCCTGCGGGAACGCCGCGTCAGTTGGCGGTGGCCGATGTGACTTTCGCACCGGGTGACGCACAGTCATCGGTCGAGATGTCCTTGCCGGCGGAATTGCGGAACCGCGTGACGCGTTTCGAATTGATCGGACAGCGCTCGGCGGGAGCAGTCAGCCTGACCGACGACAGCTTGCAGCGGCGCGAAATCGCGATAATAGCCGCCCGTGACGAGCGCGAGGGACTGAGGCTCCTCTCCCCGACGCACTACCTCGAGCAGGCACTCGAGCCAAATGCCGACCTCATCGACGGCACGATCGACGACATCGTACTGGCCAATCCAGACGTTATCGTCCTGGCCGACGTGGTTTCGCTTGGCGGGACGGAACCCGAAGCTCTGGAAGAATGGGTCGACAACGGCGGGCTGCTTCTTCGATTCGCGGGGCCGCGGCTTGCTGCTTCGGACCTCGGCCGCGAAGAAGAAGACCGACTTATGCCGGTAAGGCTTCGCGTCGGAGGCCGGACGGTGGGAGGCGCCATGAGTTGGGGCGAACCCAAGACGCTGCGTGCCTTCTCGCCGGAAAGTCCCTTCTTCGGGTTGTCTGTGCCTGATGATGTCACCGTATCCAGCCAGGTCATGGCCCAGCCAGATCCCACGCTGGCCGAGCGTACGATTGCCACTTTGGCTGACGGTACGCCCTTGGTTACGCGGAAACGGATCGGCTCGGGACAAGTGGTCTTGTTCCATGTGACTGCGAATGCGGAATGGTCGACGTTGCCGTTGTCGGGCCTGTTTGTTCAGATGCTGGAACGTCTATCGGTTTCCACCCGACTTCAGGGGCTCGATGCGAGTGATCTCGCCGGCACCGTCTGGACGCCGGATCAGGTGCTTTCCGCTTTCGGCGAGGTCGAGGACGCCGGAAACCTGCCGGGCGTCGCGGGCGAGCGGCTGGCTGAAGATCGCCCCGGTCCCGATTTGCCGCCGGGCATTTATGCAGGTGAGGACCGCCGCATCGCACTGAACGTGACAAGGGCCGAGACCGAGCTTTCGGCCTTTGCCTGGCCTGCCGACGTTTCCGTCGAAGGTTTCCAGGTGGTGCGAGACACGCAACTGAAAGGCCTCCTTCTAAGCTTCGCCCTGCTTGCGCTTATGGCTGACATCCTCGCGACGCTGTGGCTTTCAGGCAGACTGACCGGTTCCAAGGGACTCGCGGCCTCTATCGTTGGGGTACTGGTCCTGTTGGCGGGCGCTCCCGATGCAAGCGCGCAGACTGACGAGAGTATCGAGAAAATCATAGCGGCGGCATCCGAAGTGACACTGGGATACGTCCTCACCGGAGATGCGTCTATCGACAGGGTGTCCGAAGCCGGATTGAATGGGCTTTCCGATATCCTGTTCCGTCGGACGTCTATCGAGCCGGCCGAACCTGCGGCGGTGAACCTCGAGATTGATGAACTTTCCGTTTATCCGTTTCTTTACTGGCCGATCACCACCGGCCAGCCGCGCCCCTCGTCCGAGGCCTATGCCCGATTGAACCGGTATCTGCGGGGAGGCGGGCTGATCCTTTTCGATACAAGAGACGCCAACACGTCCGGCTTCAGCACGACGTCGCCGCATGGACGCAAGCTTCAGGAACTGGCCTTGCCGCTGGATGTCCCGCCGCTGGAACCGATCCCGGCAGACCATGTGCTGACGCGTGCCTTCTACCTTCTGCAGGATTTCCCGGGCCGCTTTGTAAGCCGAGAGGTATGGGTCGAGGCAGCGCCGGCGGATGCCGAGCAGGTCGAGGGAATGCCATTCCGAAACCTGAACGACAACGTGACGCCCGTAGTGATCGGCGGTAACGATTGGGCCTCGGCTTGGGCTACTGATCGCAATGGCGCGCCGATGTATCCGGTCGGCAGGGGCTTTGCCGGCGAACGACAACGAGAGATCGCTTACCGCTTCGGTGTAAACCTGATCATGCATGTGCTGACCGGCAACTATAAATCGGATCAGGTGCATGTGCCCGCCCTTCTCGACAGGCTGGGACAATAGATGCAGACGGGCAGCATAGTATTCGACCCATTCCTGTCTTGGCCGATACTTTGGGCCGCGGTCGGCATTGCGGTGATCTTTACCGCAATCGCGATCTGGCGTGGTTTGTCCGGATGGTGGCTGCGCGGGTTGGCGTTGGCTGTCCTGCTTCTCGCGGTATCCAATCCATCGCTCCAAGTCGAAGAAAGAGAGACACTGACCGACATCGTGATTCTGGTGGTGGATGAAAGCGCAAGCCAGGGGGTCGATGTGAGACCCGATCAGATCGCGGCAGCCGTCGCCCAGCTGGAAACAGAGGTCGCGACGCTTTCAAATACGGAGCTCAGAATTGTCCGTTTAGGTGACAGCGACGGAAACCGTGGAACCCTGTTGATGGAGGCGCTGACCAATGCAATGGCCGAGGAGCCACGCGCGCGGATCGCAGGGGCGATCCTGCTGACCGACGGCCAGCTTCACGACATTGAACGGTTGCCCGACATGCCCGCGCCGCTCCATGCGCTGCTTACGGGCGAAGCGGATGATTGGGACCGGCGCCTTCTGGTGCAAAACGCGCCGGCCTTCGCAATCATCGGTGAACCGGTCACTCTGACACTTCGCATCGAGGACCAGGGGGCGGTGCCGGGTGATCTGCCAGAGCGCGCCGAGATCGACATTTCCGTCGATGGTGAGGAGCCTCAGCGTTTCGATGTGCCGATCGGACAGGACCTGGAACTGCCGGTGACTCTGCAACATGGCGGGATGAACGTGATCCAGTTCACTCTGCCGGAGCAGGCCGGAGAGTTGACCGCGCGGAACAACACCGCCGTTGTGCAAATCAACGGCGTGCGTGACAGGCTGAGGGTTCTGCTGGTCTCGGGCGAGCCGCACGCGGGCGAGCGCACCTGGCGGAACCTTTTGAAATCGGACGCCTCGGTTGATCTTGTGCACTTCACGATCCTGCGCCCGCCTGAAAAGCAGGATGGAGTGCCGGTCAACGAGTTGTCGCTCATAGCGTTTCCCACGCGTGAGTTGTTTCTCGACAAGATTACCGAGTTCGATCTGATCATTTTCGATCGCTATAAACGGCGCGGCATCCTTCCGTCGATCTATCTGGATAACGTGCGCCAGTATGTCGAAGATGGCGGCGCTGTATTGATCGCCGCCGGACCGGACTTTGCCTCGGCGGACTCGCTTTACCGCTCGCCGCTGTCCGAGATCAGCCCCGCAGAGCCGACCGGGCGAGTCCTGGAGGAGCCATTTCTCCCAACTGTCACAGACATCGGGCAGCGCCATCCGGTGACCGAAGGTTTCATGCCGACTCCCGACCCGGACGGTCCGCAGGATGCACTGCCTTGGGGCCGTTGGTTGCGCCTGATCGACGTGGTGCAGCAGCGTGGCACGACCGTGATGTCCGGCATCGAAGACCGTCCTCTCCTTGTGCTGGACCGGGTCGGCGAGGGCCGTGTCGCACTTCTGGCCTCGGATCACGCCTGGCTCTGGTCGCGTGGCTACGAGGGTGGGGGACCGCAGTTGGAACTTCTGCGTCGCCTGGCGCACTGGATGATGAAGGAAACCGATCTTGAAGAAGAAGCGCTGACCGTGACGGCCGAGGGTCAGACGATGACGATCGAACGACGCACACTTGGCGATGCGGTGGGCGACCTGGAAATCACAGGGCCTGATGGAGAGACGGTAATTCTGGAACTCGAGGAAACCGCGCCCGGGCGATACGGGGCCGTCTGGGAAGGTCCCGACATAGGGCTATACCGCCTGACGGAGAGCGATCAGGACGCGGTCATCGCGCTGGGTCCGGCCTCGCCCCGCGAATTCGAAGAGACAATTGCTTCGTCATCCCTTCTGGAAGGCCCGGTTGAGGCGACCCGGGGCGGAATCGTGAATGTGTCGGACGGAGTGCCGGATATCCGACGCGTCCGTGAGGGCAGGGTTGCGGCTGGAAGGGGCTGGATCGGGATCACACCGCGCGAGGCCTATCTGACGGCGGACGTCCGCATCTCTCCGCTGCTGCCCGCATGGGCGATGTTGTTGTTGGCTTCGCTACTGGCCATTGGCGCCTGGCTTTGGGAAGGCCGACGTTAGGCTATTCCGCCGCTGTCCGTATCGCTTGGGGTTGCTCGTAAAGATAGTCGCGCGTTATCGGAACGGCTTCCGCTGAATTCGAAAGTTGGAACTGGAATACGCATTGCTGCCGATGCCGGAACGTCTGTTCGCAGGCGGCCAGATAGAATCTCCACATGCGCACGAAACGCTCGTCGTATATCTTCGCGACTTTTCCGGCGTTCGCCTCGAACCGCTCCTGCCAGTGGTGAAGGGTCTCGGCGTAGTGTAGCCAAAGAAGTTCCACATCTGTGACCCGCAGCCCCTGGCGCTCTACCGAGGCCGCGACTTCCGACAGGCTGGGTATGTACCCTCCGGGGAAAATGTACTTTCCGATCCACGGATTTGTGCCACCCGTTCTGTTTATGATACCGATCGTGTGAACGAGCGCGATGCCTCCGGGTGCAAGTTTCTCGCGTACGGTATCGAAATAGGTGTCGAAGTGGGGCAGTCCGACATGCTCGAACATGCCGACAGAAACGACCCGGTCAAAGGTGCCCTCAACAGAGCGATAGTCGGTCAGATGAAACTCGACAAGGTCTTCGATGCCATTCTTTTTTGCGCGGTCCCGCGCCACGGACAACTGCTCTTCGGAGAGCGTGATGCCCGTTACCCGCGTGCCATAGTTCCTGGCCAGAGTCAGGGCCATCCCACCCCAGCCGCAACCGATATCCAAGACATGCATACCCCGTTCAAGCCGAAGTTTCCGCGCGATATGGTCTTTCTTTTGGACCTGCGCCTGCTCCAGCGTGTCGGCCGGGGTCCGGAAATAAGCGCAGGAATACTGCCGGTCACTGTCTAGGAACAGATCGTAAAGTCTGTCCGAAAGATCGTAATGATGTGCAACGTTCTTCCGTGACAGGGTGGGCACGTTGTTGAGCATGAGCCGCCTGAACGCGGTCCTGAGCCCACCACGCAATCGCTGCCACCAGACGCGATCTGCGTCGTCCAAATTCGCCAATACGACCGACAGAAATCCGCGCAGATCATCGCCGTGTACCGTCAGACGGCCGTCCATATAGGCTTCGCCCACAGCCAGTTCCGGGTTGAGTATGATGTGTCTGAGCGTTGATGTGTCAGCAATCCTCACACTGGCAGGTATGCCCGTGCCGTCACCGAAGATCAGTTTTTGTCCATCCGGCAGTTCAACAGTCAGCGATCCCCGCCGGATGATAGATTTCAGCATATGATCAAGGATCTTGCTCCACATCACTTCCCCCGTGAACCATGGATCCATGTAACGTATTCTATTCAAAAAGAAACTTGGCGCAACTCCGGTGTTTTTGATGCAAGATTCCGCATATAAATCAGCAGTATATCTGTTTGGTATTCCTTTGGTTTATGTGTCCTTGCACCTCAGTTTATTGCGAAACGACCGGCTTCGGATGACGACTCGATGACACAATTCTTGATGGAGTCCTCCAAATGAAACTCTCGAACTTGCTACTTACGACCTCACTTGTGGCCTTGACCGCTCTTCCTGCAAGTGCTCAGGGACGCGGATTCAATTCGATCGATTCCGACGCTGACGGTATGCTCAGCCTCAGCGAACTCGAGGCGGCTTTTGGCGCCGCGGGTGCCGAGCGTATCCTTCTCCGTTCGGATTCGGATGGCGACGGTGCTTTGACACGCCGTGAAATCCGCTCCTCGCAGGACGACGAGGATGACGACGAGGATGACGATGACGATGACGATGAGGACAATGACGAGTCGGATGATGAAGACAATGACGAGTCTGACCAGAATGACGAATCCGATGACAATGACGATAGTGATGAGTCCGGCGGTAGTGACAACGATGAAAACGACGACGAGTAACCGGAACCGAGGCCGGTTATGCAGCCCCAGGGCGTGAACTTGCCATTGACACCCCGCCGAAAATGCCGCGGCGGGGTGTTTTCAATCTGATCATCCTCATTGTCACACGGAGGCATAACTTGAAGATCGAGCAGACAAGATACGAGAAGCTCTTTTCGACACCGCTATTGCGATACAAGGTTCAGGATCATGAAACTCTCGACGCAGCACTTTTGGCGGAAGGCGCCCGAATGCGGGAAGTATCCAATGGCGTCAACAAGTCAAACCGCGGCGGCTGGCATTCTGAGGGCAATCTTTTCGATAGCGAGGCGGAATGTGTCCAAGAACTTCGCTCCGCGGCCGAGGACGCAGTCATCGCGGCAACTCGCAGGATTGCGGCCAAGACTGACCCTGCTACCTTGCGTATGAGGCTGTTTGCCTGGATGAATGCCAATCCGCCAGGGGGGTTCAACGCGCCGCACACACATCCCGGTGCCCACTGGTCGGGAGTCTATTATGTGTCGCAGCCGGCCGTTGAAACGGGGAATTCCGGCATGATCGAGTTTCTTGACCCGAGGACAGATCTGCCAAATTGGCGAATTCTGGAGGCAAATGCATTTCGCCTCAAAAAGAAGCTGCGCCCAGCAGCGGGCGAAATGATCTTGTTTCCATCCTATCTTGTTCATTGGGTCTATCCCAACGAGTCGGACGAGGAGAGGGTGACGGTTGCGTTCAATGCGACCTTCCGGAAACCGCGCGCCGACGACTAATGGTCGCATCCGCGGCTGACCACAAGGCCGTCCCGATTTCCGGCTTGATGTCGGTGTGTGGGCGAACTCGAACGTGGGAGTCCCCAATTTTTTGTTTCCCGCCTGTGTTCCGATTGACTTCCTCCGGCGGAACACCGCAAGGGGTGCGCATGTCCGAGTACATTCTCCTCGCCCTTGCGGGCCTTGCCGGCGGAATGGTCAACGTTGCGGCAGGTGGGGCGAAACTCTTTGTTTTCCCGCTGCTCCTGTCGTTGGGCCTGCCCCCGCTCGCAGCCAACGCGACCGGTACGGTTGCTCTCTGGCCCTCCACACTGCCCGGCGCCTTCGCTCCCAAAGGAGGGGCGGCCAGGCTCGACAAGGCCGGGTTCTGGTTCGACGTGCCCGTCGTTTTCGTTGGTGGAACGATTGGTGTCGTACTTCTGATCGGGCTTGGAGAGAGGGTCTTCGTCAGCATTGTGCCGTTTCTGCTGATCCTTGCTCTGCTAGTAATCGCATTTGGCGACCGGCTGAAATCCCTGGCCGACCGCGTGCAGGCCGAAGGCAGCAAGACGTTGCGCCGCATCCTGATCTTCTTCTGCGGGGTCTACGCTGGCTATTTCGGGGCGGGCCTGGGATTCTTCCTGATGGCGTCAATCATCGTATCCGGAACCAGCCATTTTCACAGCGCAGTGCGACAGAAGAACCTTTTCGCGGCCGTTGGCAATACGGCTGCTGTTTCGGTTCTGATGTGGTCCGGGCTGGTGTCCTGGGGATCGGCGGTCATTATCTTCATCTTCGCGGTCATCGGCGCAAGTTTGGGCGCAATCCTGATTCCGAAGATCAGTCCAAGGATTCTCAGAGGCTTTATTCTGCTGATGGGTTCATTACTGACGGCGCGTTTCGTGTTTCTAGGATAAACCCGATCAGTTGCCGGCGCGCTGCATCATCATCTCGTGCACAGCTTCCATTCCCCGGTCCGCCATCGCGGTGACTTCCGCGGCGTGGACCTGAAGCGCCTGGATCATCTCCGGATCGTCAGACGTCTGCACGACGACGATACCTTCCTCGGAAACCTCGATGTCCGTCTCGATCCTGTCTCCTTTCATGAAGAAGATATCCAGCGTCGGACTCTGGATGAAGATCTGGGGATCACGGCCATCTTCGACACGGCCGATCATACCGGTGACATGACTGACAAGTGCATCCATGACATCATCGTCTGCCGAGTGGGTAACCGTGCGGATGCCGTTCGGAAGATTCTCGACCGTCCGGTCGATTAACTGGAAGTTATTGAACATTACTGCCAGTTCGGCGGTCTCTTGTGGCGTGGCGTCCAGGCCGCGCAGGCCGGGCATATTCGCCATGTCGTGACCCGTGCCATCGGACCCGTGGCGGTGCATTTCACCTGTGCCCGCCGCGCCTGAATGCATGCCACCCCCATGCCCGGCCATCTGGGCCAAAGCATCGGTTTGTGCGCCAAGAAATGCACCACCCGCGATAAGTGCGACCGCGATTGGGGCGATAAGCCGACGAATAGTCTTCGATGTGAGCATTCTGCAAGACCTATAAAAATATATGAATTTATATGTGTAAATAATGGACAGCGAAGTCAAGGCCGACGTGCAAAATGGCATCCTTGCCAGGCACCGGGTCAGGCGATGACTTAGGTCGACGAAATACCGACGCTAAGAAACGCCCATTCTGCGATTTTCCAGAGGTTCTCTCAGAGGGGCGCAGATATCCTGGAATGGACCTAATGGTCCATCAGTCTCCTTCACCCATCTTCCAACCAAGCGCCTTTGCGACGGTGAAAATGTCCTTGTCGCCACGGCCGCACATGTTCATGCAGATGATGTGATCCTCTGGCAGATCCGGGGCGGTCTTGGTTACATGTGCCAGAGCGTGCGATGGCTCGAGCGCAGGAATGATGCCTTCGGTCTCGCAACAAAGCTTGAAGGCCTCCAACGCCTCGACATCTGTGATCGCGACATATTCGGCCCTGCCCACATCGTGCAGCCAGGAATGCTCAGGACCGATGCCTGGATAGTCGAGTCCGGCTGAAATGCTGAATCCTTCAAGGATTTGCCCGTCTTCGTCCTGCAGCAGGTAGGTTCGATTTCCGTGCAGCACGCCCGGACGGCCTCCGGTCAGCGAGGCGCAATGCTCCATTTTCTCGTTCACGCCTTTGCCGCCAGCTTCGACACCAATGATACGCACTTCCTTGTCGTCGAGGAACGGGTAGAACAGGCCCATCGCGTTCGATCCACCGCCGATGGCCGCTATGATCGTGTCAGGCAGGCGGCCTTCAGCCTCCATCATCTGCTCTTTGGCCTCCTTGCCGATGATCGACTGGAAGTCGCGAACCATCGCCGGGTAGGGGTGCGGGCCGGCAACGGTACCGATGCAGTAAAACGTGTCTCGTACATTCGTAACCCAGTCACGTAGCGCGTCGTTCATTGCATCCTTCAACGTCCCGCGGCCACTGGTCACAGGGATCACTTCGGCGCCAAGAAGTTTCATCCGGAAAACGTTTGGTTTCTGCCGTTCAACGTCATGAGCGCCCATGTAAACAACGCATTTCAAGCCGAACTTTGCGCAAACCGTTGCCGTCGCCACTCCGTGCTGACCTGCGCCAGTCTCTGCAATGATCCGCGTTTTCCCCATGCGGCGGGCAAGGATGATCTGGCCGAGGACGTTGTTGATCTTGTGCGCCCCCGTATGGTTCAGCTCGTCTCGCTTCATGTATACTTTCGCGCCACCCAAACGTTCGGTCAGGCGTTCGGCGAAATAGAGCGGCGAAGGACGACCGACGTAGTGCTTCCAGAGAAAGTCCATTTCGTCCCAGAAACTCTGGTCTGTCTTGGCATTCTCGTATTCGGCCTCCAGTTCCAGGATCAGGGGCATCAGCGTCTCGGACACGAAACGTCCACCATAGATTCCGAACCGACCTTTTTCATCCGGTCCGGTCATGAAGCTGTTGAAAAGATCGTTGGCCATCAGTGCACCTCTCTTGACCGCACAGGTCTAACGATAGGCAGGGAGGAGGACAAGCAGGGACATATGTTTTCCTGGCAAATGAACGCCATGCTCAATGATGAGATAGTTGAACCTTCGAGGGGCTTGGCATGGTCAGGATTCGAGAAATGCAACTTGTTACCGACTTGTTCTTGACCAATCCTCATGGGCAGTCCTGCGGGCCGTGACCGAAAGGACAATCCGCGTCTTTCCGATCGATCTGACAACGCAGGTGGACTAAATGGCCGTGAGCATTGCCTATGCAGATGGCAGCCGTCGCTTTCGACTTTAGGGTTAAGGCCAGTCAACTTGCCTGACTAGCGTGATGCGACCAAGCCAACTATTTCATAGGTCATCGCGAGGACAGGAGCGGCGATAGCCTGGGCCTTGCCGGCGCCTTCCCCGATAATCCGATCGATCTCGGCCGGATCAGCCATAAGTCGGTTCATCTCGCTGGTGATGGGACCCATTGTCTCGACAGCCACTTCCGCCAGTTTTGGCTTGAACTGCCCCCAGCCGGCGCCGCCGTGTTCGTCCATGACATCGTCTGTCGAGATGCCTGCAAGCGCGGCATAGATATCGACAAGATTCTTCGCTTCGGGCCTTTCCCTCAATTCAGCATAAGTCTCGGGCAACGGTGCAGGGTCGGTGCGGGCTTTCCGAAACTTCTGTGCGATGGTGTCGGCGTCATCAGAAAGATTGATCCTGCTCATGTCCGACGGATCGGACTTGGACATCTTCTTGGTCCCGTCACGAAGGCTCATGACCCGCGTGGCCGGGCCTTCGATTACGGGCTCCGTAATCGGGAAATAGTCCACGCCATAATCGTGATTGAATTTGGCCGCGATATCCCGCGTAAGTTCGAGATGCTGTTTCTGGTCTTCTCCTACGGGCACGTGGGTCGCGTGATAGATCAGGATGTCCGCGGCCATGAGGGCAGGGTAGGCAAACAGGCCCAGCGAGGCATTCTCGCTGTTCTTGCCGGCCTTGTCTTTCCACTGGGTCATCCGTCCCATCCAGCCCATGCGAGCGACGCAATTGAATATCCAGGCAAGTTGCGCGTGTTGGGGTACCTGGCTTTGATTGAAGAGGATCGACCGGGAAGGATCGATACCCGCTGCCATGAAAGCCGCGGCTGCTTCTCGAGTGTTCCGCTTCAGGGCCTCCGGGTCTTGCCAGACCGTGATCGCGTGGAGGTCGACAAGGCAGTACAGGCACTGATGCGTGCCAGCGTCCTGCATCTGGACAAAGCGCTTCAGCGCGCCGAGATAATTGCCTAGGGTCAGTCCGCCCGAAGGCTGAATTCCGGACAGAACACGCGGAGTGAAGGCGGTGGCCATGACGGCTCCTCTGGATTATCAGGTTCGGCGGGCTTACCGAGAGGGTGCGTGCCAGTCAAGAAAGGCAGTGACCATGTCGAGCGATGATCACATACAACCGCTGTTTAACTCGATCCCACCGGTCGTGGTGGCGCTGGCGCTGGCTATCCTGGGAGTCGAAGTCCTGATTTCGGCGGGCGCACGTGGCTTCATTGGCGGCGCCGAGGCCGTCGGATGGCGGCTGGAAGCGATACGCGAGTTCGCGTTCGTAAGCCAGCTGCTGGATTTTGTGGTGGAAAGGCAGGCTTGGACGTCACCGGAGTTAAAACGCTTCGTCACATACCCATTCATTCACCTAAGCTTTACTCATGTGATTTTCGTAATCGTGTTTCTCCTGGCGCTGGGCAAGCTGGTGGGCGAGGTGTTTGGCAATCTCTCGGTATTGATCGTCTTCTTCGTCTCGGCGATCTGCGGAGCCATGACTTATGCTCTCGTTACGAATGACCCGCGCCCACTGGTGGGCGGATATCCCGGAGTCTACGGCCTGATCGGTGCGTATACTTTCCTGCTTTGGGTCAGCTACGGGGTCGCAGGCGAAAACCAGTATCGCGCCTTCACGCTGATTGGCTTTCTGATGGGAATACAGCTGGTTTTCGGTGTGCTGTTCGGGTCGTCCAACGATTGGGTGGCCGAGATCGCGGGATTTGTAGCCGGTTTTGCCATTTCCCCTATCCTTGCGCCAGGGGGAGGGCGACGGTTGCTTGACCGACTGCGTCAGCGCTGACGCCTGAAGGCTCGCCGCAATTCGTCACGCCGGAAGGCGCCAATGGCAAAACCGCTTAGGGCATACACCAGAAGCCCAAGACTGCACAGGATCGCGAGACCGAGAAACTTGAGACCAGCCACACTCATTAGCGGTGCAACCAGGATCTGACCAATCCATAGCGCCGCGCCCATGATCGCCGAGGCAACGACAATTCGCCAGATACGGCTTCTGGCGCGGGTATCGAAGCGGGCGGCGTCACCCATGTTACGGGTGCCGGCCCAGAGAAATGCCAGCATGGTCCAGCCGGCAATCGTGGTGGCAATGGCGGCGGCGATGAAGCCGATAACCGGGGCAAGCCCGACCGCGAGACCCGCATTTACCAGCATGGCAGCGATTGCGTAGTAGAAGGGCCGTTTCGTGTCTTCGCGTGCGAAGTAGAGCGGTTGGACGACTTTCTGGAGAATGAACGCAGGAAGGCCCAGTCCGTAAACCGCGCAAGCAAGTGCAGTTGCGGCAGTGTCGTCTGCGCCGAAGGCGCCACGCTGGAACAACGTCTCTACCAGTGTGACGGGAATGACCAGAAGAGCCACCGCCGCTGGAACAGCGAGTGCAAGCGACATCTCGGCGGCGCGGGAAAGCGCGTGCTGTCCTCCATCGGTATCTGCGGCCTGAAGCCGCCGCGACAGATCGGGAAGCAGGACAACGCCAATCGCGATGCCAACGACACCGAGCGGCAGTTGGTATAGCCTGTCTGCATAGGACAGCCACGCAATCGCACCGTCGTAGAAACTGGCCACCTGCCGACCAATCAGCAGATTGACCTGTACGACGCCGCCAGCCAACGCCGCCGGCGCTGCAATCCGCGCCAGACGCTTCAGTTCAGGGGTCCAGACCGGTCGCTTGGGGCGCAGATCAAAGCCCGCGCGTTTGACAGCAATCCACACGAGCGCCAATTGCGCGAGTCCCGCGGCGATCACACCGAATGCAAGAAATGTGCCATGTTCTGCGCCCGCAGCAGCCGCATCAATGACGGTGAAGCCGACCACAAGATATTCGGCCAAGAGCAGCGAACAGATCAAGATGACATTCAGAACAACCGGTGCAGCGGCCGCTGCCACAAAGCGGCCCGAGGCATTCAGAACACCGGAAAGCAAGGCCGCCAGAGAAATGAACAATATGTAGGGAAACACGATACGACCGAGCGTAACGGCGATATCGAACCTCTCGTCGCCGATAAAACCGGATGCCATCGCGATCACGAGCCACGGCATGAAGACGATTGCAAACAGGGTAAACAGGATGAGCACCGAAGCCAATCCGGAAAAGGCGTCGCGAGCAAAGCCTTCGGGGTCGTCGTCCGCTTCCAGCTTCTTCGAGAACATCGGAACGAAGGCCATGTTGAATGCACCTTCTGCAAAGAAGCGCCGGAACATGTTGGGAAGCGCGAAAGCTACAAGGAAGGCTTCTGCGACCGGCCCAGTTCCAAGCCAGGCGGCAATCAGGATGTCCCGGACGAAACCCAGAATCCGGCTCATCAAGGTCCAGAAGCCAACCGTGACCACACCGGTGACCAGACGGATCGGTGTCATGCAAAGCACCCACTATCTTGCGAAATCATTCAGCCTTTGCCCGTTCTGCTCCGGCGACGATGGCATCTCGAAGCCTTTTTTCTAGCGTCCGCTGTTTGGAAGGAGAGTAGAATTTCAGGCCGAACATGTCTTTCACGTAAAAGGTGTCCACGACCTGTTCACCATAAGTCGCGATCACGGCGCTTGCGATATAGACATTCGCTTCGGCAAGTGTGCGAGTGAGGTCGTAGAGCAATCCCGGGCGGTCACGGGTGTCGACTTCGATGATTGTGTAGATTTCCGATCCTTCGTTATCGAAGGTAATGGACGTCGGCACCGAGAATGCCTTCTCGCGCTTCTTCAAGCGGTCCTTGTCGGCGAACGACTTCCGAGGAAGAACTTCGCCATGCAGCGTCTTCTCGATCATTCCGCGTAGGCGCGGAAGCCGACCGACATCGTAGGGATGGCCTTCTGAATCCTGAACCCAGAATACCGCGGTGGCGAAGCCATCGGAAGACGTGTACGTCCTGGCATCGACCACGTTCGCCCCCACCAGCGCCAGGGCACCGGCCAGTCGAGAGAAAATACCCGGATGATCCGCGAGCGCGAAACAGATACGCGTTGCGTCTCGATCATCATCCGGCTTGAGATCGAGCCGGATTTCGTGGTTTTCGATTCCAGAGAGAAGATTTGCGAAAACAACGTGAGTATCGGTTGTCAGACCTTGCCAGTACGGACCGTAATGGCGTGCGGTTTCGTGGCGCAGGTCCTTTTTCTCCCAATCTTCCAGCGCCGAGCGCAATGCCTTCTTTGCCTCGGTCTCGGCGGCTTCGCGATTGACGGCCTCTAGCCCGTGCTCCAGTGCCATGGCGGTCTGGCGGTAAAGCGTACGCAGCAACTGCGCTTTCCAGTTGTTCCAAACTCCGGGCCCAACGCCACGAATATCGCAAACGGTCAAAACCGTCAGCAAGTCCAGGCGCTTGCGGGTTTTCACGGCCTTGGCGAAGTCCCGGACGGTTCGTGGTTCTGACAGGTCGCGCTTCTGTGCCATGTCGGACATCAGGAGGTGATACCTCACAAGCCATTCCACTGTCTCGGCCTCGCCTTTCGTCAGACCAAGGCGCGGGGCGACTCTCCGCGAGATCTGGGCGCCTAGTATCGAGTGATCCTCGTCCCGCCCTTTGCCGATGTCGTGCAGAAACAGGGCGGTATAGAGTACCTTCCGATTCACGCCTTCCTTGAGGACCCGGCTGGCGATCGGCAATTCCTCCACCAGTTCGCCCCTCTCGATCTGAGCCAGCGTCGAGATGCATTGTATCGTGTGCTCATCCACGGTGAAGTGATGGTACATGTTGAACTGCATCATCGCGACGACTGGGGCGAATTCGGGAATGAACGCTGCGATCACGCCAAGTTCGTTCATCCTTCGAAGCGCGCGTTCGGGATTCCCGTGCTTGAGCAGAAGATCAAGAAAAAGACGATTTGCTTCCGGAGAATTCCGCATCTCGTCATCGATCAGGTGGAGATTGGAGCGGATCAGCCGCATGACGTCGGGATGGATCAGATAGCCCGTCCGCAATCCCTCTTCGAAAATTGCCAGAAGATTGAGCTTGTCCTTCAGGAAACTTGCAGGGCGTGCGACGGTCAGACGCCCTTGTTTAAGCGCGTATCCGGGTTTCAGTTTGCGCTTGCGTCGGAAAAGGGTGAACGGAGACGCGGCCTTCTTGACGTGCTTTGCCTCAAGCGTGGTCAGGAATATACGGGTCAATTCGCCGACCACTGTTGCGTGCCGGAAGTAGTCCTGCATGAAGTACTCGACCGCGCGGCGCTTTCCCTTGTCGGTGTAACCCATGCGCGCTGCGATTTCGACCTGCATGTCGAAAGTCAATTGATCCATCGCCCTGTCTGCGACAAGATGCAGATGGCAGCGCACCGCCATCAAAAAGGTCTCGGCGGCGGAGAAGCGTTCGTATTCCTCACGGCTGAATAGTCCCAGACCGACAAGATCCGCCACGTCATCGACGCCGTGGATGTATTTGCCGATCCAGAAGAGGGTCTGAAGGTCGCGAAGCCCTCCCTTGCCTTCCTTCACGTTCGGTTCAACCATGTACCGCTGGCCGCCCTGCTTTCGATGCCGTTCGGCACGCTCTGCAAGTTTCGCCTCGATGAAATCTGCGGCGGTTCCGCGAAACAGGTCGCGCTTCAGCTTCTGTTCCAGCCGTTCGGCCAATTCGGCGTCCCCGACAAGAAACCGGTGCTCCAATAACGCGGTGCGGATCGTATAGTCTTCCTTGCCGAGCCTGACGCAGTCCTTGACGCTGCGCGAAGCGTGGCCAACCTTCATATGAAGGTCCCAGAAGATGTACAGCATGCTTTCGATCAGGCTTTCAGCCCACGGCGTGACTTTCCAGGGCATGAGGAAGAGAAGATCGACGTCCGAGCAAGGCGCCATCTCGCCCCTTCCGTATCCTCCGACGGCGAGAATCGTCAGTCGTTCGCCTTCGGTAGGATTGGGGTTCTTGTGCAGGTAAGTGACCGCTATGCGAAAGACTGTTTCTACCACGCAGTCCGTAAGAAAAGAATATGCGCGCACGGTTGGACGAGCAGACCGGGGTGACCTTTCGAAGGCACCAGCGATCTTCTCGCGCCCACTGGCCAGTGCTTCCTTGAGGACTGCCACGGTGACCCGACGCATCTCGCGGGCGTCGAGGTCTTCACCAATTCTGTCCCGAATAGCCTGAAAGACGGCTTCGCGATCGAATATCGCGGCCTCATCCAGACCCAACTCCGCGTACGCGGGAATTTTTTGCTCGTTGTCGGTTCGCGGCTCAGAAGCCTGTGCCGCCAAAACTTCTTGGGGCGGGGTCAATCACGATCACCTGGTTGTTCTGGATTGTCGCCACGGCGAGGCCGCGTTGGTTCGTTCCGTTGCGGAACAGCCGGAAGGGACCATTCACGCCGGCAAATCCCTGACCTTGCGTGAGGGCATCAGTTCCAAGGGCATTGGAGTTGCCTTGCGCGACAAGCGCACCGATGGCCGCAATGGCATCGTATGCAAGACCCGCAACGGGATTCGGGATGGTTCCGTACACGGCCTGGTATCGGTTGGCGAATTGCTGACCCAAGGCGGGCGAGGGAGTGGCGAACCATGCTCCCTGCAGGCCTTTCAGAGACAAGGCGCTTGATGGGACGTCAAGGCGTTGAAGCCCGATGAACTGCGAATTTTCGCTGTCGATGCCGTTCTCCGGCAACAATTCGGCAAGAAATGGAAGTGCTCCGGCGGTGCCTGAAGTAACGAAGACCGAGTTCGCACCCGAGGTGCGATAGTCGCGCGCGATGGTCGGGATCGTGTTTATCACCCCCTGCTGAGACAGCGGGAAGGATGTTATTCCGGCAAGACGGGCACCGTTGGCCTGGATGGCTCGCTGGATTGCATCCGCCCCCTGTTGCTCGGCCTGATCTTGCGCATGCACGATATAGATATTGCCACGACCCTGGTTCACCGCATGGCGAACAAGTCTGTCCGCCGTATTCTGGAACGTGTTGCCCAGGATGAAGACGTTACCGCCTGCCACTGTCGGGTTGTTCGAAAAGGACATCACATTTACTCCACGCGTCGCCGCAACCCGGCCTGCGGCGCTGGCCGCTTCCGCAAAGAGCGGTCCCACGAAGATGCGGGCACCGTCGTCCAGAGCCTGTTGTGCGGCACGCGTTGCGCCTTCAGGTGTTCCGCCGGTGTCGTATACCATGAGGTCGACGCTGGCACCTTGCAGGTCGCCCGCCGCAAGTCTGGCCGCATTCTCAAGCGATTGCGCCAAACCGGCGCTTTGCTGATTGCTTTGCGGAACAAGCAGGGCGACCGGAACGGCGCGCGAGGTGTTGATCAACGGACCTCCGCCACCCGGCATGGAAACGTCACACGCAGACAGAGCCAGAATTGCAATGCCGGCGGCCATCCAGGCCACGGCCTTGCGGCGCAACACATTTACGGCAACCATCGTCAAATCGCTCCCCGGGTGGACAGAATGATGGCGCGACCCTATGCAGAAAAGCCTGCCAAGTAAATCGGGAGAGGCGTCGTGAGCCCAACAGATCGGCCGAAAGCGCTGGCTCCGGGCCTGTACTTCGTGGCCACGCCACTTGGAAACGCTCGGGATATAACGCTTCGCGCGCTGGATGTTCTGGAAACGGCGGATGTACTTGCCGCCGAGGATACGCGCTCGCTCAGACGCCTGATGGAGATTCACGGCGTGCCGCTGAATGGGCGGCGGATCATTGCATATCACGACCACAACGGGCCGGCTCAGCGTCCGGGACTTCTGGCGAAGCTCGCGGAAGGAAAGTCCGTTGCGTACGCGTCGGAGGCGGGTTCGCCATTGATCGCTGACCCGGGATATGCGCTGGGCCGTGACGCCACGGCTGCGGGGTATGCGGTTTTCTCTGTGCCCGGGCCCGCAGCCGTCATTGCGGCTTTGTCGGTGTCCGGTCTGCCAAGCGACCGATTCCTTTTCGCGGGTTTCCCGCCTCCGTC
This sequence comes from Silicimonas sp., assembly GCA_040220415.1. GTDB lineage: Bacteria > Pseudomonadota > Alphaproteobacteria > Rhodobacterales > Rhodobacteraceae > JAVJUV01. Next base: position 43,053 of record JAVJUV010000156.1, read on the forward strand.
AAAAGGCGCGCGGCGGGCATTCATGGAGGAAATTGCACCGATCCAAGCAACGCTGGTGTTCTATGAAAGCCCCAACCGACTCTTGAAGACGCTGACCGACTGTCGTGACATTTTAGGCGGTGACCGTCACGCTGCGGTATGTCGTGAGTTGACCAAGAAATTCGAGGAAGTCACGCGCGGTACGCTTTCGGAGTTGGCGGAGATTTTCGCCGACAGAACAGTGCGCGGAGAGATCGCAATTTGCATCGGCAAGGGACAGCGGCAAGTATCTGCGGACGCGCTTGAAAATGCGCTCCGAGACGCCATGAAAAGAATGAAGCTGAAGGATGCAGCCAGTGAGGTGGCCGACCGCTTTGGGGTATCGAAGCGCGATCTCTACCAGATGGGCTTGAATTTCCGGAAGGCGGATTAACGAGATATTGAGCAATCCCCTTACAGCATGCCGGGATTAACCGGGACTCAATTATGACACTCGAAGCCGCTGCAAAGAAGGCCGCCCGGGGAACGCTCAACTATCTTTCCGGTATGGCTGCCGAAGATATTGTGACGCAGCACTACCTCGCGTCGGGTCATGTGGTTCTTGCCCGCCGATGGCGCGGGCAGGCAGGTGAGATTGATGTTGTCTTTCGCTGCATGGATACGCTGGTTTTTGTGGAAGTGAAAAAGGCCGATACGTTTTCAGCTGCAGCGCAACGACTGTCGTCGGCGCAGATCCGCAGGGTGATGACAGCGGCAGAAGAATTCGCGGCCACGCAAGCTGATGGGCCCTTGTCGCCCATCCGGATTGATGCCGCGCTGGTCGATGCAAGCGGTAGCGTGGATGTCATACACAACGTGACGCTCGACTAATCACTGCTGGACATAAGCAACGCTCGTTGCGCAACCCTTCCGCTTGCGCCACAAACCGGTCTACGACCGAAATATACTGAACAGGAGGTCTGCCGGTGAAAGTGGCCATCCAGATGGACCCGATCCACCTGATCGACATAAACGCCGATTCAACGTTTCGCATCGCTGAAGAAGCACAGTCGTTGGGATACGAAATCTTCTATTACACCCCGGATCGTCTTGCCTGGCAGGAAGGTCGCGTCACCGCTCGCGGCTGGCCATTGACACTTCGCCGAGAGGTGGGAGATCATTTCTCGCTTGGTGCGGAAGCCGAGGTCGACCTCTCCGAATTCGACGTCGTCTGGCTTCGTCAGGACCCGCCATTCGACATGGGCTACATCACGACAACTCATATCCTCGAGCGACTTTCTCCGGCCACGCTGGTCGTAAACGATCCTTTCTGGGTCCGGAACTATCCTGAGAAATTGCTTGTTCTGCAGTTTCCCGACCTGACACCGCCCACCACAATCGCGCGCGATCTCAACACGCTGCGCGCCTTTCGGAAAAAGCACGGGGATATCATCCTGAAGCCTCTGTATGGCAACGGAGGCGCCGGGGTATTCCGGCTGACTCCGGACGACCGGAACCTTGTCTCGCTCTACGAACTTTTTTCAAGCATGAACCGCGAGCCGCTCATCGCCCAGAAATTCGTGCCCGACGTCTCAAATGGAGACAAGCGCGTGATCCTTGTGGACGGCGAGCCGATCGGCGCCATCAACCGCGTGCCGCCGGAAGGAGAAACGCGCTCGAACCTGCATATCGGCGGCACTGCGCAAAAGATCGGTCTGACAGCGCGCGACATGGAAATCTGCGCGGCAATTGGCCCTTTGCTGCGAGAAAAGGGGCAGGTGTTTGTCGGCATCGATGTAATTGGCAACTACCTTACCGAAATCAATCTGACTTCGCCGACGGGTATACAGGAACTTGAGCGATTTGACGGCATCAATGCCGCCGGCGCCATTTGGCGTGCGATCGAGGACCGGCTGTCGGGATGAGTCTGCAGCTTGCGTTTGTGAATTTGGTTCTGCGCAGCGTCGGGCGTCCACTGATCAAGCAATCGAAGACACCGGAACGCGCGCGTCGCGACTTCGATAGGGCCTCCAGGCTGATCTTTCGCGGGCCGAGATCCAATGCTCGAGAAACCGTTTTGGGGCGTATTCCGTGTCTGGATGTTACTCCATCGGAGGCGATGCCCGATGCCGCGCTGCTCTACTTACATGGGGGCGGGTACATCACGGGCAGCCCTCGAACGCATCTCGCGATGGTCGGGAAGTTGGCACGCCGCGCAAAGCTTCGTGCCGTGATTCCCGAATACAGGCGCGCGCCCGAGTTTCCTTTTCCCGCAGCTTTCGAGGATGCTCTGTCAGCCTGGAAGGGGTTGCGGAAAACGGGTTTGAGGCCGGAGAGCATTGTCATCGGCGGCGACAGCGCAGGCGGAGGGTTGGCGCTGGCACTTCTAGCCTTCCTCCTGTCGTCAGGCGAACGTCCGGCGGGGCTTTTTGCCTTTTCACCTTGGACAGACATGACACTCTCCGGAAAGTCGTTGTCGGAAAATGCCCGCTCCGACGTCATACTTCCGGTTGAGCGGATCGGCGAGTTAAGAGAACTGGTCGCGCCAGGTGCCGATTTTTCCGACCCGCGATTGTCTCCGTTGTTCGCCCGCTTTGACGGGGCTCCGCCGATACTGCTTCAGGCCAGCGAAAGCGAGATTCTCCGCGATGACACACTTCGGCTCGAGGCGAAGCTGCGCGCGTCCGGTGTCGATGTCAGGGTCGAACTCTGGCCTGACACGCCGCATGCTTGGCAATTGTTCTGTGGATGGTTGCCCGAAGCGGACGATGCGTTGGAGCAGGCCGCTGACTTTGCCGTCGGCCGCCTCAGATCTTTGCGCCCGCGATCCTGAAGCTGATCGCTTCGGCAATGTCACCGCGGCCTATGTCGTCGCGATCGGCAAGATCGGCGATTGTCCGTGCAACCCGCAGCACACGGTGATAGCCGCGGGCCGATAGCCCAATGCGTTCGGCCGCTTGAGTGAGCAATGCCCGTCCTTCGTTGTCCGGTGTGGCGACTTCCTCGAGCAGAGCGCCACCCACGTCCGCGTTGACACGTACGCTTTCGCATTTTGCGTATCTCTTTGCTTGTACCCTTCGTGCCGTTTCTACCCGCCGGGCGACTTCGGCAGAAGTGTCGCCGGATGCGGGCAGGTCCAGGTCCTGAAACGAAACAGGTGGCACTTCCACTCGTAAGTCGAAGCGGTCCATCAAGGGCCCTGAAATGCGTCCCATGTAATCTTCCCCGCAAGTCGGCGCCCGAGAGCATGCGCGCGCAGGATCAGCCATGTGCCCGCACTTGCAGGGATTTGCGGCGGCGATCAGCAGGAAGCGACAAGGGTACTTCACGTGGGCATTGGCGCGCGCAACTACAACGTCACCGGTCTCGATCGGCTGCCGCAACGTTTCAAGAACGTTCCGGGGGTATTCCGGAAATTCGTCCATGAACAGAACGCCGTTATGGGCAAGGCTGATTTCACCCGGCTTTGCGCCTTTGCCGCCGCCAACGATAGCGGCCATCGAGGCCGTGTGATGAGGCGACCGGAAAGGCCGGCTTCGCGAGAGCCCCCCGGCATCGATCAGGCCGGCTCGCGAATGGACCATCGAAGTCTCCAGAGCCTCTTCCGGCGACAGGTCGGGCAGGATACCTGGCAGTCTTGCAGCAATCATCGACTTCCCGGATCCGGGCGATCCGACCATAAGAAGGTGATGTCGACCCGCGGCCGCGATTTCCAGGGCGCGTTTGGCGCGCTCCTGACCTTTCACGTCACGCAGATCGTATTCTTCGGCACGCCGCGTTACTTCGCCAGGTTCGCTGGGCGACAGGACTCGCGCGCCGGTCAGATGCTGAATTGTCTCGGCCAGTGACGTTGGCGCGACGACCCCTGTTTGTCCAACCCAGGCCGCTTCGGCTCCCGAGGCCGACGGGCAGATAAGCGACCGGCCTGATTCTGCGGCTGCCAGTGCTGCCGGAAGCGCGCCGGCAACCGCCACAAGATTCCCGTCAAGCGACAACTCCCCAAGGGCGACAAGCCCTTCCACCGCGTCCTTGGGAAGAATCTCTATTGCGGCCAGAAGAGAAAGCGCGATCGGCAAATCAAAATGCGACCCTTCCTTTGGCATGTCCGCAGGTGATAGATTCACCGTAATTCGTCGGGCCGGAAGCGCGATGGACAACGTGCTGAAAGCGGCTCTGACTCTTTCACGCGCTTCACTGACAGCCTTGTCGGCCAAGCCAACGATCGAGAAGCTGGGGACACCCGGCGAAAGCGCGCACTGCACTTCGATCAACCTGGCTTCTATCCCTTCAAATGCGACCGTATAACTGCGCGCGACCATTGGCATCCCTGGATGACGGGACGTTCTGACGGCAATAGTCTTAAGAACTGGTGAACGATGCAGCACTGCCTTTCGGGCACGAAGTGGACCGCTTCGCATAGCCTGTCGGCAGGGAAACTTTCTTGCCAAATGTTTGATCCGGCAACTTTGCCCTTACGTAATAACCATAAAGAATTGGCCGCAATACTGCCGGCCGAACATACCGGGAGAGGAAACCATGGCTCTTGACGGCATATCGGAACATTCGCTTTCACGTCGCGCAATGAAAGCCGAGTTGCTGGACGCCGAAACAGAACTCAAACTCGCCTATGCCTGGCGCGATCAGCGAGACGAAGAAGCGCTGCACCGTCTCATTACCGCCTATATGCGCCTGGCCATTTCGATGGCCGCGAAGTTCAAGCGGTACGGAGCGCCGATGAACGATCTCATCCAGGAAGCGGGACTGGGGTTGATGAAGGCTGCAGACAAATTCGACCCTGATCGCGGTGTGCGCTTCTCGACGTATGCGGTTTGGTGGATAAAGGCGTCGATACAGGATTACGTGATGCGGAACTGGTCGATGGTGCGTACCGGCTCCACCTCTTCCCAGAAATCTCTCTTCTTCAACATGCGCCGGGTGCAGGCGCGACTGGAGCGTGAAGCTGCCGGACGAGGCGAGACGCTGGATCGCCAGACAATGCGCGAAATGATCGCGGTTGAGGTCGGTGTACCCCTTCACGACGTCGAAATGATGGAAGGTCGGCTGGCAGGCACCGATTTTTCCCTTAACGCGACACAGTCTTCAGACGATGAAGGGCGCGAGTGGATCGAAACGCTGGAAGACGAAACAGCGCGACAATCCGCTGTGGTTGAGCAGACCAAGGATATCGATACTCTGCGTGAATGGCTTCTGTGTGCTCTGAGTTCCCTGAACGAACGCGAACGCTTCATCGTTCGCGAGCGGAAGTTGCGCGACGATCCGCGCACACTGGAAAGTCTCGGCAACGAACTTGGTTTGTCGAAAGAGCGTGTCCGTCAACTCGAAGCCGCCGCCTTTCAGAAGATGCGAAAAAATCTCGAGGCGCAGTCCAAGGAAGTGCACGAATTTTTCGGCTGATATTTGGATTGACTATGGTTGCGGGCTGGCCGGCATTTGCCGGCCAGCTCTCCGGGTCTGACTGGTCTTATCTGGAAGAAGCGGATGTCGTGCTTTTCGGAGAGGTTCACGACAACCCCCATCATCACATCCACCAGGCCTCCGCAGTCGTTGCTCTTGAACCAGCGGCGATCGTCTTCGAACATTTGACGCCCGAGCTGGCTTCACGGATTACGCCCGAGTTGATCCGAAATGCAGCGCGATTGGAATCCGCTCTGGCGTGGGAAGATCGGGGGTGGCCAGATTTTGCGATGTACTATCCAATCTTCGCCGCAGCATTGGATGCCGCGATCTTCGGCGGGGGAGTGCCTCCTGCGGACGCACGCCGCGCCGTCGAGGAAGGCGCAGAGTCGGTATTTGGCGGCGCAGCGCAAATTTTTCAGCTTGAGCGTGGATACCCGATGATCGTCCAGGCCGAGCTCGAACGTCTCCAACAGGAAGCGCACTGCAATGCGCTTCCGGAAAGTTCACTTCCCGGTATGGTCGAGGCTCAAAGGTTACGCGACGCGGCCTTGGCCCGTGCCACGATTGCAGCCCATCATGAATCGGTATCGCGCGGAGGCATCGGGCCGGTTGTCGTCATCACCGGAAATGGCCACGCAACCAAAAACTGGGCTGTTCCTTATCTTCTGGAAATCTCGGCCCCAGACCTGAAAGTCGTATCCGTCGGGCAATTTGAAGTGGCAGCGCCAGTTGATCCCGGTTTCGACTATTGGTTGGTCACCGGGGCACCCGACAGAGCAGATCCCTGCGCGGCTTTCAAGTGATACCGGCATCTTGCCCCGCGCTTTCGCGCCCCTTAACACTGGTGGGCAGCAAAGGCAGGATCAAATGCTTCACGGCAAACGAATTCTACTGATCATCGGTGGCGGCGTCGCCGCGTTCAAGTCGCTTGAACTGATCCGCATGATCCGCAAGGCGGGCGGTACGGTTACACCCGTTCTGACCAGGGCGGCACAGGAATTCGTGACGCCCCTTTCCGCGTCGGCACTTGCTTCTGAGAAAGTCTATACGGCTCTCTTCGATCTGACGGACGAGGCCGAGATGGGGCATATTGAACTGTCCCGCTCCGCCGATCTGGTGGTTGTCTCACCTGCGACGGCCGATCTGATGGCCAAGATGGCCGGAGGACACGCCGACGATCTGGCTTCGACGATCCTGATGGCTACCGATACACCTGTGCTCGTGGCGCCGGCCATGAACGTGCGTATGTGGCTGCATCCTTCGAACCAGCGCAACATCGCGACATTGGAAGCGGACGGGGTGTATCGCGTAGGTCCGGAAGAAGGCGAGATGGCTTGCGGGGAATACGGACCGGGCCGCATGGCCGAGCCGGCCGAAATACTCAGCGCCATTGAAGCGCGGCTGGTCGACGGCCCCCTGAAGGGCCGACATGTCATCGTCACTTCGGGACCGACGCACGAACCCATCGACCCCGTGCGCTACATGGCAAACCGATCCTCGGGGGCGCAGGGAACCGCGCTGGCGCTGGCGCTGGCGCGTCTGGGCGCACACGTCACATTCGTCACCGGCCCGGCAAAGGTGCCGCCACCCGAGGGTGTCACAGTCGTCAAGATCGAAACCGCCAGAGAAATGCTGGCGGCCGTCGAAAATGCACTGCCGGCCGATGCCGCGATTTTTGCGGCTGCTGTCGCAGACTGGCATGTCGAGGCCTCTGAAGGAAAAATCAAGAAGGATGGCTCGGGCAAGCCTCCTGAGCTGTCGCTGTCCGAGAATCCGGATATCCTGGCGAAGGTATCAAGGATGAAAGAGGGTCGTCCCAGCCTTGTGATTGGCTTTGCCGCCGAAACCGACGATGTCATCTCGAACGCCACGGCGAAACGCGAGCGCAAGGGATGCGACTGGATAATCGCAAACGATGTCTCTCCGGCAACTGGCATAATGGGCGGCGCTGAAAACGCGGTGACAGTCATCGATGCCAGCGGTGCCGAGGAATGGCCGCGCGCCAACAAGGACGAAGTGGCCCGCCGCCTTGCCCGGCGCATCGCCGACGAGCTTGCATGACACCGGTAGTTCGAATTCTTCGCTTGCCCGAGGCTGATCCCGCCGTGCCCCTTCCCACCTACGAGACCGAGGGTGCCGCAGGGGCCGACATTCGCGCGAACTTTCCCGAAGACGAACGTGACGGCGTGACGCTCGTCCCGGGTCAACGCAGGCTGATACCTACCGGCCTGTCCGTAGAGATCCCGCAAGGGTTCGAGATGCAGATCCGTCCCCGCTCGGGGCTTGCATTGAAACACGGCCTTGGCCTTTCCAACGCACCCGGCACGATCGACAGCGACTATCGCGGCCCGCTGGGGGTCATCCTGATAAATCTCGGAGAAGTGCCGGTCGCCATCGGTCACGGTGACCGGATCGCCCAGGCAGTGATCGCGCCGGTTGCCCAGGCGCGCTTCGAAGTGGTGGATTCTCTGTCTGGAACTCCAAGAGGAACGGGTGGTTTCGGCTCGACGGGTCGTAGCTGATGTCGCTGGTCTTCGTTCTTGCAGCGGCACTTTGGGCAATAGGTCACCTTCTGCGAGTGCCGTTGTCGGGCAGGCTGATTATGATCGCCATTCTCTATGTGGCCGTCCTGATGGTGCAGGTTGCACTTCCCGCCGGGCATGCGCTGCGCACTGCGACAGGCGGGTCGGCAGGCGAATGGCTCGTCTTGGGAGGGCTAGTCGGTGTCGTCTGGCTCTATTCGCGTGGTCTCAAGACACTCAAGTCCAAGGCCCGCCCAGAAAACAAGCGCGAAGGCGCAACCACATCCAGTGCAACCGAGATCGAGCGAAACGCGCGCCACATCGTCCTTCGCGAAATCGGCGGACCTGGACAGAAACGCCTCAAGGAGGCCCGCGTTCTGGTCGTCGGCGCCGGGGGACTTGGCGCACCCGCTCTCCAGTATCTTGCCGCCGCCGGTGTCGGGACCATCGGCGTCATTGACCATGATGAAGTCGAGAACTCGAACCTTCAGCGTCAGGTCATCCACACCGACGACAGAATCGGAATGCCAAAGGTTTTCTCCGCCGAAATGGCGTTGAAGGCGCAAAACCCTTTCGTGATCGTACGTCCCTACAACCGCCGCTTGTCCGAGGAAGTCGCCGCCGATCTCTTCGCGGATTATGACGTGATACTTGACGGTACGGACGACAGTGCAACCCGTTATCTTGTCAACGAAACGGCTGTTGCACTGACTCTGCCACTTGTATCCGCCGCGATCAGCCAGTGGGAAGGACAGATCAGTATCTTTGCTCCATCAAGAGGAGCCCCCTGTTATCGGTGCGTATTCCCGGAACCTGCCGCACCGGGCCTTGCGCCCACTTGTGCTGAAGGCGGCGTTCTGGGCCCTCTGCCGGGGGTCGTTGGCGCCATGATGGCTGTCGAAACGATCAAACTTCTGACAGGGGCCGGGGAGCCGCTTCTGGGAAGGATGATGATCTACGATGCGCTTTACGCCGACGTAAGGGTGATCGGCGTAAAACGGCGCGATGATTGCCCGGTGTGCGGAAACCGCTGATCGGCTCTGGTATCTCGGGAAGCCCGATCATAGGTTCCGGCTCATGGCTGAAATTAATGAAAATCCTCTTCTGAAGCGATGGGAAACGCCCTACGGGCTTCCTCCGTTTGACGAGATATCCGATAACGATTTCGAACCGGCTTTCAATCAGGCTCTCGACGAGTCCCTTGCGAAAATCGCGGCGATTTCTGACAACCCCGACCCCCCGACGTTTGAAAACACGATCGACGCGCTGGAACTCGCGGACGAGACGCTTGGCAGGGTTCTTTCGGTTTTCTTCACTCTTGCCGGCACGGACTCGAACGAAAAGCGTGAGGCACTGCAGAGGGCATTCTCTCCTCGGCTTTCTGCTTACTCCTCCGAGATCACAATGAACGAGGCGCTGTTCCAACGCATAGACGCACTTTGGAAAAGCCGCGGTGAACTGGGGCTGACGGACGAGCAGGAACGCGTTCTCATGTTGACCCGCCGCGGCTTCGTGCGTTCCGGTGCCGAGTTGCAGGGCGCAGCGCGCCAGCGGCTGAGGGACGTCAAGGAGCGTCTGGCCGTTTTGGGCACCGAATTCACTCAGAACGTACTGGCGGACGAACGCAGCTGGCACATGCCGCTGAATGATGACGACCTTGAAGGGCTACCCGATTTCGTTATCTCCGCGGCGCGTGCTGCAGGTGAGGAAACGGGTGTCTCGACACCGGTCATTACGCTCTCCCGCTCTTTGATCGTGCCGTTCCTTCAATTTTCGCCGCGCCGGGACCTGCGTGAACGTGCTTGGCGGGCATGGACATCGCGGGGTGCGAACAGCGGCAAGACGGACAATCGTGCCATTGCAGCCGAGATTCTCAAGCTGCGTGCTGAGCGCGCGATGCTTCTCGGCTACGAGGATTTTGCGCACTACAAGCTGGAAACAGAAATGGCCGGCGGACCGGACGCGGTGGAAGACTTGCTCATGCAGGTCTGGACGCCGGCTCGTGCGGCCGCAGAGGCCGACGGTATGCGTCTGCAAGCCATGCTTCATGCCGATGGTGAAACAGGTCAGCTGGAGGCCTGGGACTGGCGCTACTATTCGGAAAGGCGCCGCGCGGAAGAACACGATCTGAACGAGGCAGAACTCAAGCCGTACCTTCGTCTCGACCGCATGATCGAAGCTTCTTTCGCGTGTGCGGGAAAACTATTCGGGATCGTGGCCAATCCGATCCAAGCACCGATGAATCACCCGGATTCACGAGCATGGGAAATCACCCGCAACGGGAAGCATATAGCGGTTTTCATCGGAGACTATTTCGCTCGAGGCTCCAAGCGGTCTGGCGCGTGGTGTTCTGCACTGCGCAGTCAACGGAAACTCGATGGCGAGGTTCGGTTAATCGTGATCAACGTCTGCAATTTCGCGAAGCCACCAAAAGGTCAGCCCGCCCTGCTATCCTACGATGATGCCCGAACTCTGTTTCATGAATTCGGCCACGCCCTTCATCAGATGCTTTCGGACGTTACCTACGAGTCCGTCTCGGGCACATCTGTTGCGCGCGATTTCGTCGAATTGCCGTCGCAACTCTTCGAACACTGGCTGGAAGTCCCTGATGTGTTGGCAGAATATGCCACACACGCCGAGACGGGCGAACCGATGCCGGTCGAACTTCTCGAACGTTTGCTGGCGGCCGCGACCTACGACATGGGGTTCCAGACGGTGGAGTACATCGCGTCAGCACTTGTCGATCTCGATTTCCACCGGGGCGAGGCTCCCGTTGACCCGATGCAGCGTCAGGCCGAGGTACTGGACCGTATCGGCATGCCGCGTGCCATTTCGATGCGCCATTCAACCCCGCACTTTGCGCACGTGTTTTCAGGCGATGGATACTCCAGCGGCTACTATAGCTACATGTGGTCGGAAGTGATGGACGCCGATGCCTTCGAAGCGTTCCGTGAAACCGGCGATCCGTTCGACCCCGCGACAGCCAGAAGCCTTGAGGAGAATATCCTCTCGGTTGGGGGTACTTGCGATGCGGCGGAACTCTACAAGGCGTTTCGCGGCCGAATGCCTGGTCCCGATGCTCTGTTGCGAGGTCGAGGGTTGGCAAGCTAGGACGTTGACCAAGCGTCACACATCCGCATCATCCGAAACCGATAGCACGTTGCCTATCTATTCTGTTTTATTCCATCATGTTACGTTAAGATCCAACTGAAGAAGAATTGAGGTTGCACGAGAAAACACCTATGAGCCTGACGCGGATCAAACAGCGTCCGCTTCGTTTGACGGAGTGTGGAAAAAGGGATGTCCGGACCCAGTTCGGTGCCCTCTGCTGGCGTGTCAAGAACGACAAGGTGCAGATTCTTCTTGTGACCTCACGCCGTCGTAAACGGTGGATTCTTCCCAAGGGCTGGCCCATGGACGGGGCGACCCCCGTGGAAGCCGCTGAACGCGAGGCGTGGGAAGAAGCCGGCGTCAAGGGCAAGGCCGTTCCGCTATGTTTGGGAATTTTCAGTTATACCAAATACTTGGAAGAGGACGGGCAGTTGCCCTGCGTCGTCGCCGTTTTCCCGGTGAAGGTCAAGAAACAGTGCAGTGAGTGGCCCGAGAGGCAGGAAAGACGGCGCAAGTGGATGTCGTTGAAGGAGGCGGCAAGAGCAGTGGACGAAAAGGAACTGGCAGCGTTGCTGATGAATTTCGATCCCAATGCTCTCTGAATCCCTGCGACATTTCACGAACGATTGAAAACCCTTTGATCCCGAACTAAATTTCCATATTGGAAGGTAGGTTTGGATGATCCGTTACGCATTGAAGTGCCGAAACAGTCACAGCTTTGAAAGCTGGTTCAAGTCGGCCGAGGCATTCGATACGCTCCGGGCGTCAGGAATGATCGAATGTCCCGAATGTCATGACAAGGGCATCGAGAAATCACTGATGTCGCCACAGGTGCGTCAGAAGCGTGAAGCTTCAGAGCTGAAGTCGAAACCGCGTCCTGTAACGAATGCTCCGACACCCGAACTCGCCGAGGCTATAAGAGCGATACGCGAACACGTCGAAACCCATTCGGACTATGTCGGCGACAGTTTCGTCAAGGAGGCGCGCGCTATGCACGAGGGTGATGTTCCCAATCGGTCCATCTACGGCGAAGCCAAACTGGAGGAAGCACGAAAGCTTGTGGAAGACGGTGTGCCGGCGATGCCATTGCCATTCATTCCAAGGCAGAAGACCAACTGAAAATAGTCAATTAGGCCAGTTTGAGGATCGTCATTGACCGGCTTGGCGTCTACCTTCGGCGACACATGCTTGGCCTGCCTCAGTGACGGTCATAGCCTCCGGGCGGTGTATGGCGCGGTCCCAAAGTACCCTTTCGCGTGTATAAAGTTGGCAAGTGACAATACCTTGTGGGGTCCTGACTTGAACAGGTGTGGTTTCGAAGTCAGTGGGATCGACGCAACCATATGCCAATAGGCTGGCCGCCAAAACAAACTTCGGCCGGGTTAGCTTCATAGTGTTTCTTTGATGCCGATCATGGGACGGGTTATTTGAACTGCATTGTATACACCGTCCCCCGCTCAACGACCTGAGGAAAGCGAAAAACGGACGCTGAGACAGCTGTTGTTGCTCTGGGGTTACTCGCCTGGCCGCTTCAGGCTGAAGACTTCCGTGATCCGGCTGTAGTCGCGATAGCCAAGACGTGCCAACGGCTGGAATTTCAGTATATTGAAAATGCCATCCTCGACGCAGTCATCGCGCAGATGAACACCAACCACCTCTCCCAGAACAAGAAAATTCGCCTCTCCTCGCAGGGTAACGATGTTGGTCATCCGGCATTCAAGCGAAGCCGGGGCGGCGCTCACGCGAGAACAGTGGATTTCCCTGCACCCCTCCCTCGCGATATCTGCCTTCGTGAACTCGTCGACCTCGCGCGCCCAGGGGCCTGACGTTTCGTTCATGACGTGCCGCATCGCGTATTCGACGATGTTGACGCAGAACACACCGGTTTCGCGGATATTGGCAACACTGTCCTTGGTCCCGTCGCGATCGGGCTTCGAACTGGTCGATGCGAACATGACCTGAGGCGGAAAATAGGCAACGGCGTTGAAGAATGAATACGGAGCAAGATTATCGGAACCGTCTGCCCCCCGCGACGAGATCCAACCGATGGGACGTGGCGTTACAACCGCATTGAACGGATTATGCCTGAGCCCGTGACCGTCTTCGGGTCGATAATACATGCGGCACTCCTTCGGATTTGTGCAAGACCTAGCGCCGTGATAGTCGGCTTTCCAGCCGAATAGGAGAAATGGGGACGGTGGAGCTCCACAAGGAACTGCCGGACGACTGGTGGGAGGTCGAGGCATTGTACGACTTGTGCTTTGCTCCGGGCCGTACCGCGTTGTCCTCGTACCGGCTGCGAGACGGTGTCGAACCCGTGGCCGACATGTGCATGGTCGCCCGGGACGATCTTGGACTGGTGGCAGGAGCGATCCGATACTGGCCGGTGATTGTCGGCCAGGCTCCGGCATTGCTTCTTGGCCCGGTTGCAGTCCACCCGACAAGACAAGGCGAGGGTATCGGCGCTCTGCTCATCGAAGGATCACTTGAGCATGCAACCGGCTGGGACCGGGTGCTCCTGGTCGGTGACGCGCCATACTATGGACGCTTCGGCTTCTTTCGCCTCGAAGGCATCCACATGCCTCCGCCCACCAATCCCGAGCGGATTCTTGGCCGATCCCTGACTGAGGGGGCTTGGGAAGGCATAACCGGCAAAGTTCACCCTTGGACGAGCTGAGCTAAAGCGGACGTTGGCAAAAGGCTTGAACCGCCGCAAAATGTCCGCGCAGGCCATCTCCAAGCTGGCGAAGCTGAACAAGGGAATCCGTTCTATCGCAGGTCGCCACAGAAGCTCTGGATTCTGCTGCATGCCTCGGCCAGCACCGCGTCCGATGCCGCGTAGCTGACGCGGAAGGCTGGAGAAAGACCGAAGGCTGCGCCGAAAACCACGGCCACTCCGGTTTCTTCCAGAAGCGCACGACAAAAGGTTTCGTCGTCAGCAATTTGCGCGCCCGCCTTAGAAGTCTTGCCGATGCAGCCTCGGATGAAGGGATATACGTAGAATGCGCCATCCGGCGTTGAGCATTCGACGCCCTCGGCCGCATTCAGTCCCTCGACGACCAGCTTCCTTCGCCGAAGAAAGACTTCGTTGCTTTCTTTGATGAATTCCTGTGGACCGTTCAATGCTTCAACGGCCGCCCATTGGCTGATCGTGCAGGGATTGGTTGTGGACTGCGACTGTATCTTCCGCATCGCGCTTATCAGCTCCTTCGGTCCGCCTGCATACCCGATCCGCCATCCTGTCATTGCATAGGCCTTGGACACGCCGTTGACTGTCAGGGTCCTGTCATAGAGAGAGGGTGCCACCTGCGCCGGCGTCCGAAACTCGAAGCCGGGATAGGCAATGTGTTCGTACATGTCGTCCGACATGACCCAAACGTGGGGATGCCGCTCCAGTACGTCGGTAAGTGCCTTCAATTCCAAAGGTGAGTAGCCCGCCCCTGTCGGATTGGAAGGAGAGTTGAAGATCAGCCATTTTGTTCGTGGTGTGATCGCCGCTTCGAGATCGCCAGGTGACATCCGGAAGCCGGACTCAAACGTGGTTTCGACGATGACCGGTTCACCGCCGGCCAATTTAACCATGTCCGGATAGCTCACCCAGTAGGGTGCCGGTATAATCACCTCGTCGCCAGGATTCATTGTCGCCATCAGAGCATTGTAGAGAACCTGCTTGCCGCCCGAGGACACCGTGATCTGGTCGGTTTCGTAGGTTAATCCGTTCTCCCGCAGGAACTTCGACGCGATCGCTTGCTTCAGTTCGATCACCCCGTCGACCGCCGTGTAACGCGTCCGGCCCTCGTCGATCGCGCGCTTTCCTGCCTCGCGGATATTCACGGGCGTCGGAAAGTCCGGTTCTCCGGCACCCAGCCCGATGATGTCGCGTCCTTGGGCCCTGAGTTCGGCGACAAGCCCAGTAAGCGCGACGGTAGGTGAAGGTTTCACGCGATCCAGTGTCGCAGATAGAAAGTGCATGGTCGCCCCGGCGGTGGAGTTGTGATGAAAACGTCATAGTTTTCGTCCATCGCCACCGCAAGCTGATTGGGATTTTTCCGATGTCTGATGCTGCCGAGATGAATTGGTACTCGAACGAAGCCGCCACCTTTGGTGATCGTGTCGCCGCGGCGCGCGAAGCCCGCCAGATGTCCCAAAAGGCGTTGGCAAAGCGTCTTGGCATCGGTCTCAAGACGATCGAGAGTTGGGAAAACGATCTGTCCGAGCCAAGGGCGAACAAACTCCAGATGCTTTCCGGGATTCTGAACGTCTCCATTCCTTGGCTTTTGACCGGAGAAGGTGCCGGGGTTGTACCGGAAGGCGATGACGTCGCAGTACCGGATTTCGTTGAATTGCTGTCCGAGATGCGTGTTCTTCGAACGGAAATGTTGCGTTCGGCCGAGCGGCTGGCGATCATCGAAAAGCGCTTGGGCGCCGCACTCAAACAGAAGGTGGAGCCATCGGAATGAGTGATCGCGAGACGCGGCTGCGGCGTCTTCGTATCAGATCATGGCGCCGCGGGATCAAGGAGATGGACCTGATTCTCGGGTCTTTCTTCGACGAAAGCGGCGCGACCCTTGATGATGAAGCCCTGGATCTTTATGAGGCGATGCTCTCCGAGAGCGACCAAGACCTATATCAATGGTTCAGCGGCCAGTTGCCGGTGCCAGCTGAGCATCGGGCCATCCTGGACATTGTTCGTGACCAGCGCGGTGCACACTTCAAGAGCCTCTGAAAGTCGTTCTGCCAGCTCTTAACGGTATCTTGGCATATTTCGGCGAAACCCCATCCGCGAGCAGACCGGAATGCGGGAGAC
Source organism: Silicimonas sp. (assembly GCA_040220415.1). Lineage (GTDB taxonomy): Bacteria > Pseudomonadota > Alphaproteobacteria > Rhodobacterales > Rhodobacteraceae > JAVJUV01. The sequence continues at coordinate 58,869 of JAVJUV010000156.1, forward strand.
GCAGTCATGAGTATTCATCAGCCTTTGGGGCAGCCTGGGCAGGCAAATTTCCTCATGGACTACCTTGAGACGCTATCCCTGGTCGAAAGGCTCCACCGACTTCTTCTGGATGTCATCAAGGATGAATTCGAACGACTCGGGATACTGGAAATCAACGCGGTTCAGGCGCTTCTGCTGTTCAATATCGCCGACAACGAATTGACAGCAGGCGAACTCAGAAGTCGCGGCTACTACCAAGGATCGAACGTTTCCTACAATCTCAAGAAACTCGTCGACAATGGTTTCATGCATCACCAGCGGTGCGAGATCGACCGCCGCTCGGTGCGCGTCCGACTGACGGAGAGTGGGCGCAGCGTGCATCGCGTCGTGGCCGACCTGCTGGAGCGGCATTCGATGGCCCTTGAGCCGGATCCGTTGGTCGGCGCGGACAGGATCATCGCAATGAATAAAGCGCTTCAGCGGGTGGAGCGTTTCTGGAGTGACCAGATCCGTTACATCTACTGATCTTCGCCGGACCGGTGCAAGCTGACCGGGACGAAGGCATCGCCTGACATCTTCGGTAGTACGCCGATCGGCTGCGACTTGAGCTCCCTCAACAGCTTTCGCCGCATGGCAACAGCATAATCCTCGAAACCTGCGGCGACTTCAACAAAGGCATCCGGTCCTTGAACCACGCGTGCCAGGAAATAGGCCGACAACTCGCCCGCATCCGCAACCATCTTCTCGCCCGCACTTCCGGTGTCGCGGGCAATAACCAGGCCGTTGATCCGGATTCCTGCCAGCGCACCACTTGCGCGCGAAAGCCGCGGGTCCGGCCAGTCATTGTTCTTGCCGTCGCCCGATATATCCAGGGTCTTCGTCCAACACGCCGGTCCGCGGTCAAGCATCGCCTTGCCGAACTCCATCGCAGCGCCAAGGCCTGTCGCCTCCGGCGCCTTTTCGCGCTGCCAACCCAGCAGCCTGGTTTGCACCCTGATCAGAACATCGCGGTTCTCGACAAGTGTCCAATCCAGCACGACCCTTTGATAGCGGGACGACGACCATTCATAAATTGCAAGGGCTACCGGAGCCTCCGGGATTGCGAACAGCGCCGCTTCGACATCTGGATCTTTCAGCGCCGCGGCTAGGCCGGACATTTGCAGGCGATATTCTGTTGCATCCACTGAACCCGAGACATCAAGAGCAATGGCGAGTGAAAGGCGGCAAGCTGCCTGGGTTGGCAGCGGCAACAGCGCCAGCCACAACACAAGCGAAAGCCGTTTCATCGCACCTCACCCACAACCCGCATTGCGACCTCGCGTTCCAGTTTGCGCCGGATCGCCTCCTCGAAATCGCTGTAGTTTAGCGCAGTTTCGACAAATGCACCCGGCCCACGAATGACTTCTCTGCGAAAGTAGGTCACGAGTTCGTTCAAGGGCGTCGATCCGCCAATCGCCAGAGCGTTCACCGTTACGCCAGACAGCGGAAAATGCCGGTAGGCAAGCGCCGGCCCGAACCCTTCGTTATTCTCTCCGTCTCCACTGACGTCGACCGTCTTCCGCTCGCAATCTGGTGCTTTCGACAGAAGCAGTGCAGCGTGCCCCAGCGCGTAACCTATGGCGGTGGGAAAGTCGCTGGTACTGCGACTGGTGCTAGCGATTGCCTCCGATGCCGCCAGCAAATCTGAGCGTGACCGGATCATCCGCCAGTCCAGGATGGTCTGGTGATTGTATCGCCCGCTCCATTCAAAGGCAGAGATTGCCACTGGCAACCCCGTTGCCAGGAAGGCGGACTGAACTTCCGGGTTTGTCAGCGCAGCAGCAAGTCCGTTGCGCTGCAAAAGATACTCTGCATCATCGACGGAAGACGAGACATCCAAAGCCAGAAGCAGCGCCAGTCGACACGCAGACGCCGGCCCCGGCCATAAAGTGACCAGGGCCAGTGCAAGCGTACCGAGTGTTCTTACCAATGTCCGGTATTCTCCATGCTGGCCCAAGGCTCTTGTGGTGGCAGCGACTCGCCCCTTTGCAGCAGTTCGACCGAGACGTTGTCCGGCGAGCGAACGAATGCCATATGCCCGTCGCGCGGCGGCCGGTTGATTGTCACACCGGCATCCCTCAGCTGCTGGCACATGTCGTAGATGTTATCGACGCGGTAGGCGAGGTGGCCAAAGTGTCGGCTGTCAGAGGGCAGGCCGTCGTCACCATCCCAATTGTAGGTCAGTTCAACGTCTGCGTTCCCGTCCGCCTGGTCGGGCGGGCACATGAAGACAAGCGTGTACCGGCCTTTCTCGCTTTCCGAACGTCTCCGCTCGACAAGCCCCAGCAATTCGTAAAACGCCTTCGACTTCTCGAGATCTTTCACGCGAACCATCGTATGCAGATATTCTATGCCCATGGGTTTCTCCCTTTGTCTGTTTCTCTCCCGAGAGTGCAGAGCATGTCGGGAATGTCCAGCGCCCAGGCCTTCAGAACCGCGATACGGCAGTCAATCCCAGTGAGATTTCATTCCGGTCATAGATATCGACGTCCGACCATGTCCGGCGCGCGGTAAGTGAAGCCTGTGGAACGAATCCATAGTAGCTGACTTCCGGCCAGGCGACATCCAGTTGAATGCTGATGGATCTGTCCACGCGTCCGCCGGGTGTGACGGCCCATTTCTGGTAGTCACGGGTTTCGGCACCCAGGCTGAGCCGGGGTTGCATCGCGCCGATGCGTCCAAAAGACCGCGTTCCGCTTACTCCCACAACCAAGGCGTCGACCGAAGCCGAGTCCGAAGCGACATTTCGGGCGCTCGCACCAAGGCTGTAGGCGCCACCGTCGCCAGTGCTGCGCAGGTACTCCGCGCTGAAGCCGATGGATTCTGAATCGTTGATCGGATCATCGAGGCGCCGTTCGACACGCAGATTCAATCCGAAGCGAAGGGCGCTATCCGCACTTCGCTTCACCAACTGGCCCAGTTGCACTTCTCCCCATCGGGCCAGACCGGTCCCGCCATACCAGCTTTGGCCCAACACGCCGGTGACGGAACTGGTTCCCATTTCCGGCCAGATCAGCCGCTGGTGGCGCAAGCCTGTCACCACGGCGCCATAGTCGAAATCCGAGGATTCCACCCCAGGCGCAAGCACGGCGGCGTCCGAGTCCAACCAAACCTTGCGATAGAAGACGTCGGCCAAAAACTCCGTGCGCTGGGCCTCATTTTCGGAAAGCCGATACGAAAACGACAGGCCCGCCGAGGCTTCCCATCCCCCAAGCTGCTGACCGGAATCGTCCAGCCGGAAGGGCAGGCCGCCAATGTCGATCTGAAGCGTCTCGGCGCCGTTGTTGACGTTGTTCGACGGCTTCACACCGAAACGCAGGCCGATCTGCAGAGGATTGCGCCGGGCGACCGTGCGATAGGCCTGGGCCGCTGTGGCCCGCCGCCCGTCATCCGGGGCTGCCTGGTCGGCGCGCCGAAGCCAGAACTGCGACCGGGTGAAGCGCTCCTGCCGGGCCAGGATATCGGCCGTCAGCATCGCCGCATCGAACCGCACAGCCGGCGCCTCCGCATGACGCCAGGCCGCCGACGCGGCCTCACGAGCCTCGTCGAGCTGTCCGGTACCGCGCAGCAGCAGCGCCCGGATCAGCAGCGCCTCGGCGTCCTCGGGATTCTGCTGCAACAGCGCATCGGCAATAGCCCCCGCGATCTGTGGCTTGCCCTCAGCCAACGCCTGCCGCGCGATTGCCCTGGCCTGCGACGACGAAATGACCGTGGGCGCGCCATCCGGCACCTGCGCTGCCGCGGGCGCCAGCCCGAACGCCAGCATCGCCGCCAGGATCGCCCCAAACCGTTTCATGCCTGCCACGCCTCGCTTCTCTGCCCGCACCGTCGCGATCCGCAGGGTCAAAGTCAACGCCATCCGCATATTGCGGTTCACCCCCGTCCTCGCACCAGATAAAGTGGCCAAACGACTCGCAGGACAGGGGAAGAACCATGCCGCTCACGCCCGAACAGCAGGCCGAAATCGACGAACTGCGCAGCACGCCGCGCCCGACGCTTCGCGCCGTGGCCGAAGGGATGGAGCGCCACCTCTACACCGCCTACCCGGTGCTGGATCATGGCTTCGTCCGCGTCATCGACTACATGGGTGACGACAGCGCCATCACCCAGGCCGCCCGGGTCTCTTATGGCAAGGGCACCAAGGCCGTCTCGAACGACGAGGGCCTGATCCGTTACCTGATGCGCCATTGGCATTCGACGCCCTTCGAGATGTGCGAGATCAAGCTGCACGTCAAACTGCCCGTCTTCGTCGCGCGCCAATGGATCCGCCACCGCACCGCCAACGTGAACGAATACTCGGCCCGCTACTCGATCCTCGACCGCGAATTCTACATCCCCAAAGCAGGCCAGCTTGCCGCGCAATCGGTCGTCAACAACCAGGGACGGGGCGAGGCGCTCTCGGGTGAGGAAGCCCAACGCGTGCTGGAATACCTGAAAGGCGACGCCGCCCGCTGCTATGATCACTACGAGGAGATGATCGGGCAAGAGGGCCAGCAGGGCCTGGCCCGCGAACTGGCCCGCATGAACCTGCCCGCCAACATCTACACCCAGTGGTACTGGAAGGTGGACCTCCACAACCTCTTCCACTTCCTGCGTCTGCGCGCCGACGCCCACGCTCAATACGAGATCCGCGTCTACGCCGAGGAGATCTGCAAGCTGGTCGCCGACTGGGTGCCGTATGCCTATGGCGCGTTCGAGGACTACCGACTGGGCGGGGCGACGCTCTCGGGGAAGGCGATTGATTGCGTGCGGAGAATGTTGAAGGGGGAGGAGGTGACGCTGGAGTCGTCTGGGATGTCAAATGGGGAGTGGCGGGAGTTTATGGGGGTGGTTGGTTATTGAATTTAGTCGGAATAGATCATTTGAACAAAGCAAAAGGCGCTATGCGGAATTGCGGTCTATGTCTTAATCAAATTTCCGAAGCGACAGATGTAGGCGAAGTGGAGTGCGCTTGGGAGAACTTGCTTGGGCAATTTCATCGAGCTAGAAAATTCACTCTACAATTTATTGACAGGCATGACGGATATTCCCATGAGCGGAAGAGGATTGAAGAAAGCGCCGAAATTGCGTTCATGCATCATGCTCGGAACGCCCTTGACTATGGCCTTAGGAAAATTACGGAGCAAATGCCAAAAGAGATTGTGATTGGTCCTGGAAATGGAGCCGGTGACATAGTTTTGGGAGCTTCAGGTCAGATCAATATGGATCGGTGTGTGGTAACTGGAGGAGATGTACAACCTGCATTTATCGAAACTCTCGTATTTCAAAAAGGTATGCAGTTTCCAAAACTGAATGCTTCCGAAAATACTCGAATTGATATCACTGAGCAATTCTCGCTTTGCGACGTTGTCGATCGGGAAGTTGACTATATAGTTCCCAAAAACCATGCCGGTGAACCATATCGACCTGAGGAATTGGCTTCGCATTGTTTGCGCGTACTTCGTTCAGCGTTGATAAGAATCGCGCCTGAATTGCTCACCGATTGATTGCATTTTTAACAATCGGAGGTTGTGTATAATTCCACCTTGTGATCTTCGCGTCGGGTTGTTTTCGTGCTAGGTGCGCAAAATGCACATTTACATTCGGTATCGCCGCCAATCACTGTGATACGAAGAATACGGCCAATCCGCCGGATCATCGACGAACCCTACAACTGCGCCTCCCTCAGCCCTCGCTTACACTCTTTCGGTGGTTTGCCGTCATGAGTGAATGCGTCCACTCCGCAGGTCCGGCACTGCCAGCGCTGAAGTGTACCGTCGCGCTTCACCTTGTCCCTATACCACTTGCACGTCATCCCGTCCTTCCCGGTTCGGGTCACCGGCAGGCTTTGTCCGGCGCTGAGACGGGGCTGCTCAGGCTTGGAGGCCCAGGGCGACGTTTCGAGTTTTTTCCGCATTCTGCCCGTCACCCAGAGCAACGCCAGTGCTGAGGCGACGAACACCAGCACCGGGAACCACGGCGACTGTTCAGCGATCGACAAGATTTCGTGTACATCCCAAAGGGCATTATCCAGCCATTCGGAAGGCGCCGAACCGGAACCGCGCGCGCGGGGCAGGGGGGATGACATGGGCGCTGCACTCATGACGGCGAAAGTCTAGCATCATCCCCGCGACGCATCCAAACGCCGACCCGATGCGTATTTCTCTCAAAGGAGACAATATGCAGACCCTCACCCTTTACCTCTCGACCGCCGGAATCTTCCTGATCCTCGATGCGATCATGCTGAACACGGTCATGGCGCCGCTCTTTCGCCAGTACCTTGGCGACGCCATTCTGGAGACGCCGCGCATCGGCCCCGCCGCCGCCTTCTACTTGTTCTACGTCGCCGGCTTGTTGATCCTGGTTTCCCTTCCGGCCCTCCGCGACGGCGACATCCTGCGGGCGCTCTGGCAGGGCGCGCTGTTGGGTGCGATCGCTTACGGAACCTATGAGTGGACGAACTACGCCACCCTGCGCGACTGGGTGCCCGCAATGGTGTTCACCGACTGGGCCTGGGGCACGGCGCTGACCGGGGTCTCCGCCGCGGGCGGAATCTGGGTGACGCGAGCGGTCTTCGGCTCAGGTTAACGACTGGTAAACCCCCCGCACTTGCGCACCGACAACATACCGACGTAATACCGACGCGATACCGAAAGGGGGTTTCCATGCGATATCTCGCGTTTCTCGCTGCCATTTCGCTGACCGCCTGTACCTCCGCAAGCGGCCCATCCACCACCACACCTGGTGTGGGCGAGATGCCCTCGAACGAGATATTGATATATCGTCGGGCCGAAGCCGGCGTCGCTGCCAACGTCGCCCCCGCGCCGGCCATCCTTCTGGATGGTCGCGCCATCGGCACCTGCCGCATTGCCCAACCGATCCTCATCCGACTGCCCGAAGGTGCCTGGACGGTCACGGCCCTGACGGCAAATGGGCAGGTTTCTCAGGATGTTCGAGTGGGGGAGGGCGACCGCGTAAATCTCCGTTGCGGCACGTCATCCGTGCCGCCCCTCAGCCCGGCGCCAACGCTCGTCGAGGTTGAGACCGAGGTCGCCCAGAAAGAAGCAGGTCTCTAGAGCCCCGCTTCAGATCGCCTTCAGCTCACCAGCCGACTGCCGGCCGTCCCGGCCCTCGATCAGCTCGTAAGAGACTTTCTGGTTGTCTGCGAGCCCGGTCATCCCGGCGCGTTCAACTGCAGAAATATGGACAAACACGTCCTTTCCACCCGAGTCGGGTGCAATGAAACCGAAACCTTTTGTGGTATTGAACCATTTCACGGTGCCAGTAGGCATGAGTACTTCCTTCGTCGTAGTCTCGCGCCGCAAAGCGCGGTCGTGGGTGCAGCAAAGATCAGGAAGAATGCCGGTTTCCGCGGCAGACGACTTGACGCCTGTTGCGGCCTTGAATTTGGCGTTTGTTAGGGAAAAAACAAGCCCAGTCACGTCGGCTAACGTGAAAAGGAGGTACGGAATGCTCACACTGTTTGGTCTCAAGACTTGTGACACTTGCCGAAAGGCCGCAAAGTCGCTTGAAAGTGCCGGGAAGAGCGTCGTTTTTCATGATGTCCGCTCCGAACCGCTTTCAGAAGAGGCATTGGAAGGATTTCTCCTGGTTTTCGGCGACAAACTGCTGAATACCCGTTCGACCACGTGGAGAGGCCTTTCAGACCGGGAGCGAAACCGTCCGGTCTTGCAGCTTCTCAAGGAATATCCCGCCTTGATGAAAAGACCAATCCTCTCCGATGGCGAGCGTTCGACGATCGGCTGGGACAAATCGGTTCAGGCTCACCACCTTGGATAAGTGCAATACCATTCCTATCTCGAACAGAGACCGGAGGATCATGAATGCGAAATGCGGCTGCCGCGTTGGGCCTGATTGGGGGGCTGCTGGCGTTGGTTCTTGGAATCGTCAGCTTCGGCTACACAGAGGCGCTGTACCGATGGGGTGAATGGCCCGATCTTGTCGAGTTGCCGGATAACGTTGATGCGATTCGTGCGATGAGCGTTATCGCGCCCCTACTTGCAATCGCAGGTGCCGGCATGGTGAAGTATCGCGCGTTATGGGGTGGAATTGCCCTGGGCATCTCGGCGCTTGGTCTTTATTGGGCCTTCGGTATCGGGTTCTTCTCAATCTTTCCCGTCTCCATGTGCGCTCTGGCCGCTATCCTCGCGCTGGCCGCGGGTCGTCCTGACGAACCGAAAAGCCATTTCTGAGAAGGCGATCAGCCGAAAGCGGGCCGCCTCCACGAAATACAAGATAGAGCAAGATGAAAATCCAGAAAGCCCGCTGATCCAGCACGATCGAGTCCGGAAATCGATCAAACCAGGCGCCCAACGTTCCTTCGTGCGCAATTCCACCATGACCATAGAGGTCGGTTAGTGTCTGCACTACAACGAAGCCGATCATTCCAGCGGATGCCAGCCGAGTGAAAAGACCTATGGCGATCGCAAACGGCAACATGAACTCTGCCCAGGTCCCGGCAACTGCGATCAGCCAGTGAAATGCCCCCAATTGCGAGAAATCGTATCCAACGGCTTCGACTGCCTTCGGAAAGATTTGAATGTACGCCCCATCTGAAGGGAACAGGAATCCAAAAAACCCCTCCCCGAGTTTTGTCACGCCGGAGTTCCAGTAGTACAGCAATAAAACTGCGACAAACAGGAAACGGGCCAATGTGGTCATTACCGGAACAGTGATCCGCTCCAAATTCAGGAAGATTGCGTCGTGCAAGGAAGTGGCCATGCGGATCATGTGTCAGCCTCCGATAGAGGTTATCGCGCCCGTGGAAATCAGCAGAGTGAGGAGCGAGGAAAAATCAAAGTCTGCGGTTTCGGAAATGGCATCGTCGAGCGCGCGTTCCAACGGCCGGCCATTTGCAAGGCTGACAAGGAGCGCAGCGCCGCCTGGCGGTAAGCGGTGTGGTTCCGGATCGAACTCTGCTCGAAACACGGCGACATCCTGACTTTCCATCGTCGGTTTAGGCGCGCCGGGTTCGGTGTTGAATTTCCAGATCGCGTGTATCGGCCAGCAGGAACGGATCAGACGCAGTGACGGTGCGAACGTAATCCGGGACGACAATAACTCTTCAGTCGCAAGGTGCTGCAGGATTGTCGGATCGACAGGCACTGAATCTGCCGCATGATAACTCTCGCGCAGCGCCAGTTCCAGCCGAGCGACATCCGGCAAATATCCAATTTGGAACGTTGGCCCGAAAGTTTTCAGAAAGTCCGGCATTTCATCGCCGTAAAACATCATCAAGGGCGACTTCGGTGGATGTCTACGTAGAAAAACTCCCGCCAGTGTGTGGAAACTGTTGGTCCCGAGAAGTTTTTTCAGAACAGGGAACGCAGTCTCAAGTGCTTCCGTAAGTGAAACAGCCACGTTATTGCGGTAGACGTCAAACCGTCGCCCCGCAGGCCGCTGACTTCCGTCCTCAAGGCCTCTCGGGCGCGATCGCTGAGGATCCAGCAAGGCCTCTCTGAATTCAGTCTGATGTAAGGTCATGGGTGAGCCGCGGCCAGAAACTCGGACGCCCTGGCGGCTTCTGCCTCCAGGACATGCCATTCCGGCACCTCATTATCCCATTCGATCAGTGTGGGCCGCGGCCCGGACTTGCGCACCGTATGTGCAAACAAAGTCCAGACCGGATCCGCGACCTGCCGTCCGTGACTGTCGATGAGCAACGGGCCCCCAAAGTCGTCAACGTCTTCATCATGACCTCCGAGGTGCATCTCACCGACAAATTCCAATGGAAACGCATCGATATAAGTCATTGGGTCGCTGCCAAGGTTGGTAGAGCTTACGAAGACGTTGTTCACATCAAGAAGCAGTCCACAGCCGGTTCTTAAGGCGACCTCGCGCAGGAACTCGGTTTCGGTGAGAGTGCTCTCGGAGAATGCCAGGTAGGAAGAAGGATTCTCCAGCAGCATTTTGCGGCCAATTGCTTCCTGCAGTTCGTCGATGTGGTCGACGACGCGGGAAAGCGTGGCCTCGGTGTAAGGAAGTGGCAGAAGGTCATTCAGGAAGGCATCGTCATGGCTCGACCAGGCCAGATGCTCCGAGAAACTGGCAGGCTTGAGCCAACCACAAAGCCACTTCAGTCTTTCGAGGTGTTCTTTGTCCAAGCGGCTTTCGCCACCGATAGAAAGTCCCACGCCGTGCACCGAAATTGGAAAATGTTCGGAGAGATAGCGCAACTGTGCCAGTGGACGTCCACCATCGCCCATGTAGTTTTCGGCATGTATCTCCAGCCAGGCAACGGATCCGCATCTACCAAGGATGTCTTCAAAATGTTGAGGCTTGTATCCGACACCGGCGGCTAATGGCAGATGGTCAAATTGATGCGAAACTGCGTCAAACATTCTTAGGATCCCGAAAAGGTGGTGCACCCGGCTGGTCCGGATGCACCGCTTTGATTTTGGCATTTACCCTTGCGGCAGATCGCGCTCCAGAGGCTCCAGCGATCCCATGCGCTCGCTGCCATCGGCCATTGTCGGCAAGTCGATTTCGGCACAGGTGCCGGCATCGACGAGCGTCCAGGCGTTGCCCTGATAATCGACCGTCGAGGTTCCAGCACAGGTTGTGCCCGGACCAGCGGCACAGTCGTTTTTGCCAGCCATCGAGACGCCATAGCATTTCTCCTTGGCCTGAGCATGAGCCGGAGCGGACAGAGAAGCGGTCAGGGCAGCTGCAACAGCGCCAGCCACGGCGAGAGTTTTGGTTGTGTTCGACATCGGAAGACTTTCCTTTGGTTCATAATTGATTAACACGCCGCCTTCGCGACAGGGCAAACAAAGGCGGTCCGAAGATCAATTGCCAGTAACGGCTGCGTGTTTGACGATCTCGTTAGAAATTGAAACACGTGAGCTTGGGTTCAAGTTTCTGAAATGCAGCTGAAGTCCTTCCAAATCCATTGATATTCATACGCAAAACCGCGTTCTGAGATGATCGGAAACGAAGTCTGGGGTGCGTCAGGCTCTCAGGCATTCTGGAAACATTTCTCACTCCGGGGACGACATCTGGCAAACCCACGATAGGCTTCATGTCGCAAAAATCCGGTTCCGTCATCTTTCGGATGAAGGATCGAGGGCCCACGGCAGTATCCGCCGGGGCACGCGATGGATCCGCGTTGCCGGTCCTACTGAGCTGCGACTTATCGCATGTCAGGCGGAAGCGCCTCTCGGCCAAGTGCCGCGATTACATCTTCCATTGGCTCAACCGACGTCTGCTTGTCACCAAGCCTCCTGACGGACACGGTTCGATTTTCGACTTCGCGCTGTCCGACAGCCAGGATAACGGGAACCTTTCCAATCGAGTGTTCCCGGATCTTGTAGTTGATCTTCTCGTTACGGACATCCGCCTCGGCCCGAACTCCCGCTGCTTTGAGCGCTTCTACAACTTCATGCACGAAAGGATCAGCATCCGAAACGATCGTGGCAACCACTACCTGGCGTGGCGCCAGCCAAAACGGTAATCGGCCGGCATGGTTTTCGATCAAGATGCCTATGAAGCGCTCGAACGAGCCCAATGTCGCACGGTGCAGCATCACGGGCCGGTGCTTCGCTCCGTCCTCGCCGATGTAGTTGGCGTCAAGTCTCTCGGGCAGAACGAAATCAACCTGGTGTGTTCCGCATTGCCAGTCGCGGCCGATCGCGTCAGTCAGTACGAACTCCAGCTTCGGACCATAAAAAGCGCCTTCGCCTGGGTTCAATTCGTAGTCGTAGCCTGACGCCTTCGTCGCGGCCATAAGTGCGGCCTCTGCCTTGTCCCAGACATCGTCAGAGCCTGCGCGGACGTCAGGACGATCCGAAAACTTGACCTTGAATGACGAAAACCCGAGATCGCTGTAGGTTTTGCTCAGGAACTCAATGAATTTCTTGGTCTCGCCTTCGATCTGATCTTCCCGGCAGAAGATGTGTGCGTCGTCCTGCGTGAAGCCGCGCACCCGCATGATCCCATGAAGCGCACCCGATGGTTCGTACCTGTTGCAGGAACCGAATTCGGCCATCCGAAGCGGCAGATCACGGTAGGACTTCAGACCCTGGTTGAAGATCTGCACATGGCAGGGGCAGTTCATGGGCTTAAGGGCGTTGACTGCCTTCTCACGAGCGTGTTCCTCGTCGACTTCGACGATGAACATGTGCTCCTTGTACTTCTCCCAGTGTCCAGAGGCTTCCCACAGTTTCCGGTCGACCACCTGCGGTGTGTTCACTTCGACGTAGCCATCAGCGCGCTGACGCCGGCGCATGTAGTCCTGCAGAGTCGTATAGATAGACCAGCCGTTTGGATGCCAGAAAACCTGTCCTGGCGCCTCCTCCTGCATGTGGAAAAGGTCCATCTCGCGGCCAAGGCGACGGTGGTCGCGTTTCTCGGCTTCTTCGAGAAACGTCAGGTAAGCCTTCAGATCCTCACGGTTCTTGAAGGCCACGCCGTAAATGCGCTGAAGCTGAGCGTTCTTCGAATCGCCCCGCCAGTAAGCGCCCGAGACCCGCATCAATTTGAATGCATCTGCGGGGACCTGCCCCGTGTGCTGCAAGTGCGGGCCTCTGCAAAGGTCCTGCCAGTCACCGTGCCAGTACATCCGGATTGGCTGGCCATCTTCCGGAATGGCGTTGACGAGTTCAACCTTGTACGGTTCGCCATTCGCTTCGTAGTGGGCAATCGCTCGGGAGCGGTCCCATATTTCAGTACTCACTGGGTCCCGTGCGTTGATAATTTCCTTCATCCTGGCTTCGATCAGGCCAAGATCCTCCGGCGTGAATGGTTCCTCGCGATCGAAGTCATAGTACCAGCCATTCTCGATCACCGGACCGATGGTCACCTTCACGTCTGGCCAGATTTCCTGAACAGCGCGTGCCATGATATGAGCAAGATCATGGCGGATCAGCTCAAGTGCCTGCGTGTCGTCCTTCATTGTGTGGATCGCGATTGAGGAATCGGTTTCGATTGGCCAGGCGAGATCCCAGTGCCGACCGTTTACAGTGGCACTGATCGCTTTTTTCCCAAGAGAAGTGGAAATGTCGGACGCCACATCGCCAGCAGTAATTCCGGCAGGATAACTGCGCGAATTGCCATCAGGAAAAGATAGGGAAATGTCGGCCATAGCCGTGACTCCTCGTCGGTTTGGCGCCCACGGAACGCCCGGTTGCGGGTATGTTGTGGACCGCATTTGGCAGTGCAGACGCGTAATGTCAACGCCAGGGCAATGCAGGCGCAGAATTTTGTGACCAGCTGCGTTCATGCTCTCCTATTGCCCCTCAGTTCCGTTTGTTTAGCGTGAGGTCGATGACCAGGGAGGTGGCATGACGAGAACTCTGAAACACGGTGCAAAAAGGCAGTTGGCCTATGATCAGACACAAGGAGATGGCCCCGGAGTGGTTTTCCTCGGAGGTTTCCGTTCCGACAAGGAGGGCACCAAAGCACTCTATCTCGAGGATTGGGCTCAGCGTCGCGGCCGCGCATACCTCAGGTTCGACTACTCCGGTCACGGCAAGTCTTCCGGAAGTTTTCGGGACGGCTGCATCGGAGATTGGGCTGAGGACGCCGCAGCGATAATTTCCAGCCTGACTGACGGGCCGCAGATTCTTGTCGGCTCGTCCATGGGCGCCTGGATCTCCCTACTGATAGCTCGAGAGATGTCCGAGAAAGTCGCCGGACTGGTTACAATCGCAGCGGCGCCGGATTTCACAGAGGATGGCCTGTGGTCTTCGTTCGATGAAAAGCAGCGTCACCAACTGATGACAGCGGGCCAGATTGAAGTTCCGACCGACTATGCAGAGGCACCTTATGTCATTACCCGTCGCCTGATCGAGGACGGTCGCCGGCGTCTGGTATTGCGAACACCGCTACTGCTTCCGTTTCCAACGCGGTTCCTGCACGGGACTGCGGATGTGGATGTCGAGAAGTCGGTGTCCCTGCGGTTGCTGGAGCATGCCGCCGGCCCCGACTTGCGGCTCACGCTGGTCAAGGCCGCGGATCATCGTTTTTCGAGTCCTGACTGTCTTGCTCTCATCGTCCATTCGATCGAAGAAGTGTCTTCGCGCGCCCTTTAGCGAGAGTCGATGAACTGAAAGAGAGCGCGCCGCGCCTCCGCCGTCCAGATCGAGCGATGTCCTCGGTCGGCAATCTCGACGATACTCTTTTCATCCGAGCCGGCGAACTCAAGGATTCGTCGGCCCATTCGAATGGGAACAATTCGATCCTTGGCGCCGTGAATTATCATCATTGGCTGGCGGACGTGCGGGATGTCGCTCAGACTGTCCCATCTCTGCGTGATCAAGTGGTCAATTGTCTCGTCCGGATACTGGCTCTTTACCAAGTCCGAAATGGAGGTGAAAGGCGCCTCAAGTACTATCGCATCGCCGAAACCTTCTGCAGCCAACTTGACTGCAACGGCCGTACCCAGGCTTTCACCGTAGAGAATAAGGGGTCGGCCGGTTTCCGATGCGGCCAGCGCTTCCGCGTCTTCTGTAAGAAGCAGCTCCTCCGGTCTTCCCGTTGAACCGCTTGAACCACGGTAGGCCATGGCAGTTATGCCATAGCCTCGGTCAAGCAGTTTAGCGAATCGATCGGCCCGATCCTTCAACCCGCCCGCGTTTCCTGGGAAATACATCAGCGTTGGCTTGCCCGACTGTGCCGCTGCACGCCAAACGATCAGACTTTCGCCGTCACCGGTCAAGAAGCGCGTCTCGACCATTCGCGCTTCGCCGGCCGCCGCAGGCGTCGCATAGGTCGTATCGAACGGATAGATCATCGCTATTTCGAAACGCTCCATGTACCAGGCGAAATAGCTTGTCGCGAGGATAAGGAGCGTTGATTTTAGCATCTATCCGGCTACCTCATAGGGCAAGATCTCGCGTCGATCTGGATCGACTGACAGCTGACTCTCAAGGGGCGGCACCGACCGTTGGTGACATTCCCGCCGCTCGCATATCCTACATGAAATGCCGATGGGCTCAAAGGCGGCTGCATCGGCAAGATCCAGTCCGTCAGAATATACCACTTCTCCGGCATGACTGACTTCGCATCCAAGCCCGATGGCAAACCGGCGAACAGGTGCGCGGAACGCGCCCCCGCCAGTTGACACTTCACGCGCAAGACAGAAATACCGAACGCCGTCTGGGGTTTCGGCAAGCTGACGCAGAAACTGGCCTGGCGTTTCGAAGGCTCGGTGAACGTTCCACAGCGGACAGGCCCCGCCGTAGCGGGCAAACTGCAGCCGTGTGGCCGAGTGTCGTTTTGTTATTGTGCCAGCCTGATCCACGCGGACGAAGAAAAATGGCACGCCCTTAGCGCCTGGTCGTTGCAGCGTGGACAAACGGTGCGCCACCTGCTCCAGAGACGCACCGAAGCGGCGCGCCAGCCGTTCAAGATCGTGTCTGGTTTCGTATGCAGCTTCCTGAAATCTGGCGTAAGGCATCTGGGACGCGCCCGCGAAGTAGTTTGCCAATCCAATCTTTGCGATGTCGCGCGCGGCGCCGGTTTGAAACCGGGCAAGGTCGAGTGTCGCTTCGATCAGGTCATTCTGCGTAAGCAGAGCAATCTGAAGTAGCGCCTGAAATCGCCGAGTCGATTCTGCCGAACGCGCGGATAGCCAGAGCACCTTCTGGACCGGGTCGAAATGACGGACGACTTTTTCGTCTTCTGTATCCCTCAACTCGATGCCGTGGGCGTCCAGCGCCGCACGGATTGCCTGGCTTGAGGTTCTGTCGCCCGCAAATCGCTCGGCGGCCCGGTCGACGGCGTCGATGTAGTTGTCGCAGTAGTGAAAAAAGTCCCGCACTTCGTCCCACGGTGATGCGCCGGGGCGGACATCAGAGTGGCCAAGAGCCTCATCCAGAGACGCAAGGCGTTCATTCGCTTGAAGATATGAACGGTGCAGCGTCAGAAAGGCCCGCGCCAAAGCCGGAGCATTGGACGCGACCAGGCGCAGGTCGACCACCGGCGGCACGCCATCTCGGAAGACAGGATCGGCAAGGGCTTCGCGCAGGTCGCTGACCATCCGCTCTCCATCTCCCACGGCCAGCTCGCTGACGTCGAAACTGAACTCTTGTACCAAAGCCAGTATGACCGCCGAAGATACCGGCCGGTGGTTGTTTTCCATCTGGTTAAGGTAGGGCAGAGAGACACCGAGCCTTTCGGCAAAGACCTTCTGGGTCAGTCCCAGCCGCGTCCGCGTTTCCCGCAGTTTCGCACCGGCGTAGAGTTTCTGAGTGCCCATATCCCATCCTGATCCAAAACTTTGCAAAGTAAAATCTGCAGTTTTGCGGGAATTGGCAAGCCTTCAGACGATCTGCAGTTTGCTCTCACGCCGAATGACATAGAGGACCGAGACAAGGCCCAGAAACACTGAAGTGGTCATAAGTGCCAACAGGGGCAGGCTGCCGTGGCCAAATTTCAGTACGACGCCCGCTATAACCGAAAGCGCCGCGCCGCCTCCGATCATGAAGAAGCTTCCCAGGCCCGAGGCGGTTCCCGCCAAATGCGGGCGCACCGAAAGCATGCCTGCGCTGGCATTCGGAATGACCATCCCGTTTCCAAGTCCGACGAAGGTGCAGAAGCCAAAGAACAGAAAGGCCGAATCCAGTCCGAACAGCGCCAATAGCGTTGCGGCCGACAGGCCGATCGCGGCAATCAGAGCGCCCGTCCGAACCATGAGGTTGACACCATATCTTACCGAGTACCGCCCAGATAAGCCGTTGCCGATCGCGTAACCGATTGCAGGGGCGCCAAACCCGATTCCGGCCTCGAATGATGAAAGGCCATAGACATTCGAGGCGACCCACGGCGCTCCACCGAGAAACGCAAAGAACGCACCAGAAGCGAAGGCAGCCGAAAAGACATATCCCCAGAATCGGCGAGACCGAAGGAGTTCGGGATAATCCTGAAACTGACTGCGAAAGCTGCGGCCCGAACCGGCGAACGTTTCACCCTGGTCGGCCCAGCACAGCGCAAGTACTCCGATTCCGCCTGCAAGCAGGAAAATGAAGGTCGCATGCCAATCGAACGCGGCATCAAGTGCGCCGCCGATCATCGGCGCAACCATCGGCACCAGGGCCATGCCCATTGTGACATAGCCGATCATAGAGGCTGCCTCGTTTTGCGGGACGATGTCCCGTACAATGGCCCGCGATAGAACAAGGCCGACGGCAACGACCCCTTGGAGCATCCTGAAAAACAGGAACGTTTCGACATTCGGCGAGAGGATGCAGCCGAATGTCGCGACCACGAATACCGACAGGCAGGTCAACGTGACCACACGGCGGCCATATCTGTCGCTGATAGGTCCGATGATCAACTGCAGTATCGCGTTTACCGCGAGGTACAGCGAGACCGACAGTTGCATAACCTCGTACCGCGTGTCGAAGTATGCGGCCATCCCGGGCAGCGAGGGGAGAAATGCACTCATGTTCATGGCGGCAATTCCGGCCATGAGAACTAGCGTCAGGATGTGCGGCGGAGTGGTCCTGTCAAGAAAACGGACCTTTGTCTTTGAAGTCATTGCCGAGAGTTAGACCCGCCGGGCGGGACTGTCCACAAGCATGGATCGGTAGGTTGCTTCAAGGTTAAGTAATTTGCAGAAACTCGATTTTCCTTTTCGCAAAATTTGCAAATTTGCCAGAAAGTTCTTTTACGATCGGATTACTCGCGATACCCCGCTTTCTCAATCAGGGACAGAGGCGCGGACATGTCGAACATTCTGGTGGAACTCGAGAGGAGACGCGCGCAGGCGCGCGCCGGCGGAGGCGAAAAGCGCATAGCGGCGCAGCATTCCAAGGGAAAACTGACCGCTCGAGAGCGGATCGAACTGCTGGTCGACGAGGATTCCTTCGAAGAGTTTGATATGTTCGTCACGCATCGTGCGACCGATTTCGGCATGGCCGAAACGAAACCCGCAGGTGATGGGGTCGTCACTGGTTGGGGCACTGTCAATGGCCGGAAGGTCTATGTCTTCAGCCAGGATTTCACGGTGTTCGGCGGATCGCTCTCGGAAACTCATGCGCAAAAAATCTGCAAGATCATGGACATGGCCGTGCAGAATGGCGCACCGGTAATTGGGCTCAACGACTCCGGGGGCGCCCGGATCCAGGAAGGCGTTGCTTCACTTGCTGGATACGCCGAGGTCTTTCAGCGAAATATCATGGCCAGTGGTGTTGTGCCCCAGATCAGCGTCATCATGGGGCCATGTGCCGGGGGTGCGGTCTACTCTCCCGCGATGACAGATTTCATCTTCATGGTGCAAGACAGCTCCTACATGTTTGTAACCGGTCCCGACGTGGTCAAGACTGTCACGAATGAAGTTGTAACTGCAGAAGAACTTGGCGGAGCAGCGACCCACACGAAGAAAAGCTCCGTGGCGGACGGTGCTTTCCGCGACGACGTCGAGGCGCTGGCTGAGATTCGTCGCCTGATCGACTTCCTGCCTTCTTCCAACCGCGAGAAGCCGCCAGTTCGGCCTTTCTTTGACGATCCGAACCGGATTGACGAAAGTCTCGATACCCTCATTCCGCGTAATCCCAACCAGCCGTACGATATCAAAGAGCTAATCAAGAAAATCTCGGACGAGGGCGATTTTTTCGAAATCCAGGAAAACTTTGCTGCCAACATCGTCACGGGCTTTGTTCGTCTCGAAGGCTCCACTGTCGGTGTCGTCGCAAACCAGCCAATGGTCTTGGCTGGCGTCCTCGATATCGATTCCAGCCGTAAAGCCGCGCGGTTCGTCCGTTTTTGCGATGCCTTCGAAATTCCGATCCTGACGTTGGTCGATGTGCCTGGCTTCCTGCCAGGAACGTCTCAGGAATACGGTGGTGTTATCAAGCACGGAGCAAAATTGCTCTTTGCCTATGGTGAGGCCACGGTTCCAAAGGTGACTGTTATCACGCGAAAGGCCTATGGTGGTGCATACGATGTCATGGCGTCCAAGCATCTTCGGGGTGACTTCAACTACGCCTGGCCGACGGCGCAAATCGCAGTCATGGGCGCCAAGGGAGCCACGGAAATTCTATACCGTTCCGAATTGGGAGAGCCGGAGAGGATCGCAGCGCGTACCGCCGAGTACGAGACGAACTTCGCCAATCCTTTCCGGGCCGCGGAGCGCGGGTTCATAGACGAAGTCATCTTGCCTCACTCGACTCGCAGGCGTGTCTGCCGCGCCTTTGCGTCGCTACGGACGAAGCAACTCAGCAATCCTTGGAAAAAGCACGATAACATCCCCCTCTAGATGCACAGTTGGCGATTTCCGCGCTCGACCGAGTTGGCCAAAGTGGCAATTCGCCGGGAAAAATGCGGTACCTTCCAGCGCCTTTCTGCCGATTCATGGAGATTTCGCCGAATAATGAGTCATTCATGCCACATCGCCCGACGAATTCGATGGAAATGCACTGTGGCAGGGCCTGAGAAAGTGTTCTACATTATCGAGCAGGTATCCGCCGACGTCTGTTTGTCCAGCTTGGGCAGCAGATTTCTGTCGGATAGCCTGAAACCGTCCGTCGTAAACAGCGAACGGGAAAAATTTGGTCGCCGTGCGAGTAACACGGTACTATGCGAACGAAGGAGGCAGACATGTCCACCACCCTCAAAACCATCCTGGCCTTTGGCCTTCTCACCATCGCCGCAGCCTGCGCTCAGCAGGAAGAAGTCGTCGTTGTTGAGCCCGTCATGGAAGAAGCTCCCATGTCCAAGTACTGATTCGTCAGTACAGATGCCGGGCGCGCCACGGCGCGCCCGGCAAATGCTGGCCCGCCTTGCCGGAGGCAGGTCATGCTGAAGCACAAAGGCTTTCCAGGCCGCTTCCCCGGCACCGATTTTCAGTTCACCATCCGTCGCGCGAACCCGAAGGGCGCCACGAAACTCGTGCGCCGCGAGCGCTTTGCCGATCGCAAGTCGGCGGACAGGAAGGCAGACGCGGCTTTTCTCGCGTGTCTCTGGGACTATTTTGGACCTGAAGCCTTCGAGCGCGGTAATCTGGATGCAGGTCGGCTCGGTTGGCTGCTCGGGCGCGAGGTCATACCGGCAGAAGATCCGTTCGACCCTGAAAGTTACGAAGCACTTCTGAAAATCGACGAAGCGCGGGCCCGGGCATCCTTCCCGGACGCCTTTGACGGGAGTTGGGTGGCATGATTTCGCCAGCTAATTCTCAAACACGGCAAAGAAGCGCCGGTTTTACGACCGAGCGATCAAGTCTCTTTCGTGGCGTCCGAAATACATTCACTTTCCTTACAGAGGCGTTCCCCTCCAAAACGCGAAGCGCCTCGTATTGTCAAAACCGTTACCCTTCCCCTTCAGGGTGGTCTGGCTCAAATCCCCGAGCCAGACCACTCTCATTTCGGTTTTCTGAGCGGCGTACCGCCGAGTTCGATGCGCTGATTCAAATCATACTTGTGGATCGCACATCGTGTAATGTCTCTGTGCAGCAGGGGCAGGACGCCCTTTCATTCGGAGGCAAACGGACATGCAGAAGAAACTCTCACTCCTCGTCGCAGCAGCGATCCTCGGTCTTGCAGGTTGCAACACCGGAAGCGACCTCGAGCGCGCGCTTGTCGGCGGCGCAATCGGCTGCGCCGCGGGCGAGATTTATGAGGATGGTGAATGCATCACCGGCGCGGCGATCGGCGCAACGGCCGGCGCACTCGCAAACGACATCTGATCCTGCGCCCGCGAGGGCGCGAAACTGTTACTCAAGGGCTGTCTCGGTGTCTCACCGGACAGCCCTTTTCGTTGTCAATCCCGGGATGGCCGGGAACGAGAGGGGCCCATGTTCAAGAAAATCCTGATTGCCAACAGGGGCGAAATTGCCTGCCGCGTCATCAAGACGGCTCGCCGCATGGGCATACAGACAGTCGCTATATACTCGGATGCTGACGAAAACGCGCTTCATGTGAAGATGGCTGACGAATCCGTTGGCATCGGTCCGTCACCAGCTAATCAATCTTACATTGTCATCGACAAAGTGATGGATGCGATCCGACAAACCGGCGCCGAAGCAGTGCATCCCGGCTATGGTTTCCTTTCGGAAAACCCGAAGTTCGCCGAGGCGCTGGAAAAAGCAGGTGTGGCCTTTATCGGACCGCCCAAGGGTGCCATCGAGGCGATGGGGGACAAGATCACCTCGAAGAAGATTGCGCAGGAAGCGGATGTCTCGACCGTGCCGGGCTACATGGGTCTGATCGCGGATGCAGACGAAGCGGTGAAAATCTCCAACGAGATCGGCTACCCGGTTATGATCAAGGCCAGCGCTGGTGGCGGCGGCAAGGGCATGCGCATTGCCTGGAACGACGCGGAAGCCCGCGAGGGCTTTCAGTCATCCAAGAACGAAGCCGCCTCCAGCTTCGGAGACGATCGTATCTTCATAGAGAAGTTCGTCACTCAGCCGCGTCACATTGAAATCCAGGTTCTTTGCGACAGCCACGGCAATGGAGTCTACCTGAACGAGCGCGAATGTTCGATTCAGCGTCGAAATCAAAAAGTGGTCGAAGAAGCGCCATCACCGTTCCTCGATGCAGAGACGCGTAAGGCGATGGGCGAGCAGTCGCTCGCACTTGCCCATGCGGTTGGCTACGCCAGTGCGGGTACTGTTGAATTCATCGTCGACGGAGAAAAGAACTTCTACTTCCTCGAAATGAATACACGCCTTCAGGTTGAACACCCTGTGACAGAGTTGATTACCGGTGTCGACCTTGTCGAACAGATGATCCGTATCGCGGCGGGTGAACGACTTTCGCTGTCCCAAAGTGATATCGGCATCAACGGTTGGGCCATTGAAAACCGCCTCTATGCGGAAGATCCCTATCGCGGATTTCTTCCTTCGATCGGACGACTTACCCGCTATCGCCCACCACTGGAAATTGCGGAGAAGAACCGTGCAGTGCGGAACGATACCGGCGTCTTCGAAGGCGGCGAGATCTCGATGTTCTATGACCCGATGATCGCCAAGCTCTGCACATGGGCGCCGAGCCGCGCCGAGGCAATCGACGAAATGCGGAATGCCCTGGATTCATTCGAGTTGGAAGGCATAGGGCACAATCTCCCGTTCCTTGCAGCAGTCATGGATCATCCGAAATTCATCTCCGGCGACATGACCACGGCATTCATTGCCGAGGAATATCCGGATGGTTTCGAGGGCGTAACGCTGAGCGACACCTCGTTGCGACGGGTGGCAGCGGCCGCCGCCGCCATGCATCGGGTTGCAGAGATCCGCCGCAGTCGCATCTCTGGCCGGATGGACAATCACGAGCGCCGCGTCGGCACCGACTGGATCGTCTCGCTTCAAGGGCAGGATTTCATCGTTACGATGAGTGCGGACCGTCAGGGCGCGGATGTCATTTTCACTGATGGCGAGGCATTCCGGGTCGAGAGCGACTGGACCCCGGGAGACACGCTTGCTGTCCTCGAAGTCGGCGGCGATCCGTTGATCCTGAAAGTCGAGCGACGTACTTCCGGCTATCGGCTTCGCTATCGCGGTACCGACTTGACAGCCACCATCCGCACTCCGCGCCAAGCCGAGCTGGCCGCGCGAATGCCGCAGAAAGCACCGCCAGACACTTCGAAGCTGCTGCTCTGCCCCATGCCGGGATTGGTCGTGAAGATCGACGTCGAGGAGGGCGAAGAGATCCAGGAAGGTCAGACGCTCTGCACTGTCGAGGCGATGAAGATGGAGAACATCCTGCGCGCCGAGCGAAAGGGCGTCGTCAAGAAGATCAAGGCTTCGGCCGGCGAAAGCCTGGCGGTAGACGACGTCATCATGGAATTCGAATAGAAGACGCCAGTGCAGGTAGCCGTGGCACATATCGACAGACATGTGGGCGCCGCCGCTTTTGTGTTGGCCGGTGTCGTCGGCAGTCTTGTTGCTTTCGCGGCATTTGTCGGGATCTCGATGTTTCGCAATGGTTGGCTGTTCGAGTATCCATTGGACGATGTCTACATCCACCTCGCAATGGCGGAACAGATTGCGAATGGAGGATATGGCGTGAATGCAGGGGAGTATTCCTCGGCGGCGTCGTCCCCGCTTTATCCGTTTCTCCTGACGCCAATGGCGGAAACCCCCGCACAGCGCTGGTGGCCGCTTCTCTGGAACATTGCTGCGCTGTTTCTGTCGGCAGCCCTGTTCGGTCTCGCGATGGCCCGCGCCGGCCTGGGCCGGATCGGCATCTTGCTGACTGCCGCCGCTCCCGTTGCCCTTTCGATGTACATCACTGCCTTCACGGGCATGGAGAACATGGCGCACACGGCCGCGTCGCTGGCCATCGTCTTCGGGCTTTGGCGCTATGTCGAGACTGACCGCATCGGCTGGGTGCTGGTGTTGGGCGTGCTGTTTGCCCCGGCCATGCGTCTCGAGGGGCTCGCGCTTGCACTGGCCGCTGGGGCAACGGTGATCGTACTCGGCAGACCAAGGGCAGGACTGGGATTGATGTGCCTGGCAATTCTTCCGGTCGCTATCTTTGTCGTGTTCCTTTTGGGGCTGGGTCTCGATCCGCTCCCGAATTCGGTCGTCGCCAAACTGGCGGATACCGGTGGTCAAGGCCCCGCGAGCAAACTTGCAATCAACGCGGGGTCCTACGGTGGGCGCTATCTTCTCGTCCTTTCCGCAGTCGTTTTGATAATTGGCGCCGCTTCACTGACGACTGATCGCCGACGCGGATACTTTGCACTTGCGGTGGCGACCGCCGGTTTCGCGCATCTTGCTTTCGGCTCAACAGGTTGGATGGATCGATACGAGACCTACGCGATCGTCTCGCTTGTCGCTGCGCTGGCACTGGTTTTGAGCAGCGCTTCTTATCTGATAAGGGCATCCGCCATCACGGCAGCGCTTGTCGGAGGGCTCTTTACATACGCCCCCTACGCCTTGCCGGTCTATGCGTGGAATTCAGCAGCTATCGCGGGGCAGCACGCCGAAATGGCGAGGTTTGCAAAAGCGTTCGTAAAGGGACCGGTCGCTGTCAATGACATCGGTTACGTCGCGTGGCAGAACCCGCATTATGTCCTGGATCTCTGGGGTCTTGCATCAGCCGAAGCACTCGAAGCGCGTTCCTCCGATGCGTCCTCGGGATGGGCCGGGCCGCTGGCTGCCGACAAGGGTGTCACCGCTGCAATGGTCTACGACAAGTGGCTCGAAGATGCAGTTCCATCTGATTGGCGGCGGCTTGGAACGCTGCATCTCGATGTCCCGAATGCCTTTCTGGGAGGTCCGGATGTGGCCTTCTATGCCACCGAACAGGAATCGGTCGACACACTTCGAAAGGCTTTGAAGGCCTGGGAGCAAGGTTTACCCGATCGCGCCCGGTTCACATACGTCGAGGATGGGCAATGACGTCTCATCTACCCTCTTGCTGCTCACGGATTTCGTCCAGCCGTAGTGGCATCTTGTCAATGGAGCGGGTCAACTCCCGCACATCCCAGGGCAGGGGTTTTCGAAGTTTCACTCCGCCATCTTTGCCGATCAGCGTCAGCATGAAGCCTCGAGGCCGGAGTTTCGTGCGAATATCTGAATCCTCGTCCGGTGAGGTGTCGGTAATCAGAACCACGTCACGTTCGGCCAATTCGTCAAGCCGGGACGACAATAGTTCCATCTGCCGCTTGAACGCCGGATCAGCCGGGGTGTCGGCGAATACCACGACGGGTCGCGCAATCCACTTGAAAGCGGCCAGATCGACTTCAGAGGCGTCAAATATGATGGTCGGGTTCTCTTCCCAACGCGACACCGCATCCTGTTCGTCAACGGGGCCGTCAATGGCAAGCGCGGTGGTTCCCGCGGTCATTGCACATAGGAAAATGAAGCGTTTAAGCACTTTGGATTACCGCGTTCCAACCATGTCACTTCTAAATATATGGCGGATTTGCAGAAATCGAAGGGGCACGGCGTCGCGGACCGATCATTTTGCGGCTTCGTGCCCTTCGAAAGAGAGGACTTCATGAGCGACTGGAAAGCTCTTGCCGAGAAAGAACTGCGGGGGAAACCCCTAACGGAAATCGAGCGGGAAACACTCGAGGGCATCCGGGTAAAGCCACTCTATACCGAAGCCGACATCGCCAATCTTTCGCATCTGGGCGGTTTGCCGGGTTTTGCGCCGTTCACGCGCGGTGTGAAGGCCACGATGTATGCGGGCCGTCCATGGACGATCCGACAGTACGCCGGTTTTTCCACCGCGGAGGAATCCAATGCCTTCTATCGCAAGGCTTTGGCTGCCGGCCAGCAGGGCGTCTCGGTAGCATTCGACCTTGCCACGCATCGCGGCTACGACAGCGACCATCCTCGCGTCGTGGGTGATGTCGGAAAGGCAGGCGTCGCTATCGACTCGGTCGAGGATATGAAGATCCTTTTCAACGAAATCCCGCTCGATCAGGTTTCCGTATCGATGACGATGAATGGCGCCGTTATTCCCATTCTCGCCAATTTCATCGTCACCGGCGAAGAACAAGGCCACGAAAAGTCGGTGCTTTCCGGGACTATCCAGAACGATATTCTGAAAGAATTCATGGTTCGGAACACCTACGTCTATCCACCCGAGCCCTCGATGCGGATTGTCGCCGACATTATCGAGTACACTTCGGAGCACATGCCGAAATTCAACTCGATCAGCATAAGCGGGTACCACATGCAGGAAGCCGGCGCGAACCTCGTGCAGGAGCTGGCTTATACGTTGGCAGACGGGCGCGAATACGTCCGTGCCGCCATCGCTCGCGGCATGGATGTCGACAAGTTCGCCGGTCGCCTGTCATTCTTCTTCGCAATTGGCATGGATTTCTTCATGGAAGCTGCCAAGCTGCGCGCAGCACGTCTTCTCTGGTCGCGCATCATGGATGAATTCGGCGCCAGCGATCGGTCCAGAATGCTTCGAACCCATTGCCAGACTTCCGGCGTCAGCCTGCAGGAGCAGGACCCCTACAACAACATCATCCGAACCGCTTACGAGGCCATGAGCGCAGTGCTCGGCGGCACTCAGTCGCTGCACACCAACGCTCTCGACGAGGCCATAGCGCTTCCCACGGAGTTCAGCGCGCGCATCGCGCGGAACACTCAGTTGATCCTTCAGGAAGAAACCGGCATCACCCATGTCGTCGATCCGCTGGCCGGATCGTATTACGTCGAAAGCCTGACTGCCGAACTTGCGGAAAAGGCCTGGGCATTGATCGAAGAAGTCGAGGAAATAGGCGGCATGACCAAGGCTGTCGCCTCGGGTATGCCCAAGCTGCGCATCGAAGAGAGCGCTGCGCGCCGCCAGGCCATGATCGACCGGGGCGAAGAGGTGATCGTCGGTGTCAACAAGTATCGCAATGACAAGGAAGACCCGATCGACATTCTAGATGTCGACAACGTCAAGGTGCGCGAAGCCCAGATCCATCGCATCGGAAAGGTCCGCGCCAGCCGCGACGCCGCTACCTGCGAAGCCGCGCTTTCGGAACTCGAACGGACCGCCAGGGACGGCGGCAATCTTCTTGCCGCCGCTGTCGAAGCCGCGCGCGCGCGCGCCACAGTCGGAGAGATCAGTATGGCAATGGAAAAGGTTTTCGGACGCCACCGCGCCGAGGTGAAGACGCTCGCTGGCGTTTACGGGGCGGCTTACGAAGGCGACGAAGGCTTCGCCGCAATTCAAAGGGACGTCGAGGCGTTTGCCGAGGAAGAGGGCAGGCGGCCTCGAATGCTCGTCGTCAAGATGGGTCAGGATGGTCACGACAGGGGTGCCAAGGTCATCGCCACTGCCTTTGCCGATATAGGTTTCGACGTAGATGTCGGCCCTCTGTTCCAGACGCCGGAAGAGGCCGCTCAGGACGCCATCGACAACGACGTCCACATCGTCGGAATCTCGTCTCAGGCGGCAGGCCACAAGACTTTGGCACCCAAATTGATCGAAGCGCTGCGCGAAAAGGATGCCGAGGACATAATCGTCATCTGCGGTGGCGTGATCCCGCAACAGGATTACGAATTCCTCAGAGAGGCTGGGGTCAAGGCAATCTTCGGTCCCGGAACCAACATACCCCAGGCGGCAGCCGAGATCCTGTCCCTCGTGCGCAACGCAAGGGCGTGACAAACCGCCAGACCATGCTCGCCGGAGGCGCTGTCGGCACTCTTTGGGCACTTGCCGTGGTTTGGTTGCCAGGGCAGGGCGTCCAGCCCTTCATCCCGGTTAATCTTGCCCTGATCTACGCTTTCTTGCCGGCGGGACTGGTCATGATGCTGCTCATCGGGCGCATTGCACTACGGCGTTTCAACAACGAGGAGTTGATGGATGGCGCTGCGCCCGGACCGGGAACGCCCGCTGAGGTTGATCAGCGCGTTCTCCGCAGTACGACCGAACAGGCTGTGCTGGCACTTCTGCTTTGGCCTTTCATTGCCATGTCGCTTGGAGCAACGACGGTGATTGCAATGGGGCTGTCATTCGGATTGGCGCGTCTCGTGTTCTGGGCGGGGTATCACGTCTCGCCACCTCTTAGAATGCTCGGGTTC
Source organism: Silicimonas sp. (assembly GCA_040220415.1). Taxonomy (GTDB): domain Bacteria; phylum Pseudomonadota; class Alphaproteobacteria; order Rhodobacterales; family Rhodobacteraceae; genus JAVJUV01. Next base: position 86,305 of record JAVJUV010000156.1, read on the forward strand.
GCGGCCAGTTTCTATCCGACATTGCTTGGTACCCTCTGGGCTCTCTGGCGATTTCTCACCTGAAAGCCGACCATAATCACCGTCCACTGGTCCCGTATTTCTTGCGGCTTGGCAGGTAATGGAACGATCTGAACAATTTCTAGGCGGAAACTTGCGAATTTTGTCTGTGCAAGACCGGCCACGTTTGGCGTCTTGCATAAATCGAACATTTTCAATCTTGCAACAACACGCGTGCAGCGCCATGAAATGCCATGACGTTTACGATTGCCCTGGATCACATCGCGGTTGTCGCCCGTTCACTTGAAGAAGGTGCGACCTACGTAGAAGCCGTGCTTGGTGTCCAGCTTTCGCCTGGTGGAAAACACCCTGCGATGGGAACCCACAACCGCCTCCTGTCACTCGGTGCGCATTGTTACCTTGAAGTGATTTCGATCGACCCCGAAGCGCCCAAGCCGGCACATCGCCGCTGGTTCAATCTCGATACATACACGGGTCATCCGCGCGTGATGAACTGGATCTGTCGCACCGATGATCTCGACGCTGCGCTTGCCGAAGCCCCGCCCGGCAGTGGCCGACCCATGCGATTAAGACGTGGTGACATGACTTGGCGAATGGGCGTTACGGAATTCGGTCGGCTGCCTTTCGATGATGCGATGCCCGCCCTGATAGAGTGGGGCAGCAGCCCGCATCCGAACAAGCGCCTGCCCGACCACGGGTTGGCTCTTACGCGCCTCGACGTGTTTCATCCTCAGGCCCAGGAACTTCTGAAGGGTTTCCCTGCTATCGGTACAATGCCGGAAGTTTCTGTGCGCGAAGGACCGGAAAAGCGCCTGATCGCGACAATTTCCACACCATTGGGCAACCGAATTCTCGCATGATTATCCGCAAGGCGACACCGGCGGATGCGGTCGCAGTGGCGACCATCCAGAACCCGTTGATCCGGGACACCGCCGTTACATTCAATTCCCTCGAAAGAAGACCAGAGGAAATCGCGTTGGCCATGCAGACGCTTCCATGTTTCCTCGTGGCAGAGGTCGCAGATCGGGTTGTCGGGTTTGTTTCCTACGACCAGTTCCGCAAGGGACCGGGCTATGCTCGCTGCATGGAGCATACTATCATTCTTGGTCCGTCAGCCAAAAGACAGGGGATCGGGCGCGCCTTGATGAATGCAACCGAACAGCATGCCCGCGCCGCGAATGTCGGATCGCTTTGGGCCGGAGTTTCAGCCGAGAATCCCGATGGCGTCGCATTTCATACCAGACTGGGGTTTGAAGAGGTTGCCAGACTATCAAAGGTCGGCTTCAAGTTTGGTCGCTGGATGGATCTGATCCTGATGCGCAAGTGGCTCCTGAATGCTGAATAGGCCAACAACTCAAGGGTGACGCGGCTTACCTCTGGGGATAGGGTCTGCCTATGTCCGTTTGGTCCCGTATCGCTGAAGCATTGTCCGCCCTGCGCGCAGGAGAATCGCTTGCCTCGGTTTTCGATCGCCTTCGCACACCGCCCGAGCGTTCGATCGCCTTTACGATTGCGGTCATTGCTTTGGGCGCCAAGATGGCCAAGGCCGACGGGCAGGTAACTCGCGACGAGGTCACGGCATTCCGCGAAATATTCCACATCCCGCGCGAAGAAGAGGCCAACGCCGCTCGCCTCTTCAATCTGGCTCGACAGGACGTTGCCGGGTACGACGACTATGCCCGCCGAATTGCGCGAATGTTCGACAGTACCCAAGGTACTTTGACCGACCTGGTCGAGGGGCTATTCCACATAGCGGTTGCAGACGGCGAGTACCACGCAAGCGAAGATGATTTCCTGCAGAGTGTCGCGACGATCTTCGGGCTCTCCGAGCGAGAATTCCGCTCGATCCGGACCCGGTTCGTGTCTGATGCCGAACCGGACCCCTATGACGTGCTTGGCATCGAGCCTTCGGCCAGCATGAAGGAAGCCCGCGCCGCCTGGCGTCGTCTTGTGCGCGACAGTCATCCGGACCGTTTGATGGCGCGCGGATTACCGAAAGAGGCAATCCGACTGGCAGAGAAGCGCCTCATCGCCGTGAACCGCGCCTGGGAGGAAATCAACGAGAGAGCAGCCTGATGCGCATCGCGACCTACAACGTCGAATGGTTCTCCAACCTTTTCGATGACGAAGGCAATCTCCTGGACGACGACAAGTGGTCGGGCCGCCATGATATCAGGCGACACGAACAGATCGAGGCACTTGCGATAGTATTCTCCGCACTTGACGCGGATGGCGTGATGATTGTCGAGGCGCCGGATAGCCACAGGCGTCGCGACGGCGTTCTGGCGTTGGAAACATTCGCGAATGCGATAGGACTGAGGGCCCGCAAGGCAGTGATGGGCTTCGTCAATGACACTCAGCAGGAAATCGCTTTTCTCTACGATCCCGATCGCATGACGGCGCGACACGATCCCAAAGGTGATCCACGGTTCGACGCCGAATACAGCATCGACCTTGACGTCGATTCCGCGCCCGAGCGTGTCCGTTGGTCGAAACCACCGCTTGAACTCGCGATCAAGACATCATCCGGCACCGATCTGCGACTGATTGGCGTTCATGCAAAATCGAAGGCGCCCCATGCGGCACGTTCGCCTGATCAGATCATGCGCGTGGCGATCGATAACCGGCGCAAGCAACTCGCCCAATGTATCTGGCTTCGCGAGCGTGTCGAAGACCACCTGGATGCAAAGGAAAGTCTGGTGGTTCTGGGCGACTTCAACGACGGTCCGGGATTGGACGAATACGAAAAACTCTTTGGCCGATCGGGCGTTGAGATCGTGCGCGGAAGTGAGGACGAAGTGCGCCTTTACGATCCCCACGCGGAAGAATTGATTTTGCGCGGCGTCGGAGGGGTGATGCCGGCATCTGCCCGGTTTTGGATTGCCGACCGCAACCGTTGGATGCAAACGCTTCTCGATTACGTAATGGTATCGCCCGATCTGCGGGGAAAAGCGCACGACTGGCGAATCTGGCACCCTTTCGACGATCCGGTCTGCTACCGCACCCCGGAACTGCGCGAGGCGCTTCTGACCGCTTCCGATCACTTTCCGGTCTCAGTGGAAATCGACATCTGAAAGCTGTTTGCTTTCGTTGGCATTCAAAGGTTGTTAACCATACGCGTCAAATGTGACGACAACAGATTCGGTGGAGACAAATCATGGCGGGATCGGTCAACAAGGTCATTCTGGTGGGAAATCTGGGCCGTGACCCCGAGGTGCGGACGTTCCAGAACGGTGGAAAAGTCTGCAACCTGCGCATTGCCACCTCCGAGAACTGGAAGGACCGCAACACTGGCGAACGGCGCGAGCGCACCGAATGGCATTCGGTCGCGATCTTCTCGGAACCGCTTGCGCGAATCGCCGAGCAATACCTGAAGAAGGGCTCGAAGGTGTACATCGAGGGCCAGCTTGAAACCCGAAAGTGGCAGGACCAGTCCGGTCAAGACCGATATACGACAGAGGTCGTGCTGCGCCCTTATCGGGGTGAGCTGACACTGCTCGACAGTCGCGGTGACAGTGCCGGTGGCAGTGGCGGCTATGATGACGACCGCGGCGGATACTCTGGTGGCGGCGACTACGGCTCCGGCGGCAGCGGGCGCAGCCCGGCGCCTGCAGGCAGCGATCTGGACGACGAAATCCCGTTCTGATCCGGGCCGACCACGGACGACGCCAAATGGCGGTTTTCCTTCACTAGGTGCCTTCGTCCGCCTATGGTTGGATCGAGAAATCCAGAGGATGAACGAAAATGACTTGGTCCTATCGGATTGGCCGGTTCCTCGGATCCGAGCTTCGCGTCCATGTCACGTTTTTCCTCCTTCTCTTGTGGATAGGGATATCTGCCTATCTTGCCGAGGGTCCCGCCTCAGCAGCGTTCAACGTTCTGTTCATTCTCGCCCTGTTCCTTTGTGTCGTGCTGCACGAACTTGGTCACGCGCTCATGGCGCGACGATACGGCATCAAAACACCAGACATCACGCTCCTGCCCATTGGTGGCGTTGCCCGGCTGGAACGCATGCCCGAGGACCCCGTTCAGGAAATATGGGTCGCCCTCGCAGGTCCGGCCGTGAATGTCGTGATCTGGGCCGTACTGGTTCTGATCCTGGGAGCCGAGACAGGTTTCGTGGACTTCCAGAACCTGGACAACGCCGGTGCCGATTTCATTACCCAGCTTGCTGCCGTCAATCTCATGCTCGTCGTTTTCAACATGATTCCGGCGTTCCCTATGGATGGTGGTCGCGTATTTCGGGCGGTACTGACGCTCTGGATTGGTCGGCAGAAAGCCACTGCCGCCGCTGCCGGGGTGGGGCAGGCCGTTGCCGTCGTCTTCGCGCTCCTCGGTCTACTCTCAGGCAACCTGATCCTTCTACTGGTTGCCTTCTTCGTCTTCGCGGCGGCGACCGCCGAGAATGCCGACGTTCAGATGCGCTTGACGGCAGAGGGTATCGAAGCGCGAGAGGCCATGATTACCTCTTACGAAGCGCTGCTGCCCGACGACGGGCTTGCAGCTATGTCTTCGGGGTTGCTGCGGACAACGCAGCACGAGTTTCCCGTCTTGGACCCCGAAGGCCGGTTGCAGGGTTTTGTGACACGCGATGCCATCTTTCATGCGGTCGCCTCAGAGGGACGCGCCACCGCCGAAGCTGCAATGACTGGCGACATTCCCTCGGTTGGACTGCGCGCACCACTTGGCAAGGTGTTGGACGCCATGGCCGACGGCAGCGCCCCGGCGGTGGCCGTCTGCAGTCCGAGTGGTGAGTTCCTCGGCTACATTACTCGGGAAAATATTGGCGAGTTGATGGTCCTCCGGCGCGGCAGGCCCGGCTAGGTCACACGCAGGGAACACATTCACGGGATCTCGAAATTCTACCCACGCTTGATCTGAAGCGCTTCGTCCAGAACCGAACGGACGACTGCCGTATCGACATCACTTTTCACGAAGGCCTCCCCGATTCGTCGTGCCATGATGAAACGAATGGCGCCATCGACGACTTTCTTGTCCTGCCCCATAAGCTCGATCAGTTTGTCGGCACCGGGCAGTTCGCCGGGAATGTCGGCAAGATCTGTCTTCATACCCATCGCTCTAAGATGCGCGCGGACACGGCTGGGTTCCTCCTGAGAGCAAAGACCCAGCCGCGCCGATGTCTCGAATGCCAGCGCGCATCCGATCGCCACGCCTTCTCCATGGAGAAGGCGGTCGGAGTAGTTCGTGGCCGCCTCCAGTGCATGGCAGAACGTGTGGCCAAGGTTCAGAAGCGCCCGGTCCCCCTGCTCGGTTTCATCGCGGACGACGATATCGGCTTTCATCTGAACCGATCGCCGCACGGCTTCGGCACGAAGCGTCGTATCTCCGGCGGCTAATGCGGGGCCGTTTGTCTCCAGCCACGAAAAGAAATTCTCGTCGCCCAGAAGCCCGTATTTCACGACCTCGCCATAGCCTGCCAGGAAGTCGCGCGGCGTGAGGGTGTCCAGCACACCGATATCGGCAAGAACAAGTACCGGCTGGTGGAAGGCGCCGATCAGGTTTTTTCCATGTGGTGAGTTGATCCCGGTCTTGCCGCCGACGGAACTGTCGACCTGTGCCAGCAGACTTGTCGGCACCTGCACGAACCGCACTCCCCGGCGAAGTATTGCGGCCGCGAAGCCTGCCAGGTCACCGATGACGCCGCCGCCAAGGGCCACTACCACGTCCGATCTCTCAATCCTTTGTGACAACAACCATTCGACGGCCCGTTCCAGTCCTGCCCAGCCCTTGGTTGATTCCCCCGCCGGAAGCGCAAGTGCGGTCATGTCGATGCCGGCATTGGACAGTCCGGCCCGAAGCGGCTCAAGGTGAAGTTCCGACACTGTATCGTCGGTTAGCACCGCAACGCGTTTACGCCGCAGAAACGGTGCAAGCTCGCGACCGGCCATTTCAATCAGACCCTGTCCGATCCGCACGTCATAGCTGCGTCCACCCAAAGGGACATGAACCGTCGCCAAGGTCATCTTGTTTGCTCCAGAACGTCGGGTCGGGTCATGAGGGCCTCGATGACCCGCTCTGTCATTTCCTCGATCGAATAGGACTTGTGTGCGTCGACAACCAGATCGGCTTTGGCGTACTCGGGGTTCCGGGCCTTGCACAGCTCCTCCAGTGTCGCCCTCGGATCGGAAGTGCGAAGAAGCGGTCGCGTGGCCTTGTGTTTCACCCGGCTCCACAGCAGGTCCAGATCCGCCCGCAGCCAGACCGATACACCCGCCGCTGCTAATGCCTCGCGGTTGGCAGCCTGAAGAAATGCTCCACCGCCTGTCGAGAGAACCGAAGGCATCCCATCCAGAAGACGTGCGATCACCTGAGACTCCTTGGTTCGAAAAAAGGCTTCCCCATCACGAGAGAAGATTTCTGCGATGGTCATGTTGGCGGCGGCCTCGATCTCGGCGTCGCTGTCCAGAAACGGAACTCCCATAGCCCGCGCAAGCGCGGTACCTATCGCGGTCTTGCCCGCTCCCATCATGCCGACCAAGACAACGGTTTTCTTCAGGCTGAATGGCAAAACGGCAGCGTCCCGCTTATCTTTTCCGCGACCAGCCCTGAATGGCGTGATCTAATGGAAAAGACCAGTTATAAATCGGCCAAGAACCGCCCAAGGCGGCAACGACCCGACTAGAAGAGGGTCAGAGGCAAAAAAGGGTTTCCGTTATGCTACGACTGCTGAAAATCCTCTTCGTGCTGGCCGTGATGTTGGCGGCTGCCGTTGTTGGATACGCCTATCTGGGCGATCTGAGCCCCGAGCAGCAGGATGTCAGTGAACCGGTGCTGCTCGATGGCAATTGACCGCGCACTGAGGACGATTGCATGCATGTGCGGCCTGGTGGTGGCGGGCGCGCCGCAGGCGGCCGAGCAGGCACCCCTTTCCGCGATCGATTGGCTCTCGGATTCGATTGCGCTCCCGGAAGCTTCCGCTGATTCTACGCAGCCGGGGCCGTCTGCAAGTCTGCCCTCTGCAATAACAGTCGCGCCCCTGGACGCTCCCGTCCCCGATCGGGCGGGCCTCATTTCCGCGCGCGCTCTGGGCGTCCATCCGGGTCTGTGGGGGCGCAGCGCGTCGTCCGATCTGGCAAATGCTATCAACGCTTTGCCGGATGGGCGCAGTGCACCACCGACCCTCAGGTCTTTCCTCCACGATTTGCTCGTTGTTCGACTGGATCCACCGATCGACGCGACCGTGAGCGACAGTCTTTTTCTGGCTCGACTCGACCGATTGCTTGAACTCGGGCACCTCGCCTCCGCCAAACGCCTTATCGATGCGGCCGGCGCGCCTGAACCCAAGCGCTTCCGACGCGCTTTCGACATCGCCCTGCTGACGGGCACTGAGACCGAAGCTTGCAAGGTCATCGAAGAGACCCCAGAGATCTCGCCGACCTACCCGGCGCGCATCTTTTGTCTGGCGCGGAACGGACAGTGGGACGTGGCCGCCATTACGTTAGGCAACGCCGAGGCGCTCGGTATCCTTGCTCCCGAAGAAGATCAGCTCTTGTTGCATTTCCTCGACCCCGAGCTCTTCGAGAGCGAGCCCCTTCCTGCTCCCCCGCGTATGCCTTCGCCGCTCGTTTTCCGGCTCTACGAGGCAGTAGGTGAACGTCTGCCGACCGAGCGCTTGCCGGTGGCATTTGCGGTTGCTGACCTGACTGATACCGTCGGCTGGAGAACACGTCTTCGCGCAGTTGAAAGGCTGGCTGCGGCCGACGCAATTCCATTCGAAAGGCTACTTTCGGTTTACACAGAGCGGGAACCAGCTGCCTCGGGTGGTATCTGGGATCGGGTCGAAGCAATTCAGACCCTCTTGCATGCTGTTGAAAGCGATGATCGGGATGCCATTGCGAAAGCACTCCCAGATGCGTGGTTCGTGGCGGCAGACCAGCATTTCCAAATGGCTCTCGCAAACTGGATCGCACCGAAGCTTTCCGGGCTTTCTTCTGAAGGAAAGGCCGGCCACGTCGCTTTTGAAATTGCACTGCTTTCAGGGCGTCTCGATCTCGCTGGCGAGTTTGTCGCCAGGACCACCGAGGATCGCTTCTTGCTTGCCGTAGCACGGGGAGAAGGAACGGTTGCGCAGAATGCGGATCCCCTGGGTCGCGCGGTTCTTCGTGGACTGTCGGCGCGTGGTCCCGGTCGGCAGCATCAGGCATTGATCGATGATGGGCGCGCAGGCGAAGCACTTATCTCTGCCATGGGTGATCTGATGGATGGTGTCGCGGGGAATCTCGACCGCACAGCCAACGCCCTTGCGCTTCTTCGAAACCTGGGCCTCGAGACGATTGCGCGGCGGATCGCGGTGGAAATCCTGTTGAAGGAAGGCGCCGCATGAAGGACGCTCGCAGGATTGCAACCTTTCTGGATGCTCAGGCAGCGGAGCTGGATGCAGCCCGAAACACACTTCTTGCCTACGCGCGCGATCTCAGGAACTTTGCCGATTGGCTGGCCTGCGAAGGTATCGATCTGATGACAGCCGCTCAGGCGGACATCGAGCGCTACCTGATAAACCTTGACGCCGAAGGGCTTTCCCGTGCCACACGGGCGCGGCGGTTATCCGCAGTCCGACAGTTCTACCGATTTGCCTTCGACGAGCGGTGGCGCGGCGACAATCCCGCCATCCGGATCAAGGGGCCGGCCAAGGAAAAGCGTCTGCCATCAACTCTGACCGAACAAGAGGTCGAACGCCTCCTGACTGCCGCACGGGAAACCGGAAGAAAAGCCGACCGCGTGCGCAACACCAGTCTGATGGAACTGCTCTATGCGACCGGGATGAGGGTCAGTGAACTGGTAACACTTCCGGTTTCCGCCGCTCGCGGCGATCCCCGAATGCTGCTTGTGAAGGGTAAGGGCGGCAAGGAGCGGATGGTGCCTCTTTCGCCTCCTGCGAGGCAAGCAATGGTCAGGTGGCTGGAAGTCAGGGACAAAGCGGTGGAAGCCGAACGCATCGAAAAGGGCACGCCGCCACCCGTCTATCTGTTCCCGTCCCGAAGCAAGGCCGGGCACCTGACCCGCCACCGTTTCTACATGCTGATCAAGGAAATTGCGGTCGAGGCAGGGGTTTCACCTGAAAAGGTGACGCCCCACACGCTGCGCCACGCATTCGCGACGCACCTTCTGGCGCGCGGAGCCGATTTGCGGGCGATCCAGACGTTGCTTGGCCATGCCGATGTGGCGACGACCGAAATCTACACGCATGTTCTGGAAGACCGACTTAAGGAATTGGTTCTTGATCACCATCCGCTTGCCGACGATTGATAGTCATAGCAGCGGCGCAATTCGGGCGGCAGAACATCCTCCGAAGGCCAAAGACTCGTCTCAAGCGCAATCTGATACCCTTGGGTGAGGCCGACCTCCTCCATGCGGGTTCTTGCGGCTGCATGATCATATCTCAGGCGATGAAACGTCACCTCGCCGCCGTCGAGAACGCCATATCGTGTCTCCGGTCGCCCATCGTGCGGCGGCAAGCCGATGGCACCCGGGTTTATCCAGTGGTGACGGCCGATCATCCGCTGGAACGCGATCCCGCAATGTCCGGCGACAAGTCCATCTATGGGACCCAGAATCGCTTCAGTGGCGGCGATTTCCCGTTCGAATACCGCTTCAGACGATGAAGGCCAGACAAACCTGTTGATGGCTGTCGCTCCGCCATGGATCACCGCGTAACGCTTTTCCTTGTGGATGAAACTGCCAATTTCGGGAAGTGCGGCCAAAGTACGGACAGCATCGTCGGTGAGAGTTTCGCGAAGATACCCATACCAGCCACGCGACAGAAAATCGCAGGCGGTTCCGTCTTCGAAGCCGCAACCGCAATCCTCGGCGCCGTCGACTACTTGGCGTTCGCAGTTTCCGGCTATACCGACACAAGGCTCATGTTCAGCGAAGCGTGCGACCGTTTCTACAGGGTTCGCGCAATACGCCACCAGATCGCCGGTCGATACCGCTTGTAGATCTCCGGCCGCTTCGAACAATGCTTCGGTCGCCTGATAGTTCGAGTAGGCCCCGCCAAAAAGCACCACCGGCCCGTCCATTCGTCCGAAATCGCGATACAGCATTGCCCCTTTCCCTTGATAGAAGTGCGGCGCACCCTCATAAGATGTGAGACCTGTGGACACGACAAGAGCAATGGAATTCGAATTATCCCAGATCGACGCCGCTTTCTGGATCACGTGCGGCTCGATCGCTTTACTGCTGGTCCTTTCGGCCTTCTTCTCAGGGTCCGAGACGGCATTGACCGCCGCTTCCCGCGGCAAGCTGAAATCCCGTGCCGAGAGGGGTGACAAGGGGGCGGAACGTGCCCTCAAGATAACGGAAGACAACGAGCGCCTGATCGGCTCTGTTCTTCTGGGCAATAATCTCGTCAACATTCTGGCGGCGTCACTTGCTACGGCGCTGTTCACGCGGGTCTTTGGAGAGTCCGGCGTCGCGTTGGCGACGCTGGTGATGACGCTACTCGTGCTGATCTTTGCGGAAGTTCTGCCAAAGACCTACGCGATCACCAATGCCGAAAGCGCCGCTGCGCGCGTTGCCGCGCCGATCTCGGGTATCGTCAGTGTTTTCGCGCCGGTCGTCTCATTTGTCCGATTGATCGTTCGCGGCGTTCTCGCCCTTTTCGGGGTGCGCATCGATCCCGACAGCCGAATCATGTCCGTGCGCGAGGAAATCGCCGGAGCACTTCAGCTTGGACATTCCGAAGGGGTTGTCGAGAAGGAGCACCGCGACCGTATACTCGGAGCTCTCGACCTGAGTGAACGGACGGTGGAAGAGATAATGCTTCACCGCAGCCAGATCGAGATGATCGACGCTGATCTTCCTCCGCAGGAGATCCTCGAAAAATGTCTGCACTCGGCACACACCCGTCTGCCGTTGTTTCGTGGACAGCAGGAGAACATCATTGGTGTTCTGCACGCCAAGGACCTGCTGCGCGCGGTTTATGGCCGTTTCGCAGAAGTGAAACAGGAAACAGATCCTTTTGATGGTTTTGACCTGATGAGCGTGGCGATGAAGCCCTATTTCATCCCTGAAACAACGACACTCGATGAGCAGATGCGCCAGTTCCTGCGTCGTTCCACCCATTTCGCTCTGGTGGTAGATGAATACGGTGCGATCGAGGGACTGATCACGCTGGAAGACATTCTTGAAGAGATTGTCGGTGAGATCACCGATGAATTCGATATCGATGACGAGCATCCGCTCCGTCGGACGCCTTCGGGTGAAGTGGTCGTCGAAGGTTCGATGACTATTCGCGATCTCAATCGTGCCACCGACTGGTCACTCCCGGACGAAGAAGCGAACACGATCGCCGGCCTCGTCATCCACGAGGCGCAGACGATCCCCGTGAAAGGTCAGGTATTCTCCTTTCACGGTTTCCGTTTCGAGATTCTCGACCGCGTCGAGAACCGGATCACGCGCCTGAAGATCAGGAAGCTTTGAGGCAAGGTGGGTTTCGCAAACTCCGGTCCTTGGCGAAGCGCTGTTTTCTACGACTTGTGGTGGGCGTCCGATGGGTCACCATCAACATGGCCAGTTCAAGAAACTGTCGTACCGGTTCGAGTGCAAGATCCCGTCCGCCTGGTATGTCGCAGGGCGTTGCGAAGCGATCATGAGACAGCTTCCATCACATACATCCCCTTCTTTGGAGAATGTGGATGAAGACCTCTCTGATCGATTGGAAAAAATCGGCTTCCCAAAGTGACCCGAACTACCGTTCGGTCAGCTTCAACTCGATCCGCCGGTTCTGCGCTCGCGCTTCGGGCGTATCGGCTGGATCAACCGGCCTGTATTCACCGAAGCCTGTCGCTGCCAGCCGCTCGGGCGGAAAGCCCAGTTGTTCGGTCAGGTATCTGACCACCGATAGCGCCCGCGCCTGACTCAACTCCCAGTTATCGGCGAACTCGCCACCCGAGATAGGAATATTGTCGGTGTGCCCGTCCACCCGAATGATCCAGTCGATGCTGTCCGGTATCTGGTCCGAGACGTCCGAAAGAATTGACGCGACATTTGAAATCTGCTGCTGACCGGCAGGAGATAAAGTTGCAGATGCACTCTCAAACAGCACCTCGGACGAGAAAATGAAACGGTCGCCGACGATCTGAATACCTTCCCGATCACCCAGTACCTGCCTGAGTGTGCCGAAAAACTCCGAGCGATAGTCGGCCAGGGTTGCGACGTCTGCCTTCAGACGCTCTGCCTCCAGCCTCAATCTTTCCGCTTCGGCGGCCTCCAGCTCGGCCCGCTTCCTTTCTTCGGCAGCGGCGCGTGCAAGGGCGGCATTCAACTGGCTTCCCAAGGCCTCGATACGGACTTGGCTTTCTGCATCTGCGTCAGCGGCGGCATCAAGTAGGCCCTGAAGCTGGTTCAACTCAGCCCGCAAGGTGGCGACCTGTTCGTTCAACGCCGCAACCTGCTGCTGCGCCTGCGTCGAGATCGCTTCTTCCTCGGAAAGCTGTTTTCGCGCTGTCGCCAGAAGTGTGGCTTGACGCTCGGCCTCCGTCATTTCCTCGGTGACGCGGTTTTCGGCTGCCAGCTTGGCTGCAAGGGCCTCCGCAAGGCGCTCCCGCAGCGAGGCAGCATCAGAACTCGCGGACCGAAGTGACGTGATTTCTGCCTGAAGGGCATCCCTCTCTTGCGTCAACTGGGCCAGACGTTCATCACGATCTTCAGCGCGCGCACCCAAGTCCGTCAGCTGCGATTGTGCCGATGATAGCTCGGCACTAAGTCTTGTCAGGTCGGACCTTGCGGTGTCGCGCTCCGCCAGTGCCGTCGCCAGCCTGGTTTCTAAATCCGCGGCAGCGGATTCGGTTTCGCTGAGGTTTCCTTCTGCTTGTTCAAGTGCAAGCAGCGCGCTTGTCAGTCGTTCGTCCAGTTCGGCTTCAACAGCATTGGCTGCCGCAAGCAAAGTCAGCGTCTCTTCGGCCTTTCTCCGCTGCTCCTCCAACGCCAGTGACATGGCAGTCAGTTCGGCATCCGCGTTTTTCAGACGCTCACGTAGTGCCTCCGCCGCCGCTGCTTCGGCCAATCGGGCAGCCTCTTCCTCTGACAATTGCGCCTCTGCATCCGCCAGGCGCTGCCGCAACGCCTCTGCTGCGGCAGCCTCCGCCAGTCGGGCAGCCTCGGACGCGTCCAGTTGAGCCTCCGCCCGTTCGACGGCATTCTGCGCCGACGCAAGCTCCGTCTGGTCCACTTCGGCCGCCTCAAGCTGCGCCAGCGCATTGGCAAGCGAAGTTTCGCGGCTTTCGGCCTCAGCACGTAACTCCGCGGTCAAAGCCTCCAACGCTTCGCGTTGTGCGGCGGCCAGTCGAGCGGCTTCCTCCTGCGCATCGATCTCATCGCGCGCGCGGGCCAGTGCCAGTTGCATCGCTTCCTGTTCCGAAATCAGCGTCCGCCGAGCGTCTTCCAGTTCCTCGACTTCCGCCGTCAGCCTTTCACCCTCGGCTCGCGCTTCGTCACGCTGAGCAAGTAGCGTGGCCACCTGTTCCTCGAAACTGGCAATGGCCGCGTCGCGCGCGGCAAGGGTGCGGGCCTGTTCATCGATCTGACCCGTCAGGTTCGCAATCAAAGCGGACTGCCGGTTGCTCTCTGCCTGCAAGGTGTCGAGGTTATCTTCAAGCTGCGCTGTGCGCTGTTGCGACAGCCCCAGTGCCTGGCTCAGTGATGTCACCTCCGCCGCAAGTTGATCCAGTTCGGTCTCCTGACCGCTGATCGTGTCGCGCTGCACGGCCTGAACGATCATGAAGATCGTCAGAACGAACATCAGCACAAGAAGAAGCGCCGTCATCGCGTCAACGAAACCCGGCCAGATCGAGCCTGACATCCGCTGCGATCTGCGCGTCAGCGCCATGATTTAAGACCCGTCGCCGACGTTACGGTTGCGCCCCAGCATCCGGATCGAGTTGTTCAGATTGGCAAGGTCCGCACGAATATCGCTGATGCTTTCCTGGCGGCCGGCCGAAATCTCTTCCAGGATGCGAAGCATCTGCACATCCATGGATCTCAGGCGCATCCGGCTTTCGGCGTCGAACTGCCCGGCACCATCCGAGGCGGATTTCTCCAACGCCTGTGCCAGCCGGTTTTGGCTTTGGATCAGGGAATCGGTGTCCTCGGTCGTTTCCAGCCGTTCCGCCAGCCGAGATATGGCGCCTGCCAGCATTCCGATGCGATCCTCGGCGGCATCTCGCCGCTCGGCGGCTTCGGAATAGAATGCCTGCATCTGGTCCAAACGCTCCGCCATATGCTCGGCAAGTTGTGCGATCGCGCCATGGTCGGCCGCGGCGCCCTCTTCTCCGGAAAATCCAAGGCGCGTGATGGCCGACAGCCAGTCCTCGAGTTCTCGATAGAACCGGTTCTGACCGTGGCCGGCGAACAGCTCTAAAAGTCCCACGACCAGTGAGCCCGCGAGGCCCAGAAGTGAAGACGCGAAAGCCACGCCCATACCGCCAAGCTGCTCCTCCAGTCCACCCATCAGCCTCTCGAAGATGGCGACGCTACTGTCACCTTCCTGTGGCGCGAGACTTCGAATGGTATCCACAACCGCGGGAACAGTTGTGGCCAGACCATAGAATGTGCCAAGAAGTCCGAGAAAAATCAAAAGGTTGACGATATACCTCGTGATATCCCGCGCTTCCTCGATCCGTGTCGCGACCGAATCCAGGATCGAACGTGTCGATGAGGCACTGATCTGCATTCGGGCTCCGCGCTTCCGCAGTAGCGCCGCCAAAGACGCCAGAAGGCGAGGTGCCTTGGTAAACTGATGGCCCGGACGGTCCGAGGCGAAACCTTCGATCCAACCGACCGACGATACCAGTTGGAAGACCTGCCAGAAGCAGGCCAGAACGCCAATCACGAAAACGAACCCGATGAACCCGTTCAGCCAAGGGTTTGCCAGAAAGACCGGCGCAACCTCGGGATAGGCGATGTAGGCGCCAAAACCGACCAGTCCCAGAACGATAACCATCGTCAGGATCTGGCGGTAGGGCTGGGTGAAGTGCTGCTCGGCCTCGCGATCCGGCTGGTCCATGACTGGCCCGGTCCTGTCGGTGTTTTCTTTGACGGCGAGTTTAGGCAATCGTTTAGGCGCTGCCAACCGCAATAAGGTCACGCCGGCGAACCTGTCAGTTCTGCTACGCGGTCGGACAGCCAGTCCAGATCCGCATCGGCAATACCCAGTTCCGCAAGGTGTCGTGCGGTGTTCCACAAATACTCGGTGTTCGGGCCCCGTCCGCCAACTGCGGTGGCGATGATCCGCGCCTGATCTTCCAGCGTCAGATTGGCTACATACTGCTCGTGATCCGTGTCCACGACATAGACCAGCGCCATCACGTTCTCACCACTATCCAAAGTCAGGGCTAGCTGGCGCTCGACGTAGGCCGACGAGATCAGCTCTCTCTCGCGAAGATAGCTCACCGTCCATTCGGCCTGATCGTCCGGTACTCGAAACCCGACGCCGCGGCAGAAAGCGCCTTCGCGCGGATCGAGCGCCAGCACAAGCCCGGGATGTTCAACCGTGCCGCGGTGATGGATCGAAGACATGCAGAAACTTCGCGCATAACCGCTTAGCGTCGCCAATTGTCTGTCGACGACGGGGAATCCTGGGTTCCAGATCAATGAGCCGTACCCGAAGATCCAGAGCGGGCGTGTCGTGATGTCTGGTCCTTCTGTCATGGTGGCCTTAAATCAGGAGGGCAGGCGGGGGAAAAGCGCAAATGGGCAGACTCATTGTCTTGATACTGGTCGTTGCGGGGGTCTGGATGGGGCTCTGGGCCGCCGGTTCGATTGTCTATGAGAAGCAACTGCGCGCCTGGATCGAGGCCCGGCGTGCCGAAGGCTGGGCGGCGGATGTCTCCAACCTCGAGGTTCGGGGATTTCCGAACCGTCTTGATACCACGATGACGGACGTGCGCATGGCGGACCCGGAGACCGGCGTCGCATGGTCAGCCCCCTTCATCCAATTCCTATCGCTCGCCTACAGACCGCAGCAAGTAATCGCCGTTCTGCCCGATCGGCATGTGTTTTCGACGCCGCTTCAGACCATGACGATCTCCCATGATCAGGCGCGTGGTTCTCTCTTTCTTGAGGCATCGACGAGACTGCCACTGGATCGGGCCGTCGTTGTCGTCGACGCCCTTGACGTAGTTTCAACACTCGGCTGGAATACCTCGCTGTCGCAGGCACGACTTGCCGCGGAAAAAGCCGTCGCTACGGAAAATAGCTACCGGATTGGCGCGGAACTCACGGGTCTTACACCGTCCTTGCAAACCCGCGAACTTCTTGACCCGGGCCAAGTGCTGCCCTCGACGATAGAGACTGTGCACCTCGATGCGACCCTGCGCTTTACGGCGCCGTGGGATCGCCGGGCCATCGAGGCGGCCCGGCCCCAGATCACAGAGATCGATCTTGATGATCTGTCCGCCCGCTGGGGGGAAATCACCTTCCGCGCCGCAGGCAAACTTTCGGTCGATGAGACCGGCACGCCGGATGGGCGCTTGTCGATCAAGGCCGTCGAGTGGCGCCGGCTTCTGGAAATGGCCGTAGGCACAGGACTGGTGGCCGAGGCCATATTTCCCACCCTGGAGCGCGCACTGGAGATCATGGCCGCGCTTGAGGGCCGGCCCGATACGCTGGACGCGTCGCTTACTTTCGAGAACGGATATGTCAGTTTCGGCCCGATCCCGTTGGGACCCGCACCCAGGATTGTCATTCGCTGAACCCGACCACGAAACCTATCGGCAATACGACCCGGAACGATAATCCGCCACATCGAAATGAAAGTGATCTCGGTGATGCCGGTCCGAATTCGGTCCCAGAACCGTGCCAAATGGCCCACAAGCCGACGCATGAAGGCGATGCATTAGCCGGCTGTTCGATCCATTCCAGTCATCCTCAACGGACAGGCGCGTGCCGTCGGCCAGAATGAATGCGGAAATGTCGATGGCATTTCCCTTGGCGTGCTCGGACAGCCGTGCGCCCGGCTGGCTGTTCCGTGTCCGGCAGGCATAATGCGAGGCGACCTGAATGCCGACCAGCCCGCCGCCTTTGCGACCGATCGTGGGGATAGCTTCAGCGCGAAGCCAGGTGTCCAGTTGCTGCGCTGCGCGTCGCGTCAGTGTCGCTGGCCGCGACAAGGCGACGCCTCCGGCCTGTGTGACGCTATATGCGTCTTCCACACCGCAGCCGCCCGGTCCATCGACGCGTCCAAGTTTCTCGGCTCGAAGTGGGCCAATTCCGATCTCACCACCGCCTCCGCCGCCACAGGCCACAAGTCCGAGGACAGCGATCATTCCAAGAAATTGCTTCATCATTTCTTTCCCTGACGCCCGAAGTCGGGCGCATCCGTATCCTGCCCCGCATCGATAATGCCCCGCCTTATTGCTCTTGTCCGGGTAAAATAATCGAAAAGATGTTCACCGTTGCCGGTGCGTATCGCCCGCTGAAGTGCAAACAACTCTTCGGTAAAGCGTCCCAGAATCTCCAGCGTGGCGTCCTTGTTCGTCAGAAACACGTCCCGCCACATCGTCGGATCGCTGGCCGCGATCCGCGTGAAGTCGCGGAAACCGGCAGCCGAATACTTGATCACCTCGCTATCCGTTACCCGCCGCAAGTCGTCCGCCACGCCCACCATCGTATAGGCGATCAGGTGGGGCGCATGGCTCGTAACCGCCAGCACAAGGTCGTGGTGGTCGGCGTCCATCGTGTCGACATGCGCGCCAAGCGCCTCCCAGAAGTGCTTCAGGCGGTCCAGCGCAGCAGCATCGGTCGTTTCATCCGGGACAAGGATGCACCAGCGGTTGTCGAACAGTTCGGCAAAGCCCGAACGTGGGCCGGAATGCTCAGTGCCCGCCAGCGGGTGTCCTGGAATGAAATGCACACCGTCGGGCAAATGCGATGCCACCGCCTCGATCACCGCCCGCTTGACCGAACCCACATCCGTTACCGTCGCACCTTGAGCGATGTGCGGTCCGATCTCTTTGGCGACGGCTCCCATGGCGCCGACCGGAATTGCCAGTACGATCAGGTCCGCACCTTCCACGGCTTCGACGGCGCTTTCTGTGACACGATCGCAAATCCCTATCTCGCGCGCGACGTCGCGTGTCTCGGCCGAGCGCGCAAAACCCACGATCTCGGAAGCCATACCGGCGCGGCGCATGGCATGTGCCATGGACGAGGCGATCAGACCCAGTCCGATCAGGGCGACACGGCGATATGGTGCCGTCATGTACCAATCCCCTTGAAGCGCCTGATCGAGGTTACAACACGGCGGCAGTCAGCCTCGGTTCCGACGGTGATGCGCAGGCATTCGGGCAGGTTGTAACCGGCGACCTTCCGCACGAGGATGCCATCGGCCCTCAATGCGGCATCGCAGGCACTGGCCTCGGACGGGCTGGCAAATCGCGCCAGGACGTAGTTCGCGTGGCTCTCGTCCGAGTGAACTTCAAGCGCGGCAAGCGCATCCGCAAGCCAGGCCCGCAGCCTTGCGTTCTCGGCGCGGTAGCGCTCGGCGAAATCACGATCGCGCACAGCGGCTTCCGCGGTCGCCAGTTGCGTCCCACTCAGATTGAACGGCCCGCGCACACGGTTCAGCAGGTCGATTACCCGGTGCGATCCATAGCCCCAGCCGATCCGAAGGCCGCCCAGCCCGTACAGCTTTGAAAAGGTACGCGTCATCACGACGTTTTCGCGTGCTTCCACAAGCGATGCTCCACCGTCATAGCCGTCCGCGAACTCGACATAAGCCCCGTCCAGAACCAGGAGCACATTCTCCGGCAATCCGTCTGCCAGTCGTGTTACCTCGTCCGTGTCGATCATCGTGCCCGTCGGATTGCCCGGATTGGTCAGAAAGACCATTCGCGTCCGCCCGTTGACAGCGTCCAGAATGGCGTCGACGTCGACGACGCGGTTGCGTTCGGCCACACGAACGGGAGTGCCCCCCGAAGCCTTGACCAGGATCGGGTACAGCGAAAATCCGTGCTCGGTGTGGATGACCTCGTTGGACGGGCCGACAAATGTCTGACAGAGAAACGTCAGGATCTCGTCGGACCCGGCGCCGCATATGATCCGCTCGACGTCCAGGCCATGAACATCGGCAATTGCCTCGCGCAGGGCCCGATGATCGCTTGACGGATACCGGTGCAGGCTGTGGACCGATCCCAGAAATGCCGTCTTCGCGGCGTCCGACGTCCCGAACGGGTTTTCATTCGACGACAGCTTAAGGACATCCTCGCGTCCTTCCAGGCGGCTCTCGCCGCCCTTGTAAAGCACGATGTCCTCTATTCCGGGACGCGGTGTGATGGCGCTGGTCATTGGCCTGCCTCGAAACTTTCGCGTGTGTTTAGCGGGGCCAACAGCGTGATGCCAGAGACAATGGAAGCGGTCAGCGGCAAAAACCGCGGGCATCTTCTTTTTCGAAATACTCCCGCCGGAGGCGAAAAGGGCCGCCGTGTCCAGCGGCGGCCCGTCACGGCGACACAGTCGCCGTAACCCATCCAGCAGGTATCAGTCCATCGCCTTGAAGGCGAACTCGCCACCATCCTTGATGCCCGAAAACCAGCGCGCGGTGACGGTCTTGGTCTTCGTGTAGAACTTGAAAGCGTCGGGACCGTACTGGTTCAGGTCGCCGAAGGCAGACTTCTTCCAGCCGCCGAACGAGTGATAGGACAGCGGTACCGGGATGGGAAAGTTGATCCCGACCATGCCGACATTGACCCGGTTGGCAAAATCCCGTGCGGTGTCGCCGTCTGCGGTGAAGATCGCGGTACCGTTGCCATAGGGGTTGTCCATGGTCAGTCTCAGCGCTTCTTCATAAGAAGAAGTCCGGACCTGGCTCAACACCGGGCCAAAGATCTCTTCCTTGTAGATCTCCATGTCCGGCGTAACCTTGTCAAAGAACGACGGGCCAACGAAGAAGCCATTCTCATAACCTTGCATCGTGAAGCCGCGGCCATCCACGACCAGGTCTGCGCCTTCATCGACACCCGAGTTGATCAGACCATTGATCCGATCCTGGCTCGCTTTTGTGATGACCGGCCCGAAGTCGACATCATCGCCGGCTGTATAGGGTCCTACCTTCAGCGACTCGATCCGTGGCACCAGACGCTCGACCAACGCATCTGCGGTCTTCTCACCTACCGGCACCGCTACCGAGATCGCCATGCAGCGTTCGCCGGCAGCCCCAAATCCCGCACCCACAAGCGCGTCGGCGGCCTTGTCCAGATCGGCGTCCGGCATGATGATCATGTGGTTCTTCGCACCGCCGAAGCACTGGGCGCGCTTGCCGTTCGAGCAGGCCCGGCCATAGATGTATTGCGCGATCGGAGTCGATCCGACGAAGCCCACGGCTTGTATCGTCTCGTTGTCCAGGATCGCGTCCACCGCTTCCTTGTCGCCGTTCACGACCTGAAGCACCCCGTCCGGCAGGCCGGCTTCCTGCGCCAGTTCCGCCAGCCTCAGCGACGTCGACGGACAGCGTTCCGAGGGTTTCAGGATCATCGCGTTGCCGCAGGCCAGGGCAGGGCCCATTTTCCACAGCGGGATCATCGCCGGGAAATTGAACGGCGTGATGCCGGCCACCACGCCCAGCGGCTGGCGCATCGAGTAAAGGTCGATGCCGGGGCCGCCATCGTTTGTGAATTCGCCCTTCAGAAGCGACGGCGCGCCCATGCAGACCTCGATCACCTCCAGGCCGCGCTGGACGTCACCACGCCCATCCGGCAGCGTCTTGCCGTGTTCGCGGCTGACAAGTTCTGCCAGTTCGTCCATGTGCTCGGTGATCAGCGCGCCGAATTTCATCATCACCCGCGCGCGTCGCTGCGGGTTCGTCGCTGCCCATGCCGGCTGCGCGGCCGCGGCCGCGTCGACGGCAGCCCCAAGTTCTTCCTTGCTGGCCAGCGGTACTTTGGCCTGAATTTCACCCGTCGCCGGGTTGTAGACATCCGCAAAACGCCCCGAAGTGCCCTTGACGCGTTTTCCGTTGATGAAATGGGTCAGTTCTTCCATCGAATCCTCCTCCATGTTGCCCAAGAACATAAGGGCTGGCCACGAGAACGTAAAAGCGGCAGTTTCCCAAAAAGGTTTTGCATGAATGCAGGGATGAATTGATCGTGCACTGGGATGACATGCGAATTTTCCTGTCTGTATCGCGCGAGGAAAGTCTTTCCGGTGCAGCCAGATCGCTTCGGCTGGACCCCGCGACGGTCGGGCGTCGCATCGCGCGCCTTGAACACGAAATGGATGCGGTGCTCTTCGTGAAGTCGCCCCAAGGTTACGTTGTGACCGAGGCGGGCGAACGCCTCCTTGCGCATGCCGAGGCGGCTGAGCAGGCGATGTCGGGCGCGATCAGTGAAGTCAGGGGTGCCACCACAAGCCTGTCGGGAACGATCCGCGTCGGTGCACCCGATGGCTGCGCCACGTTCCTTCTCCCGCACGTTACAGCCCGCATCCAGGCCGATAACCCGGGACTTGAGGTGCAGATCGTCGCGCTGCCCCGCGTCTTCAATCTGTCCAAACGCGAAGCCGACATGGCGATAGGTGTTTCACGACCGACTGCCGGTCGGCTGCGCATCCAGAAGATCGCCGACTATGGCCTGCACCTGGCCGCCTCGGAAGACTACCTTGCCGCGAACGCTCCGATCGAAACCCGCGACGATCTCGCCGGCCACCCGGTCGTCGGCTATATTCCGGACATGATCTTCGACCGAGAACTCGATTACCTTTCCGAAATGGGACTGACGCGGGTCGATTTCGCCTCGAACCTCGTCTCCGTGCAGCTTGGCTGGCTCCGCGCCGGCGCCGGGATCGGCGTCGTCCATGATTTCGCACTTCCCGAGGCGCCGGAACTGCGCCTATTGCTGCGCGACACATTGCATCTGACCAGAACCTTCTGGCTGATCCGGCACGCCGACGATGCCCGCGTCGAACGTCTGAACCGCTTTGCTGCCCTCATTACAGAGGGTCTTCGGGCCGAAATCGCTATCCGATCCCGCGCTTGACAGAACGGCCCCGGCGGTGGAACGCTGATCCCAGGGACGTGATCCAGGGAGGTCCGAATGCTTGTTCGTCAGATACTTGGCATAAAGGGCGGCGGCGACGTCGTCACTATTGGTGCCAACGCAAAGGTGATCGATGCGGTCCGGCTCCTATCGGAAAAACGCATCGGGGCGGTACTGGTTACCGACGACGCAGGCACACCTCTCGGCATTCTTTCCGAACGAGATGTGGTCCGTGAACTCGGGCGCCGCGACGAACTTAGTCTGCGGGATTCAGTCGGTGATATGATGACAAGAAACCTCGTGTCATGCTCGCCCGAAGACACAGCCGACGCGGTTCTGGCAAAGATGACCGACGGTCGTTTCCGGCACATGCCCGTCATGGAAGGCGAGACACTTGCGGGTCTCATCTCGATCGGCGACGTGGTCAAGGCTCGGTTGAGCGAACTTGCGATGGAAAAGGACGCACTCGAGGGAATGATAAAGGGATTCTAAGGCCAATGGCTTGAAGTGACGACACAATTCGTGGCAGTCACGCCACTGCATAGGTCCTGAGGAGTCCCGCGATGCGCATCGGTCTTTATCCCGGCACCTTCGATCCGGTGACGCTCGGGCATCTCGACATCATCGAGAGGGCGACCGTTCTGGTCGATCGACTTGTGATCGGCATCGCCATCAATCGTGACAAAGGTCCGCTCTTTACGCTCGAGCAGCGCGTCGCCATGATCGAGGCCGAATGTGCCGCCATCGCGGACAAGACAGGCGTCGAGATCGTCGCGCACCCTTTCGAGAACCTGTTGATCGACTGCGCGCGGGACGTTGGCGCGGGCATAATCATTCGTGGTCTGCGCGCCGTTGCGGATTTCGAGTACGAGTACCAGATGGTCGGCATGAATCGCGCGCTCGACGACTCGATCGAGACGGTCTTTCTCATGGCCGATGCAGAACATCAGGCGATTGCGTCCAAGCTGGTTAAGGAAATCGCGCGACTTGGCGGCGATGTATCGAAGTTTGTGACACCACCGGTGCGAGACGCTCTGGAGGGGCGGTTCGCCAAGTAGCCCGGGCGTTGGCCCAAAAGGAAAACGGGCGATCTGTATGTCAGATCGCCCGTTCGGGAACTTTCGGTGATTGTCTTGCCCGGTTACCCCCGGACCCGCCTTCAATGGCCATAAACGGCACGGCGGGCGATCTTCTCGGCATCGCCGGGATAGATGTCCAGATCAAGTGCGATATCCAGCGGAAGGCGACGCAGTTCGCGAACCGTGCGATTGTACTCGCGCCGTTTTTGCAGTTCGTTCATGAAGTTCATGTCAGTTGCTCCAATTCATGCCGGACATCATGTCCGACACCGCCAATCTGGGGCCAATGTTAGCGCCAGACAAGGCCAATTGCTGCAACGCGGCATTGCGCTGGATGCATGTCGCAAGGGTCACTCTAATCAGTTGCTATCAAACATATATAAAGCGAATGAAAGACCATAAAAATAGTAAAGGCGCACCACCCGATGCGCCCTTTTGGTGCGAAGGCCTTCGCAGACGTCAGATCTCTTCCATCAACTGAGCCTTGGCGACGGATAGAAGCTCGCTCATCTTGGCGCGGATCTCCTTCTCGGACGCTTTTTCGCCCAGGTCACCCGATACCTTGCGGTAAACGTCCTCATCGCCGGCTTCTTCGAAGTCGGACTTGATGACCTCCTTCGCGTAGGCATCGGCTTCCTCGCCGGATTTGCCCAAAAGCTCTGCCGCCCAGAGGCCCAGTAATTTGTTTCGGCGCGCTTCGGCCCTGAACTGCATCTCGGCGTCGTGGGCGAACTTGTTTTCGAAGGCATTCTCGCGATCGTCGAAAGTGGTCATATCGGCCTGTCCTCGGCGGCTGTTTGCATGCTGCACAAGATATGCCTTCGCCGTCGCCATGTCGCAAGAGTGCAGGTTGTGGATTTACCCAACGATGGCGCGGCCTGACGCCGCGGAGCAGCTAGCGCCCTTCCGGCCTCCTGATCTCAGACCATGCTCTCGAAAGCGAAGGCAACAGGGATTCTTCTGCGCGGTGCTGTTCAATACCGGGCAAAGCTCAAGCTAGGTCCAATGATGCTCCGACGGTGCCGGCCAATGTGGCTGTGCTTGTCGTTGGGGCCGGTTTGCCGTATGAGACACGCAGCAGCGCGCAGGCCCTGAGTCTGCGCGCCTAGTTTTTTTCCGGAGAGGCCATATGGCGCGGCGCAAGAAGCTTTACGAGGGCAAGGCCAAGATTCTCTACGAAGGTCCCGAGCCGGGAACACTGGTTCAGTATTTCAAGGACGACGCTACCGCATTCAACGCTCAGAAGAAGGCCACGATCGAGGGCAAGGGCGTCCTGAACAACAGGCTGTCCGAGTTCTTCATGAAGGGCCTTGCACAGATCGGCGTGCCCACTCACTTCATCAAGCGCATCAACATGCGAGAGCAGCTGATACGCCAGGTCGAAATCATCCCCCTTGAAGTGATCGTACGCAACTATGCAGCCGGCACCATGTCCAAGCGCCTCGGACTGGAAGAGGGCACGCTGCTTCCGCGCCCGATCGTGGAATTCTGCCTCAAGGACGATGCGCTTGGCGACCCGCTTGTTTCCGAGGAACACATTATCGCCTTCGGATGGGCTTCGCAGCAGGATCTCGATGATATGGTCGCCTTGGCGCTGCGGGTGAACGACTTCATGTCGGGCGTCATGCTGGCCGTCGGCATCAAGCTTGTCGATTTCAAGATCGAAATCGGCCGCGTCTGGGACAACGATTACCAGCGCTTGGTCGTCGCCGACGAGATCAGCCCCGACAGCTGTCGCCTCTGGGACATGGAAACCGGACAGAAGCTCGACAAGGACGTCTTCCGCCGCGATCTCGGCAATCTTGCCGACGCATACACCGAAGTTGCGCGTCGTCTGGGCGTCCTGCCGACGAACGTGACGCATGCTACCAAGCCGACACTGATCAATTAGATCAAGATTCAGAAGTCGGCCAGCAATCCGGCGCTGCAATTCTTGGGTCGTCGACTGGCCGATATTCCACCCAAGGGGTTGGACAAGCCACCGGGAATCCGCGATATGACCGAAAGAAGCGGATATCGGGGGAAGACATGAAAGCACGCGTCTACATCATGCTTAAGAACGGCGTTCTCGATCCGCAGGGCGAGGCGGTGCGGCATGCGCTTGGCTCGATGGGTTTCGGCGGCGTCGAGGGCGTCCGTCAGGGCAAGGTGATCGAGCTTGAACTGGCCGAGTCAGATCCCGCCAAGGTAGAAGCCGAGGTGACGAAGATGTGCGAAGCACTGCTGGCCAACACCGTGATCGAACGCTACGAGGTCGAGGTCCTCTGATGCGCGCAGCGGTCCTGCGAGAATACAATACCCCTCTGTCGATCGAGGATGTGCCTGATCCCGACTGTCCCCACGATGGTGTCGTGCTGAAAGTCCTGGCCTGTGGCGTGTGCCGATCGGACTGGCACGGCTGGGTGGGCGAGCATCCTCGCGTCAAGCCAGGCCAGATCGGAGGTCACGAATATTGCGGCGTGGTCGTCGCTGCGGGGCCGAACGCACAATACAAGCTTGGCGACCGCCTGATCGCACCTTTCATTCTTGCCTGCGGCACCTGTCCGCAATGCCGGGCAGGAGAGAGCAACACCTGTCTGGACCAGCGTCTGCCCGGCTTCATAGAACCCGGCGCTTTCGCCGAGTACGTCGCCGTCCCCCGCGACCACAATCTCGCTCGCTTGCCGGAAGATATGTCGCCAACGCTCGCAGCGGCACTCGGCTGCCGGGTGACAACAGCATGGCACGCCCTGACAGGCCGTGCCGCCCTGCGGCCCGGCGAATGGCTGGCCGTCCACGGGACGGGCGGTATCGGCCTCTCCGCGATGCTTCTCGGCCGGGCGCTGGGCGCGCGCGTGATTGTCACCGACATTGTCGACGAGAAGCTGGAACACGCCCACGCGCTGGGCGCGGACTACGCGATCAACGCCTCTGACGGCGAAAGCGCGAACAAGATCAAGGACATCACGGATGGCGGCGCGCACGTTTCTGTCGAGGCGCTCGGCTTCCCTGTAACCGTAGCCGCTTCCCTTGCCTGCCTCCGCCCGCTGGGTCGCCACGTGCAGGTCGGCATGCCTGTTGGTCATCACGCGGTTCAGCAAGTGAACCTCAACGCGGTCTATATGGGCAACCTGGCACTCTTCGGCACGCGCGGGATGCCGTCGCATCGCTACCCTTCGCTTCTCTCGCTGATAGCGGGCGGTCACGTCGATCTTTCGCCGATTGTCGCCCGCGAGGTCCCGCTTCAGGATGTCAGCGCCGAACTCGCCGCGTTCAACGGTCCGACGCCTCCGGGTGTCGCCGTAATCACCGATTTCCGAAACTAGAGGGTTTCCGGTCATGAAAGCCGCTGTCCTTGTCTTCCCGGGTTCAAATTGCGACCGCGATCTGGCCGTGGCATTTGGCCAGGCCGGGTTCACCGTCGACATGGTGTGGCACAAAGATACGGACCTGCCGTCGGGGGTCGACATCGTCGGCGTGCCGGGAGGCTTCTCTTTCGGCGACTATCTGCGCTGCGGGGCCATTGCGGCCCGCTCGCCAATCACCGCCGCGCTCAAATCCCATGTCGAAAAAGGCGGGTATGCCATCGGCATCTGCAACGGCTTTCAAGTGCTTCTGGAAACCGGTCTGCTTCCCGGCGCCCTCATGCGCAATGCCGGTCTCAAGTTCATCTGTCGACCGGTCGATCTGGAAGTGGCAACAGTCGACAGCGATTTCACTGCGGGATACGGCACGGGTCCGACGGTCACTTTCCCGGTCGCGCACCATGATGGCAATTACCAGGCCACCGAGGAGATACGGAAGGAGCTGACTGCAGAAGACCGCGTCGCCTTCCGCTATGTAAAGGACATCAATGGTTCAGTTGACCGCATCGCCGGAATTCTCTCGAAGAACCGGCGCGTCCTGGGCTTGATGCCGCACCCTGAACGCGCAGCCGATCCCGCCCTCGGTCAGGCGGACGGTGCCGCACTCTTCCGCAGCCTTGCCGGGGTAGCGCTCGACGCTTGAGAACAAGTCTCCAACCACCTAGACTCGCTTCATGAGCGAGCGCCCAACATCCCGCATTCCCGACCTGGGTGGCATGCCTTGGCGGCTGCGGATCGTGATGATCTTCCTGATCGCGATCTGCGTTGCTGTGGTGTGGTGGACGAACGCCTTCCTGACAGAACGCTTCACGGAAAGTACGCGTTCCCGCGCGGAAGTTCGACTTGCGCTCTATTCGGGGAATATCCTCTCCGAACTCCAGCGCAACCAGATCGTTCCTCAGCTGCTGGCCCGCGATCCGACCCTGATTGGCGCGCTGAATTCCGGCGACTTCTCGCAATCTTCCCAGCGCCTGATCGAGTACCGCGACGAGATCGGTGCCGCAGGACTGATGCTTCTCGATTCAGGGGGGCGGGTCGTTGCCGCCACGGACCGGGCGCTCCTTGGATCCAACCACAACGCCACGCCCTATTTCGTCGAAGCTCTGCGTTCCGGTGATACGGTTTTCACAACAAATGTTATGGAAAACGGCAGCCGTATCTTCAGCTACTCGCGCAAGATCGATTCCCAGGGTGAGTTGATCGGGGTAATCGTCGTCGAGGTTGGCCTTCGCAAATTCGAGGCAGCGTGGGCCGGGTTCAGCGACGCCGTGATGGTCACCAACAGCGAGGGCATGATCATCCTGGCAACCGAGTCGCGTTGGCGCGGGAAGAGCGAGGCGGAAGCTTTGGCGCTGCGCTCAGCACCTACGGCGATCGAGCGTGCGATCCGGGCCACGACCGACTGGGGAGCCTTGCCGCCGGATGCCTATCTTTCGGGCGAGGCTGTCATGAGGCAGGAAACGCGGATCGGGTTTCAGGGGTGGCGCATGACCAGCTTCACCACCTATGCCGGTGTCCGCGAACGGGTGAATGCGGTGCTTGCGCTCGAGATAATGGGCTTCGCGATTCTCATGACGCTGGTTTTCTATGTGGTCAGCAGAAAGGCCACGTCGCGGCTGGTTTTCTTTCAGCGCGAGTCGGCTGAACTTCGCGCATTGAACGCCGCGCTGCAGCGGGAAATCGCCGAGCGTGAAAAGGCCGAGCGGCACCTTGAAGTGGCTGAACAGACCCTGCAGCAGTCCTCGAAACTGGCCATTCTGGGCGAAATGTCCGCAGCGGTCAGCCACGAACTGAACCAGCCGCTCGCGGCGATGAAGACCTATCTCGCCGGCGCCAAGCTCCTTCTCCAACGTCGGCGTCCCGACGAGGCGCTGTCTTCGTTCCAGCGCATCGACGACCTCATCGAGCGGATGGGCGCGATCACCCGTCAGCTCAAGTCATATGCCCGTAAGGGGGGCGATGCATTCGAGGCCATGGACGTAAAGGCTTCTGTCTCTTCGGCGATCTCGATGATGGAGCCTCAGCTTCGGCGTCGCGACATGGCGATTTCGGCGTCTCTTCCCCGCGATCCGGTGATTGTTCAGGCCGACCGGATTCGTCTGGAACAGGTCATCATCAACCTGCTTCGAAACGCCCTGGACGCCACCAAAGGCATCCAGTCGCCCGAGGTGAAGGTGATCGTGACCGTGGCCGACGACGTGCTGATAACCGTACGCGACAACGGCCACGGTATCGAGGACCTCGAAAACCTTTTCGAGCCTTTCTACACCACCAAAGCCCCTGGCGACGGTGTCGGCTTGGGGCTTGCTATTTCATCCGGAATTGTGAACGACCTTGGCGGCCGGCTGACCGCTCGCAACGGACGCGATGGCGGGGCCGTTTTCGAGATAACCCTGCCGCTGGCGCAAAAGGCGACCCAGGCGGCGGAATGAGAAACGGAGTGAGATCATGGCACAGGCGATGAAGGTCGCGATTGTCGACGACGAACAGGACATGCGCCAGTCGATCAGTCAGTGGCTGGCGCTTTCGGGCTTCGAGACCGAGACGTTTCCCAGCGCCGAGGACGCCCTGAAAAACCTTGGCAACGACTATCCCGGCGTAGTGGTAAGCGACATCAAGATGCCGGGCATGGACGGCATGGCTTTCCTCAAGCGGCTGATGAGCGTCGACAGCGCGCTGCCGGTCATCATGATCACGGGCCACGGTGACGTGCCGATGGCGGTCGAGGCGATGCGCGTCGGCGCTTTCGATTTCCTGGAAAAGCCCTTCAATCCCGACCGCATGACGGAACTGGCCAAGAAGGCGGCCAATGCGCGCCGCCTGACGCTCGACAATCGGGCGCTCCGGCGCGAGCTCAGCGACGGCGGCTCGGGCATCATCAAGAAGCTGATAGGCACTTCCCCGGTGATGGAGCGTCTGCGCGAGGATATTCTGGATCTCGGTCAGGCCGACGGCCACGTCCTGATCGACGGTGAAACCGGAACCGGCAAAACGCTGGTCGCCCATGCGCTTCACGCGGTAGGCGCCAAGGCCGGCAAGAAATTCGTCCTCTTCTCCTGCGCCGCTCACGACGAGGAATCGCTTGCCAAGCGACTCTTCGGCCCGATGGGCGAGGGCGATCAGCTTCCGCTGCTGGAAGAGGCCCGTGGCGGCACGCTGGTCCTCGAAGACATCGAGGCGCTTCCGATGACTCTCCAGGCCCGTCTACTGTCCTGGATGAACGAGCAGGGCACTCCGGCCGAGACGCGCATCGTTGCGATTTGCAACCTGCAGGAACCCGGAAAGACCTGCGAGGACGCGATCCGCCCGGATCTCTACTACCGTCTGGCGGCGATGAAGATCACAATTCCGCCGCTCCGCCAGCGGGGCGAAGACATCCTGATGCTTTTCCAGCGCTTCTCCGAGCAGTTCGCCGACGAATACGGCTGCGAGACGCCCGAGGTCTCCGCGCAGGAGGCCGCGCAACTGCTGCAGGCGCCCTGGCCGGGAAACATCCGGCAACTCGTGAACGTCGCCGAACGCGCGGTGCTTCAGTCGCGTCGGGGATCCGGCACCATTGCCTCGCTGCTGATGGCCGACAACGACGAAACCCAGATGACCGTCACGACCGAGGGCAAACCGCTCAAGGAGTATGTCGAGGCTTTCGAACGTATGCTGATCGACAACACGATGCGTCGCCACCGCGGCTCGATCGTCAACGTCATGGACGAGCTTTGCCTGCCGCGCCGGACGCTGAACGAGAAGATGGCGAAGTACGGACTTCAGCGGTCGGATTATTTGTGACGATCGACTTCACACCGGACGCACTCTTCTTCGACATGGACGGCACGCTTCTGGACACCGAGCGTGTCGGCTCTGTCGCGTTCGCAGAGATCACGCGAGGCTTTGGTATAGCCGAGAACGAGGCAGTGGCCATCTATGCCTCCCTCGTCGGCACCTCCAGCGCATCGACGAGGGCGCGTGTAGTCGAGTTGATCGAAGGTGTCGATATCGACACCTTCATCTCGGACTGGCACGCAGCCGTAGCGCGCAACATGGCCGAAGGTGTGCCGCTGAAACCGACGGTATCCGAGACCTTGAGCGCCTTGACTGACCGCGGGATGCGTATGCTGGTTGTGACCTCGACTGGCGGCGCGCGCGCGCGCGGACATCTCGAGGTCGCAGGTCTCCTTCATCACTTCGAAACGGTGATCGGCGGCGACGAGGTATCTGCCAACAAGCCCGACCCGGCGCCCTATCTCGAAGCGGCCGGCCGTCTCGGGGTCGATCCTGGACGCACCATCGCGTTCGAAGACAGCGATCATGGTGTCGCATCTGCAATCACGGCGGGTTGCGTAACGGTCCAGATTCCCGATATTCGCCCGGCCGGAAGCCCACTGCCCGCGCTTGGCCAACGGATTTCGGCAAACCTGGCCAGCGCCATCCACGGGCTCGGATTACTGAGCCAATAGTCCTCGTGAGGCTAGTGTGCCGACGCGTCCTCTCCGGCATTCGATACTTGCATATCTTGATGACCATCGGTCCAACGCTTCATGGATACGCCGTTGCTCGCAGGTGACGGTCCAGGGGTTCATCATGCGCGCACTGGACCCGGATAATGTTCCAGAGGCGGCTGGATTGTCGCATTCATATGGCTGTGCGGGAACTTCAACATTTTCCTCATTGATATTTGTCGCGGACACCCTTTATGTTGAGCACGCGGAGGTGTCACGCAAATGTCATGCAGTGACTCTCGCAGAAAGTTTCGCTGTTTCAGGGGCTTGGCGGTAAATACGCGCCCCTGATCCGGCTCGTCGGCCAGTCGTTGGCCAATGTATCGAATTGCCCGTGCTGCGGAACACTCCAGCGCCGGGCCTTGAACGGGCGCCTCGCTTGAGGCGTCGGAGAAGAACCGCGATGACGCGCGCGTGGGATCGATCGAGCGTTTCCCCGTCATTGACGGGCCGCTCCCCTATGGCCCAGCCGCGCCTCGCCATAATCAGCCGCAATATCAACCACTTGACGCCTTCTGGCGCCGGTGTTGGATCGCGCAGAAAGCCTGTATGTCCAAGAAGATGCTTATCGATGCCACCCACGCGGAAGAGACTCGCGTCGTGGTGGTCGACGGAAACAAGGTCGAGGAATTCGATTTTGAATCCGAGAACAAACGCCAGCTCTCCGGCAATATCTATCTCGCAAAGGTAACGCGGGTCGAACCCTCGCTTCAGGCGGCGTTCATTGACTACGGCGGAAACCGCCACGGGTTTCTGGCGTTCTCGGAAATTCACCCGGATTACTACCAGATACCCGTAGCGGACCGCGAGGCGCTTCTGGCCGAGGAGATGGCAGAGGCTCAGGCCGAAGCCGAGGAAGAAGAAAAGCCGAAACGCCGTCGTCGCAGCCGCTCCAGGGCTAAAGCCGAATCCGTGGAAACCGCTGACGAGACGGTATCCGAAGACATCGACGATAACGCGGATGCCGAAGCGTCCGCCGAAAACGCGACAGAGTCGGCGGACAACGAGGACTCGAAGGACGTCAAGGCGGAGCGCCAGATCCCGGGCATGGACGTGGTCGACCTCGACGAGGATGCACGCGACGACGATGAACCCTACGTTGCCGCTGATCATGCTGCCGAGACGGACGAGAACATCGAATCCGTTGCCGACGACGACACCGCGGAAGAGATTCGCCCAAGACGCAAGCCGCGCGTCCGCCGCTACAAGATCCAGGAAGTCATAAAGGTTCGCCAGATCCTCCTGGTTCAGGTCGTCAAGGAAGAGCGTGGCAACAAGGGGGCTGCGCTCACCACGTACCTCTCGCTCGCGGGACGTTACTGCGTGCTGATGCCGAATACTGCCCGCGGCGGTGGCATTTCGCGCAAGATCACTATTGCGGCAGATCGCAAGAAACTGAAAGAGATCGCCAGCGAGATCGAGGTTCCGCAGGGTGCAGGCCTCATCATCCGAACCGCAGGCGCCAAGCGAACGAAGACCGAGATCAAGCGCGACTACGAGTATCTTCAAAGGCTCTGGGAGCAGATCCGCGAACTGACGCTCAAGTCCATTGCTCCTGCGAAGATCTACGAGGAAGGCAACCTGATCAAACGGTCGATCCGCGACCTTTACAGCCGAGAAATCGACGAGGTCATGGTCGAGGGCGACGCGGGCTACCGTACGGCCAAAGACTTCATGAAGATGATCATGCCGTCTCACGCCAAGAACGTGAAGCACTACCACGATGCGATGCCGCTCTTCGCGCGTTTTCAGGTCGAAAGCTATCTCGGCGGAATGTTCAATCCCGTCGTGCAGCTCAGGTCCGGCGGCTATATCGTCATCGGGATCACCGAGGCGCTGGTCGCCATCGACGTGAACTCGGGCAAGGCCACCAAGGAAGGCTCGATCGAGGAAACCGCGCTAAAGACAAACCTTGAAGCCGCCGAAGAAGTCGCGCGGCAACTGCGCCTGCGCGACCTTGCGGGCCTCATCGTCATCGACTTCATCGACATGGAAGAGCGTAAGAACAACGCCGCCGTCGAAAAACGCTTCAAGGATAAACTCAAGACCGATCGCGCCCGCATTCAGGTCGGCAGAATCTCGGGCTTCGGACTTCTGGAAATGTCGCGCCAGCGTCTGCGCCCCGGCATGCTTGAAGCCTCGACGCAGCCCTGCCCATCCTGCCACGGCACCGGCCTGATCCGCTCGGACGACAGCCTCGGTCTGACCATACTGCGCCAGATCGAGGAAGAGGGCGTCCGTCGCCGCTCGAAGGAGGTTCTGGTCAAGGCCCCGGTCTCGATCGTGAACTTCCTGATGAACATGAAGCGCGAGCATATCGCTCAGATCGAAGCGCGTTATGGGATGGCCGTTCGCATGGAGGCCGATCCTTTCCTGATCTCGCCCGACTTCTCGATCGAAAAGTTCAAGACCGCGACGCGGACCGTGACCGAGAGCGTTCCGGTGATATCCGTCGACATGTCTCTGATGGATGAAGTCGACGAGGACACGCAGGAAGAGGACGAGGTCGAAACGGTCGAAGCCGTCGAAGAGAGCGAGGAGGACCGGCCCAAGCGCAAACGCCGCCGCCGTCGTCGTCGTCGCGGTAAAGGCAATGGCGAAAGCGAGAGCCAGAACGGCCAGTCACAGGCAGAAGAGCCTGAGGAGTCCAATGGCAGCGACGCGACCGAAGAGGTCGTTGCAGCCGAAAACGCCGTTGCCGACGAAGTCTCCGACGTTGCCGCGGAGGACGCGGAAGAACAGAAGCCGAAGCGCCGTCGCTCGCGTGGCGGCCGCAAGAAGAAGGCCGAGGAACCATCCACCGATGCCGAGGAAATGGCCGATGCGGCCCCCGAGGCCGTGAAGGCCGAGGAGACACCCGCAGAAGCTGAAACAGAAGCGGCATCCGCGCCCGAGGTAGAGGAAAAACCGACGAAGAAGCGCGCGCCCCGCAGCCGAAAGAAAAAGGTCGAACCCGAGGAAACCTCCGCGACAGCGAATGAGGAATCGGCAGAAGCCGAAACGCCTGCGCCGGAACCGGAAACCCGGGAAGCAAAGCCCGAAGAGCCCGAACCGGCACTCGCATCGGCAGAAGAGCAGGCGCCGTCTGAAGATGCGGACCCGGACAAACCGCGCCGTCGCGGTTGGTGGTCGATGGGCCGCTGATAACGACACCCAGCAAGCGGCCCGGTCAGTCCGGGCCGTTTTTTCTTGATTGTAAAGCGGTGATACGTCCGCAGAAGCGGTCAGGCCTTCCGGATCAGATAGACCTGCACACCATCCTGCTCGTCGGCGGAAAGTAACCGGTGCCCCTGCTCGTTGCAGAAATGTGGCACGTCGACAACCGCCGCTGGATCGTCGGCCACAAGCCGCATGATAGAGCCAGTGGGCAGCGTGCGCATCCGTTTGGCCGCTTTCAGAACGGGCAGGGGGCAGAGAAGCCCTGTCGCGTCGAGTTCTTCGTCGATCTTCATGAACCGAAGCGGTAAGGCCGGTGTTACAGTTTGTCCACCTAGATGTGACCCATCGTGCGCGTGACGCCGGCGCAAAGATCGCCTAACTGGGTCAGGGGAAAAAGGGACGGCATCCATGTTTGGAATAGACCTATTCGACGCCAGTCTGCTGCCCGCGCTTGCCATATCGCTCGCCGCGGGGGTGTTGTCCTTTCTCAGCCCCTGCGTCCTGCCGATCGTACCGCCATATCTTGCTTACATGAGCGGGATCACCGTATCCGAGATGCAGGGCGCCGAAGCTGCACCGCGCCGACGCGCATTAAGCTCTGCCGCGTTCTTCGTGCTTGGCCTCTCCACCGTATTCCTGTTCCTGGGTTTCACGGCCAGCGCCTTCGGGCGGTTCTTCCTGTCCAATCAGGACTGGTTCGTCACCATTGCCGGGCTCGTCATCATGATCTTCGGCGCACATTTCGTCGGCGTCTACCGGATCGGGTTTCTTGACCGCGAGATGCGCATGGATGCCGGCGATCGCGGCGGCTCGATGTTCGGCGCCTATGTCCTCGGGCTGGCATTCGCATTCGGCTGGACGCCCTGTATCGGTCCCATCCTTGGGGCGATCCTGTCCATCGCTGCCTCCGAGGCGGATGTCATGCGAGGCACGTCGCTGCTTGCAGCCTATGCCCTGGGGCTTGGTATTCCTTTCCTTCTGGTCGCCGCCTTCTTTCCCAGCATGACCGGGCTCATGAACTGGATGAAACGCCACATGGAGCGGATCGAGCGCATCATGGGTCTGCTTCTTTGGACCGTTGGCCTTTTGATGCTGACGGGAAAATTCACCGACTTCAGTTGGTGGCTGAACGAGCGGTTCCCGATCCTCCAAACCTTCGGCTAGTCCGTTCAGGTGTATTGTTTCCCGAACCAGATTTCACCGTTGACAGTTAGAATCAGAAACAAAAACAGGGTTCTCGGTTCGATTGCATTCGGTTAACGTTTGGCAATGTTCTCGAAGGGAAAGACCAGCGTTTCTCGCCGCCGGGTGTTCTACATTCCGGGCTACGATCCCCATCCGCCGCGCCGATACAGAGAGCTGTACCGGACCGAGGGCAAGAAACAGGCGCTGATCTCGGGCTACAGGATCGAACAGAAGCAGGGCCGCACCGACACCGGCTGGCGCGTCCGGGCCGAGATGGAAGGCAAGCAGGTTCTTACCAATATCGACGTCCTTGTCTGGCACGACCTTGTCAAAGGCTCGATGCGGGGCGGTATCCTCGGGACCTATCTTGCCCTGTTGCGGACCGTCTGGCTCTATCTTTCCACGGGCACGCTCCGCCGGCTTTCGTGGCTCGCCAAGGGGCCGGTCCTGGCGGCGCTCTATCCCGTCGCCATGCTGTTGGGTCAGCTTCTGCTTGCCGTCGCCTGCGCCAGCCTGATCGCAGGCACGGCCGGGTACCTGACATTCCTGGGCGGTGAATTCCTGACCGGTCTCATGGGTCTGTCACCGGATACGCGCGGCGTTGTCTGGAGCTTGGTCGGCGGGATCGTTTTCTGGTCGATCTTCCTGCCTGCCACGGTGACGTCGCTACGCTGGTTCAAGTCCCATGACGACAAGACATTCGCCTACTACCTGATGAATGACTATGCCTACACCGCCTCCCGCCGAGGTGCCTACCCCGAAGAGATCGAGGCTCGACTGCACGAGTTTCGCTACCGGATCGAGGCCGCGCTGCGCGAGGACATCGACGAGGTGTTGATCGTCGGCCATTCTTCCGGCGCGCAGTTGGCCGTATCGGTCGTGGCCGACATCCTGCGGCTGAAACGTTTCCAGGGCACCGGTCCCGCATTGTCGCTTCTGACACTTGGGCAGGTCATTCCCATGATCAGCTTCCTCCCCGAAGCGCGGCGCATCCGCCGTGATCTCCGGCTTCTGTCCACCGCGGAAGAAATCACCTGGATCGACGTCTCGGCGCCGGGCGACGGCTGCTCCTTTGCGCTCTCCGATCCGGTGTCTGTTTCGGGGGTCGCGCCAAAGCGTGGGCAGCAATGGCCTCTGATCCTTTCAGCCGCTTTCTCGAAAACATTGAAGCCCGAAACCTATAACGCTCTGAAGCGCCGCTATTTTCGTCTGCATTTCCAATATCTCTGCGCGTTCGACGACCCTGACGCCTATGACTACTTCCGGATCACGGCAGGTCCACTGACGCTTGGTGCCCGTTTCCGCGGCCGCCGTCCGTCGCGCAACCGGATAGATGTACCGGCCTCGCGCTTCACCTCGACCGTCACATGATCCCACCCAAGCCGGCAGGGCGACCGCGCCGGGTGTCGCTCTGGCGCTACTGGCGCATGTTCCGTCAGGACATCCTCTCCGCACAACCCGACCACCTCTACCGTGCGAAGATGGCGGAGTTCCGCACGCCGTTTTTTCGTTCGTTTCTTGTCAACGACCCCCCGATTGTTCGTGAGGTTTTGAATGACCGTCACTTTGATTTTCCGAAGTCCAAGCGCGTCATCCGTGGACTTCAGCCGCTTCTAGGCAATTCGGTCTTCGTCACGAACGGTCCGACTTGGGAACGGCAGCGCCGCATCATCGACCCGGCTTTCGAAGGCGGTCGCGTCCGCCATGCCTTCCCTGCCATGCTGTCAGCCGCAATCGCGGCCGCGGACCGTATCGAACCGGGCGAGCTGGACGTGGAAGCGATGGCCAGTCATGCCACCGCCGACGTGATCTTCCGCACGCTTTTCTCGATCCCGATCAACGACGCGCTTGCGGCGGAAACCTATGACGCCTTCCGCGCCTTCCAGAGAACTCAGCCGGTCGCCATTGGTGCTGCCCTCATTCCCTGGCTTCCCGTGCGCCATCCAAGACCGGCGCGCGACGCAGCGGCGCGCCTCCGCCGTCTCATCAGCGAACTGGTGAGCAGGCGTCAGGCCGAGATTGCCTCCGGAACAGCTCCGGACGATCTTGCCACGCGTATAATGACGACGTCGGATCCCGTGACGGAACATGCATTCACCTCGGAAGAGATGATCGATCAGGTCGCGATCTTCTTTCTCGCGGGGCATGAAACCAGCGCCGCGCTTCTGGGTTGGGCGCTCTGGTGCCTGGCTGCTGCGCCCGACTGGGGAGACAAGGTTGCTGACGAGGCGAAGGATTTCTCAATTTCACCGATGTTCGGAGGCCTTTCCTCGATGCAGGCCACACGCAGCGCCCTGCGCGAGACGCTACGGTTGTATCCCCCCGTTCCGATGATGGTCCGCGAGGCCGTGGTGCCGCAGACCTTCCGCAATCGCGCCGTGCCCAAAGGCGCGCAGATCGTCATTTCGCCCTGGCACCTCGGGCGTCACGAAAGCCACTGGATTGATCCCGACGTCTTCGATCCGGGCCGTTGGGAAACCGAAGTCGCCCGGAGATCGGCACGTGACGCCTATCTGCCGTTCTCCGCCGGTCCGCGCGTCTGCCCCGGCGCGGGTTTCGCCATGACCGAGGCTGCTGTGCTCTTGGCTACCCTGATGGCGCGCTTCCGGTTCGAGATCACGGAAACACCCACTCCGGTCGCCCACCTGACGGTGCGCTCACGCGACGGCATCCGGCTTTGTGCCAGGCGGCGCTGACCTGAACTCACCGTTCACGAAAATGATTCAGAACATATATTCGTATCGCGGAAGCCAGACCTGTCTCCGTCCCCCGTCTCTCATCTATCTCGGCCGCCAGATCGTTGATAGCGCGGCCTTTTTCGGCGGCGATCTTGCGAAACGCCTGCCAGAACTCGGCCTCCAGCGACACACTTGTCCGGTGTCCGCGCAGCGTCAGGGAATGCTTGACGGGTCGCGCCATCACTCCTCGCGGAGGTGCGCGTCAAGGTTTCGCGCCGCCTTTTCCGCGTCGGCGCGATCTCGCGACTTCTCT
Organism: Silicimonas sp.; assembly: GCA_040220415.1. Lineage (GTDB taxonomy): Bacteria > Pseudomonadota > Alphaproteobacteria > Rhodobacterales > Rhodobacteraceae > JAVJUV01. Next base: position 124,563 of record JAVJUV010000156.1, read on the forward strand.
GCCCTCGTCCGCCCGAACTTTACCGCGTTCTCGTCGGCGCGGGCCTTCCTTTCAGCCAGCGCTTTCGCCTTCCGCGCCTTGTTCAGGTTGACGATGTCGCTCATTTCGGTCCGATCATGTCTTCGGGGCGGACGATGCGGTCGAAGGTTTCCTCGTCGACGAAACCAAGCGCAATGGCCTCTTCTTTCAGGGTGGTACCATTCTTGTGCGCCGTCTTCGCGACCTTGGTGGCGTTGTCGTAACCGATGGTCGGCGCCAGCGCAGTTACCAACATCAGACTCTCCCGCATCAGCTTGCCGATGCGCTCTTCGTTGGCCTTCGTGCCCATCAGCATCCGCTCGGTGAAGCTGTCGGCGGCATCACCCAAAAGCTGCATCGACTGCAACAGGTTGTAGGCCATCATCGGGTTGTAGACGTTCAGCTCGAAATGCCCCTGGCTGCCGGCAAAAGCGATGGCGGCGTCGTTGCCTAGGATGTGGGCGCAGACCTGGGTCATCGCCTCGGCCTGGGTCGGGTTGACCTTGCCGGGCATGATCGACGATCCAGGCTCGTTCTCGGGCAGGATCAGCTCGCCAAGCCCCGAGCGCGGGCCGGAGCCCAGGAAGCGCATGTCGTTGGCGATCTTGTAACAGGCCATCGCGGCGGTCTTGACCGCGCCCGACATGAACACCATCGCGTCATGGGCGGCCAGCGCCTCGAACTTGTTGGGCGCGGTGACGAAGGGCAGGCCTGTGATGCGCGCCATGTTGGCTGCGACTTTCTCACCCCAGCCGACGGGCGAGTTCAGGCCTGTGCCCACCGCCGTGCCGCCCTGGGCCAGTTCGTAGATTCCGGGAAGAGCCAGCTTGATCCGTTCGATCCCGTTCCTGATCTGCTTGGCGTAGCCCGAGAATTCCTGCCCCAACGTCAGCGGGGTGGCGTCCTGGGTGTGGGTGCGGACGATCTTGATGATGTCCTTGAATTCGTCGGACTTGGCTCCGAGCCCCGCAGCGAGCTTCTCCAGCCCCGGCAGCAGCACGTCGCGCACGGTGGTGGCGGCGGCGATGTGCATCGCTGTGGGGAAGGTGTCGTTCGAAGACTGGCCCATGTTGCAATGGTCGTTCGGATGCACCGGGTCCTTGGAGCCGATCACGCCTCCCAGAAGTTCGATCGCGCGGTTCGAGATCACTTCGTTCGCGTTCATGTTCGATTGTGTGCCCGATCCGGTCTGCCAGACAACCAGAGGAAAATGATCGTCAAGCTTGCCCGCGATCACTTCCGCAGCTGCCTGAATTATTGCATCGGCGATTTCCGCATCGATCGCGCCTCGGTCTTTGTTGGCCTCGGCGCAGGCCTGCTTGATCACTCCAAGCGCGCGGACGATGGCGATGGGCTGCTTTTCCCACCCAATCGGAAAGTTCATCAGGCTCCGCTGGGTCTGCGCGCCCCAGTAACGGTCGGCTGGAACGTCAAGCGGGCCGAAACTGTCGGTTTCAGTTCGGGTCTCGGTCATGAAATAGCTCTCCTCGCGGCTGGCGAAGAGAGCTATAGGCAACGCGTGGCCCCTGCGCAATCGACCGGTTGCCCTACCATCCGGAAACTTGGGTAAATTCAGGCCATACGGCGCAACACGGCACCCGAAAAGCGGGGATCGTCGTCCAGTGCGCGCGCAAGCCGTTCCTTCATTTCGGTGAAACTTTCGCCATAAAAGAAGAACAGTGTCCGGTCCGCCTGCCGCGTCCAGCCTCGGCTGACCGCATGATCCTCGATCGCGCTGCGGCAGGTCTGCGCAAGTTCCTTTCGTGTTTCGGCATCGGGGGTCATGTCGGATCCGATCGACAGTTCCAGCCCCTCTGTCACGCCGAACAGAACGGGATCGCCTGGGATATCGGACAGCCGGATCGACGAACCGCAAGGAGCACGCAGTTGTTCAAGCATTCCTGCGACAGTTCCTAGCGCCGGCCTGGATGCGTCTGTCAGTCCAAGATAGACATCCAGTCCTGCGATCTCGGTTTCGTCTTTCTGGTATTCTTCGAACCCTGTCACCGTGCCGATCCCGGCGGCAGCCAGTTGCATGGAGAGCGGGGTGATGAAAGTTCTCTTCGCGTCCCGGTGTCCCAGTCGCACGGGCAGATGCACCTCCGCCAGCGTGACCTTCAGCTTGACACCTTTCTTGAATTTGAGATCGCGAAAGAACATGGCACCCTCTCCACAGCAGCTTTCCGCGGATTCTTGCCCTGAATTGTGGCAAAACGCGGGGCAGGGCATGGCGAGACTAGGGCTGATCGGCGTCACGTGCGGCCACGGGCCGGATCAACTCGTCCAGCATCCACGAGATATCCTCGATCTCTTCCGCGACAACGTGGGTCACGCCGCTTTCGCGTTGCACGCGTCCCGTCACCTTCAGTGCTCGGCCCGCGATGACGGCGCGGCGGAAGCGCTCGTACATCTTGCGCCAGACGATGATGTTCGAAATGCCGGTCTCGTCCTCCAGCGTGATGAAGATCACGCCCTTCGCGGTTCCGGGTCTCTGTCGCACCAGGACAAGCCCCGCCACTGCGATCCGCGCGCCGTTCGGAGGCAGATCCAGCATGCCATGAGGCAAACAGGCCGGCGGGCGCGGCCAGTCGGGTGGGCGGATTCGGAGCTCCATGAGAACAAAAATAGAACATTTTTCATGCAAGGCAACGGATCTTCTTGACGCTATATGCCAGAAGGGGCTGGTCCCGCCGTGCTGCCGAGATTAGGTAAGGCGGCGAAGATTCTAACGGAGCGATCATGGCAAAGATCACTTACATCGAGCATGGCGGCAAAGAGCATGTCGTCGAAGTGGCCAATGGCCTCACCGTAATGGAAGGCGCCCGCGACAACGGCATTCCTGGGATCGAGGCAGATTGCGGCGGTGCCTGCGCCTGTTCCACCTGCCATGTCTATGTGCATCCCGACTGGTTCGGCAAGCTGCCGCCGGTCGAGGCGATGGAAGAGGACATGCTGGATTTCGCATTCCAACCCGACTCGAATCGGTCACGGCTGACCTGCCAGATCAAGGTTACCGACGCTCTCGACGGCCTTGTGGTCCAGATGCCCGAAAAGCAGATATGATGTGGCGTCTGGCGGCATTCGCGGCCGCCTTCGCCTTGCCGGCATTCGCAGAAGGTGTCGTCTCGGCCCGCTACGAAGACCCGACGACCCGATATGCCCACGGCATATTGGGTGACGACGTGGAATGGGGCGCGCTGGTCATGACCGGCGCCTCGGGACGCACTTTCCGCCTGACCTTGCCCGAAACCCGCGTCTTCGAGGATACCCGGCCCAGGCTCGTCGACATCGACGGCGATGGCGAGGATGAGGTCATCGCGGTCGAGACCGACCTCGCACTCGGCGCGCGGCTTTCCGTCTACGGCATCGAAGGTCTGATCGCGTCGAACGATTTCATCGGCCGTCCGAACCGGTGGCTCGCGCCCGTCGGTATCGGCGCCGCCGATCTCGATGGCGATGGTCGGACGGAGTTCGCCTATGTCGATCGCCCTCACCTCGCCAGAACGCTTCTGATCTTCCGCAAGGAGGGCGACCGGCTGGTTCGTGTGGGTGCGTTCGAAGGCGTGACCAACCACAGGATCGGAGAGACCGATATCGCCGGTGGCATCCGCGATTGTGGACACGGACCGGAAATGATCGTGGCAACTGCGGATTGGTCCAGTGTCGTCGCGGTGGTCTTCGACGGCAGACGCTTCGTGCAACGCCCTCTGGCCGCACATCAGGGCAGGCAGACCTTCGCTGCGGCGATGGAGTGCCGTGTCTAGGGGCCGCCGGCTATTGCCCCTTGTGGCAACAAGCATCTGAAATCACGAACCTTTCCATTTTAATATCTTGGAATGATCGCCCGTGAAATGACACAGAATTCAGGGGCTTGATTCATGAAAGAAAATTATGAACATCATTCATGAACAATATTCATGAACATTGATCATAAAATGTTGAAATGAAAACTCGCGGATTATCAATCGTCGCCATCGTCGTCGTCTTCATTTGTGCGGCAATCGAAGTTGGTGCGAGCGAGGCCCACACACTGATCCCTCCGGATTATCAGAGCAATGCTCGGGTCTGGCCGGCCAACGCAGGCCACTGAACAAAAAAACGGCGGCACCAGGGAGGAGGAGGTGCCGCCGTTCTAGCCAGAGACCCAAGGGAGGAGGAAGGGCCCCGGTATGCGGTGACCGTGCCATATCGGGCTCCGGTCGGTGTTACGTGCGGCGACACCAGGGAGGAGGAAGGTGCCGCCGCTCTCTTCAGAGACCCAAGGGAGGAGGAAGGGCCTCATCAAGGTCTGACCGGTTCGCTATTGGTTTCCGGTCGTTGTTGGTGCGGCGACACCAGGGAGGAGGAAGGTGCCGCCGCTCTTTCAGTCGACCCTAGGGAGGAGGAAGGGCCGTCCGATTTGAATTCTCAGCCGTCGTATGCGGCGCGATAGGCGATCGAACGCACAGAGTGGCGCGAGATGCCAAGGTCGGAAAGTTCGCGGTCGGTCAGCGATTCCAGTTCGTCCAGCGTCTTGCGGTACGTGCGGTACTGCGCAAAACGGGCCGATACGCCGCTGATGAATCCGCCGATGCGATTGTTGATGGCGGGGCGAACATTGCTCACTTCGTTAAACGTAGTCATTTTCATCGTGTCCTTCGTGGCTTGAGTAGCCCTGTTGACTGCTTCGGGATTGAAGATAAGCAATTGCTGCGGATGCACAATGCATACCAAAGCAATGCTGCTATGCAGCAAGCGAATGGTTAACCTTAGGTAATTTCAACAAAACGCATCAGAATTGAGCAATGGTGCCTGCCGGACTTGCCTTCCAGAGGTACGGGCCTCATTTAGTGTCCTGCAAACGGCAGGGGGCCTGAAAATGACTATTACACGAGATCGTGTTCTTGACAGCCTTCGGTCGGTTTCTTGCCCCGGCGGTGGTGATTTGGTGTCCCGAGATCTCGTCAGGGCGATCCAGATCGACGGTTCGGCCATCCGATTCGTGATCGAAGCCGATACGGCAGACACTGCGCGACTTCTGGAATCTGCCCGCGCCGAAGCCGAAGCGATCTTGCGAGCGCTCGACGGGGTCGAAACCGTTTCTGTCGTGCTGACGTCGCACGGCCCGGCACCGGCTGCACCTAAGCCGCCGTCGCTCAAGTTCGGCGGTCATCCCAAGCCACAGCAGGGCGGTCCTCAGCCGGTTGCCGGAGTAGATCGGATCATCGCCATCGGCTCAGGCAAGGGCGGGGTAGGCAAATCCACTGTCTCGTCCAACCTCGCCGTGGCGTTGGCAAGCGAAGGCCGCCGGGTGGGCCTGCTCGACGCCGATATCTACGGTCCGTCCCAGCCGATGATGATGGGCGTCAACAAGCGTCCGGCGTCTCCCGACGGCAAGACGATCATTCCGCTGCACGCCCACGGCGTCACACTCATGTCGATCGGCTTCATGGTCGATCCTGCCAAGGCCGTGGTCTGGCGCGGTCCCATGCTGATGGGCGCGCTTCAACAGATGTTGGGCCAGGTGCAATGGGGCGAACTGGACGTTCTTCTGGTCGACCTGCCGCCGGGCACCGGAGATGTCCAACTGACGCTCTGCCAGAAAACCGAATTGACTGGCGCAATTGTGGTGTCGACGCCGCAGGACGTCGCCCTAATCGACGCCCGCAAGGCAATGGACATGTTCGGCAACCTGAAGACGCCGGTTCTCGGGCTTATCGAGAACATGTCGACCTATGTCTGTCCCAAGTGCGGACACGAGGCACATCTCTTCGGTCACGGCGGCGTTGCAGCCGAGGCGCAGGTCATGGGCGTTCCCTTCCTTGGTGAGATCCCGCTTTCGCTCGATGTGCGCCTCGCCGGCGACAGGGGTACGCCCGTGGCGCTCAATGGCGGACCAGTGGCCGATGCCTATACCCGCATTGCCAAGCGGCTGATCGGCGATGGGATGAGCTAGTACGGAAGGTCGGGGACCGCCGCGGAAGCTGTTTTCGACTAAGGGCCGTCGCCAAGATCGACGGCATCGCTCAGTGTACGGTCCAAATGATCCTTCCTGATACGCTGGCTGGGCGTCCGCTCGAATCCATCCACCCTCTTCCAGTACCGGGGCACGTGGTGCCGGGGCATTGAGTCGTGGCACCACTCCTTTATCTCCAAGGGGTCGAAAGCCGCTCCTTCACGCATCAGGATGAAACACAGGATGTCGGCCTCGCCGATCTCCGAAGGAACGCCGACCACCGCCGTCTCGGCGATATCGGGATGCCCGGCAAGCGCCGTCTCGACCTCCCACGCCGAAATATTCTCACCACGCCGCCGGAGCGAATCCGTCTTCCTGCCAAGGAAATAGAAATTTCCTTCGCAATCCCGCCGGCCCAGGTCACCGGTGTAAAGCCAGTCGCCTTTCAGCAGGCGCCCCGTCGCGGCCGCGTCGCCAAGATATCCGGGCGTCAGAAGACCCGGATGCCGGGGCCTGACGGTGATCTCGCCCGTGCCACCATCTGCAACCGGTTGCCCGCCGTCATCGACAAGTTCAACCTCCATCCACGGCAACTCCTGTCCGATCGACGCCATTGTTCCCTTGTCGTCGACCGTGGTGAAGCTCGACGCCTCGGTCATGCCAAAGACCTCGCGGATCGGGATCGAGAAACGATCGAGGAAGGCTCGGCGAATCTCGGGTCTGCACCCACCGCCGAAGGCCAGTTGGATCGGATGATCCTTGTCGTCCTCGCGCACCTCGGCCTTCAGCAGGATCTCCAGGATTCCTCCCAGATAGTGCAGCTTGGTCACGCCTTCGTCGCGCGTCAACTGCCAGAAGCGGCTTGCGCTGAAACGCTTTACAACGACCAGCCGCGCACCATGCCCCAGCGCCATGACCACAAGCTGTGGACCGCCGATGTGATGCATCGGCTCCCACATCAGGAAGACGTCGCCTGCCACGCATTTGCTGGCAAAGGCGCATCCCGCCGCCGAAGCTAAAAGCATTCGTTCCGTCACGATGACACCCTTGGGTGGTCCGGTGGTGCCCGAAGTGAACAGAACAGAGCGCACCGTATCGGGATCGGCCGGCAAGGTCTGGACGGGACCGGCCAAGTCGGCGTGAACCGGCCAGTCCCACCCTTCGACCAGCAGTATGTCATTCACCTCCTCGTGACCCGCCGCCACAAGGTTGTCCACCGCGTGCGGCGCAGCAACGACAAGAGTTGGCTGAACGACTGAAAGTACATGGGCCAGCGTGGGTCCCCGTGCATCGGGCGCCTGTGGTACCCAGACCGCCCCCGCCAGGGACAGTCCAAGAAACAGCGCGACGTATGCTGGCCCCGCCTCCACCAAGGTCATAACACGGTCGCCCGGCCGCACGCCGTGGGCACGCAGCTTTCCCGCGAACATGTGCGCCGCGGACGCGACCTCGGCCGTTGTGATCCCGACGCCATCCCATGTCAGCAAGACCCGGTCGGGATGCCTTTCGGCCCGGTCAAGCAACAGTTCCGCCAGCGTATGCCCGAACGGTGGGATAGAATAACGTTCGGCGGCATCAGTCACGCTTGTGGCCACCCCTGGCATCCAGGAACGCGCGTGTGGATGCATGCATTTCACCCGATGCGAACGACGCGCGGTGATACTTCTTCGCCGCCGCGACCGCGTCTTCAAGCCCGGGCTCCAGCACCTCGAAGAACCGCCGCTTGATCAGCCGCATCGCGGTTTGCGGCTTGGCGCCCAACTCGCGGGCAACCGCCGTGGCGCGTTCCAGGACGTCGCGCTCCCCGACAACTTCATGAAGCACACCAAGCCGCAATGCTTCATCGGCGTCCATCAGGCGCCCGGTCAAGGTCAGCTCTACCGTCCGCGACAGACCAAGAACCTCACGCATGATCCAGGGCCCGGTGATGCTGACGATCCCTGAATTGATCTCCGGCTGCCCCATCCGGACTCCCGGATGCCCGATCCTGATATCCGTCAGCAGAACGAACTGAAAAGCCGAGCCGGCCGCCACGCCGTTGATCGCCGATACCACCGGAACTTCGATCGACCGGACCGCCCGATAAAGTCGCGCGAAGTCATCGATCCAGGCTTCCGCGAAATCCTCGCCGAAGTCGGCAGCCTCGTTCAGATCCTGGCCCGCGCAAAAGGCGCGCGAGCCCGAACCGGTCAGAACGATCGAGTTTATCTCGGCATCCGTCGATGCCGTCTCCAATACCTCGACCAGTTTCGCCCGCATGGCCATGTCCCAGGCGTTCATCCGGTCCGGACGGTTCAGCGTGATGACCAGACAGCCGTCCGACTGCGTTGTCAGGATAGTATCGTCCAACATGTACAGAGATGTCCCGTTTTCCTCCCCGAAACAAATCAGGAATGAAACGGGCAATGCAACCGAAAACGGGATGCCGGGTCTGCGCGACACGCCGGCGACCGATACCTTCACTGTCTCTCGGGCAACCCATTTCAGCCGACACGGATTCTGACCCTTTCCCCCTGCGTCACTTCTTGCCATAAGGCGCGCGATGACAAACAGGATCGCAATGGGCCTTGGTGCCGCCATTCTCGCGTTCCTCGCGCTTGATTATGCGCTTGGTTTCGGGTGGAGCATTTACCTCGGCCAGAAATTTCTGGAGTTGATCCGTCTCATCGCCTTCTGGCGCTGAGACACGAACCGAAGGAGAGTACCTTGGCAGTCAAAGTCGCCATCAACGGATTTGGACGCATCGGCCGCAATGTTCTGCGTGCCATCATTGAATCGGGCCGTACCGATATTGAAGTCGTTGCCATCAACGATCTGGGTCCGGTCGAAACCAACGCCCACCTCCTGCGCTACGACAGCGTACACGGCCGTTTCCCGGCCGAGGTGAAAACCACCGAAACCACCATCGACGTCGGTCGCGGCCCGATGGAAGTCTCCGCCATCCGCAACCCTGCCGATCTGCCATGGGGACACGTGGATATCGTGATGGAATGCACCGGCATTTTCACCTCGAAGGAAAAGTGCCAGGCGCATCTCGAAAACGGGTCGTCCCGCGTCCTGATCTCGGCACCCGGTACCGACGCCGACAAGACCATCGTCTACGGGGTCAACCACGACACACTGACCAGCAGCGATATCGTCGTCTCGAACGCGTCCTGCACGACGAACTGTCTCTCGCCGGTCGCCAAGGTGCTGAACGACACGATCGGCATCTCAAAGGGGTTCATGACCACGATCCACAGCTATACCGGCGACCAGCCGACGCTGGACACCATGCACAAGGATCTCTACCGCGCCCGCGCGGCGGCCTTGAACATGATCCCGACCTCGACCGGTGCCGCCAAGGCCGTCGGTCTCGTGCTGCCCGAACTGAAAGGCAAGCTCGATGGCGTCGCCATCCGCGTGCCCACGCCCAACGTTTCGGTCGTGGACCTGACCTTCGAATCCTCTCGTGCCACAAGTGTGGAAGAGGTCAACGAAGCGATCCGGACCGCTGCGAATGGCCCGCTCAAGGGCATTCTGGGTTACACGGACGAACCGCTTGTCTCGGGCGACTTCAACCATGACCCGCATTCCAGCGTCTTCCACATGGATCAGACCAAGGTCATGGATGGAACAATGGTCCGCATCCTGACGTGGTATGACAACGAGTGGGGCTTCTCGAACCGGATGAGCGACACTGCCGTTGCCATGGGCAAGTTGATCTGAGCCGAACCGGGGGCCGCGTCCCGCGTGGCCCCCAATGCGCCGTCCCTTTGACTCCTGCTCCGTTTTCCGTAATCTCATGCGGTCGATGAAAGGCCGGGGGCTTGCATGTTTCGATCCGTCGTATTGATTGCGGTATTTCTTGCCACGGGCGTGCCCGCCTTGGCCGAGACAGTCACCTCGAAGGCCCGTCAACAGCTCTTCGCCAGGCAAACCTCCGTCCTCGACAGTCGCGCGGCCAAACAATACGCCAATTCCGTCCGCTACCAGCCCAATGAAATCCGCGTTCCCGGCACGCCGGGTTCGATCCCGAAATTCGCAGGCAATTATCGTGGCCAGTATCTGAATGCCGCAAGGGAAGCTGCCCGCCGGCATGGAATACCGGAAGAACTCTTCCTTCGCCTCGTGCAGCAGGAATCCGGCTGGAACCCGACAGCGCGGTCGCACAAGGGCGCGATGGGACTGGCCCAGCTCATGCCCGCCACGGCCCGCAGACTGGGCGTCGATCCCGGCGATCCTCACCAGAACCTCGACGGCGGTGCGCGCTACCTTGCACAGCAATACCGCGCCTTTAACGACTGGCGGCTGGCCCTGGCCGCCTACAATGCCGGCCCCGAAGCAGTCAGAAAGCATGGCGGCGTGCCGCCTTACCGGGAAACCCAGGGCTACGTGACGGCGATCCTGGGGCGCTGAACCTCTTCATCTTGCCCCAAATACGCAATCACCCACCTTGCAACGGGTCCGATGCCGGGGCAGAGAGATAGTCATGGCAAAGAAAACCAGCGGCAGGGGAGAACGCGACCTTCGCGTAAAGGTGAAATCCGCGCGGGGGCGCAAGCTTTCATCGACGCGCTGGCTCGAGCGACAGCTGAACGACCCCTATGTGCGCCGCGCCAAGGCCGAGGGTTACCGCGGCCGCGCAGCATTCAAGATCCTCGAACTGGACGACAAGTACCGGTTTCTCGTGCCCGGTGCCCGCGTCGTCGATCTGGGCTGCGCGCCGGGCGGCTGGTGCCAGGTGGCCGTTCAGCGGGTCAACGCCCTGGGCGAAAAGAAGGGCAAGGCCCAGGGCACCGTCCTTGGCATCGACCTGCAGGCGGTCGACCCGGTACCCGGAGCCGAGATTCACCAGCTTGATTTCATGGAAGACGGCGCCGACGACAAGGTGAAGGAATGGTTGGGCGGCAAGGCGGACGTGGTCATGTCGGACATGGCAGCGGCATCGTCGGGCCACAAGCAGACCGATCACCTGCGGATTGTCGCATTATGCGAAGCGGCCGCAGAACTGGCCTTCGACGTCCTTGAAGAAGGCGGCACATTTGTCGCAAAAGTCCTGGCCGGAGGTGCCGAAACCGGACTACAGGCGCTGTTGAAGCAGCGTTTCGACAAGGTCGCTAACGTGAAACCGCCCGCCTCGCGCTCGGATTCCTCCGAGAAATTCGTGGTCGCCACGGGCTTCCGGGGCTGATCCTCAGAACTCGGACTTGTCGCTCACCTGCCGTGAAACGGTGAAGGCCCGATCCAGTTCCGGATTCAGCTCCATTCCCAGGCCCGGCCCCGGCGGCACGGTGATCATCCCGTTCTTCACCTCGGGCAGCGCCGTCACCAGGTCGCGGTACCAGGTGCGATAGAAGGCCCGCACGCTTTCCTGGAACACCGCGTTGGGTGCGTTCAGCGACAGATGCGTCGAAGCGCAGAGCACCACCGGCCCGGTGCAGTCGTGAGGCGCCACCGGCAGATGCCAGGTCTCGGCCATCGAGGCGATCTTGCGCGCCTCGGACAGCCCGCCGCACCAGCTGATATCCAGCATCATCACGCCGGCCGCGCCGGTCTCCAGCAGGTCGCGGAAGGCCCAGCGGCTTCCCAGTGTCTCCGAAGCCGAGATCGGGGCGGGCGAGGCTTCGGCATAGCGCTTGAGGCTGGACAGGCTGTCCATCTTGATCGGGTCTTCGTGCCAGAACGTCCCGTAGGGCGTCAGCGCCTTGGCGATCTGGATCGCGGGCAGCAGCTGCCACATGGAGTGGAACTCGACCATGATGTCCATCTTGTCGCCCACGGCGCGGCGGATCTTCTCGAACGGCTCCAGCGCCACCTTCAGGTCCGGCACGGAAATGTAAGTGCCGTGGGTCTTTTCGGCCGGGATATCGAACGGCCAGATCTTCATCGCCGTGATGCCTTCGTCCAATAGCGACAGCGCCAGATCGTCGGCGCGGTGCAGGAACGCGTTCAGATCGTCCAGATCCTCGACGCCCTTGCCATAGTTCGAAGACACCTGGCCTTCGGTGGTCTTGATGTAATCGGTGCCCGCGCAGGTATTGTAGGTCCGGATCTCCTGCCGCGTGAACCCGCCCAGCATTTGCGCCACGGGCATGCCGGCGGCCTTGCCGAAGAGATCCCACAGCGCGATGTCGAAGGCAGAGTTGCCGCGCATCTCCGCTCCCGTCGACCGGAAGCCCAGGATACCGGTCAGATCGCGCGACAGCGCGTCGATTTCCAGCGGGTTCCGGCCGATCACACGCGGCGCGATGAACTCATGCACATAGGTTTCGACCGTTTTCGCCTGGAAGAACGTTTCACCCAACCCTGTCAGACCCTCGTCTGTATGTACCAGCAACCACAGAAGGTTTGGACGCTCTGCGATGCGGACGGTTTCAAGTTTGGTGATCTTCATTCTGGTCTCCGTGCGACCGGCCCGGGCATTGCGCCGAACCGTGAAATTCCCTAAGCCCCGAGTAACAGATGGGCCAAACATTGCACAACGTCATCTTCATCCCCGCGCGTTACCCATCCAGCCGCTTTCCGGGAAAGCCGCTGGCGATGCTGACTGGCGCCACGGGCGAGACCCGCTCGCTGATCCACCGCAGTTGGGAGGCGGCGCAGGCTGTGGCCGGTGTCGATGAGGTCTATGTCCTGACCGACGATGACCGGATCGCCGAGGCGGCCCGCGCCTTCGGCGCAGATGTTCTTATGACCTCGGCGCGTCCCCGAAACGGAACCGAACGTTGCGCCGAAGCACTGGCGTTCCTTGACGCGGCGCCCGATATTGTAGTCAATCTGCAAGGCGACGCGCCGCTGACACCACCGCACTACGTCGAAGCGCTGATCGACGCGATGGAGGCGGATCCGTCGATTGCGATGACGACACCGGTTCTGCGCACCGACCCCGAACATCTGTCACATCTTTTGGACGACCGAAAGGCAGGCCGGGTCGGCGCAACCACCGCCGTTTTCGGCCACTGCGGCAACGCGCTCTACTTCTCGAAAGAGGTGCTGCCATTCTACGACAACGCGCCCAAGGATGCGGTGCCGGTGTTCCATCACGTCGGTTGTTATGCCTATCGTCCGGACGCGCTCCGGCGCTATGCTGCGCTGCCCGAGGGGCCGCTCGAGAAGCGAGAGGGGCTTGAGCAGCTCCGCTTCCTTGAGAACGGCATCCCTGTGCGCTGCGTCGAGGTGGACGCTCGCGGGCGCGCCTTCTGGGAGTTGAACAATCCCTCGGATATTCCGCTGATCGAAGACATCATGAAGCGAGAGGGCATCGCATGAACCCTGTCACCGTCGGCAACGTCACTTTCGGGAATGACCGGCCATTCGTGCTGATTTCCGGTCCCTGCCAGCTCGAGACGCTGGATCACGCGCGCATGCTGGCGGACAAGCTTGCCGGCATCACAGCGGCACTCGGGATCCCGTATGTCTTCAAGGCCAGTTTCGACAAGGCCAACCGTTCCAGTCTGAAGGGTCGGCGCGGCACCGGGATCGAGGAGGGCCTGACGATCCTGTCGAAGATCCGCGATGAATTCGGTTGTCCGGTCCTGACCGACATTCACGAGCACGAACAATGCGCACCTGCGGCCCAGGCCGTCGACATTCTCCAGATCCCGGCCTTTCTCTGTCGCCAGACCGATCTCTTGCTCGCCGCGGGCGAGACCGGCGCGGCGATCAACGTGAAGAAGGGTCAGTTCCTGGCCCCCTGGGACGTCCAGAACATCGTCGACAAGATCGAGACCACGGGAAATCGCCGCATTCTCCTGACCGAGCGCGGCGCAAGCTTCGGCTACAACATGCTGGTCTCGGACATGCGCGCGCTGCCGATCATGGCACGAACCGGCTATCCGGTCGTTTTCGACGCCACGCATTCGGTCCAGCTTCCGGGCGGGCAGGGGACTTCCTCGGGTGGCCAGGCAGAGTTCGTTCCGGCACTGGCGCGGGCGGCTGTGGCGGTCGGTGTCTCTGCTGTCTTCATCGAGACCCACGAGGAGCCGGCGCGCTCGCCCTCCGACGGGCCCAACATGGTGCCCCTCGACCAGATGCAGGCTCTGCTTTCCAGGCTCCGGGACATCGACACCCTGATGAAGGATTGACGGCTGCGCGGTCCGGGCATGCACCGGACTTCTTCTTTTCGAAAGTAGTTCGGGGGCAGGTCATTGGCCGGTGGGGGCAGCGCCCCTTCCAGCGGTTACCGTCCGTTAACATTGGTGAACGCGCGCACAAGATGTTGTGGTCCACACGCGTTCCTTGTCCAGAGGCACCGACGTAATACCGACGTAATACCGACGTGATACCGACATGTGTAACTCGCTGAAAAGACGACTATATATGGCTTTAACGATTGTAAGCCGTTGCATGCAACGCTTGGTCAGCGTGCGTTCCCTTTCCGCGACCAAGCTTGCGCCCCGTGGCGGGCTGTCATAATCGGATCGTCAGGAATCAAGGGCACGCCATGACACAAACCGACGCCATCCGCGACGCCATTGCCACCGACCTGACCGGTCTGCAGGCCCTGTCACAGGCGCTGCCCGCGATGGAACCTTTTCTTTCCAAGGCTTTATCCCTCATCGATCGCATGGAGGGGCGCCTGATCGTCACCGGTCTCGGCAAGTCGGGCCACATCGCTACCAAGCTCGCGGCGACCTTCGCATCAACCGGTACGCCTGCCTACTTTCTGCATCCCGCCGAGGCCAGTCACGGCGATCTCGGAATGGTCCAGCCATCGGACGTGATCCTTGCGCTGTCCTGGTCCGGAGAAACCCGGGAACTCTCTGATGTGATTGGATATTCAAAGCGCCGCAGCGTCCCTCTCATCGCCATCACCGGTTCCGCCGACAGCACGCTCGCCCGTGCTGCGACGGTCGCGCTCATCCTTCCGAAAGTGCGCGAAGCGTGCCCCCACAACCTTGCGCCCACGACGTCGACGCTAATGCAACTCGCCATCGGTGACGCCCTCGCCATCGCCGCGCTTCAGCAGAAGGGCTTCACCGAGGAAAGCTTCCACGGTCTTCATCCCGGCGGCAGCCTCGGCGCCTCGCTGAAACGCGTGAAGGAAATCATGCACGAAGGCGCCGCCCTGCCATTGGTGGCGGGTGAAACCCCCGTTATCGCTGCAATTTCCGAATTGTCGGCAAAGGGTCACGGCATCGTCGGCGTCACCAGCGATGATCAACTCGCAGGCGTTATCACGGACGGCGACGTGCGCCGATACTTGGAGAAAAACGCCGCCTCAACCATGCAGGCGGCACTTCACGAAACAACCGCCGGCAGCATAATGACAACAGGCTCAGTGACGCTTGCGCCCGACATGCTGGTTGCAGAGGCGCTCGCGACACTCCAGTCCCGGCGCATCTCCGCGGCCTTCGTCGTCGATAACGGCACGCCCTGCGGATTGATCACGATGCTTCGCCTGCTGAACCGCGGCGCGGCCTGAGCGTCGCGCCCGCGCAACCGATTGTTTTCTGGCACTTCTATCATAGCTGATCGTCGTCAAACCATTCCCAGATGCGTGGCGTTGGCCAGGCTATCCGAACCAGATTCTGCGGCGTCAGCCATCGGTATCCATCCAGATCGTGACAGGCCCGTCGTTCACAAGTGAAACGGCCATATCCGCGCCGAACTGGCCCTTCTCGACGGATATCCCAAGTGCCGAAAGTTCCTGAGCCAGCATCAGATACAATCTCTTGCCGACATCTGGCTCCGCCGCCGCCGAGAAGCCGGGGCGATTGCCGCGCGACGTGTCTGCTGCCAGAGTGAACTGGCTGACCACCAATGCCTCACCACCGGTGTCCAGAAGCGAGCGGTTCATTCGACCGTCTTCGTCACGAAAAACTCTCAGATTCGAGATTTTCGCAGCCATTTTCTTCGGAGTGTCGTCAGTATCGCCCTGCATCGCGCACGCAAGGATCAGCATCCCGGGACCGATCTCACCGACAATCTTGCCGGCGACCACTACTCGGGCGCTCGAAACGCGCTGGATCAGCGTTCTCAAAGTTCGTCCCGTGTCGGGGGATTGGCACCCGCACGACTGACCGTTACCGCTGCGGCCCGCACGCCCAACTCCAGTGCCTTACGGATTACATCCTTATCCAGCGCTGCCACTGCATCTTTGGTCAATGCATTTGCCTCATGAAGCGCCGCCAGCAGACCTGCGTTGAAAGTGTCGCCTGCACCCACTGTGTCGACGACATCGACCCTGCGTGCGGCAACCGAGATTTCACCCGTGTCGCTGAACCCGGTCACACCTTCGCTGCCTTTCGTGATGCAGACCAGTTGCGCGCCGTCGGCCAATAAGGCTCGCGCCCCGGTTTCTGTGTCGTCGTGGCCTGCCAGCCAAGCAAGGTCCTCGTCAGAAAGCTTGATGATATCCGCGTGTCTCAGCATCCGTGAAATCCGACTGCGGTAAGTGGTCTCGTCAGTGATGAAACCGGGTCGAATGTTCGGGTCTATCATCATCAACCGCTTCCCGGCTTCGCGCTCCATAAGCGCTTCATAGGCCGCTGCACAAGGCTCGACGACCAGCGATATGCCACCGAAGAACATGGCAGAAACGTCGTCGCCCAAAGCTGGAAGATCATTTTTTGACAGCATCCTTCCAGCGGTATTCTCATCATAAAATGCGTAGCTGGCATGCCCGTTCTTCAAGGTAACGAAGGCCAAAGTCGTGGGGCGATCTGACCGAGCTGCAAAACTCGCGTCCACATTCGCGGTCCCCAGAGTGCGCGTCAGGATGTCGCCGAAAAGATCCGTGGATATTCCACTGAAGAAACCGACCGGTGCCTCAAGTCTGCCAAGGGCAATGGCAGTGTTGAAAACCGCACCGCCGGCATAGGGCGCAAATGCCTGTTCTCCGGCCGCACTTTCGCGTGGCAGCATGTCGATAAGCGCTTCTCCGGCACAGAGTATCATGGCGGTCTCCTTTCGCGTTAGCGCTATCCATATTTCTCTTGGGGAGGGCAGGCAACCATCGACAGATTGATCAGCGTCAATGCGAATTCGGTGGCTTGGGATAACAGTCAACTAAACTTTAACCAATGGAGGATAGATCATGGTTGAGAAAAGCCATACCACCGGTTTCTGGCCTTCACTTGCCGATCCATTTCGCACCGTCGGATCGCGTCTTGCGGAATGGATCGCGCCCGCTTCAGAAGCGTCAGGTGATGACGACGCCTATCGGATCAGTATCGAATTGCCGGGGGTTGAAGAAAAGGACATCACTCTATCGGCCGAGAACGGTATCGTCACGTTGAAGGGAGAGAAGAAGACCGAACGTGAAGAGAAGGGCGAGACTTGGTTTTTCTCGGAACGGCAATACGGTTCGTTCAGTCGATCGTTTCGGCTGCCACCCGATGCAGACGAAAACAAGGTCAGCGCGGACTTGAAGAATGGTGTCTTGACCGTGAAAGTACCGAAGGCGAAAGCTGAAGAAAAGAAGACCCGTCAGGTGAAGATCAACTCGGCATAGCCCACCTTCCTATTGTCCGAGAGCGTAGAAATAGCCGGCAATGGCGGCGACGATCATCGCCGCCAAGACGGCTAGCGCGATTTTCAGGGCTGACCATGGTCGTTCTCCGGTAACCGCACCGGTCTGCCCATTGACCACAAAGCGATATGATCGTCCCCGGTATTTGTAAGCTGCAATCCAGACCGGCACTAGGATATGCTTGAAGGTCACATCACTGATGCGCGTTTCCACATGATCAACCTGTTGACGGTCTCCGCCGATATCGAACTTGACGTCTCGGATGATCTGCCGGTCCATGACTTCGCGCGCGTTGATGAACGCATCCTTCAAGTCGACCGTATATGCTTCGGCCCGGAAACCCGCGAGGTATTCGGGGGCATAGGGCTCAAGTTGTGTCAGGTCCCAGTTTGCGATGCCGGCGCGGAATTTCGGCGGCAGAGCCTCTGACGCGACGATCAGTACGTCATCGAAAAACCGCGCGACGCGGCCCGAAGCTGGCGTCCAGCGCACCTTCGGAACGCGCACGCGCTCACGTTTACCATTTCGGACAACAATATGTTCCTCATAGTAGACGATTCCGCGCTGACCCCGATAACTGCTTTTCGTATCGGCGTCGAAGGTCCAACAGGGAGTGTAGATGCCACTCAGTTTTCGTCCCTTGCGTGCATACTCCATAAGTCCGCCAGGGGCGAACCAAAGGGATCCCAACCAATCGACCATTGCCGAGCGCGCCTGATTTTCCTCGACTCCGAATGGCAGGACTGCGCGAGGCTTGATTTGACGAGACATCCCGGTGTCGGCCACTACCGGAGTGGCACAGAAGGGGCATTCAGTGGCATGAATGTCGGGGTCGAATTCCACCCGGGCACCGCAGTTCGGACATTGCGAGACTCTTGTGATCTCGATTTCCGGATCGTCCGGAAGTGCTCGAAGCGCTGTTTCGAAATCCAACTCTGCGATCGCCCGCGAGCGGGTCCAGGGCCCGTGCTCGATGGGTTGCGTGTTTCCGCAGTGATCACAGACCAACTGATCCTGGCCGGGATCGAAACGTAGGTCAGAACCGCAAGTTTCGCAGGGGAAGCGATGTTCTCTTTCCGGGTGCTGCGTCATCGGTCGTGACCTGGTTCGGTGTGCGCGGATGGCCTCGGTTGCCAGCCGAGACGCACCTGCCGGATCATTCTCCGGGTTTTACCATGCGAGTGATGGTGCCGTCTCTTTTCACCCACTGGTGCCAGAAAGCCATGAGCGCATGGCCAAGGGCAATGATGATCAGCGCCTTTCCGGCAAGTCCGTGGAGGTCGCCGACGTCGCGGTACCCGCCCACCCAGGCGGTGAAGCCTCCGATCGGCACGGCGATCATCAGAAGATAGAGTACCCTATGTCCCCACATGGCGGCCATCGCCACGGCGGGCGAGCCGTGGGCTTCCGGTGCGCCATTTCGGATGCGCACCACGATGCGCCAGAGAACGAATATCAGCGCCAGCATGCCCAGGATGGTGTGGGGTGTCGGGCTGCCCACACCCGAGACGCCGGATTCGATCTTCTGGCGAAGCGCATCTCCCATGCTTTCATGGGTGAAGAAAGCCCCGGCGATGAGAAGGGCCATGATCCAGTGCAGGCCGATCTGAATGCGGGTGTAACCGTTGGAAGCTGACATGTTATGTGTCCGTGTTGGGTTGTATCCGCATCTTTCAACGTCAGGGGCTCAGCTTTCCGGCGGGGGTGGCGGTAGAACGGTGAAGAGCTGTGCCAGTTCCGCAACATCTTCCGCCTTCATCCAACCGTCCTGGCCTTGGGTCCAGACCCAGCTTTCGCGGGTGAGTTCTCCTCTTGCGGCCATCTGGCCCATGGTCGCCCTCGAGAAGGGGCCGGAGGTCTGGCCGTCGTTGGCGATGTGCCAGACGTGTTCAACCGGTGGCGGCGGCGGGACGGGAGCCGTTGCGGGCGCTTGCGGACGCGCACCCCAGGGTCCACCCATTCCGCCCATCGCCATGCCCATGCCTGCGCCCATTCCCATGCCCATCGCCTGACCTGCGGCCGAGCCGGGCTGATCCAAGCTTTCGGCGGCCTTGTAGCGGAAATGCTCGTCGAGATTGCCGACGATCCCGCGCGAGGTGCGCTCGTCCAGCGCCTTTTCCACGGCGGGCGGCAGCGAGATGTTCTCGATGTAGAGTTCCGGCAGTACAAGCCCGTAGGCCTTTATCGTCTCGGAGATGGCCTCGGCCACGAGACGCCCGAGGTCGGCGGTATTCGCGGCCATCTCCAGAACCGGGACGCCCGACGAAGCGATCACGCGACTGAACTCCTGCACGATAATATTGCGGATCTGATAGCTGATCTCGTCCATCGTGAACTCGCCGTCGGTGCCGACGATCTCAGCCAGGAACCGGCCCGGATCGCTGACCTTGACAGTATAGGTGCCGAAGGCGCGCAGGCGCGTCGGCCCGAATTCGGGGTCGCGCAGCATGATCGGGTTCTTGGTGCCCCATTTCAGGTCGGTGAAGCGCCGGGTCGAGATGAAATAGACCTCGGACTTGAAGGGCGAGCGGAAGCCGTGATCCCAGTGCTGAAGCGTCGTCAGGATCGGCAGGTTGTTGGTTTCCAGCATGTAAAGACCGGGCATGAATACGTCGGCCAGTTGACCCTCGTGAACGAACACGGCCGCCTGGCCTTCACGGACAGTCAGCTTGGCCCCGTACTTGATCTCGTGGCCCTCGCGTTCGAAGCGCCAGACCATCGTATCGCGCGTGTCATCGGTCCAGTGGATAACGTCGATGAACTGGCCTGAGAGAAAATCGAAAATGCTCATAACTCTTCCTTTCCTGGTCGTTCCGCACGCTACGGCAGAGTGATCCGCTCTTCCAGCGTCGTCTTGAATGCCGGAAACGCGGCGCGGTCGTCGAACAACAGCCGATCCAGCCACAGAACGCCTCCGTCGACCTTGATCCGCAGATGTTCCTGTTTCCGGTTTCGCACATGCCGGAGACCTTGAATGCGGTCATATGGTGCCGAAACTGACTGCGGGTTTAGCCCGGATCGGTTCAACTCGATACCGTCCGGGCCGGGCGTCAGCGTTTTCTTCCGGATGGAATCGGGTTCCGTCCGGGTTAAGATCCAGGCTGCGCCGGCCGCCAGAAGAACCGAGCAGACCCCGAAGAAAGTTGCGGCTTGGCCTTCCAACAAAACGAATCCAAATCTTGTCTTCGCTTCCCTGTCCACAGTTGCCGCGACGGCCGAAAGGACGGAGAGCAGCCACATGAAAAGGGCGCAGATCAATAGGCTTCCGAAGCGAGGGCCATAGTCGAAACCGCGCATCAGACATTGCCGTCCTTCAGAAGATCACGTGCGATCTCGCGGACCGTCGGTCCGGCGGCCTTGGCGTCCATACCTGGACTCAAGCGGTCGTCGTAGAGTATGGTGAGCATCTTTTCGTCCATCGTCGTGAGACGCCCGAACTCATCATCGTCATTGAAAATCGAGGGGCGCGCGGTCGGGCTGTCATTGGCCAGCCCAAGGCCCTGTGCGATTTCTTCGTGTATGCAGGAGAGCCTCAGCAAGGGCGGCAGTTCGGCCCGAATGATCGCCACCGCGCCCTTCAGCGTCCCATTGTTCGCGGGGTCAGAGGCGACGACAACGCAATACGTCGCCCGATCCAGATTCTGGATGATGTCAATTTCGCGCTGACGTATCTCCGGGATCATTCGCTTAAGGGTGGGACCGATGACCCGGCGCTGATCCTCGGTCACTATCAGGACATGGAAGTTCCCGTCGTTATCTACCACGGAGATCGGATGCCCCGTGACACGCTCCAGCCTGTCGGCGAAGCGAGCAATCGATGCGGCGTCGTCCGCACGTTGACCGTCAGATACAGCCGGGCCGAACTGTGGTTCTATTCTGACAGCGTCTTTCCAGCGGTTGAGAATGCTCTCTTCGCTGCGCCTCACGAGTGAGCCGCCGACGTCTGAAAACTCACGAGAAAATGCTATCGCCAGGAACGTCTGCGCCAGCCGCTCTGAGTCAAAGGGAACGTCAGGTCCGCCACCATCTGCACGAAGCAACCCGCGCGTCCAATGTCCGGCCTCTACGTCTTTGTAGTAGGCCGTCAACTCCAGACTCTCTGGTGAAGGCTCCGCAGCCGAAGGCCGTGACACTGGTGGGGGCACCAAGGTTGGCAGCGTTGCGGAACTTGGGAACTGGTCGCAGGCTGCGACCAGTCCCAATGCCCCCACTGCCAAGCAGAAGCCGATCGTGCGCATCTTGCTCAGGACGCCGAAACGCTTTCCCCAGCGTTGGTCCCCACGCTGTCCTTGCGGGCTTTCGCAGCTGACAGCGTGGCCTTGAGCTCGGCTTCCATCTTCTGAAGCTCCTCTTCAGCGGCGGCTCGCTTCGCTTTACCCTCGTCGGCGATCGCCAGGCTTTCCTGTATCGTGGCAATCAGTTCGGCATTGGCTTGCTTGACGGCTTCGATGTCAAAGACTCCGCGCTCCATTTCTTCGCGGATCACCTTGTTGGCCTCTCGAAGGTTTTTGGCATTCGCCGTCAGAAGCTCGTTTGTCAGATCGTTGGCGTCACGCACCGCTTCCGCAGCTTCCGACGAGCGTTGAATCGTGACGGCCTGCGCCAACTGGGTTTCCCAAAGTGGAACCGTGTTGACGAGTGTCGAATTGATCTTGGTGACAAGCGACTTGTCGTTTTCTTGCACCAGCCGGATCGAAGGCAGCGATTGCATCGTCACTTGGCGGGTCAACTTCAGATCATGCACGCGGCGCTCCAAGTCGTCGCGTGCAGCACGAAGATCGCGCAGCTCTTGTGCCTTCATCACGCCCTGATCCTCGGGCGCATCGTTGACCTGTTGTTCCTTGGCCGGAATATCGACCTCGTCCAGACGTTTTAATTTTTCTTCGCCCGCAGCGATGTACAGCGCCAACTCGTCATAGAAAGCCAGCGTCTTGTCGTAGAGCATGTCGAGCGACCTGATATCCTTCAGAAGCTTGTGCTCGTGGTGCAAAAGGTTGTCCGTGATCTTGTCGATCTGTCCTTGCACGTCTTCGAACCGCGCAACGAAGTTGTGGATCGGCGCGGCGCGGCCCAGAAGACGTTCCCACCAGGACCGTTGGCGGCGCACGTCCAACTCCGAAACCGAAAACCCGCGGATCGTCGATACAATTTCGCGCAAGCTGTCCCCGGCTGGACCGACATCCTTGTTGCGAACGTCATGAAGCATCGATTGGCTGATTTCTTGAAGTTCCTGCTGGGCGGCCGAGCCAAAGGACACGATGGAATTCGTATTGCCCATGTCGATCTCTGCAAGTCGCTTTTCGATCTCTGCAGTAGTGCCCGGATCGGCAGCCTCATAGGGCACTATATCCGTCGCAGGTTTCGGTTCCTGCAAATGAATCTCGGTTACTTCCTTGACCATGGCTTCCGATTCTTCAGCCTTCTGGCGCACGCTGTCATCCATGAAAGTCTCTCCTAAAAAGTCAAATCTCGCTTTTGACGCCTTCGCGCGCCAACCTTTCCCGCAATACATCGATCTCGACATCGAGATTCGATTTGTCGTCCAGAAGTAACTTCTCGGTTTTCTGCGAGAATGAAACTTCCAGATCGTCCAGGAGTTTCTGGTAGTCCGCCCGCGCCTCTTCGTTCTGCGAACGCGAATAGAGGTCAGCGAACTGCACCGTCGCATCCCTGGCGCCCAGAAGGTATACGCCCAAGTACCGTCGCGCTCCCGTCAAGTCGCGCGGATCTTCTTCGACCACACGGAACATTTTTTGCGCGGTAACAGAGAAGTCGGCCACGCGGCGCTCCAATGCGGGCACGCCTGCACGCCGGATCGCATCCCGCATGGCGGACAGGTGCCGTTCGGCTTCGTCAACGGCACGCGCTACGCGATCAGTCTGAAAGCCGTCCATGCCATCAGCACCCTTGTCCCTCATCGGATCGGCGCCAAACGAAAGAAAGTGCAGTACGGTCCCGAGAACAAAGAACAAAACCGGTTCCAGTGGAGAGAATGTCTGAGGATCAAGGCCCGCCAGTGCAAGGCCGCTGCCTGTCAGAATACTTGCGAATAGTTTTCGGGGAATAGCCGGTCGCTTGGCAACACGCCTTGCATTGAATGCGTCTTCGGCGATCAGTCCTTCGCGCGTCAGCCAAGCTGCCAGCATCAGGTCTCCGAATGCGGCAAGGTCCAGAGCCATTCCGACCACGTTCTGCTGAAACGCAGTAAGGACAAGAAGGAAGGGCAGTATGAATAGAAAATTGACACGAGCGCCGGCCGGATTGCGCCGAACGTGACCGGGCGCCAAGGGTCCGGATACAGCGCCGGGGCTATGTTTGCCACCGTACCGCTGCGCCATCAGGAAGCACCGCTCATCACGGCGTAGACCATCAGGCAAAGCAACAGAAAGAATGAAATTCTCTGCATGGTGCTCCCCGTTAACGCGGCATCTCTTTCCGCGGCAATGTTACTCGCCCGCAAAAAACGGCCAACCAGATACGCGACTGCCGTCGCGGCCAAGGTCACGAACAGAAGTGCAAGTACAAAACGCTGCATCGCGAAGTCGGCCCCTCTCGTCTTTCCCAACATATGTGATGGGTCGCTACCTTGCCATAGCATGGACGGGGGAAAGATACCGATCTCCGCTCATTTCGCCAAATCAACAGCAGCGAAGATGCGTGCTCTAAGATTGTGCAAGAGAACCCGTTCAGCGATTAGGCATCTGCTTTCTTGACTGCCTTTTTGCCTTTGGAGATTTCTTTCCCGCCTTGATCGTTTTCCCACTTTCCGCGGAATCGGACTTAATCCCAAGCTGGTCACGAAGAACACGTTTGCGGATTTCTTCGATTGCTCCAGGTTTTAGGTCGCCCAGTTGAAACGGGCCATAGCTGATACGGATAAGCCGGTTGACCCTCAGCCCAATCGCTTCCATCGCGCGGCGGATCTCTCGGTTCTTGCCCTCACGGATGGCCACCGTCACCCAGGCATTTCTTCCCTGTTGCCGGTCCAGTGTAATGTCCATCGGCTGAAACTTTTCACCATCCACGGTAATTCCGTCCCGTAGTGGTTTGAAATCCTCGTTCTTGGGCGCGCCGTTGACTCGTGCGCGATACTTGCGCAGCCAACCGGTCGAGGGCAACTCCAGCCGCCGCTTGATTTCGCCGTCGTTTGTGAGGAGCAACAGACCCTCCGAGGTCAGGTCGAGTCGTCCAATTGACATCACGCGAGGCAAGCCTTCCGGTAAGCTATCGAAGACAGTCGGGCGGCCCTTTTCGTCCCGCTCGGTCGTCACAAGGCCTGAGGGTTTGTGATAAAGCCAAAGCCGAGGCGGTTCGGCCTCGCCGACTTCCAAGCCATCGACAATGATACGATCCTTGTCAGTGACATTAAGAGCAGGGCTGGAGATCGTTTTGCCATTCACGGCAACTCGACCCGCTTCAATCATGCGTTCGGCTTCCCGGCGCGATGCGACGCCTCTTCTGGCCAGGACTTTGGCAATGCGTTCACCCTCGATCATGGCCCTGCCTTATCCCGCAGCATGCACGCATGCACGAGGAAAAATCAGTAGACACTCAGTTCCTTCGCAAAAGTCGAGGTTGCGGCCAAAACTACCTGAGAAGTGCAAATAAGGTCATCACGTGGATACACGGCACAAGCGTGTATTTGGTGACATCGGTCATGAAACAAAAGGCGTTACACGGGACCTCGACTGCGACCGGTGTGTTTAGGTCATACTGGCGGCGGACAATATCGGAGCACGAGGAACTTCTCCACGAACTACTTACGCAAGCCGCAAGCGAATCAAGCGCCAAACGAGTAACTCCAGGACTTCACGATTTCGATGAGCCAAGTACGCAGACCCAATGAGATCCTTGCGCAACAATTTGCGGAAGAGCACATGAACCTTGATCACATGACCGTACCGGGGCATGGCGTGGGGATGAGATTTCGTAGCCACATGGACGCCGCGTTGAAGGAAGCCCGCGCCGCCGCCGAGCGGGGCGAAGTGCCGGTCGGCGCCGTCCTTGTGAGCGAAGACGGTGCAGTTTTGGCGCGGGCCGGGAACCGGACGAGGGAGTTGAGCGATCCGACGGCGCATGCGGAAATGCTAGTCATTCGGGAGGCGGCGGCGAGCCTGGGATCCGAAAGGCTGACTGGCACGGATCTCTACGTAACGCTGGAGCCATGTCCAATGTGCGCCGCCGCCATCTCGTTCGCGCGGATTGCCCGACTCTACTATGGCGCTGCCGATCCGAAATCGGGCGGGGTCGCGCATGGGCCACGAATCTTCACGCATCCACAGGCGCATCATGTTCCCGAGGTTTATGATGGGATAGGTGGTAACGCCGCGGCGGCGCTGCTGAAACAGTTTTTCGCGGAAAGGCGGGACAATGAATCCTGAAATTCGCAAGCTTGTGGTGTCTGTCGAAGAAACGCATTCCGAAATGGGTCAGCGTATCCGGCCGGTCACGCGAAAGGCCACAGCAGTTGCTGTGATCGCCAATCCCTTTGCCGGAATCTTCCAGGAGGATCTCTCGACACTGTTTGATTTCGGTGCTGATCTTGGCGGGCTCCTGGCCCGCCGATGCATCGAAGCTTTAGGTATCATGCCAGAAGCGGCAGAAAGCTTTGGCAAGGCTGCGATGGTCGGGGAGAACGGCGAACTTGAACACGCCGCAGCGATCCTGCATCCGAAGTTCGGGGCACCGCTCAGGGCCGAAGTCGGCGGCGGCGCTGCATTGGTGCCGTCGGCCAAAAAGCGGGGCGGCCCTGGTCAGACGCTGGACGTGCCGCTTGGCCACAAGGATGCAGCCTTCGTTCGCAGCCATTTCGACTCGGTCGAAGTCAGACTTGCAGATGCACCGCGAGCGGACGAGATCCTTTTGGCGGTGGCCGTTACAGACAGCGGCAGACCTCTGCCGCGTATCGGCGGGCTGAAAGTCGACCAGATCGAGGGAAAGGACGGATTGCGCTAGATTTCAATGGTCTCCATGACCTCGGGTGTCTTCACGTCCACGCCCGGTAAATTGGCCACCAGTTCGTCGGCGGTTTGGGCCAGCACCGGGAATGTCTTGTAGTGACAGGGGAGCACAGTCCGGAAGTTGAAGAACTTCTTGGCTGCCCAGGCGGCTGCCCTCATGTCCATGGTGAAATGCCCGCCAGCGGATAGAATACCGATATCGGGCGCGTAGTACTCGCCTATCCAGCCCATGTCCGCCATGATGTCAGTATCACCGGAAACATAGATCGTATGGCCTTCGCCACGGATAATGAACCCGGCTTCCGCGCCCGCATAGACCGGACCGCTATCGCCACCAATGGAGGAGGAATGGACGGCTGCCACCAAGCTGACGGCCACTTCACCCAGCATCATCGTTCCGCCCTTGTTAAATCCGATTGTGCTGACTCTCTCTGTCGCCTCCCAGTGAGACATCAGATCGTAAATCCCAACCAGCGGCGCGCCAGTTTCTTTGGAAAGCGCGACGGCATCCCCGGAATGGTCGCCATGTCCATGGGTGACAAGGATATACGTGGCGCCGGCGATCGCCGTGTCGCGCGCGCCCGCGGGAAATACCGGGTTGCCAGTCAGCCAAGGGTCGACCAAGAGAATCTGGTCGCCGATCTCAATTCGAAAGCCGGAATGCCCAAGCCAAGTGATCTTCATTTGATCCTCCCTATGTCCTACTCGAGAGGATAAGGGACCAAATGGACTGGGCAAGGGCGATTGACGGCTACTGCGAGCGGACGGACCCGTCCTACTGGTCCGAGCCGGTCAACGCGGCGTCGAACCTGGTCTTTGTCGTTGCCGCCTTTATCATGTGGCAGCGCACTGGCGAGATGGCCGGCGGACGCGTGCTCTCTGCCATCCTTTTTGCCATCGGGATAGGCTCCTGGCTGTTTCACACACATGCAACCGTCTGGGCGGCGATTGCCGATACGACGCCGATAATGGCTTTCACTCTGGTATACATATTTCTGGCGAACAGAGATTTCTGGGGCTGGCCAGTCTGGGCTGCCTTGCTGGGAGCGACGGCTTACATACCCTATTCGGCCGCGCTGACACCGGTGTTCGAGGCGCTGCCCTTCTTCAGGATTTCCAGTTTCTACTGGCCATTACCGGTATTGATCTTAGCGTATGCCGTCCTGCAACGGGGCCGTGCACCGGAGCTGTCACGAAACCTCGCCATCGGAGCCGCCGTTCTCTGTCTCTCATTGGTCGCGCGGTCGCTTGATGAGCCTTTATGCTCGGCTATCCCGTTGGGCACGCATTTTCTGTGGCATATTCTGAATGCTGTCATGCTTGGCTGGATGATCGAAACATGGCGACGGCACGTGGTGAACTCGGCCGGTTCGTGAGTGTCGATCGAATTGACGTTGGAACGTGCAACGGGACCTGCCGTCACATAGCTGGCGCGGGATGCCTGAGTGGAGGTGGAAAGTTTGCTTGGGATTCAGAGACATTCGGAAAGGGGATAGAGATGGCCGGTCGGATTAACAGTTGCGGCACCATCAGGGCGAAGCTTTCTCCAACGCCGGCCTTGCGGTGTGGCACCAGTGTAAGGCCACAGACGTTATCCCTTTTCAGCAACGCAGTAGACAAAGTGATAGACTGTTGCTGGGCAACGCTTGTATCCGTCCTGCGTCCCACCCCGGGACGGCCGTCTCGGTAAGGCCGTAGCAAGGCTTGGAATCGTCAAGCCGGCACGCTAAACGCTGCCGGACCCGTGAACGGAGACACGCATGTCGATCGACACAGCCACCGCCCGAAAAGTCGCCAAGTTGGCCCGTATCAAGGTCGAGGAAGAAGACCTTCCGGCGCTGGCGAACGAGTTCAATGCCATCCTCGGATTCGTCGAACAGTTGAACGAGGTCGATGTCGAGGGCGTCGAGCCGATGACCAGCGTGACACCGATGCGATTGAAACGGCGCGAGGACGTGGTGACGGACGGAAACCAGCAGGAGAAAATCCTGTCGAACGCGCCGGATGCCCGCGAGGGATTCTTTGCCGTGCCCAAAGTGGTGGAGTGAGTGATGACCGACGTGAACAGCCTCACCATTGCCGAGGCCCGCGACAAGCTGCGCGCCGGAGAGATCACGGCGGTCGAACTGACCGAGGCCTGCCTGAAGGCGGCCAATGCCGCCAAGGCGCTGAACGCCGTCGTCCATGCCACGCCCGAGATAGCGATGACGCAGGCGAAGGCCGCGGATACGCGGATCAGGGCGGGCGATGCTCCGTCGATGTGCGGCATCCCGCTGGGGATCAAGGATCTGTTTTGCACGAAGGGTGTGCCCAGCCAGGCGGCAAGTGGTATCCTCAAGGGATTCCGGCCCGAATATGAATCGACCGTCACTTCCAGGCTGTTCGACGCCGGCGCGGTGATGGTCGGCAAGCTGAACATGGACGAATTCGCCATGGGCTCGTCGAACGAGACCAGTGTGTATGGCAATGCGGTGAACCCCTGGCGGCGCGGCGGTAACGACGCGGCTCTGACACCTGGGGGTTCTTCGGGTGGATCGGCCTCGGCGGTTGCCGCCGACCTGTGTTTGGCTGCGACCGGCACCGATACGGGTGGTTCGATCCGCCAGCCCGCGGCCTTTGTTGGAATCACCGGGTTGAAGCCCACCTATGGCCGGGTCAGCCGTTGGGGCATCGTGGCCTTCGCCTCTTCGCTGGACCAGGCCGGGCCGATGGCGAAATCTGTACGCGATTGCGCGATCATGCTGGAAGCCATGGCCGGGCATGATCCAAAGGATTCGACCAGCGCCGATCTGGCCGTGCCGGCTTTCGAGGCTACGCTGACCGGCGACATCAGGGGCAAGACAATCGGTATCCCCAAGGAATACCGGATGGACGGTATGCCCGACGAGATCGAGAAGCTGTGGTCGGAAGGTCGCGCGATGCTGGAGGATGCCGGCGCGAATATCGTCGATATCAGCCTGCCGCATACGAAATATGCGTTGCCCGCCTATTACGTGATCGCGCCCGCCGAGGCCTCCTCGAACTTGGCGCGCTATGATGGCGTGCGCTATGGGCACCGCGCCAATCTGGCGCAGGGTGACGGTATCACCGAGATGTACGAAAAAACCCGGGCCGAGGGCTTCGGTGCTGAAGTGAAGCGGCGCGTGATGGTTGGCACTTATGTGCTTTCGGCCGGATTCTATGACGCCTATTACAACCGCGCCCGCAAGGTCAGGACGCTGATCAAAAAGGATTTCGACGGTGTCTTCGCGGCTGGTGTCGACGCAATCCTGACGCCCGCAACGCCGTCGGCGGCCTTCGAACTCGGCAAGAAATTCGACGACCCGGTAACGATGTATCTGAACGACGTCTTCACGGTCACGGTGAACCTTGCCGGACTGCCCGGCATCGCCGTTCCGACCGGTCTGGACGACTCGGGTCTGCCTCTTGGGCTTCAGCTGATCGGCAAGCCTTGGGAAGAGGGCGAGTTGCTGAATGTTGCGCAAGCACTGGAAGATCGGGCGGGCTTTGTTTCCAAGCCCGAAAAATGGTGGTAATATTTTGCCAAAGCAAGAAGAAGGCAGAGCAAAAGAAATGACTTCCAGAAAAGTGGCGTTTGTCGCGTTTTGCTTGGTAGCAGCCTGTGGCAGTCCGGTTCCTGACAGCAATCCATACGCCGGACGTGGCGTTGGATTTGACGGATATGACAGATATTCTGCTGAACAAGCGCGTCGGGATGCTGCATTGGAGACGCCGCGCTTCAGCCCTGTGCCTGAAGAGCAGGCGATCGCGTCGGAAACGCTGGGTGTGCTGAACGCAACTCGAACCGCGGCTACGGTACGTGAGTCACGCGTACCTACCCAGAACGATCAACGGCTTTCCGCGACATCGCCTGCCGCCACGACTGCGGCGGCAAGTACTCAGGTTACTGCCATCAACAATCCCGAAATCTCGGACGAACAGAGCTTCGAGGCTGTTGCCAACCGCGAGACGATCGAGAGCGACAAGGAACGACTGGCCCGTCAGCGCGAGGCTTACCAGGTTGTGCAGCCTGAGGCGATCCCTGACCGTCCGGGAGACACAGGCCCCAACATTGTGGCGTTTGCGCTCTCGACGGCCAACGGCGTCGGGCAACAGCTTTACCGCCGCACCGGCACCGTCAGTGACAGCAAGTTCCAACGCGCGTGTTCACGTTTCCCAACGTCTGATCAAGCGCAGTTGGCCTTTTTGAACGCGGGCGGCCCTAAACGTGACCGGCAGGGCCTCGATCCTGATGGAGACGGGTTCGCATGTTACTGGGATCCGGCACCCTTCCGAGCGGCACGAGGCGGATGAAACGATGACCAGCGCAGTTGATCGGCCATCCCCCAACTGCGGTGAGCGTCGGCGGGGCGATGATGTTGAACTGGTCGTGTTGCACTTTACTGCCATGTCGGATTGTGAAGCGGCGCTGGAGCGCATGTGTGATCCCGAATGCGAGGTGTCAGCACATTATCTGGTGAGCAAGGAAGGCACTGTAACGCGGCTTGTTGACGAGGCGCACAGGGCTTGGCACGCGGGTGCGGGCAAATGGGCGGACCGGGAAGACGTCAACTCTAGGTCGATCGGCATTGAACTCGACAACGACGGATTTTCATCCTTTCCCGAGGCCCAAATGGAAGCTTTGGAAGAGCTTCTGTCCGATATTCTTGAGCGTCATGGGTTGGAGCCGAAACACGTGATCGGGCATTCCGACATGGCACCGGACCGGAAGTCCGACCCCGGACGGCGTTTCGACTGGAAACGGTTGGCCGACAAAGGGCTTTCGATCTGGCCGGAACCCGCCTTGCCTGGTGATTTTCTGCGGAACGCGGCCGCATTCGGCTATCCGGTCGAATATGGCGAGGCGACAGTGCTTGAAGCATTCCGTCAGCGGTTTCGCCCAGACGCGACAGGTCCCATAGGACCGGCCGACAGGGCCCTTATGGCGGGTCTTGCTCGGCACTATCCTGCTGACGTGACTGCGCGCATCGCACGGCGGATCACGTCGCGTCCGATCACCCGGCCCATTTGATCGTTTTTGAACGAGGGAATTGACGGGCGGTTTCCGCCTCTCTACATGAACTTTTACGCGGATGGCCGGATGGCCGCGGAGTCTCTGGATTCCGAGGAAAGTCCGGACTTCATGAAGCAACGGTGCCGGATAACGTCCGGCCGGGGCAACCCGAGGGAAAGCGCCACAGAGAACAAACGGCCTTGCATGCAGGGTCATGGTGAAACGGTGGGGTAAGAGCCCACCGCGGACCTGGCAACAGGGACGGCACGGCAAGCCCCACCGGAAGCAATGCCGAATAGGGGTCCCGCGTGGGCTGATCCCGGAAGGGATATCGCCGCAGGGCAGCTTCAGCCCAGGGGCCCGGGTTGGCAGCTTGATCCCGCCGGTAACGGCGGGGCCAGAGGAATGGTCATCCCCCCGGCAACGGGGGACAGAATCCGGCTTACAGGCCATCCGCGCTTTTCGTTTTGTCCTGCGAACCTGTTAGACTGCGCTGGTATTGCAGATTCGCCCCACTCTTAGGTTGGGGGGAACCATCAGGGAGTTCACGAATGAGTTTCGTTAAAACACTTGCAACGTTGGCCGTCGGATTTGCGGCGGCAAAAGGGTTTGACAAGTACAAGGACATGGGAGGCATGGATGGCGTCAAGGACGCAATGCGCTCCAACCCCGCGTTGGCGAACATGTCCGAACAGGCGCTGTCCTCGATGGAGAAGATGGGACTGCCGACCGAGCAAATCCGGGGCATGATGGAACAGTTCACGGCCCAGAGCCCGGATGGCGGCAGTGCCATTGCTGGACTGAGCGGGTTGATGTCGGCGATGGGAGGCGGCATGGCGGCGGGGGCGAGCCAGACAAGCCAGATGATTGACGCGATGACCGGAACCTCGATCGCAAGCGACACACTTGAGGAGAATGCCAAACTGATGATTCGCGCGATGATTCAGGCGGCAAAGGCGGATGGACAGATCGACGACGAGGAACAGGCCCGGATCATGGCCCATCTCGGAGATGTCGATCCTGCCGAACGGGCCTTCATCGAAGCCGAGATGGTCGCTCCGGTCGATCCGATGGCGCTCGCTCAAGACACCTCGGAGCAGATGAAGGCGCAGGTATATGCCACTTCGCTGATGGCCGTGCGTGTCGACAACCCCTTGGAAGCTGAGTATCTGAATTCCCTGGCCGATGCGCTTGGACTGTCGAAGGAAACCCGGGAACGGGTGCACCGCACCATGGGAGTGGCCTGAGGCGTCCTTCGGGACGCATTCCGCCCTTGACAGGGCAGGCGCAACCTTTAGAAGGCGGGCTTCAGGATTTGAAGGCGTGCGCACCGCGCAGGCCGATCAGGAGGCGACCAATGGCGAAACCGACGACGATCAAAATTCGTCTGAACTCGACCGCGGACACGGGCCACTTCTATGTGACCAAGAAGAACGCGCGGACGATGACCGAGAAGATGGTCGTGCGGAAGTACGACCCGGTCGCGCGCAAGCATGTCGAGTACAAGGAAGGCAAGATCAAGTAAGATCGCCTTTCCAGACACCAGACAGAGGCCGCGTCTTGGACGCGGCCTTTTTCGTTTTGTGATTGGATTTCTTGATCCTTCGGAGCTTTGATGGAACCATGCCTGAACTGCTGACAATCCGCACGACGCGCCGCGAGGATCTGAGCGAGATCGACGCGCTGTTCCAACGGTCATATCCGGTATTGTTGAAAGACCATTATCCACCGTCGGTGCGCGTCATGGCGTTGCCGATCATCGCGCGTGCCAACCCGGCGCTGGTCGCATCGGGGCGCTATTTCGCCGTTGCCGATGGGTGGGACCGGATCATTGGTGCCGGAGGCTGGAGCGGCATGGACCCGCGGCTCCAGCGGCCCGGAGCACCGACAACCGGACATATCCGTCATGTCGTTACCGACCATACCCGGGTGCGGCAAGGGATAGGGCGCGCCCTGATGGGCCATATTTTCGACGACGCCCGCGCTGAGGGCGTGTTGCGCCTGGACTGCCTTTCCACGCGCATGGCGGTTCCCTTTTATGCAGCTTGCGGCTTCGATGAGGTTGGCCCAGTGTCCATCGACCTGCGCTCAGGCATCGAGTTTCCAGCCGTGCTTATGCAGAGATCGCTCTGAGGAGACTTTGGTTCGGCCCAAGTGGGAGGCAAGGTAGCACAGGTTTAAAGAGCATTGCGTTTCTTGCGCAACCACGCACGGTCACCCTCGCTTAAGGCAAGCTCGATCGCGCGATCATAAGCATCGCGCGCAGTCCCGATTTCGCCGGCGCGGCGAGCTAGTTCGGCACGTGCCGCCTGAAACGGCGGATATCTACCAAGGTCCGAGGCCAGCGTGTTTAGATCGTGTCGCGCGCGGGACAACGCCCCTGTCTCGGCAAGCGCGATGGCCCGGTTGAGGAATACGACTGGCGAAGGCGCCAGAGCCACAAGTCTTTCGTAAAGCAAGAGAATTTGGACCCAATCCGTGTCTTCTGACCGAGCCGCCTGAACGTGCAACGAACTGATCGCCGCCTGTATCTGAAACGGACCGGGCAGGCGACGCGACACCGCAACGTCCAGCAAGGCGATGCCGTCCCGGATCATACCGCGATCCCAGAGGTGACGGTCCTGTTCGTCAAGTGGCTGAAAAATACCTTCAGCGTCGAATCTTCCGGCGTGACGGGCATGTGACAAGAGCATGAGCGCCAGCAACCCCTCTACCTCGGGCTCGTCCGGAATAAGCCGGGTCATCATACGTGCCAGCCAGATGGCCTCATCGCAGAGCGTTACCCGAATCGGCACGTCGCCTGGACCTGCCGTCCAGCCCTCGTTGAAGATCAGGTACAGCACGACAAGTACCGAGTTTAGCCGTACATCCCAACCGGACCGGTCAGGTATGGCGTAGGGGATGCCGGAAGCGGATATCTTGGCCTTGGCGCGCGACAGGCGCTGGCCCATTGCCTGTTCGGTGTCGAGAAATGCGCGGGCGATCTCACGCGTCGTCAGTCCGCCAACTGTGCGAAGTGTCAGCGCGACGCGGGTCTTTTCCTCCAGCGCCGGGTGGCAGCAGGTGAAGATCAGGCGTAGTCGTTCGTCAGGTATCTCGGGGGCTTCCGTGCTGCGTGAAGCCTCGTCTTCTTCCATCAGAAGCGTCAGAACCGGCGTGTGCGCAACGTGGCGTCGCGCTTTGCGGATGCGATCGATGGCTTTGCGGCGGGCCACTTGCAGAAGCCAGGCGTCGGGTCGGGCGGGCAGGCCTGAGCGGCCCCAGTGGATCAAGGCCCTTTCGGTGGCGTCCGACAGCGCGTCCTCGGCCAGATCGAAGTCGCCCAGCGAGCGGATCAGAGCGGCCAGAAGCCGTCCCCGGTCTTCGCGTATGATCCGTCGGATCACACTGTCCAGATCAGGGACGGCTTCACTCATTGGTCGCCCGGTATCTGCATGATCGGGCGCAGTTCGACTGTGCCGTGTTTCGCCGTCGGGATCAGTGCGGCCATCTCGATGGCCTGGTCGAGATCCCTGCAATCAAGCAGATAGTAGCCGCCCAGGCGTTCCTTGGTTTCGGCGAATGGACCATCCATGGTTTCGATCTTGCCATTTCGAATACGAACAGAGGTAGCCGTCGAGGTGGGCTGAAGGGCATTGCCACCTCGCATGACACCTGCTTCTTCGTAGGCTCTGTTGGCAGCGAAATAGCCGGCCATATAGTCATCCCACTCAGGATCTCCCGGGTTAGGACCGGCACCGTCAGCTGAGTAGATAAGCGCAAGATATTGCATTGAATTCTTCCTGTTCTTTGAGTGAAGTTTCGCGTGAGTTCAACGTTGTGGCAAGCTTCAGGAGAGCCTGGCGAGAAGGATTGCTGCTGCGGGTATCAGCGTGGCCAGATAGGTTGAGACTTGTCCTATTGCACGCGCCGCGATCGGACCGCCCTCGTTGGTGATGCCGAAGGGATGGATCAGTCGACCTGCAATAAGGAACATGCCTGACGTGTGAAGCCATAGGGGTGACAGACCACCGGCTTCACCAAATGCCATCATGACAAGGGCAAAGGGCATGAACTCGGCAAGGTTTCCGTGCTGCCGCATCGCGGTCAGCATGGTCGGGTTTCCGCCGTCTCCGGTGCGAACACCGGTGCGGGCGCGGGTAAAGCTGACGTGGAATGACCACGCGATGAAATAAAAGGCGAGGGCTGCCGCGTAGGTAGCGCTGATCGAGAGTGTCATGGGGCTGCTTTCCCTGTTTGGTTCGATAAGCCAAGGACGCACGGGAACCGGGGAATTCGACAGCTAGTAAGGAAAAAATGTCTCTTGCGCCCGCAAAACCCGATGCGGATTATCAGGCGTTTGCCGTTTTGCCGTTAACACATAGGGGAATCCGTCCAAAACGCTCTGTCGGTATCACGTCGGTATTGCGTCGGTGTTTCGACCTACAGTATCTCACATGACGCCGATTCCTAAAAAACTGCTCGGCGCTTCAGAACAAAGTTTCGCCAAAAAGTAGGGCCAACACCGAAGTGCTGGTCCATATTATTTGTATTTTACAGAATGTTAGAGAAGAGTCTTCACCTTCTTTGCGACTGCTTCGGGCGTTATGCCGAAATGTTTGTAGAGGTCGCCAGCGGGTGCCGAGGCGCCGAAGCCATGCATGCCGATAAAGGCCGACTTTTCACGGCGGCCACGCTCGCCAAAGAGCCAGCGATCCCAACCGAAGCGGATAGCGGCCTCGATCGCGACACGAACGGGGCCGGCAGGCAATACCTTGCGGCGATAGCTTTCGTCCTGATCTTCGAACAGCTCCCAGCAGGGCATGGACACAACGCGCGTCCCGATGCCTTCGGCCTGCAGCAGGTCGCGGGCCTTTAGTGCGATTTCCACCTCTGAACCGGTGGCCATCAAAAGCGCCTGGCGCTTGCCGTCGGCGTCAGCCAGCACGTAAGCACCCTGGGCGCTGAGGTTCCGGGTCTTGTGCTGTGTGCGGACAGTCGGCAGGCCTTGGCGCGACAACGCCAGGACTGACGGCTTATCCTTTGAGCTAAGCGCGATTTCCCATGCTTCCGCCGTTTCGACCGTGTCGGCGGGACGGAATACATTTATGTTCGGCGTGGCTCGAAGTCCGGCAAGATGCTCGACCGGCTGATGGGTTGGACCGTCTTCGCCGAGGCCGATGGAGTCGTGTGTCATTACATAAGTGACGGGCACGCCCATCAACGCAGAGAGGCGGATTGCACCCTTGGCGTAGTCGGTGAAGGTCAGGAAGGTGCCGCCATAGGGGCGAATGCCGCCGTGCAAGACCATTCCATTCATTGCTGCGGACATTCCGTGCTCGCGGATACCGAAATGGACGTAGCGACCCTTGCGGTTCGAGGAATCAAAGGTGCCAAGATCAGCGGTAAGCGTATTATTCGAGCCGGTCAGGTCAGCCGAACCGCCGATATTCTCGGGCATGATCGGGTTCACCACTTCCAGCACCATCTCGGAAGACTTCCGCGTGGCGACTTTCGGGGCGGTTTCCGAGATCTGCTTTTTCAGAGCGCGAATGACACCTGACAGCTTCTTGGGCGCTTCGCCGGACCACATGCGTTCCAGCTCTCTTTGGCGTGAGGCACTGAGGCCCGCGAAGCGCTCTTCCCACGATGCGCGGTCGTCTGCACCCCGGCGGCCGGTTGCGCGCCAGGCTTCTAGAATATCGGAAGGGATCTCGAAGGCTCCATGTGGCCAACCGTAGATCTCCCGGGTCTTCGCGATTTCCTCTGCACCAAGTGGCGATCCATGAGCTTTTGCGGTGTCCTGCTTTGCCGGCGAGCCAAAGCCAATATGCGTCTTGCAAGCGATCATTGTTGGTTTCTTCGAGGACTTCGCCTGGGTCAGCACGCGGTCGATGTCCTCGGGGTCGTGTCCGTCGCATTCGAGCACCTGCCAGCCCGCCGCCTTGAAGCGCTGGCGTTGGTCGGTGACGTCCGAGAGCGAGATCTCGCCGTCAATGGAGATGTTGTTGTCGTCCCAAAGCACGACCAGTCTGCCGAGCCTCTGCATCCCGGCGAGGCCGATGGCCTCGTGGCTGATGCCTTCCATCAGGCACCCGTCACCCGCGATGGCATAGGTGTAGTGATCGACGACCTTCTTGCCGTAGCGCGCCCTAAGCGATTCTTCGGCCATCGCGAAGCCGACGGCGTTGGCGATGCCCTGGCCCAACGGGCCGGTGGTGGTCTCGATCCCCTTGGCGTGGCCGTATTCGGGATGCCCAGCGGTGATGGAGCCGAGTTGTCGGAAATTCTTCAACTGCTCAAGAGTCATGTCCTCGTAGCCCGTCAGGTACAGGAGCGAGTAAAGCAGCATCGACCCGTGGCCCGCCGATAGGATGAAGCGGTCCCGGTCCGGCCAGTTCGGGTTGGCGGCGTCGAACTTCAGGTGCTTCTCGAACAGGACCGTGGCGACATCGGCCATACCCATCGGCATGCCGGGGTGGCCCGAGTTGGCGGCCTCGACCGCATCCATGGCCAGCGCGCGGATGGCCGTTGCGCGGGCGAAGTGATCGGGGTGAAGCTCTTTGAGCGTTGCGATGTCCACGGTTCTGTCCCTCACTCCTGACGCCGGAATCGAGCCGGTAGATACCAGCCCACTGCGGAAGCGCAAGGCGACGCAGGTGCAGTTCACGCCGAAAGGGGGTGAATCAGCCGAGCGAATAGGTAAGACTCAACCAAATCGGGGGCTGACAGGGCGATTCGCAACATAATGCGCCGTCGGCTTTCGGCAGGGACGGACAGAGCAGGACAGATTGATGAGCGATATTCCCGAACTTGAACGCCGGATTACGGCAGCGCTGGACAGGGCGTCACTTGCGCTAGAGCGCCTGAGCGCGGCGTCGGAAGAAAACGGCGATGTCGAAGCGATGAAGGCCGAATTGGAAGCTGAGCGCGTGGCGAATGCCCAGCTGGAAGAACGGGTGCGGGCGATCAAGGAAAAGCAGGAGACAATGGTGGCGGGTCTGGAAGCCGAGGTTCTGCGACTGAAGGATGCAGTTCGTGCCCGAGACGGCGAGGTGCAGCGGATGCGCTCGGTCAACGAGGAGTTGCGGGCATCGAATGCGGCACTTCGCGAGGCCAACGCGCAGGGATTGGCCGACGCCGACCTCGTAAATGGCTCCATGGTCACGGAGTTGGAGCAGCTTCGTGCACAGCGCGCCGCCGAACGTGACGAAATCGACGAGGTTCTCTCCAGTCTTGAACCGCTGCTGAAGGAGGCTTGAGATGCCGGAAGTCACCGTAGAAATCGGCGGCCGCCCGTTCAATGTCGCCTGCCAGGAAGGCGAGGAGCATTTCCTGCACGCTGCCGCCAGCCTTCTGGACGACGAGGCCAAGTCGCTGATGGACCAGATCGGGCGTTTGCCCGAGGCACGGATGCTGCTGATGGCGGGCCTGATGCTGGCCGACAAGACCGCTGGCACGCAGGACCAGATAAAGGCGATGGAGAACAAGATCGCGCAGCAGGAGGCGTGGATCGAGGAACTTCAGAATCGTCCGACGCCGCAGCCCGAAAAGGTAGAAGTTGCGGTGATCCCCGACGATGTGACGCAGACGCTGGCCGAGCTGGCCGCCCGTGCCGAGGCGCTGGCCGAAGCGGCCGAAGAGAAGGCAAGGGCGGTGGGCTGAGGCCCGCCCCCGAAAACCATCTTGGATGCGACGCCGGCGCGGCCCGGCCTTACAAACTGGATCATCCTGATCGCGCTCGGTGCTGTCTGGGGTTCGGCCTTCATGGCGATGGAACTGGCTCTGGAAGGCTTCGGTCCGTGGTGGGTTGCGGCGCTGCGGACCTCGATCGGTGCGCCGGTGCTTCTGCTTGTCGCGGCGGTGTCGGGGCAGGGGATTGGAACGATTTCGGAGGCGCGTGCGTGGGGCCATGTTGCACCGGTGGGCCTGATCGGCATGGCGCTTCCGTTCTTTCTGCTGAGCTGGGGACAGCAGCACGTACCGTCGGCTTTCGCGGGTGTCGCGATGGGCAGTCTGCCGATCGTACTGGTCCCGCTTGCCTACATATTTCTGCGGGACGAGGGCATCACACTGCCGAAAGTCGCTGGATTATTGGTTGGGTTCGCCGGGCTTGTTGTGCTTGTGGGGCCTGGGGCAATGGAAAGCGCGCCTGGGGACATGACATTGGCGGGGCGTCTCTCCTGCCTAGGCGCAGTTGTCTGCTATTCGGTTGCTTCGGTTATCACGCGTAGAAGCCCCAAGGTGCCGCCGCTGGCCTTTTCGGCCGGAATTCTGAGCGTCGCCTCGCTGGTACTTTTGCCTGTCGCGTACATCGTCGAGGGCATACCAAGTGGTTTTGGTTTGGGACCGCTGTCTGCAGCCGGTTATGCGGCGATTTTCCCAACGGCACTTGCCGCCTATTGGAGGGTGCGGGTGATCACCTCTGCCGGGTCCCTTTTCATGAGCCTCGTGTCATACATTGTCCCCGTCTTCTCGGTGCTGTTCGGCGTCATTCTTCTAGGTGAGGAGCCTGGGCCGGAGCTTTACGTTGCGCTTGCGTTCATCCTTTCGGGGATCGCGGTCTCGCAGTCATCGGGTCTGACCGGCCTTTTTCGGCGGGGATGAACCGCCTCATCGCTGGATCGATTCTATGTATTCCGCGAGGGCCAACAGCTTTGACGGCGTAGGTGAGGGTTTTCCATCGCCCGAATCGTAGAGGATCAGAGGACCTGCCTGAAGCTCTATCCCGAATTCCGGCATGGTGATGTTGCCGTCGCGAACCCGTGTGTAGCCGTCGATCACCGACATGATGCGCGTCGTCGGGAAGTTGCCGCCATTGCGCTGTTCGATCAGGGTCAGGTCTGGCACGGGCCGGTCGAGATCGGCGGCAAGGGGGCCGTCCCCTCGGCCAGATGTACCGTGGCAGGAGGTGCAGTATTCCTGATAGAGTGTCCGTCCAACTTTTTCCGGCTGCGGAGCACAGGCCACGAGAACGGCTGGCAGGACCACGGAAATTGCCACAAATCTCTTGTTCACAACGGACCTCGCCTTGCTTTCGTCTGATCAGTCTTTCTGCGCGCAATCCCGGCACAAAGCCGCATAGGGAACGGCCTTGAGACGTTCC
The DNA here is from genome assembly GCA_040220415.1 of Silicimonas sp. Lineage (GTDB taxonomy): Bacteria > Pseudomonadota > Alphaproteobacteria > Rhodobacterales > Rhodobacteraceae > JAVJUV01. The sequence goes on from JAVJUV010000156.1 coordinate 165,030, forward strand.
ATCGAGATGTCATCTCCGCACTTCAGGCATGTACCGTAGCTGCCATCGTCGATCCGGCCAAGAGCGGCTCGGACAAGTTCCATTTCTTTCAGCCCCGCGTTGCCGAGATCTTCCAGGACCTCGATGTCCTCGCGTTCGATCGCCTGATCTTCCCAATCCTTCGAAACCGGATCGTCCAGTCGATCCTCAATTTTGTGAACTCGGGCGTCAAGTTCGCCAAGGCGGTTTCCGAGCCAGGCTTTCAGTTCCGCGAAATCACGCATGTCAGGTCTCCCCTTTTTTCGAACCGGTTCGTTCCGGATCACATTCTAATTCGCCCGTATAGGGACGTGCGTCTTTGTTCTGGATCAGAAAGGATGCGGCACGCCAATCCGTTCTGCACCACGGGAAAGATCGCGTACCACAGTGTCGGGCAGGTCAATACCTTCCGCAAGGTGGCGCGCCTCATTCAGCGCTTCGATCTCTCCGGGATAGAATATGTCTGTCGCGCCTGGCGCTTTGCGCGAAGTTTTGATCTCGTCGATTAGGCGCACCATATCGGCCTCGAAATCGGGCAGCGGGCGGGTGGCCGCGATGTCGATCGCTATGGCCAGATGACCGGCACCGCTTCTGCCATCCGGGACGTGGGGCCCAGTCACCCCAGTGCCGAAAGAACCGCCCGACAGTACACCTGACAACACGTCGATGACAAAGCCGATCGCATATCCTTTATGCCCGGCCATCGGCAGTATGGTGCCAGCGATTCCGTCGGCAGCGTCGGTGGTCACATGGCCATCCAAGTCCATTGCCCAGCCCTTGGGAATTGGCTTGCCTAGTGACTCGGCGGCATAGAGCTTGCCCCGTGCCACGGCCGTATTGGCGATATCCAGCATCATGGTGGGATAGTGCCCAGCCGGCGCGGCCCATGACCACGGGTTGGTCCCCAGGCGTTTGTCGATACCTCCCCAGGGTGCCATCGCCGGACTTGCATTGGTACAGAGAAAGCCGATGCAACCGGTGCTCGCTGCCATCCGGGTATAGTACATGGCGGTGCCGAAGTGTCCCGAATTCCGGACCGACACACCACCAATTCCGTGCACTTTCGCAGAGAGAATCGCCTGCTGCATTGCCGCTTTGGCAACGACCTGTCCCACCCCGTCATGCCCGTCCATCGTCAGGAGAGCGCCCTTTCCGGATATTATAGGCGATGAGACCTTCGATATTGCACCGCTCTCCAAGCGGAGTGCGTACCAGAAAAGTCGTAGCATCCCATGCGAGGGATGACCCCAGAGATCGGCCTGTACAAGGCTGTCGGCTACAAGCCAGGCATCGCCTTCAGGCAGACCGAGCCGCACGTAGCAGTTGCCGGCGAAATCGCGCAGGACGGCGGCAGGAAACTTCACGACCGCCCGGTCATGTGACGGCTTCCCGTTCGAGCACATAAGGCATCAAGGACTTTGCCGCCGTCCAGAAAGATGACGAGACGCGAGAAGCCTGCGACATGGATCGGTGAGCTGTGCTCTTTGCAAGCCGTCCTGCAGCCCCCGGAATTTTCGCAGAAAACGACCGGATACTCGGTTGTCCTGTCGTCGACAGAGCGAAACGTTTCGGTGTCGAGAAACAAGATCCGTCAGGAGTTATGCTTGCGAATCTGATCGGCAGCATCCTTGTTGTAGGCGACGCCCTTGGCTTCAAATAGCTGGTCCAGTTCGCCCGAAAGCGTCATCTCGGTGATGATGTCGCAGCCGCCGACGAATTCGCCCTTCACGTAAAGCTGCGGGATCGTGGGCCAGTCGGAGTAATCCTTGATGCCCTGACGGATCTCGTCGTTGGCCAGAACGTTCACATCCTGGAATTCGACCCCCATGAAGTTCAGAACGCCGGCCACGCGAGATGAGAATCCGCATTGGGGCATAGACTTGGTGCCTTTCATGAAGAGCACGACATCGTTGCTGGTTACGGTATCCTTGATCTGAGCTTCAGCGTTCATTGTGTTCCCCTTATATTCCGTCGCCTAGAATTCATTTCTGTATAGGCGGACGGCTGTGTCTGAGCGTGACATACGGTATGGCAATGGCAATCCGCACAGGACTGCCGGTAAAAAAGTAAGCAAGAGCGGCACCCGATCAATCCGGCGTCCGTGTCGTCAGCGCAAGAGCATGTAGTTCGCCCGATGGCCCGTCCATCTTGCCCTTGAGCGCTGCATAGACTGCACGCTGTTGCTGGACGCGGTTCATGCCGCGGAAACTTTCGTCGATGACCATCGCAGACATGTGTACACCGTCGTCGCCCTCGACCACGATCTTGGCGTCAGGAAAGGTCTCGCGCAGCAGCGCTTCGATCTCGTGGGCCTGCATGGGCATCGTGGCAACTCCAGTCTCTTGAAGGATACTTATTCTCCGAACCACGACCCTTCAAGGGAAGTCGGAGAGCGCGTCTGATGTTGCCTCGAAGAATTGTCCGGCTTGCCGCCCGTCGACAAGGGCATGGTGGACCTGAAGCGTCACCGGCATGTCCCATCGGTCGCCCTTCGGCGTGATACGGCCCCACGAAACACGCGGAATACAGTCATCCGGGCCAGGCAGGGCATTATCGAGCGACGTGTAGTCCAGCCACGGCAGGCAAGAGAGGTAGGCCACGTCTTCAATAGAACCATCGTTCGCATCCAGCGGTTGGCCAGCGCGCGCTTCCTCGATCCTTTCCTTGGCATGGACTTCGAATGCCGCGCGGTCGGGAAGCCAAGCGAGGTAAGTGTAGCGGAAGTCACCGTTCTCGAGCGCAATCGTGGGTGAAAGCAAGAGCCGGTCGTAGAGCACCACCTTGTCGCCGCGAAACCGCATCCGCAACTCCGGCACGGCATGAAGCCCGGCGCCGATGGCGTGGATGACACTTCGGAAAGGCGACAAAGCCCGGGATTTCCGGGCCTGCATCAGAAGGGTCACATCCATGCGGACAGTGATCGCGTAGTGCGGGCGTTCGTACTTCCGGAATAGCCGGAACTGCTCGGCGCGCGGCCACGTGGCCAGATCGATGGTCCTGCCGGTCATCCTACCGCGGCTTCGAACGCCGTTCGGTAAAGGACGCCGAGATCCGACATTGCCCCATTGCTGTCTCCGAAGCTTACGGTGTCGCCTCCGAAACGTCCCACCTGGGCGACGGGAATTCCTGCCCGTCCAGCCGCCGTCATCAGAGCTTCGGCCTGGTCGAAGCCGCAGGCTATCAGGTACCGAGCCTGATCTTCCCCGAAGAGCTGGGCGACGTCGGACGTGTCCAGCGCAATGCCGATACCGGCCACGGCAGCCATCTCGAAGGCAGCCAGCGCCAGACCCCCGTCCGAGAGGTCAGTCGCCGCATTGATCAATTGGGCTTGGTTCCGGACGAACTCGCCATTGGCGCGTTCGGCGGCCAGGTCGACGGCCGGCGCGTCGCCTTCCTCGCGCCCGAAGGCCTCGGCAAGAAGGGCGGACTGCCCAAGGTGGCCACGGGTTTCACCTATCAGTATCGCCCAGTCGCCTTCATTGGCGGATCCGCCGATCAGATCTTCTGCCGACGCGATTAGCCCAACCGCGCCGATGGTGGGGGTGGGCAGGATTCCGGTGCCGTCGGTCTCGTTGTAGAGCGAGACGTTGCCGGATACGATCGGCATATCCAGAGCCGCCACCGCTTCGCCGATGCCTTTGATCGCGCCCACGAACTGGCCCATGATCTCGGGCTTCTGCGGATTGCCGAAGTTTAGGTTGTCCGTGGTGGCCAGCGGTCTTGCGCCGACCGCGCACAGGTTGCGATAGGCCTCGGCCACGGCCTGTTTGCCGCCTTCCTTGGGATTGGCTTTCACATAGCGCGGCGTGACGTCCGAGGTGAAGGCCAGCATCTTGCCGGTGTCGTGGACGCGCACAATGCCCGCGCCAAGGCCGGGGGTGCGCACGGTGTCGGCCATGACCTGACTGTCGTACTGCTCCCAGACCCACTGCTTGCGGGCGTAGTTGGGCGAACCGATGAGCGAGATCAGACCCTCGATCGGATCGATTTCAAGCGTTTCGGTGAAGGGTTCCGCCGCCGGGGTTTCCACCCATGGGCGGTCGTATTCGGGCGCGGTGGAGGAGAGTTTCGAGAGCGGCAGATCGGCCTTGGTCTCGTTGCCGTGCAGGATCAGGAAGCGATCTTCCGCGATGGTCTCTCCGACGATTGCGAAATCGAGGTCCCACTTGTCGAAGATCGCCTTGGCCTCGTCCTCCAATTCCGGGTTCAGCACCATGAGCATCCGCTCCTGGCTCTCCGACAGCATCATTTCGTAGGCTGTCATCGCCTCTTCGCGCTGGGGCACGCGGTCGAGGTTCAGTTTGATCCCAAGGCCGCCCTTGTCGCCCATTTCCACCGCCGAGCAGGTAAGTCCGGCCGCGCCCATGTCCTGGATGGAGATCACGGCGCCGGTCTTCATCAATTCGAGGCAAGCTTCCAGCAGGCGTTTTTCGGTGAATGGGTCGCCCACCTGCACGGTGGGGCGCTTCTCTTCGATCGTGTCGTCGAATTCCGCGCTGGCCATGGTCGCGCCGCCAACGCCGTCACGGCCCGTCTTGGCGCCGAGATAGACCACGGGCATACCTACGCCGCTGGCGGCCGAGTAGAAGATCTTGTCGGCATCGGCCAGGCCCGCCGCGAAGGCGTTGACAAGGCAATTCCCGTTATACGCGCGGTGGAACCGCACCTCGCCACCGATTGTCGGCACGCCGAAGGCGTTGCCATAGCCGCCGATGCCTTCGACCACGCCCGCGACCAGGCGGCGGGTCTTCGGGTGCGACGGCTCGCCGAACGACAGCGAATTCATTGCCGCGATGGGCCTGGCACCCATGGTGAAGACGTCGCGCAGGATGCCGCCCACGCCGGTCGCCGCACCCTGGTACGGTTCGATGTAGGACGGGTGGTTGTGGCTTTCCATCTTGAAGACTACCGCCTGACCGTCGCCGATATCTACCACACCCGCGTTCTCGCCAGGACCGCAGATCACTTGTGGACCCGTCGAGGGAAGCGTGCGAAGCCATTTCTTCGACGACTTGTAGGAACAATGCTCGTTCCACATGGCCGAAAAGACGCCAAGTTCCGTGAACGTCGGTTCCCGGTCCAGGATGCGCAGGACTTCGGCGTATTCGTCGTCCGTAAACCCGTGCGCGGCAATGATCTCTTCGGTGATCTCTGGCTCGCTCATGCCCGTCCCCTCTGGCGTCGGCGGTGTCATAGAAGACAGGGCAGGCGAGGGAAAGGGGCAAAGGACCGCGTCAGGCACGGAACACTAGGTTCCAGTCACTCTCTTTCCAGACAAATCCCAGTTCTGGAAGGGCGCGCAAGACCGCTGGGATATGGGCTGCGCCATAGACGACGGCAATACGAACTCTGTCTTGCCCTGCCCGAACGGTTTCGGTCAGCGATTCCACCAGTCGGTCGTCCCGGGCCGCCAGAAGCGCGTGATCCAGCGCGGCGGCTTCCGGGGACCAACCGAGAATCTGGTCGCGCGAGGCGAGATCGTCCATCTCCAGCCGCCGGGACAGTTTTTCCAGATCGGGTTTGATGAAAAGCGAGAGCCCGATCAGCGGTGCCCCGAGGGTCATGGCCATCCGGGTCGCGATGGGCGCCTCGGCCCAAAGCCGGTGGAATTCCGCGGTAGACAAATCCGCTTGGATACGGCGGACGTGTCCTTTCGCGGGCGTCGCCTTGGTCTGCAAGACCAGCGGACCGCCCCGGCGGACCATCCAGCGATAGCTTCGCGTCAGCCGCTTCACGACGGGCGAGGATATGCCTTCGGTCAACGCGATGTCATGCTCTTCGAATGCCGAGTAGAATACCGCGGCGTAAAACGACACCTCGGCCGCATGCACCATCGGAAAGAGCGTCACGACCATCCCCGTACTGTTCTCGTACGTGATCTTTGCGGCGCGAAGACCGTAGAGCGATGCTTCCAGAATCTGCACTTTCGGATTTGTGCAGCGCGCGGGTGATCAGTCCATAAACACTAGAAACCCTTGCGTAATCTGTGGCTTTCGGGCCAAATGTCAGCATGCCTGATATCGCTCCGACCAAGGCCGAGAAGGCCGTAGGCGTCTTCACCGTGATCTATGTTTTGGGGTTCACGGGATGGTTTCTGTCGAGCGGGAATTTCGAGTTCATCGTCTATATCGGCACGATGCTGGTCCTGATCGCCCTGGTCGCTTTGACACTGCGCAAGGCCGAATATCCCGCGGTAATGCTCTGGGCCCTGTCGGCCTGGGGACTATTGCACATGGCAGGAGGCAGCGTGCCGGTGGACGGGTCGGCTCTTTATAACCTGCACTTGGTTCGGTTTGTCGAGACGGACCAGTACTTCATCCTGAAATACGACCAGTTCGTGCATGCCTATGGCTTCGGCGTGACGGCTTGGCTGCTGCATCACCTGCTGCTGCGACATTACCCTGACACCCGGGGCCACGCGACAGCCTATGTCTATCCGGTGCTGGGTTCGATGGGACTGGGGTCGCTGAATGAGATGATCGAGTTCTCGGCGGTGCTGATTGTGCCGGACACGAATGTGGGCGGGTACTACAACACGGCCTTGGACCTCTGCTTCAACGCACTCGGCGCCGTCATTGCGATGGCGTTGATCCGTGTCGCGAAAAAGCGGCGGTTAACGTAAGCCACCGTTCTTCAGATTGTTACGAACGGCTTCGGCGCAATCGGCGATTCGCTTTTCTCGCGTCGGCGCCGTTTTTGCCCACTTGATCTTTTCCAGCCACGCGCGCTTTACGGAACGGCTCCAACCGTTCCAATTCTGACGCGCGTCACCAAGCGCATCGGCAAGATCTGCCGGCACATCAAGCCGTTCGACATCGTCCAGAAATGACCATGTCCCGTTGGCCTGCGCCGCCGCGACCTTGGCCTCGCCGGCGAGCTGCATCAAACCAGCCGCACGCATCCGACCGACAATCTCTTTGTTCACGGCTAACCACGCCGAAGTTACCTTGCGGGGCGATATCAGATGTTTCATGCGCGCGTCATCGACGGACCGGACCGAGCTGTCTATCCAACCCCAGCAAATCAGTTCCTCGACAACCTCAACGAAAGGCAGGTGGTCGGGATGCGACTTCTTGAAGGTCACCAGCCAGACCGATCCCGCGTCCGCGTGATGTCTCGCGAGCCAGTCGCGCAACGCCTCGCGGTTGCGAACTTCGATTTGGGGCGCATCCGAAGCGATCACACGTTTTCCAGATCGTTGCGCGCCTTTTCCTGCAGGCGCCGAAGCGTCTCGACTGCGGTGTCGGCCATTCCCGCCGGCACGAATACATGGTCGTGCTGGGTGGCGGCGACGACGTTTGCCGGAATTTTCTCTTTTGCCAACGCCTTGGCGACGGCGGCTGTAAGCCCCACCCCCTCGACCGAGGAATAGACCATCAGCGTAATTTGCTTCATTGGCGTCTCGTAAGAGAGACCTAGCCGGTCGGCTTCGCTCTTGGGAAGGATAAGAGACAGGCCCTCATCCTCGATGAACGTTCCCCGCGCGACCTTCATCGCGTCGGTGACATCGTGGTTGTGGATGACGGAACAGAAAACGAAAGTCCCGGTCTGCAGGACCGGCGTCATGTTCGCAATCATCTTGCGCATACCCTTTACGGGACGGGTGCCTGTAAACGCCATGTGAAATACCGTTTTTGTATCAACGATATAGGATCGCCCCTGAGCCTGTTTGGCAAGCATCGGTTTGAGAGGTTGGGCTTATTGGCCGGAACTTGCCATGACTTTGTCATCAGGAAAGTCCGGAACTTCAGGCTTGTCGAGGATGCCGCCCAGCGCAGCCAGAGCTCCTCGTTTCCACTTCGATGGTTGCGTGGCCGATACCAAAACGGTCCGAAAGAATCGCTTTCAGGTCAGACACGACCTCGGGTGCGCGGGGCAAGGCGGTTTCGGACAGTATCACGTGGGCTTCGACGGAACATCGGTGTTCGTCGATCTGCCAGAGGTGTAGGTGGTGCACATCCTCGATATCCGTGTGTTCCAGGAAGGCATTCCGTACCTCCTCTCGGTCGGGGTTGTCAGGCGCGCCAAGCATAAGAATATGGATTGTAGGACGCATGTCGGACAGCGCGTGCCAAAGGATATAGGCTGAGATGCCCAGAGTGGCGATCGGATCGAGAAGTCGCCAGTCATAAAGCAGGATCAGCGTGCCGACGATAATAACCGCAACCGATCCCAGCGCGTCGGCCACGTTGTGCAGGAAGGCAGCGCGGATGTTCAGGCTGTTCCTTGAAAGTCGGTAGGTCAGGGCGACCGTCACCGTGTCGACGATCAGCGCGAAACCGGCGACCCAAATCACGATCCAACCGTCCACGCCAGGTGGGTCGGCAAGCCGCATGATCCCCTCGGCGGCGAGATAGAGCGCGATCAGGATCAACGTTGTCAGGTTGATAAGGGCTGCGACAAGCTCGGCTCGGTCCCAGCCGAAGGTCATTGTGCTGTCCGCCTTTCGCCGCGAGATGCGGCGTGCGGCGACAGCAAGAAGGAGCGACATTGCATCCGAGAAGTTGTGGATGGCGTCCGCAATCAACGCGAGCGATCCCGAAACGATACCTCCGACGATCTGAACCACCGTCAGAAGCAGGTTCACGGCAACGGCTGCCGACAACTTCCCGTCGCCAGCGTGCGAGTGACTGTGTCCGTGGTGGTGATCGTGACCGGGGGGCATTGCCGAGCTAGTGAGCCTCGGCCCAGTTGGCGCCCTTGCCGGCATCGACAATCAGTGGGACATCCAGCTTGACCACTGGCATTGCGGCGCCCTCCATGATCTCTTTTGCCACGCCGATCAGGTCCTCGACCGAGTTGTCTTCAACCTCGAAGAGCAATTCGTCGTGCACCTGAAGAAGCATCTTCGCGGGCAGGTGGGCAATGGCTTGGGGCATCCGGATCATTGCGCGTCGGATGATGTCGGCGGCCGTGCCCTGGATCGGCGCGTTGATCGCGGCGCGTCGGGCGAAGCCCGCTGTCGGACCCTTGGCGTTGATCTCGGGCGTGTTGATCTTCCGTCCAAACATCGTCTGAACGTATCCGTTTTCTTTGGCGAACGCAGTTGTTTCGTCCATGTAGGCGCGGATGCCGGGGAACCGCTCGAAGTACCGATCGATGAAGCCTTGTGCCTCATCACGCGGGATTCGGAGGTTGCGGGCAAGGCCGAACCCGCTAATCCCGTAGATAACGCCGAAGTTGATCGCCTTCGCCTGACGCCGGACGTCGGGAGTCATTTCCTTGAGTGGCACATTGAACATCTCGGAGGCCGTAGCCGCATGAATGTCCTGACCTTCGCGAAAGGCTTCCCTCAGCGCGGGAATATCGGCGATATGGGCGAGGATGCGCAGTTCGATCTGAGAGTAATCAAGACTTACCAGCGTATGACCTGCGGTCGAGACGAAGGCCTCGCGGATGCGGCGGCCTTCATCTGTTCGGACCGGAATGTTCTGCAGGTTCGGATCGGTCGAAGCCAAACGTCCGGTATTCGCACCGGCGATCGAGTAAGAGGTGTGGACCCGTCCGGTGTCCTTGTTGATGTGGTCCTGAAGCGCGTCGGTGTATGTGGATTTCAGCTTCTGAAGCTGGCGCCAGTCAAGGATGCGGGCAGGTAGGTCATGCTCGGTGGCCAGATCCTCCAGCACATCGGCCGGGGTGGAGTACTTGCCTGTTTTTCCCTTCTTGCCGCCGGCAAGGCTCATCTTGTCAAAGAGGATTTCGCCCACCTGCGCCGGACTGCCGACGTTGAACTTCTCGCCGGCCAGTTCGTGTATCTCGTCTTCGAGTTGTGCCATTTTCTGGGCGAAGGCGTTCGACATGCGTGAAAGCACGCCCTTGTCTACCTTGATCCCGGCCATTTCCATCTCGGCCAATACGGGCACCAGCGGTCGCTCGAGTGTTTCGTAGACTGTCGTTACCCGAGCTTGGTGGAGTTGCGGCTTGAAAGTCTGCCAAAGGCGCAACGTGATGTCGGCGTCTTCGGCAGCGTATTTCACCGCCTCATCAACATCGACGCGATCAAAGGTGATCTGAGTCTTGCCGCTTCCGAGGAGGGATTTGATCTGGATGGGGTTATGGCCGAGATAGCGTTCGGATAAGGCATCCATCCCGTGGCTGTGCAGGCCCGCGTTCATTGCGTAGCTCATCAGCATCGTGTCGTCGATCGGCGCGACATCGATACCGTATCGCGCGAAGATCTTAGCATCGTACTTCATGTTCTGCCCGATCTTCAGAACACTCGGGTCTTCGAGAAGTGGTTTCAGCGACGCCAACGCTTCATCCAGAGGAATCTGGCCCGCGACCAGATCGTCCGACCCGAACAGGTCGTCGGATGCGCCCGACTTGTGGATGAGAGGAATGTAGCAGGCGTAACCCGGTTCGACCGACAGCGAGATTCCGACCAGTTCAGCCGTCATCTCGTTCAGCCCTGTGGTTTCGGTATCGACGGCCACGTAGCCCCGCGCACGAGCTCTTTCGATCCAGATTCCAAGCGCAGCGGTATCGTTTACCTTCTCGTAAAGCGACGCATCAAAGGGGATCGCTTCAAGCGCCTCGGATTCGGCCGCTTCCGCGCCGCCGGGATCGTTATCGGTTATGACCGGGGGCTCGACCCCCAACGCTTCAGCGATCCTGCGTGTAACTGTGCGGAATTCCATCTTGGCGAGGAATTCCAACAGGTCTTCGGCGACCGGTTCCTTCAGTTCCAGACTGTCCAGATCGTAGTCAAGGTTCATCTGGCAGTCGAGTGTGACCAGCCTTTTTGACAGCCGGATCAGGTCGGCGTTCTCGATCAGCGCCTCGCGGCGCTTGGGTTGTTTGATCTCGCCAGCGCGTTGCAGAAGCGTTTCCAGGTCGCCGTACTCATTGATGAGGAGAGCGGCCGTCTTGATTCCGATCCCCGGTGCACCGGGAATGTTGTCGACGCTGTCGCCAGCCAGCGCCTGAACGTCGACGACTTTCTCGGGCGGCACGCCGAACTTGGCTTCGACGCCTTCGCGGTCGATGCGAGCGTTCTTCATGGCGTCGAACATCTCGACTCCATCGCCGACGAGTTGCATCAGGTCCTTGTCGGAGGATACGATCGTCACTCGCCCCCCCGCATCGCGCGCCTTGCAGGCGAGCGTTGCGATAATGTCGTCGGCTTCGAACCCTTCCTGCTCGAGGCAGGCGATGTTGAAGGCGCGGGTTGCTTCGCGCGTAAGCGGGATTTGCGGCCGCAGGTCCTCGGGCATCTCGACGCGGTTGGCTTTGTAGAGATCGTAAAGGTTATTCCTGAAAGTGTGCGACCCCTTGTCGAACACGACTGCCACGTGGGTCGGCGCGTCATCGCCTTTATTGTCCTCGACCATTTTCCAGATCATGTTGACAAACCCCGAAACCGCTCCGACCGGCAGGCCGTCGGATTTGCGGGTGAGCGGCGGCAGCGCGTGATAAGCGCGGAAGATGAAAGCCGAGCCATCAATCAGGCTCAGGTGGTGTCCTTTTCCGAATGGCATGGGTCGGTCTCCCGCGTGGTTGCTGGACCGTGATGCCATGATTGATCTCCGACCGCCAGAGAACCCATGGGCTCTCTGGCTTTGGCGGTGCCGGTCGTCAGGGGCGCCCCGGTACGAACAGTGACAAAATGCAGGCGATGATGATCAAGGTTCCGCAGACGAGTGCGTTTACTACGGCCGTCTGCGACGATGCGAAGCCAGCGTACCATGGTGCCCCAAGTACCCCGACACCCAGCATGATGCCGCTCCAATCCTGCCAGCTTTCGTATTCCAGATACTCAATCAGCACGACGCCGAGAGTTATGAAGCCCCCGACGACGAACGTCCATGCGCCCGGCAGAACTGCATGCTCGGTCGATCCCGAAAGCGAGTTGAGATATGGTGACGCGATCATCCAGGTACCGGTCAGTGCCAGAAGCCACTGTGCCGGATGTTTGCGATACATGATTGTCTATCCGTTTTGCATTTATGCCGGTATGGCCGCGCGCCAAAGAGACGTGGGTTTGGAGTAACCCTGTCGCGACTCGACAACATCGTCGCCTGTAAGGATAAAAAATGCGGGAACGACAATGTGGGAAGGGATAATTGCAGCAACTGCAACTCGCCTCATGCTAGTCTCCATCCGAATACGCGGACTGGTTTCGGCGCCGCGCATGATGAGAGATCACGTCGTCGCAATAGGCTTTCAAGCCCTACCAACGATCACTTCGCGTGTTACAGCGGAGATCCGCGCCACTTCCTTGCTGCCGTGGCTAACGTCCTTTGAAGAGTCCGCCCAGAATGCCTCGCACAATCCGTCGGCCTGTTGTGCCGGTCAGTTCCCGCACGACCATCTTGGTTAGTTTGTCACCCACGCTGTCCGAGCGTGACGTGCGCGAGGTGGAACGCCCAACACGGTCGGATTCGTAGCGGCGGGCCTGCTTGAATTCGCGTTCGCGTTCTTCCGCCTCGGCTTCTCGGCGTTCGGCTTCCTCGGCCTCTGTCGCAGCAGCATCGGCGCGGGACATGAGCACCTCGTAGGCGCTTTCCCGGTCGATAGCCTTGTCATACTTGCCAGCGACGGGGGAGTTGGCGATGAAGTCGCGGCGCTCGCCGTCGGTGATGGGTCCAAGCTGCGATGAGGGCGGGCGGATAAGCGTGCGCTCGACCACGCCGGGGGCGCCCTTGGCTTCCAGCAGTGAGGTGACGGCCTCGCCTACGCCGACTTCGCGGATCGCCTGTTCGGTCGAAAAACGCGGATTGGTGCGGTAGGTCTGCGCGGCCAGTTTCAGCGCTTTCTGGTCTTTGGGGGTGAATGCGCGAAGCGCGTGCTGCACGCGATTGCCCAGTTGTCCCAGGATGTCTTCTGGCACATCGGCCGGGTTCTGGGTGACGAAATAGACGCCGACCCCCTTGGAACGGATCAGGCGAGCGACTTGTTCGACTTTGTCGACAAGCGCCTTGGGTGCGTCGTCGAATAGAAGGTGGGCCTCGTCGAAGAAGAACACGAGCTTGGGCTTGTCGGGGTCTCCAACCTCCGGCAATTCCTCGAAAAGCTCGGAGAGCAGCCAGAGCAGCGATGTGGCGTACAGTCGGGGCGCACCCATCAGCTTGTCGGCGGCCAGGACGTTGATGCGACCGCGCCCGTCGACATCCGTTCGCATTATGTCGGAAAGATCCAGCGCAGGTTCGCCGAAGAACTGCGTTGCCCCCTGATTTTCAAGCACCAGCAGTTGCCGCTGAATGGCGCCCAGCGATGCCGTCGAGATATTACCGTAGCGGATCGAGACAGCTTCGCGATTTTCGCCCAGCCAGACCAGCATGGATTGCAGATCCTTCAGGTCGAGAAGCGGCAATCCCTCTACGTCGGCGACCCGGAAGGCGATGTTGAGGATACCTTCCTGTGCTTCAGACAATTCCAGAAGACGCGAGAGCAGCAGGGGCCCCATCTCGCTGACCGTGGTACGGATCGGATGGCCCTGTTCACCATAGAGATCCCAGAAAGTGACGGGGAAGGCGTTGTAGGTGTAGTCGTCGAACCCGATCGTACCGGCGCGTTTCGCGAACGCGTCGTGCAGCTTGAAGTCGGGTGAACCGCTTTTTGCGATGCCCGAGAGATCGCCTTTTACGTCCGACAGGAACACCGGGACACCCATTGCCGAGAATCCTTCGGCCATGATCTGAAGCGTGACGGTTTTGCCTGTTCCGGTCGCTCCGGCCACGAGACCGTGCCGGTTCGCGTACTTCAGGATCATTTCCTGCTTCACGCCGTAATCCGGCCCGCCGCCCCCTATGAAAATCGTCTCTGACACTGTTGTTGTTCCTGTCTTTATCGCATGTTTGGCAAAGAGAATACCGTGTTAACCTATCTGTGCCAGTCTGAACCTGCCTGCTGTGCGGTTTTCCCGCGCGGTGGACAACTTCCTCCCTGTTGACTGGCCGCGCCTTCAAGGCGCGGCTTTTTTCCTTGCTCCTGGTAGGTGCGGGCCCAATTCTTCAAGGCAAGCGGCCAAGAGTCGAGAAATGTGAACAAAAACCCTGTTGACGGCCTGCATTTCTGCCCGTAGCCTCGCGCCAAATTCAAAAGTCGGCCAGTCCGGCAGGGAGTGCGAATTGGAGAAGGGCCCAGCTGCGGGCCCTTTTCTTTTTTGAGCAATGCGGTTCTGTTCGGCAGAGGTTCGCACCTCGCTGGCGATCCGCCCTGACAAGGCCTTGAAGGCGTGATAGATGCGGCGCCAAGATGACATGAGACAGTGAGGAATTCATGATCGGTAACTTCATGACGATGGCGATCTGCGTCCTTTTGGCCTTGCCGGCCGCCGCGATCGCACAGGATCAGTCCGCCGACCCGGATGCCTCGACCGCGGATGGAAACGATCCGTCCTTGTCGGGTCTTTCGATGGGCCAGGTTGAGGGTGACGGTGGTGAACCGCAGGTCGGCGATACCTATGTCGCGGAAGAGCATGGGGATTGGCAACTGCGATGCGTCATGACGGCTGAGGGCAAGGACCCTTGCCAGCTTTATCAGCTTTTGGCCGATGAAGAGGGCAATTCGGTTGCCGAGTTCTCGATATTCAATCTTCCGGAAGGGCAGCAGGCCGTTGCGGGCGCGACGGCGGTGACACCGCTCGAAACTTTGCTGACGGCGGATCTTCGACTTCAGGTTGATGCTGGTCAGGCGCGGCGATATCCGTACAGCTTTTGCAGCCAGATAGGCTGTTTCGCGCGTTTGGGTTTCACGCAGGCGGAAGTGGACGCCTTCAAGGCGGGCAGCGCAGCGACTGTTGCCATCGTGCCTGCGGCTGCGCCGGATGAGGTCGTCGCACTCAAACTGTCGCTTGCGGGCTTTACCGCCGGCTGGAATGCGCTGATTGCCGCGAATGCCGAATAGTCAGGCCAGTTTGATCCGCGTCAGGATCTGAAGGCGGATCATCGGTCCGACAATGCTGGGGTAGCCGCCGGCGCCGAACCTGCGCCGGTCTACGTCTCCGGTTAGCAAGATAGACAGGTTGCGCCTGTCGCCTTCTACCGTTCCGCGCTGGCGATAAAGAACTGCGTCGAGCGTGATCCGTTCCGTGACATCGCGTATCGTCAGCGGTCCGGTGACGGTGGCGCGTTGCACGGTTCCTTCGATTCTTTCCGAACGGAAACGGATCGTCGGGAAGCGCGCGGTGTCGAGGACGCTTTCGCTCTTCATTGCTTCGGTTGCGTAAAAGGGGCCGGCATCGGCGCTTGCCGCGTCGATGTCGGCGCTGACGCGGCTGTTCGGGGGATTGTCGACGTCCAGTATGATATCGGCAGAAGCGACTTCCATTCTTCCTGTGAACGGCTGGCCGTTCATCTGGTAGGTAAATGCGACAGTCGAGTTCTGGCTGTCCAGGAGATAGGGGCGGGCAACCGCCAGTGCCGGGCGTGCGACCAGAACCGAACCTGAAATGGCGATGAATAAGCGTCGGTCCATGGTGCCATTCTAACATAGGTCGCAGTTGCTGGCGTTCAGTTTCGCGTGTCCGACCGGGGCATTTGACCCAAATGTCTGGATCAGGTCCCGATTTCCAATCGCATGCCATCCTTTCCGCTGATGACCTGCCAGCGTTTCTCGGGTTGCATCCGGGCGCGGCGGCGTTCCAATCGCCAGCCTTCGGCTCCACCTTCGCCGTGCGCGGGGATCAGCGACCAGCGGGTTTCCACCCCGGGCGCGCCTCCGTCGCCGGGTGTCAGGATCAGACCCAGTGGTGCGACGTGGCCTGCCTCGGTCTCGGCTGCGAGGTGCAGGCGGCGTATCGCGGTTAGGCCCGGCGGATCGGGCAGGTCGGCCACCACCAGCGGTACGAGACCCGTGCGCAACGCTTCTTCCATAGACCAGAGCAGGTCTTCGGGCCGCTTCGGTGTGATGAAAAGGAGGCGGGACGGATCAACCATCTTCAGGAACCCGTCCGGGTTCAGCCGTCCGGGCATCCACAAAGGTCGGATCCACATCACGGGCCCTTGAAGCGCGCCTGCCACCTTCAGCGCCAGCCGGCGACGGGCCGAGCCGCAGACCTCGTGCACGCGGGACGTCTGAAGCGCCAGACCACCCAGGAAGTCGATGGGTGGTGCCCCGTGTTTGCGGTGTGTCTGGCGTGTAAGCAAGTGGACGGAGGCATGTTCGGGCATAGGATCAGGATAATATGTTCTCTCTTTGTTCTCAACAGAGTTCTTTTGACATATGCCAATATACGCATAGGATGAGAGCATAACAGGGAGGAACACATGATCCGGACTACGCTAGCCGCGGCCATTCTGGCCGCAACATTGCCAATGGTCGCGATGGCCGAGGACAAGACTCACTACGTCGCCATCCACGTGGACGACGGCGACCCCAGGGTCATGAACATGGCACTGAACAATGCCCAGAACGTCGATGCATACTACAAGTCGCAGGGCGACGAAGTGATGATCGAGGTGGTCGCCTACGGGCCGGGTCTCAACATGTTCATCGAAGACGGAAGTCCGGTCAAAGACCGTATTTCGGCCATGTCGCTGGAACTCGAAAACATCGCCTTCGCGGCGTGTGGCAATACACTCAAGAAAATGAGTGAGAACAAGGGCCATGAGATCAAGCTGATGACCGAGGCCGTCGTGGTGCCTTCGGGTGTGGTTCGCCTGATCGAACTGCAGGAACAGGGCTACGCCTACCTACGGCCCTGAACCGCCTTGTCAATCCACACCCTGCCGCTAGGACTAGTGGCTCAGCGACAGGGAGCACTTCATGAGACGAACAACGCTCGGCCGTAACGGCATCGAGGTCAGTAATTATTGTCTGGGGACAATGACCTGGGGAAACCAGACGCCAGAGGTCGATGCGCACGCCCAGATCGACGCCGCGCTCGATCACGGGATCGATTTCATGGACACCGCCGAGATGTATCCGGTGGCGCCGGTCCGCAAGGAGACAATCGGAGACACTGAGCGGATCATAGGAAACTGGATAGAAAAGACCGGGCGGCGCCATGAAGTGGTGATCGCAACCAAGCACACTGGCACCAGCAAGATGGTGCGCGAAGATCGACCGATCGGGCCGGGGACGGTGCGTGAAGCGCTGGAGGGATCTCTCGTGCGGTTGCGGACCGACTTTGTCGACCTCTACCAGTTTCACTGGCCGAACCGCGGTTCGTTCATGTTCCGCCAGAATTGGGATTTCGATCCGAGGAAACAGCCTTCGGCAAACGAGATCTTCGACGAGTCGGCGGCGACGATGGACGTGCTGACGGACCTTTTGAAAGAGGGAAAGATACGCGCCTTCGGCCTGTCGAACGACAGCGCCTGGGGAACGATGCAATGGCTGAAAGCTGCCGAACGGGCGGGTGGGCCGCGGGTTGCCACGATTCAGAACGAGTATTCGCTGCTTTGCCGCCTCTTCGACACCGACATGGCGGAACTGGCTCATCATGAGAACATAACGCTCCTGGCCTTCTCACCATTGGCGGCCGGCTTCTTGACGGGCAAGTACCAGAATGGACAGGTGCCCGACGGATCCCGCATGACCCTGAACGCAGAAATGGGTGGCCGTAAGAGCGCGCGCGTGTTCGGCGCGGTCGCCGCCTATCTGGAAATTGCTGTCCGACATGAACTGGACCCGGTACACATGGCATTGGCCTGGTGTGTTCAGCGGCCATTCCCAACGATCCCGATATTTGGTGCAACGACCATGTCCCAGTTGCGCACTGTGCTGAGCGGTCTGGATGTTTCATTGACCGAGGACGTGATTGATGAGGTGTCTAAGGCACACAGAGCACATCCCATGCCATATTGAAGCGCTGTATTGTTGCCGGGTTACCTGTGGCTTCGTAGGGTTCACCGTGGAGGGTTGCCTGGGGAGGCATTGATGGACGCGATCCGTCGCGGTTTTGCTGTTTTTGGCTGTATGCTTCTACTGGTCGCCTGCCAGGAAGATGGCCCTGCCGCATCGTCTGCGTCCGAGCCGGTTCCCGATCTGCTTGCCGCTGCCCAGAAGCAATGCGAACGCAGTGGCGGACGTTGGGGCCTGACCCCTGGTAAGGCGACCTACGTTTGTTACCGGCAGCTTTCGGATGCCGGGAAACGCTGCGATGCCGAGAGCGACTGCAAGGGCCTTTGCTTGGCTCGCTCACAGACATGCAGCCCGATCGAACCATTCTACGGCTGCCACGAAGTGCTTTCAAACAGTGGGGTCCGTCAGACCCTTTGCGTCGAATGAAGCTACTTTTTTCATTTCTTCTCTTCTTGGTGCTTGCCGGCTGCACGGCTTTTCCAAGCTATCGTGACCGCAGCGTCGCGATGACCTCGATGGCGGTCTTTGACCCCAGCCGCTACACCGGCGTCTGGTACGAAGTGGCCCGTTTTCCCGTGACCTTCCAGCAGGGGTGTACCGACACTCAAGCGATCTACGGCACTCGGTCCGAGGGCGTTCTTTCGGTGCGGAACGTGTGCACGCGAGACGGTGAATTGGCGTCGATCGAAGGCACGGCGACGATCTCGGGGCCCGGCCGTTTGAAGGTCCGGTTGGGCGGAATGCCGTTTGCGGCGGATTACTGGGTACTCTGGGTGGACCAGGACTATCGCACGGCGGTCGTCGGTGTGCCGTCCGGAAGGGCAGGATGGATTCTGAACCGGGATCCGGTGATTCCGGAAGACAGATACCGGGCCGCGCTCTCGGTGCTGGAATTCAATGGATATGATTTGAGCCGCCTGCAAAGAGCGGCGACGGGGGAGGCGAAATGAGCAGAAAGGCGGCTATTCTGGGCCTTGGCGAAAGGGGAAGCGCTTGGGCGGAAATGTTCCGTGATGCAGGTTGGAGAGTTTCAGGGTTCGACCCGGATCCGAGCGTTGACGGGCTGCCGAGTGGCAGCCGTGGCTGGCGGAAACAGGACACCATCTCATCAACCGTGGCGTATGCTGATTGGGTTGTTTGCTGCTTGCCGGACAGGCTGGAGCTTATGCTGAAAGTCCTGCAACGTGCGCAAGCCGAAGCGCCGGAAACCGCACTGATCGCGGTGACTTCGCGACTGTACGATGTTGACGCGGTGCAGGGGTGCGTAACACGCCCTGGGCAGGTGGTGCTGATCACCGGCGCGCCAGAGACCGGATTTGACCTGAACGTTTCCGCTCGGAACGCACCAGAGTTGAAGGTCGCGGCTCTGGCCGTTCTGTCAGCGATATGTCCATCGATCCTGCCGCCGGTACTGGATAGCCTGCCAGAGGCTCATTCCAGGGACTCGAAGAGAGCCTGAAGGTGTTCCGGCCAGGCTCGGGCCGAGACTTGGGCCTCGCGCACAAGACCGTCGAAATGGGCCGTCAGCGCGCGCACCCGTTCTTTTTCCCTGAATGCCAGGTAATGCTGTCCCAGGTATAGGACACCCACCAGTGGGCCAAAGATCGTTACAGGGGCCGACCAGATTCGGCGGGCGTCGTATAGGAAGATGCGCAGCGAAGGATAAAGCTGTTCGTGCA
Source organism: Silicimonas sp. (assembly GCA_040220415.1). Taxonomy (GTDB): domain Bacteria; phylum Pseudomonadota; class Alphaproteobacteria; order Rhodobacterales; family Rhodobacteraceae; genus JAVJUV01. The sequence goes on from JAVJUV010000156.1 coordinate 184,475, forward strand.
GGTCAAGCAGATGTGCGACCTGACGGTCGCGAATACCCAAATCCAAGCCCCGATAATACCCTGTGGCGCTGACCAGCGATTCAATTTCGAACAGTGGCATGGCAATCTCGAAATCCGAGAGTGACTGCCGCATCCAGTCCAGCCGGTCATGGCTGGCTCCGATCGCCTGATCGGTGGTGCGCCCCATGTGCGGCTCGTACTCCCATCGCAGCATATCTTCGGTTTTCAGCATGTCCGGCAAAGTCGCAGGGACATGGCGAATCTTGTATCCCGCAGCCTCGGTATACCAAGTGAGTATCTGTTCATCGACGGGCGCGCGCGGCGCCTCGGAAACGACCATCGAGGCCGCCAGAAGATCTGCGGCGCGTTCAGGGAGATCGGTCAGTCCCAGCAGCCAATCCCCCGAGACCCCGAGAGCGGCGGCACATTCCGCGACCACTTGGGCATTTGGCAAGCGCGCAGTTTCAAGCTTCAGCAACTGAGAGACGGTGGAACGGTCCACACCGACGGCCCGCGCAAGTGCGGAGCGCGACACGTCGCGCTCGCGCATAGCGGTGTCGAGGCGGTTGCGGAAGAGTAGGGCGCGGTGTCGTTTGTCCATTTGGCGTATGGTGTTTTTTTTAAACAATGATGGATGAATGTTTCTTACATACGGAATTCTTTATCTGTTTGGCAAGGCGCAAGATGCGTCAGCAATCCGAAGCAGAGTGCATTCGGGCAGGAACAGACAGATATGTCGAAACATGTGGAATGGCCGACCTTGGCCCTTCTCTTTCTGACTTATGTCATTTGGGCGGCTGCGACGCTGTGGCTGGCCGAGGTATCGCTGACGCTGGCGGTGATCGTAACTGCATTAACCATCGCACAACATTCGTCACTTCAGCATGAGGCCATGCATGGCCACCCGTTTCGTGACCGCCGATGGAACACGGCGCTTGTCTTTCCAGCGCTGACGCTGGTGATCCCATACCTCAGATTTCGCGACACGCATCTTGCGCACCACCGCGACAGCGAGTTGACCGATCCCTACGACGATCCGGAATCGAACTATCTTGATGCAGGCGTTTGGGAACGGTTGCCGCGGGCGGTCCGGTGGTTGCTGAACTTAAACAATACGCTTGCCGGTCGGATGGCCCTGGGTCCCCTGGTCGGAACGCTGAACTTCCTGATCTCCGAAATGCGCTTGGCGCGCAGCGATCCACGTGTGCTGAGGGGCTGGCTGTGGCACTTGCCAATGGTGCTTCCGGTCGTCGTCTGGGTTGCATGGTCACCCATGCCGTTCTGGGCTTACGCGGTTGGCTGCTATCTCGCTCTTTCTCTGCTGCGAATTCGAACATTTCTTGAACATCAAGCACATCAGCAGTCCCGGGCCCGTTCCGTAATCATCGAGGATCGCGGCCCTTTGTCTTTTCTTTTTCTGAACAACAATTTTCACGTCGTACACCACATGCATCCGCGAGTGCCGTGGTATCGGCTGCCCGGACTCTATCGTGAAAACGCCGAGCGATACCGCCGCTTGAACGAAGGGTATGTCTATCCTTCGTACCGTGAGGTGTTCCGGCGCCACTTCCTGTGCCGCAAGGACCCGGTAGCTCATCCGTTATGGCGGCGAGGCGTTTAGCGCGGGGGTCGAGACGAACAGGCTTGCAGACTTCCCTCTTGCATCCCGGCACGTGCCATCTGCAGATGCGACATGGAACTATGGGTTGCCTTCGCGATTGCCGCCGCAGCGGCGCAGACAGTGCGCTTCGCTGTGCAGAAAATCCTGGCGGGCGGAACTCTCAGCCCGGCCGGAGCGACCTGGGCGCGGTTCCTCTTCTCCGCGCCGCTGGTTGCGGCGCTAGTGCTGGCATATGCCCGATGGACAGATCAGGCCTTGCCTTCGCTCACGCCGACCTTTTGGGCCTATGCCCTTGCAGGCGGTCTCACACAGATACTGGCCACGATCTGCACCGTGTCTCTCTTCCGTCTTCGCGCCTTTGCGGTCGGAATTACCTTCAAGAAGACCGAGGTGATGCTGACCGCAATAGCGGGGTTCGCCATCCTGGGCGATATAGTGAGTTTCTGGGGCGCGATGGCCATTGCGGCCGGCTTCATTGGGGTTCTGTTGCTCTCTGACCCGCCCAAAGGTGGAAATCTCGTGAATCGAGCCTCTGCCATCGGTCTCTTGTCTGGGCTGCTTTTTGCGCTGTCCGCCGTCTTCTATCGGGGCGCGACGCTGGAAGTTCCTACTGGCGATCCGCTTCTGACCGGCGGAGCGACGCTGGCTGTTGTCACGGCGGGGCAGACACTGGCGCTTGGTCTGTGGCTTTTTGTCCGGGAACCTGGGCAAATCCGCGCCACGCTTCGGGCCTGGCGACAAGCGGCATTGGTGGGACTTTTCTCGTTAGTCGGCAGTTGGGGCTGGTTCGCCGCATTCTCACTGGCCAATGCGGCTTACGTATTCGCAGTCGGTCAGGTCGAGCTTGTCTTTTCGCTTCTCATCGGCTGGCTATGGTTCCGGGAGAGCATCACCCGCCGTGAAATGACAGGTATACTCGTACTGACGACTTCGATTCTCGTTGTAACATTTCTGGGTTAGAGCCAGAGCACAGCATTGTCGATCTGATCGTTTGTGATGAACGGAACCCCCTTCGGAGCGCCCGTTGCTGGCAGATGGGCCTGCAATTCGCCCAGTACGATACGCGTGATAAAGGGGAGGTTCAGTGTGCGGACCTCGGACAGCGGTACCCAGCGAAGGTGTGACAGTTCATCCTCTGCGCCTGAGAAGTCATCGGGATCATCCGCAAGCGCCGCAGCATCGGCCAGAAAGAACCGGGCATCAAAGCGCCGCGGCCGGCCCAGCGGCGTAACGGCGCGCAGGAAGAAACTCAGCGCCGAGGTGTCGGGGGCCAATCCGTCGGCCGCAAAATCTTTCCAGCCGCCCGGCGGCGTCCAGGACATGGTGCGTCCCAGGCGAAGTCCGGTTTCTTCCCAAACCTCTCTTATCGCGGCAACGGCAAGTGCTTCGGGCGACGACCCGCTATTGTGGGCAGTCAACCGGTTGCGGCACGGATCACTGAGCGGTTCGGGCAGCGGCACCGACGCATCGGCAGGATCTACCGCACCGCCGGGAAAGACGAACTTGTCCGGCATGAAAGCTGCGGTTCTGCCTCGCTGTCCCATCAGAACGGAAGGATTGGTCTCCGCGTTTCTGACCAGAATAAGCGTCGCCGCGTCCCGCACCGGGACGTCAGGCCGGTCAGACCGCTCCAAAGCCATGCATCCGTTTCGCCCATTGCAGACCCACGATCGCGCCCTTGAGCCGCGGCAGAAGATATAGCGATAGCGCCACGCATCCCACAGTGAAGACGGTCGCCAGCACCATCGGCTCGGGTCTGAAAGCGGTGAAGGCCCAGATGATCGAAGGGGCCATGACGTGGCCGACGATCAGTATCGTCAGATAGGCCGGGCCGTCGTCGGCGCGATGATGCGCGCCGAGCTCCTGATCGCAGACCGGGCATGACTCGCGGACCTTGAGGTAGGATTTCATCATTGGGCCCTGTCCACAGTTCGGACAGCGTCGCCGCCAACCGCGCCACATGGCCGGTCGAACGGGACGCTCGGGCGCAAGGACGGACGTCTGCGGATTAGCGACTTCCATTGAGGAATCGGAGATGTGATCGAACATGGGGTCCAACTTGGTCATGGGCGGCACTCTGACGCCAGTTAGTACCCAGTGGTAGCGGACGGAATGTCCTTGCGTCGGGATGTCGCGGTCCATTGATCATGCAAGCCTTGCAGCAACGGCGCGTCTCCGTCGGTCCGGTACGCGTGCGTGCTTATCGGTCGGGTATACCCGAGAGCTTGATCTACAGTGGCGAATTGTTCCTCGGTTAGGAAGAGCGGGTCAATTCCGGCGAGGCCGTGGTTGAACGGCCTTGCGACGGAGTGCAAGGCGGCCCGATACACAAGGGAGAAGGCGCTTTCGAATATCTCGACGTCCGCGCCGCCCGAAGTTCGATGCAAGCGGGCACCACCAGCCGCCGAATGTTTACAGGATCACGGTGAACGGATCGCCTCATATGCCGTTCGTTCTCGAGTAGACCTCAGAGGCCGGGCTTCACGTCCGAACGCCCGAGAACTGTGCCTGCCATTCCTCTCGTTCCTCGTCGCTTATCTTCCGGAACAGTACGTCCGGAACGCTGAACGCATGACCGGCGGGCAGGGCGGTCAGTGCGAATTTCATATCGCCTGGCCAATCGGTATTCAGCGTGTTCATCGACGACAACATCCGTGCCGCAGCATCGGGGATGAACGGTGCGGAGATCACCGCATAGACCCGAATAAGGTTCAGCGCCATGCGCACCTGTGCCGCCGCCTTCGCGGGATCTTCCTTGAAGACCGACCAGGGAGCGGCACTCTGCAGGTATTCGTTGCCGGCCACCCAAAGCGCGCGCAGCTCGGCCGAGGCCTTTCGCACCTCGATGGCCTCCATCTGTGCTTGGTAGCGTTCCAATCCTTCGGACAGCCGTGCAATCAGAGCCTCTTCCTCTGGTCCCCATTCGCCGCCCGCCGGAATCTCTTCCTCGAACTTCGAGCGGCAGAACTTGGTCACGCGGCTGACGAAGTTGCCCAGCACGTCCGCCAAGTCCTTGTTCACGCTCGCCTGAAAATTCTCCCAGGTGAATTCGCTGTCGGAGGTCTCAGGAGCGTGCGACAGAAGCCACCAGCGCCAATAGTCGGCCGGCAGGATTTCCAGCGCCTGGTCCATGAAGACGCCCCGGCCCTGCGAGGTGCTGAATTGGCCGCCGTCATAGTTCAGGTAGTTGAACGACTTGATGTAATCGACCAGCTTCCACGGCTCACCCGATCCGATGATCGTCGCGGGAAACGAAAGCGTGTGAAACGGCACATTGTCCTTGCCCATGAACTGAACGTAGCGGACGTCGTCAGCTCCCTTGTCGGTGCGCCACCAACGCTCCCACTCGGCGTCGGGCGCACCGCGCGCATCCGACCATTCCTTGGCGCAGGCGATGTATTCTATGGGCGCGTCGAACCAGACGTAGAAGACCTTGCCCTCCATGCCGGGCCAGTCCTCGGTCCCCTTCTTGACCGGGATGCCCCAGTCGAGATCGCGGGTGATTCCCCGGTCCTGCAAGCCATCGCCGTCGTTTAGCCACTTCTTCGCGATGGATGTCGTCAGCACCGGCCAATCGGTTTTGCTGTCGATCCAGTCCTGCAACTGCCCCCGCAACGAGCGTTGCTTCAGGTAAAGATGCTTGGTCTCGCGCACCTCCAGGTCGGTCGACCCGGAAATCGCCGAACGGGGGTTGATCAGATCGGTCGGGTCGAGCTGCTTGGTGCAATTCTCGCACTGGTCGCCGCGCGCCTTGTCGTAGCCGCAATTGGGGCAGGTGCCCTCGATATAGCGATCGGGCAGGAAACGACCGTCGGCGACGGAATAGACCTGCTTCTCGGTCACTTCCTCGATCAGCCCGTTCGCGGCAAGCTTGCCTGCCAGATGCTGCGTCAGCCGGTGGTTCTGGGGGCTGGAGGAACGCCCGAACTTGTCGAATGAAAGGCGGAAACCATCGGACAGGTTTGCCTGAACTTCGTGCATTTCAGCGCAGTATTCAGCAACGGGCTTCCCGGCCTTGGCCGCGGCCAGTTCAGCCGGTGTCCCGTGCTCGTCGGTGGCGCAAAGGAACAGGACCTCGTGACCACGCGCACGCATATAGCGGGCATAGAGATCGGCGGGCAGCTGGCTGCCGACCAGGTTGCCCAGGTGCTTGATCCCGTTGATGTAGGGGATCGCCGAGGTGATGAGAATGCGCGCCATGTCCGGGATGTCCTCTGCCTTCCGGCGCGTGTCTTACCCCGCGCGGCGGGCGGCGTCACCCCCCGCAGTTGGGGTGCTGGACCCGTTGGTGGATTGCAGAAAGGAAGAAGCGCGATCTGGGACAAATTGCGCTTCCAGCTGGCGACAGCGCTTTGCGGCCCGGGGCGGCCGCCCGGGCCGCAGATTCACGCCTTGCCGGACTTCCGCGTCTCCGGGTGCAACGCAGTGGCCAGAATGTGGTCGGACTTGTGTAACACGTGATCGGCACGCCCCACTATCCGGGCATCGGGCGGCACGGCAATCTTGGAATCCTTGCCGGGGTAGTCCAGCGTCGACAGGAAATGCCGCATGCAGTTCAGCCGCGCACGCTTTTTGTCGTCGGACTTGATGATAGTCCAAGGCGCGTCCGCCGTGTCGGTGTAGAACAGCATCGCTTCCTTGGCCTCGGTATAGTCGTCCCACTTGCCAAGGCTGGCCTTGTCGATCGGCGACAGCTTCCAGCGCTTCAGGGGATCGTTCTCGCGCGATGCGAACCTGCGGCGCTGCTCCTCGCGGGTGACTGAGAACCAGTACTTGTAAAGCCGGATACCGGAACGGACCAGCATGCGTTCAAGTTCGGGCGTCTGGCGCATGAACTCCAGGTATTGTGACGGCTCGCAGAACCCCATCACGCGCTCGACACCGGCGCGATTATACCAGGATCGGTCGTAAAAGACCATTTCGCCTTCGGTCGGCAAGCCATTGATATAGCGCTGGAAAAACCACTGGCCCTTCTCTTCCTCGGTCGGCTTGTTCAGGGCGACAACGCGCGCTGCCCGCGGATTCAGATGTTCGGTGAAGCGCTTGATCGTGCCGCCCTTGCCGGCCGCATCGCGGCCCTCGAAGATCAGAACGAACTTCTGTCCCGTCTCCTGGGCCCAGATCTGGACCTTGAGGAGTTCTGCCTGAAGTTCGGCTTTTTCTTGCTCGTAGGTCCTACGATCCAGTCTGTCGGAATAGGGATAGCTTTCGTTGTCAAAGGCCGGTTTCGGAACCGTTGTCGGTTCCGCAGGCTTCCCGGCATCCTCGGCTTTCGTCGTGGCAACTGCGTCCATTCACACGCTCCTCCGCTAATCACATGAAATGATAGCGAAAGCACCTGCTGCGTGCATTGATTCCGATCAAGTCATTGGGAGGCTGTCAGAGGTTCTCTGGCTGGTTCATACCCATGACATGATACCCACCATCCACCGGGATATTCGCGCCCGTGGTCGATGCGCCTTGTTCAGAGCATAGATAGACCGCTGTGCCTCCGATCGCTTCGAGCGTCGCGTTGTGTCGAAGCGGCGCGTTGGCCTCGGTCGTCTTGAACGTCTTCCTGGCACCGCCGATGGCCGCGCCCGCTAGCGTGCGCATTGGGCCGGGGCTGATTGCGTTGACGCGGATGCCTTCGGGGCCAAGATCGTTGGCGAGGTACCTGACAGAGGACTCCAGTGCAGCCTTCGCCACGCCCATCACGTTGTAATAGGGTGTGACGCGCTGCGAACCCATGTACGACAACGTCACGATCGAGCCGCCGCTTTTCATTAACAGGCGCGCTCGGCGGGCCACATCGATAAGCGAATAACATGAGATGGTCAGTGAGTTTTGGAAGTTCTCGCGAGAGGTGTTGATGAAGCGACCCGTAAGTTCCGATTTGTCGGAATAGGCGATGGCATGGATCAGAAAATCCATAGTGCCCCACTGTGAGCCGATCTTGTCGAAGGCCGCATCGAGTGAGGCGTCGTCGGTGACGTCCACATCCACCATGATCGAGGCGCCAAGGCTCTCGGCCAGCGGCTCCACGCGCTTGCCGAACGCTTCGCCCTGGTAAGAGAATGCCAAGTCCGCACCTTCGGCGGCGAGCGCCTTGGCGATACCCCAGGCGATGGAATGATCGTTCGCGACCCCCATCACCAGACCGCGTTTTCCTTCCATCAATCCTGGCATGATCTCACCCGTGGTACTTCGACATGGCGACGGTTGCATTGGTACCGCCGAAGCCGAAGCTGTTGGAGATCACCGTGTCGAGTTCCTTCTCGGTGGTTTCGGTTACGATTTCCTCGGGTCGGATTGCCGGATCGAGTGTCTTGACGTTGATAGATGGCGCCATGAACCCGCCTTGCATCATGATCAACGAGTAGATTGCCTCGTGTACGCCCGCGGCACCCAGGCTGTGGCCTGTCATGGACTTCGTGGAACTGATCGGCGCGTGGTCGTCGCCGAAGACTCGCCGCACGGCTTCCACCTCCGTGACGTCGCCTACCGGTGTCGAAGTGCCATGCGCGTTGATGTAATCCACCGTCCGGTCGCCCAGTGTTGCGGCAGCCAGCCGCATCGATCGTTCGCCGCCCTCGCCGGACGGGGCAACCATGTCATAGCCATCGGACGTGGCGCCGTATCCCGTCACTTCCGCATAGATTTTCGCACCACGTGCCTTGGCGTGTTCAAGTTCCTCAAGAACCACCATGCCGCCGCCGCCGCCGATCACAAACCCGTCCCTTGTCTCATCGAAGGCGCGCGCTGCCTCGGTAGGCGTGTCGTTGTATTTCGAACTCATCGCCCCCATCGCGTCGAAAAGGCATGATAGCGTCCAGTGAACCTCCTCTCCTCCCCCGGCGAACACGATGTCCTGCTTGCCCATCTGGATCTGCTCGGTGCCGTTGCCCATGCAATGCAACGTCGTCGAGCAGGCCGAGGTTATGGAATAGTTGATGCCCTTGATCCTGAACGGCGTCGCGAGGCAGGCCGAGACAGTGGACGACATACAGCGCGTCACCATGAAGGGACCCATGCGCTTTGGCGCACCCTTCTCGATGACCGTGTTATGCGCAAGGAAGAAGTTCGAGGTCGAAGGGCCGCCCGACCCGGCCACAAGACCGGTCTTCTCGTTCGAGATATCGCTTTCCTCAAGGCCGGAATCTGCGATGGCCTGTTCCATCGCCAAGTAGGCGTAGGCCGCGGTCGGTCCCATGAACCGCAGTTGGCGCTTGTCGATGTGATCTTCCAGAACAATGTTCGGCACGCCCGCAATCTGGCTCCGAAAGCCATGCTCGGCGTAGTCGGGCTGGAACGAGATTCCTGAACGGCCCGCGCGGAGGCTTGCCTCCACCTCGCTCACATTGTTCCCGATGGGACAGACGATGCCGATCCCGGTAATGACGACGCGACGCATTTGCGCTCCTCTTCTAGTCAACTCTCCGAAAGAGCGACCTTCATGTCCTTGACCTGATAGATCGTCTCGCCATCGGCTTCCACCCGTCCATCCGCCACGCCCATGGTCAGGCGGCGGGTCTGGATCGCCTTGGTGAAGTTTACGAAATAGGTCAGCATCTTGCGGTCAGGCCGGACCATGCCGGTCAGCTTGACCTCGCCCACACCCAGCGCATAACCCCGTCCCTGCCAGCCGCGCCAACCCAGGTTGAAGCCGGTCAATTGCCAGAGACCGTCAAGACCCAGACAACCGGGCATGATCGGGTTTCCGGGGAAGTGGCATTCGAAGAACCAGAGATCCGGTGTGATGTCGAATTCGGCCAGGACGTGACCTTTCCCATGCTCGCCGCCATCCTCGCTGATATCCGTGATGCGGTCCATCATCAGCATCGGGGGCTCGGGCAGTTGCGCGTTTCCAGGACCGAAAAGTTCACCTCTCGCGCACTTCAGAAGCGCTTCTCGATCAAAACTTCTTGGATAGTCCGCCATGAAGGCCCGCCCCCCCGAGTTATCGTTGGTTCTTTCTTAGACGGACCCTTACCAAAGCCGCCGTTTGTGGCGCAAGGGCCGTTCCACATGGGACATTCCAGCGCTTTGGGGGATTTACAATTGAAACTGCGGGAATACGGCCTTTATATTGTTATGTAACAGGGCAATTGGGATCGACATGACCGACCAGACGCATATGCGGGGCACTGAATGGCTTGTGGAAGCCGGACTTCGGCCGACGCGCCAGCGCGTCGCACTTGCGGCTCTGCTGGTTGGGGATGGTCAAAACCGACACGTCACCGCAGAAAGCCTGCACGCGGCCAGTCAGGAGGCCGGCGAGGCCGTGTCACTTGCCACCGTATATAATACCCTTCGTGCATTCTGTGACGCTGGGTTGATGCAGGAAGTCATGGTCGATGGCTCGAAAAGCTACTTCGATACCCGCACAGACGACCATCCGCATTTCTTCTGGGAAGACGACGCGCTTTTGACAGATGCACCCGCGGACCAGCTAGAGATCACCCGGCTGCCGGATGCGCCGAACGGGGCCGAGATTTCCAAGGTTGACGTGGTCATCCGGTTGCGGAGGCGCTGACCCGTCCATTGGTCCGATGTGGACTACCGCTCCAGCGTCGCCGCATACTCGGAAAGCTGGTCTGCCACCGTGTTCCAGCCGTCATAGAATCCCATTTCCTTATGTTGCTCCGCCGTCTCTCTGGACCGATGGCGTGCGATGGCTGTGTACAACGTGCCACCGTCGGCGGCATCCTCCAATAGAAGTATCGCCGTCATGAATGGATCGGGTGCAGGTTTCCAGCCTTCTGTGTAAGTGTCCGTAAAAACGAGCTTCTCTTCCGTGATCAGCTCAAGATAGACACCTTTGTTCTCCATTATTGTACCGTCCACGTCGAATGTCGTATTGAATCGGCCGCCAACCCGAAGTTCGATGTCACATGCCGTGACCTTGTGAGGGCGCGGAACGAAGAAGTGCGGAATATGTTCGGGTGAGGTCCAGCATTCCCAGACGAGGGCACGGGGCACGTCGAGATTTCGGGTGAAGCTGAGATCGGTGTTGGGATCAAGATCCATGTCTACGTTCTTTCATCAGGTTGATTGCGTAATCGTCGAACCGATCCAAACGTCCTTCCCATGCATCGCGCTGCTCCTCCAGCCAGCCTCGCGCAGGTGCGAACGCGTCCGGTAGAAGCGCGCACGTCCGTATGCGACCTGTCTTGGAAGTGACGACCAGGCCCGCATCCTCAAGTTTCCTCAGATGAGCAAGAAACGACGGTAGTGCCATATCATGCGGTGCGGCCAACTCGCTTACACTGGCCGGACCCAGGGCCAGACGGGCGAGGATTGCGCGCCGCGTGGCGTCGCCGAGTGCAGCGAAAAGAAGGTTGAGCTTCGGTTCATACTTAGCCATACACCTAACTATCTCGATAACACTCCTCGCGTCAACAACACCGCTCCGCAGCTCCTCAGAGCGCTTCGACCAAATTCGGACCTGTCGCGCGGTTCGAGTTCACGGCTGGGTCTACTCTATGAAAGGCAAGAGCATCCTTCGGGGCCGGCCGCATCAGCGTCGCAGCACCCTTTCCGTTCTCTCCCAGCCACATTGGCCAGTCTTCGGGCGAAAGGACGACCGGCATGCGATGGTGTATCGCAGACACGGGTTCATTGGCATCGGTCGTGACGATGGCACACGTCGTCAGAGGTTCATCTCCTTTCTCCCAGACCTGCCAGACGCCTGCAAATGCAAGGATTTCCCCTGCGGAGGGATAGATATACCACGGCAGGCGCTTGCCATCCTTGTCCTTCGTCCATTCATAGAACCCGCTTGCCGGCACCAGGCATCTCCGCTCCCTGCAGGCTGACCGAAACGCCGGCTTTTCCGCGATCGTTTCGGCGCGCGCATTGATCAGAAGGGGGCCATCCGAGGGTGTTTTGGACCAATGCGGAATGAATCCCCAGCGCATCGGCCGGAGCCTGCGGAGCCCATTTTCGCTGGTGATCGTATGAATCTCATTTGTGGGGCAAACATTGTAGTTCGGGATTTGCGGAAGATCGTTCGCGGGCATGGCATCAAAGAGTGCCGCCATGGCGTCGTGGGGAAGGGTTATGGCAAAACGACCGCACATGAATACAGTTTATCGCGCCGCTGCATCAATCGGAAGACGGCTCTGTCCGTCGATCGGGCCAACCGTCACAAGCGGATGCTCCAAGAAAAAGGCCGCCCGAAGGCGGCCTTTTCTGTCTGTGTTGGACGAAGAATTAGTTCGTTTCGTCGTCGCTTGTATCCTCAGCCGTTTCTTCGGTTGCCTGCTCGACGGGCGATTCAAGTTCGTCCAATTCAGCAGCCCCGATGTCTTCGAAGAGTTCCGCGATCTCAAGATCGGCTGCGGCCTCATCCTCGGCATTCTGCTCGGCGATGTTGATGCCTTTGGCCTGAAGTTCCGCTTCCTCGACCGAGCGGGCGACGTTCAGCTCGATCTTGGCCTCGACCTCCGGGTGCAGCGTCACGGAAACCTTGTGAACACCCAGCTCCTTGATGGGGATCGTGATGTTCACCTGTCGGCGATCAATCGTGAATCCGGCTTCGGTCGCAACGTCGGCCGCATCACGCGTGGTGACGGAACCGTAGAGGTTGCCGCCATCCGATGCCTGACGAATCACGACGAACTGCTGACCATTCAGCTTGCTGGCCATCGCCTCGGCTTCCTTGCGGGTCTCGAGGTTTTGGGCCTCAAGCTGAGCCTTGTCTGCCTGGAAAGCCGCGATATTGGCGTCGGATGCCCACAGAGCTTTCTTCTGCGGCAGAAGGTAGTTGCGCGCGTAGCCATCCTTGACGGTGACCACGTCACCCATCTGGCCAAGTTTCGCAACGCGTTCAAGAAGGATTACTTGCATGTGCTATTCCTCCTTACTTCACGGCATAGGGAAGAAGGGCGAGGAACCGGGCACGCTTGATGGCGCGGGCCAGTTCACGCTGCTTCTTCGAAGAAACCGCGGTGATGCGGGACGGGACGATCTTGCCGCGCTCACTGATGTAGCGCTGAAGCAGTTTCGCGTCCTTGTAGTCAATGGTCGGCGCATTGTCGCCCGAGAAGGGGCAGACTTTGCGGCGGCGGAAAAACGGTTTTGCAGCCATAACTTAGCCCTCCTTAACGGCGTTCACGGCGACCTTCGCGGTCGTCGGATTTACGCATCTGGACCGAGGGGCCTTCCTCGTGCTCGTCGACCTTGATGGTCAGAACGCGCATCACGTCTTCATGAAGGCGCATCAGGCGTTCCATTTCCTGGACGGCCGTCGCCGGGGCGTCGGTCTTCAGGTAAGCGTAGTGGCCCTTGCGGTTCTTGTTGATCTTGTAGGCCATCGTTTTGACGCCCCAGTACTCGGTGTCGACGACTTTGCCGCCGTTGTCCGAGAGGACGGTGCCAAAATGTTCGATCAGACCTTCGGCCTGCGCGTTGGAAAGATCCTGACGCGCAATCATTACATGCTCGTAGAGCGGCATGCGTTCTCCACTTCTATCAGGGCGCACTTCATAGGACAGGGCTGTTCCGCCGCTCCTGTCCACGAGAGGTTGCGCCGGTCAGAATACCTGCGGCGGACCGGAGGCTTATACACGCGCTGAGTATCAGTTCAACCCCGTCTCATTCTTGCCGTTTTTGAATTCTATGGAGATTTGACACGAAGGATGACTCTGAAAGCGATGAACGCATTCAGCAAGATCAACAGCGCCGAGGCCGAAGAGCCGGTACTTGAACTGATCGAGATGCCCTGGGGCTTTCGTATCAGGCCGGCCGACATGGAAACCAAGGCGACGGACGCGATCGTTGAATGGGGTCTGACGATCCTTGGGATCGCATTTCTACTTTCTGCTTTCGGCCAATGGATTCTTCCGGGGTCGCTGTACTCGGGCGATGCCATTATGATCAAGTTCGTGCTTACCTGCATTCTGGGTCTTGCCGGCGGTGTCCTGCTTTCAATTTCCGCACGGGGATTCCGGCCCGAGGTTCAGGTGGACCGTTCTCGGCACGAAATCAGGTTCGTCTCGCGCAATCCGCGAGGCAGAGGCCAGATCCTGGCAACGGTGGGTCTGGATCAGATCATCGGCGTTGGCATAACCCGTTCGCTTTCGGGTAAGGACTGCCATTGCTTGATCTATCTGATTGACGGAGAGAAGCCTCTTCGTATCGCCACCGGTGTGGAATCCGAGATCAGACGCATCCGCAAGAAAATGGATGATTTCGTCAAGCCCGCCTCTGAACGATTGGCCGCGAAGATGGCAGCGAGCGCAGCCTGAAATCCACCCGATGCGACCCGAGTATGTCGTTCCGGGCCAATGATTTGCCGCAGCCGACCACTCCTGCTAGGCTGCATTTCATAGGCTTTCGCTAAAACATCGCGAACGGCAAGCGGACGAAGCCAAAGAAAAACAATAAATCAAGGCTCGCCAGCGTCTCCGCCTGCCCAGAAAAAACAAGCTGGTGTCAGGAGGGATTATATGTTTGCACGCATAATGGTGCCCGTCGATCTTTCGCATGTTCCGCGCTTGCACAAAGCGCTGGATGTCGCGGGCAAGTACGCCAAGGCGTTCGACGTGCCGATAACGTATGTCGGCGTAACTGCGGCGACTCCGGGCTCGCTCGGCCACAATCCAAAGGAATTCGGTGAACGTCTGGACGCATTCGGCGCAGAACAGGCGGCAGCTCACGGAATCACAGCCGACACCCGAACAATTGTCAGCCACGATCCGACCGTCGATGTCGACGATGCCCTTCTGAAGGCAGCGGACGACACCGGCGCGGACCTCGTGATCATGGCTTCGCATATACCGGGGCTGTCGGACTACGTCTGGCCATCGAACGGCGGCAAGATGGCCGCACATTCCAAGGCATCGGTCTTAGTCGTTCGCGACTGACGGAAACACGAAATAATAAACTAGGAGGTCTGCCATGGCCGATGAAACCGCCAATCAGGGCATACCGGAGCCCGAGGGGCCGTCCGACATCATAGATACCGAGTATGAAATCGGACAAAGCAACATAGAGGGAAGAGTCGGACCATTCGGTTTCGATATTCACAACCCGGTCTTCGCGATCTCGGCAAGCCTTATCATACTGTTCGTGATCTACGCGCTGGTCGCCCCGCAACAGGCGGCAAACTTCTTCGGCGGTGTTAATCCCGCCGATGTCGAGGGCTGCGAGGCGGGCGCGTTCTGCGATCTCGGCCTCAGGGCCTACCTAACCAGTGCATTCGACTGGTTCTTCCTTATGGCCGCGAACATCTTCGTGATCTTCTGCCTTCTGCTCATTGTCTCGCCGCTCGGATCGGTGCGCCTCGGCGGGGCCGACGCCACGCCCGACTACGGCTATCCCGGCTGGTTCGCTATGCTTTTTGCCGCCGGCATGGGCATTGGCCTCATGTTCTTCGGGGTGCTCGAGCCGGCCTATTACTTCGGCACACCCTGGGGCGATGCCCCGCTCGGCACCGTGCGGCCCTTCGGGGAAGACGGCGCGCTGATCGAAGCCAATGTCGCCGAGGCCCGGCGCATGGCGCTCGCGGCGACCTCGTATCACTGGGCGCTGCACCCTTGGGCGATCTATGCGGTCGTTGCACTGGCGCTCGCGCTGTTCTCGTACAACAAGGGGCTTCCTCTCTCGATCCGCTCGGCGTTCTACCCCATTCTCGGCGAACGAGTCTGGGGCTGGTGGGGTCACCTCATCGATACGCTGGCGGTCTTCGCCACGCTCTTCGGTCTGGCCACTTCGCTCGGCATCGGCGCGCAACAGGCCAATGCGGGGCTTGAGTACATCTACGGCATTCCGGCCAGCGTCAATGTACAGGTCATACTCATCATCGGTATCACGGCGATTGCTCTGGTATCGGTGCTGCGGGGGCTCGACGGAGGCGTCAAGGTGCTCTCGGAGATCAACATGGTACTGGCGGCCCTTTTGCTCATCTTCGTTCTTTTCGCCGCCGGGGCTGCAACCATCCTGACCGAGTTCGTCTCGGGGCTGGGCGCCTATGCACGCGAGATCGTGCCGCTGTCGAACCCCTTCGGCCGGGAAGATACCGGCTACATGCAGGGCTGGACCGCGTTCTACTGGGCTTGGTGGATCTCCTGGTCGCCGTTCGTGGGCATGTTCATCGCCCGCGTCAGCCGGGGCCGTACAGTACGCGAGTTCCTCGTCTGCGTTCTGATCATCCCGTCGCTCGTCTGCGTCTTGTGGATGTCGGTGTTCGGCGGGGCCGCGATCACCGACATGATCGCCAACCCCGGCACATCGGCGGTGAAAGCCAACGTGATTGACAGCTACGCGCCCGAGCTTTCACTCTTTGCGATGCTCGAAAGCCTGCCGCTGGCCGCGATCACCTCGACTCTCGGCATCGTGCTGGTAATCGTGTTCTTCGTGACCTCGTCGGACTCGGGGTCGCTCGTGATCGACACGATCACGGCGGGCGGCAAGATCGACGCGCCGGTGCCGCAGCGGGTGTTCTGGTGCACCTTCGAGGGGCTGGTGGCCATCGCGCTGCTGATCGGCGGTGGGCTGACGAGCCTGCAGGCGATGGTGATCTCGACGGGGCTGCCGTTCACGATCATCCTTTTGCTGATCTGCTTTGCGATCTTGAAAGGGTTGATGAGCGAGCCGCGCTAGACCGCGCCTGAAAAATGGAAAAGGCGCGCCACCGCGGCGCGCCTTTTTCCCTGAAATGAGACCAATTCGAACACGGCTGTCCCAATGTTTCGCCGCAGTCTACGTGCATTCCTTCACGAATTGTTAACTACGTTTCGTGTGTCGAATTCATGCTCCGCAACACCAACCCCGTTTTCGAGTTTCGCGGCCCGTGGGGCGTTCCGGTTCAGATCGGCGCCTCGATAATCGCACTGCCGCTTCTCATCGTGGGCTTCGATGTAACCTTTCGAAGTCTTGCCTATGACCTGATGTTCCTCACGATCCTCGTAGGATCAATCCTCCTGCACGAGTTGGGCCATGCCTGGGCTTGCCTGGTCCAAGGTGTTCCGGTCAAACGCATCGTTCTGTACGGAGGAGGCGGATACTGCGAGAGCACGATCTCGGCGAGTAGATCGCAGCAAGAACTGATCGCGGTCATGGGGCCTATCGTCACCATAGCGCTGTGGGCTGTCGCCGGCCTGATCGCGCCCTTGATTTCGGACCCGGAAATCGCCTGGGTGTTCTGGACAATTTCCAGTGTGAACGGGTTTCTGGCCCTGCTGAACCTGCTGCCTTTACAACCACTGGACGGTGGAAAGCTGTTCGAGTTGCTCATGCACAGGCTCTTCCCATCGCGTTTCGCGATCATGGTCACAGGTGCGGCGGGGCTGTTCTGCGCTGTGGCCTGGGTGCCGCTGATGGCTTACGGATTCATGACCTACGGGTTCGTCCTGATCCTCCTGCCATCGGTTCTGATCCACTGGCGCATGATGCGCGAGCAGAGTGCTTGACCTTGGGCGCGCGGGCGCGTTCTCTCGCGCCCATGACCGTGCTTGACCCAGATACCATTCGCAGTTTCTTTCCCGCTTTTTCAGAGCCATCTCTTCAGCGGCAGGCGTTCTTCGAAAGCGCTGGCGGCTCTTATCCCTGCCGCTTCGTGATCGAGCGGCTGGAGCGGTTCTATCGCGAGCGAAAAGTGCAGCCTTACTGGCAATTCGAAGCCAGCCGCGTCGGTGGCGAGGAAATGGACGAAGCGCGCCGCCGGTTGGCCGAGATGATGGGAGTCGAGACCGAAGAAGTAAGTTTCGGCCCATCGACGACCCAGAACACCTATGTTCTGGCCCAGGCTTTCCGGGACTGGCTGAGGCCTGGGGAAGCCATAATCGTCACGAATCAGGACCACGAAGCGAACTCAGGCCCGTGGCGGCGACTTGCGGATTCCGGGATCGAGGTGCGTGAGTGGCAGATCGACCCCGAGACAGGTCATCTTGATCCAGAGCGTCTGCGTCCGCTGTTGAAGGGCGCGCGGTTGTTGTGCTTTCCGCATTGCTCGAACGTGGTGGGCGAAATCAACGATGTCGCGGCCGTCACCGATCTGGCCCACGCCGAAGGAGTCGCGGTCTGTGTCGACGGGGTCAGCTATGCGCCGCACGGACTGCCGGACGTGGCGGCCTTGGGTGCCGACATTTACCTGTTTTCTGCCTACAAGACCTACGGACCCCACCAGGGAATCATGGTGATCCGCCGCTCTTTGGGCATGGAGCTGCCGAACCAGGGGCATTTCTTCAATGGCGGCTCACTCTACAAGCGTTTCACGCCCGCCGGTCCCGATCACGCACAGATCGCCGCCTGCGCAGGAATGGCGGATTACATCGACACCCTTTTTGCGCTGCTTGAGTTGCCGCACCAGGGGTCGCGAGGTCGTGCCCAAGCGGTCCACAATGCCATGCGAAAGCGCGAGACGGGTCTGCTGGAGCCACTGATGAGCTTCCTGGCGTCTCGAAACTCGATCCGGGTGCTGGGACCTCGCGAGGCATCCAGGCGTGCACCGACCGTCGCAATCCTGGCGGATCGTCCCGGAGAGGACTTGGCCGATGAATTGGCCACGCATGCCGTCAATGCGGGAGGCGGGGATTTCTATTCCGTGCGGCCGCTTGAGGCGATGGGGATCGACGTCAAGCACGGTGTCCTGCGGGTGAGCTTTACGCACTACACATCCGAAGGCGAGATTGAGAAGCTGATCAAGGCACTGCATCACGTCCTGTGACGTTTCACCGCCGACCATTGACCTGGACGACCGCGCTCTAGTTTCCACCGGACAGAATGGAGGCAGAATGGCCGACCCTGCAATCTGGTGGGTTCGCAAAGACTTGCGGCTTGGTGACAACGTTGCCTTGAAATCTGCACTTGCGAGTGGCGGGCCGATCATCCCCGTTTTCATTCTTGATGAGGTGTTCGAAAGCTACGGCGCCGCACCGCTCTGGCGCTTTGGGCTTGGGGTCGCGAAGCTGGCGGAGACATTGAATGCAATGGGTTCTCGTCTGGTCCTGCGTCGGGGCAACGCCGCTGATGTTCTGTGCGATCTCTCTCGTACGACAGGCTCCCGGACAGTTCGATGGAGCCGGGCCTACGATCCTGACCAGGTAGCACGCGACAAGAGCGTCAAGGCGGCACTCGAGAATATGGACGTCGACGGCAAAAGCCTGCCGGGCCACCTGCTGTTCGAACCGTGGCTGGTAAAGACGAAGGACGGCGGGTTCTACAAGGTCTACTCGCCGTTCTGGCGGGCGGCACGCGATCTGCCGGTGGCCGATTCCTTGCCGAAACCGACCGTCATGCCTGCACCGGAAACCTGGCCCGCCAGCGACGAGATCGAGGACTGGGGTCTGGGGCGGCGAATGAACCGTGGGGCAGCGATCGTCTCGCGTCATGTATGTGTCGGCGAAGAGGCCGCGATGCAGAGGCTGGCAACCTTCGCGCGCGATCGGATTGCCGACTACAAGTCACACCGCGACTTCCCGGCCGAAAGCGCGACCTCGAAACTGAGTGAGAACCTGGCCTGGGGTGAAATCAGCCCCCATGCCTGCTGGTATGCGGGCCATCGTGCCATGCAAGATGGAAAGCCGGGGGCCGAACATTTCCTGAAGGAACTGGTATGGCGCGAGTTCGCCTATCACCTGGTCTGGCACACACCGCATATCGCCTCCGAGAACTGGCGCGAGGGGTGGGACGCATTTCCCTGGCGCGAGGATGAAGACACGCCCGAGGTCATGGTCTGGAAGCGGGGTCTCACGGGCGTTCCCTTTGTCGATGCCGCGATGCGCGAGATGTACGTCACCGGACACATGCACAACCGTGCCCGCATGATCGTCGCCAGCTACCTGACCAAGCACATGATGACCCACTGGCGGATCGGGCAGCGCTGGTTCGAAGAGTGTCTTATAGACTGGGATCCGGCATCGAACGCCATGGGCTGGCAGTGGACGGCCGGTTCCGGACCCGATGCCGCGCCGTACTTCCGCGTATTCAATCCTGTTACGCAACTCGACAAATTCGATCCTGGGCATGAATACGTGCGGTCCTGGATTGCAGAAGGGCAGGCCGCACCTCCGGAGACCGCTCTTTCCTACTTTGAGGCGGTTCCTCGACACTGGGGGCGGTCTTCGGGCGACGCTTATCCCGCCGAACCTGTCATCGCGATGGCTGAAGGGCGGAACAGGGCACTTGCAGCCTACGAGAATCGCACCTTCTAGGCACATCCTTCATTTTGACTGGCCTTTCATGGGAATTCCTGAGTCCATTGTGACTGCAGCGCGATTCATCCAGGATTCTGGGTCAGTTCCAGTACGGGATCGCGTAATTTCTGACACAATTCGGGAATTCATGGGAGAAATTTGTTCAGCCGTCTATGCCCAATATATAGTATTTTTTGGCCAGGTATTGCAGGAATTGACCCCATATTTCGATTCATGATGACGTTTCTTTCTAGAGCCTTCCAGAAAAAATCGAAAGATTTCTATTGATTCCCACGTTTTCCCATGTCAACTTCTCAATCACCGGATGACGCGGGACAGCACTCGGGGCGCAAAACGACCCCAGGCGAACCAAAAAAGAGCAGGTTTCATACAGGCACCGCTCATCCGAACCAAAGGATCCGGCGCGCGGGCGAGCAGACATCCCCCCAGGTGGCGCGCGCAGCTGGACTATCCCGGAGACGGGACGAGGGCGGCGGATCGAACACTGGCAGCAGTTCGATCCGCCGTTTTCGCATCTGGGGAATTGGAAAAGGGGCCGCGGGACAGTGGTTCGGAGGTTTAGAGGTGAAAGCGTCCAGAAAGTGGATGCCAAGGGCAGGGTGTCGATCCCGGCCCATTTTCGCCGTGTGCTCGAAGATGGCGATCCGAACTGGTCCGAGGGGAAATCCCCGGAATTCATTATTGTCTACGGCGACCATCGCCGCGACTTCCTGGAATGTTTCACCATCGACGCGGCCAATGAGGTCGACGCAAAGATCGCCGCATTGCCGCGCGGCTCGGTCAAGCGCCGCGCGATGGAGCAGTTGTTCAACGGCCAGTCCTTGCCGGCTTCGGTGGACGAAACCGGGCGGATCGTGCTGCCCGCGAAGCTCCGGCAGAAGATCGGCATCGATGCCGAGGCCTATTTCATGGCCATGGGCGACACCTTCCAGATCTGGAAGCCTGAAACCTATGGCAGCCATGACACCGCCGTTGACGAGTTGCTCGACAGCCTGCCGGCCGGAGCCGACATCTGGACCCTTCTCGAAGAGGAGGAGGGCTGATCCATGGCCGCCGCTGCCCGCGCCGCGAACGATGCTCCACATATCCCGGTTCTGCTCGACTCCATCCTCAAGGCCTGCACGCCCATCGAAGGTGTCTGGCTTGACGGGACGTTCGGGGCCGGGGGATATGCGCGAGGCTTGCTGGAAGCCGGGGCCGATCGCCTGATCGGGGTCGACCGTGACCCAGCGGTCTTTGAAATGGCTGCGAATTGGGCTGCTGCGTATGGAGACAGGCTAACGCTGATCGAGGGTACGTTCTCAGATCTCGATGATTACGCGGACGAGCCACTCGATGGCGTGGTGCTGGACCTGGGCGTTTCGTCCATGCAGCTCGATCAGGCCGAACGTGGTTTCTCTTTCATGGCGGACGGTCCTCTCGACATGCGGATGAGTCAGCAAGGTCGAAGTGCGGCGGAAATCGTTGCAGAGGCCTCCGAGGCAATGCTGGCGGATATTCTATATCACTATGGTGAAGAGCGGGCGGCCCGCTCGATTGCCCGCGCAATCGTGAAGACGCGGCAGGATACACCGATCGAGACGACCGGTGCGCTCGTGCGGATTGTCGAAGCTGTTCTGCCGCGACCCAAGCCGGGCCATAGCCATCCGGCAACGCGCACATTCCAGGCACTGCGTATCGCGGTGAATGACGAGTTCGGACAACTGGTCGAAGGTCTGGAAGCCGCAGAACGTGCGTTGAAGCCCGGCGGCTGGTTGGCCGTGGTCAGTTTCCATTCGCTGGAAGACCGGGTGGTCAAGCGCTTTTTCCAGGCGCGCTCCGGCAAAAGCGGCAGCGCGAACCGTTATCAGCCCGAGCAGGCAGAAGAGGCACCACGTTTCCAGGCGCGCAACAAGGCCATCCCGCCGACGAAAGAAGAGATCGCCCGCAATCCCCGCGCGAGATCCGCAAACTTGCGTGTGGGACGCAGGACAAGTGCGCCACCGGGCCGGGTTGACCGCGCCGGGCTTGGATTGCCGAAGCGGGTGGATGTCTAGATGAAGTCGTTTTTCTATGTATTGACCGCAATGACCGTCATGGGATTGGCGGTCTGGGCCTATCGTCAGAACTACGAGACGCAGGCCAGGTTGCGCGAGGTCCGCGAACTTCGTGCCGAGATCGCCGATCTTCGTGAACGTGCGTCGGTGCTTCGTGCCGAATGGGCCTATCTAAACCGTCCGGAGCGTCTTGCCGACCTGGCCGATCTGAATTTTGATCGTCTCGGGCTGTTGCCGCTGCGCCCGGATCATTTCGGACAGATTGACCAGATCAATTACCCGCTTGAGAATGCCGTCGAAGTCATGGACCGCGGGGTGACCGAATGACGCGGACACCACTTCGCCCGCTTGCCCGTATTCTTGCCGCACGCCGCGACGGCGAAAACCCCGATGCGATCGAACGCGAGAATCTCAAGGCGCGGCATGAGGCCGACAGGGACGCGGCGCGCCAGCGTGCGGAAGGACGGTTGCTTGTCCTCGGGGTCTCATTTCTGTGTGCCTTCGCTATGGTGGCTCTGAAGATGTCACTTCTTGCCGCTTCGGACCCCGCGGAACCCCGCGCGGCGGCCTCCGGTGCCCAGATTGTGGCCGCACGAGCCGATATCACCGACAGGAATGGACGCATCCTTGCCACCAACCTGACAACGCATTCCCTTTATGCCCAGCCGCCGCAAATGGTCGATCCGGTCCGTGCGGCACGAGAGCTTGCTGCGATTTTCCCGGACCTCGAGGTAGAACGGCTGGTCCGTCAGTTTACCGGCAAGCGGAAGTTCATCTGGATCAAACGCCGGATCAGTCCCGAACAGCAGCAGGCTGTTTTCGATATTGGCGATCCCGGACTGCTATTCGGTCCCAGAGAGATGCGGCTTTATCCGAATGGTCGGTTGGCGGCACATGTTCTGGGAGGTGCGGGCTTTGGCCGAGAAGGTGTCTCATCTGCCGAAGTGATAGGCGTTGCCGGAATTGAGAAAGCGCTGGACGAAGAACTGCGCGACCCCGGCCGTGGCGATGTTGCGCTGTCGTTGTCGCTTGATCTGACGGTGCAGGCGGCGGTCGAGCGCGTTCTGGAGGGTGGCATGCGCCTGATGAATGCCAAGGGTGCGGCGGCGGTTCTGATGGATATCCATACCGGCGAGGTCATTTCGTTAGCCAGTCTGCCGGATTTCGACCCCAACGATCGTCCGGCTCCGCTGACAGAAGGCGACCCTGGCAACAGCCCGTTGTTCAATCGTGCCGTTCAAGGCGTTTACGAACTTGGATCGACATTCAAGATTTTTGCGGCCGCACAGGGAATTGAAGAACGCCTTGTCAGCAGATCCACGGTGATTGACATAACCGGGCCGCTGACCTGGGGGCGTCATCGTATCAGGGACTTCAGAAACTACGGCAAGGAATTGTCGGTCGAGGACGTGATAGTGAAGTCGTCGAATATCGGGACGGCGCGGATCGCCATGATGATCGGCCCCGAGCGTCAGCAGGCTTTCCTTGGATCGCTGGGTCTTTTCGAGGCGACACCTCTGGAGTTGGTCGAGGCGCCCGGCGCGCGTCCGCTACTGCCGAAAAAATGGTCCGAAATCCATACAATGACTGTTTCCTACGGACATGGATTGTCCGCGAGCCCTCTTCACCTTGCCGCCGCATATGCCTCTCTATTGAACGGCGGTCTCAAGGTGACGCCGACTTTGCTGAAGCAGGAAGAATACGTCCCCGGGCCGCGCATCATCAGTGAAGATACATCCCGGCAGGCACGCGAGATGCTGCGCCTGGTCGTCTCACGAGGAACGGCTTCGCTTGGTGATGTCCCGGGTTATCGCGTCGGTGGCAAGACCGGAACGGCAGACAAGCCGCGACCACAGGGCGGCTACTATGAAGACAAGGTCATCGCTACTTTCTCGACAGTCTTTCCTGCGGACGATCCCGCCTACGTACTGGTTGTGACCCTGG
Organism: Silicimonas sp.; assembly: GCA_040220415.1. Classification (GTDB taxonomy): domain Bacteria; phylum Pseudomonadota; class Alphaproteobacteria; order Rhodobacterales; family Rhodobacteraceae; genus JAVJUV01. The sequence goes on from JAVJUV010000156.1 coordinate 208,216, forward strand.
ATGAACCGGTAGAGACCTCTGGCAAGGAGCCGCGCCGCACCGCAGGCTGGACCGCGGTGCCGGTGGCGGCAGAGGTGATCCGACGTATCGCGCCGCTTCTGGGGCTTGCGCCTGCCGTTGAACCTTCCCCCGTGCCGGGTGTAACACTGGCAAGAAACTGAACCGGAGGTTCCGACGTAATGCAGACCCGAGCGAAAATGAAAACACTGGCCGAGCTCGGGCTTACTGCAAAGCAGGGTGCCGAGGTTCGCGTGACCGGACTTTCGGTCGACAGCCGTGACGTAAAGGAAGGCCATCTGTTTTTCGCCTTGCCTGGAACGAAGGTGCATGGCGCGGAATACATCCAATATGCGGTCCGCATGAAGGCCGGTGCAGTCTTGACGGACCGCGAGGGTGCGGCGATCGCCGCCGACGTTCTGAATGAAAGCGGCGTTCCTTTGATCATCGCCGAGGATCCGCGAGAGACCCTGGCGTTCACATCTTCGCTCTGGTTCGAAACCCAGCCGGAGGTGGTTGTTGCCGTGACCGGGACGAACGGCAAGACAAGCGTTGCCACCTTTACGCGCCAGCTTTGGGAAGAGATGGGAGCCGAGGCGGTCAACATCGGGACCACCGGCATCGAAGGTGCCTTTACGGCTCCTTTGCAGCACACAACGCCAGAACCGATCACCCTTCACAAGGCATTGGCTAGGATGGCGGACGAGGGCGTGACACACGCTGCGATGGAAGCATCGTCGCATGGACTCGCGCAGCGAAGACTGGACGGGGTTCGACTTTCGGCTGCGGCATTCACCAATCTCAGCCAGGATCATCTGGATTACCACACTGATTTCGAAGACTATTTCGCGGCCAAGGCCGGATTGTTCGATCGCGTGCTTCCAGAGGATGCCACGGCGGTCATCAACATGGACGATGCATGGGGTCCGCGCATGGCCGAGGTGGTGGATGATCGCGGACAGGATCTCTTGACTGTCGGGCACGATGACATGGCGGCCCTGCGCATTCTGGGTCAGCGCTTCGATCCGACCGGACAGGAAGTGCGATTCGAGTGGAGCGGCAAGATACATCAGGTGCGACTGGGGCTGATCGGTGGTTTCCAGGCCGAGAATGCGCTGATCGCCGCAGGTCTTTGCATCGCGACCGGGGCGGAACCCGGAGAGACATTCGATGCTCTTCATACGCTGGTTACGGTACGCGGCCGCATGCAGCTTGCCGCCCGCCGTGACAATGGCGCAACCGTTTTTGTGGACTACGCACATACTCCCGAAGCGTTGGTGACCGCATTGAAGGCGATCCGACCGCATGTATTCGGTCGTCTGATTGTCGTTTTCGGTGCCGGTGGTGACCGAGATCGCACAAAGCGGCCGCTGATGGGACGCGCGGCCGCCGACCACGCGGACATTGTCTACGTGACCGACGACAACCCCAGATCAGAAGACCCGGCAGCGATCCGGGCCGAGATTATGGCCGGAGCGATCAAAGGCGCGGCAGAGGTCTATGAAATCGGCGACCGGGCCGAGGCGATCTTGCGCGCCGTCGACGCGCTGGGCCCGGGCGACACTCTGCTGGTCGCCGGAAAAGGTCACGAAACCGGACAGATAGTCGGGGACGCGATCCTGCCGTTCGATGACGTCGAACAATCCAGCGTTGCCGTTGCTGCGCTAGACGGAAAACCGTCGTGACAGCCCTCTGGTCGGCAGGCGAGGCCGGGGCAGCGACGGGCGGCGAAATTCGAGGTAACTGGAAAGCGCATGGCGTTTCCATCGACACACGCACCCTGGAACCGGGTGATCTTTTCGTTGCGCTTTCGGATGTCCGGGACGGTCATGACTTTGTCGCAGATGCTCTGGCCAAGGGCGCTGCAGCGGCGCTTGTTTCCCGCGTTCCCGATGGCGTCGCACCGGACGCACCGCTTCTCGTGGTGCAAGACGTTTTGCTGGCGCTTACCGCTCTTGCGCGGGCGGCACGGGCGCGAACGGCAGCAAAGATCATCGCAGTCACCGGATCTGCGGGGAAGACATCGACCAAAGAGATGCTGCGCCATGTGCTTTCCGGTCAAGGCAGAACACATGCCGCCGAGGCGAGCTACAACAATCACTGGGGCGTCCCGCTGACCCTGGCGCGGATGCCTGCCGCGACGGACTATGCAATCATTGAAATCGGGATGAACCACCCTGGTGAAATAGCACCTCTGTCTCGGCTGACCCGCCCTCATATCGCCATCGTCACGACCGTGGCCGCCGCCCACCTGGAAGCCTTCGAAAACGTGGAAGGCATCGCGTATGAAAAGGCAGCCATCTTCGAAGGGTTGGAGCCAGGTGGATATGCGATCTTCAATGCCGATGTTGAAACCGCACCGATCCTGAATGCCGTAGCAAAGGAGCAGGGTGCCCATCGTCTCGGTTTCGGAGAGCATGCCGACGCGCTTTTGTGCGCAGATCGAATGACGCTGACTGCGGATGCCAGCGTCGTCCAGGGCCGCTTCGAAGGGCAACCGTTCCTGTTCAAGATCGGCGCTCCAGGCCGCCATTTCGCGATGAACGCCCTTTCAGTGATGGGAGCCGTCGCAAAAGCGGGCGCCGATTGGGATGTGGCAGCCTGCGACCTCGCGCTCTGGCATGCACCGGCCGGACGCGGCCAGCGCGAGACACTCATGCTCGATCTCGTCGAAGAGCAGACCATCGACTTGATCGACGATGCCTTCAACGCCAATCCGGCCTCGATGGCGGCTGCGTTCGAAGTGCTGGCCAGCATTCCGGTCCAGGATGGCGTAGGTCGCATCGCCAAGGGCCGGCGGATCGCCATACTGGGCGACATGCTTGAACTTGGCGCGGGAGAGGTTGCCTTGCACGCGGCGCTCGCGGATCATCCTTCGATAAAGGATATTCACCGGGTGGACTGCGTCGGGCCACGCATGCGGGCACTCTTCGACGTTTTGCCGCAGGACAAACGGGGTCGGTGGGTCGAGACGGCGCAGGAACTGGCCGTCGAGGCCCACCATCTGATCGATGCGGGCGACGTCGTCCTGGTCAAAGGGTCGAAGGGTTCGAAGGTCAGCCTCGTGGTCGATGCGTTCCGCAAGCTCGCGAAGACGAGTGCGATGCAAAAAGAAGAAGGAACCGTTTGAGATGCTCTATTGGTTGACGATCTTTTCGGACGGCGGCGACTTCTTCAACCTTTTCAGATACATCACGTTCCGTGCTGGCGGGGCGTTCTTCACTGCCCTGGTATTCGGATTTCTGTTCGGGCGTCCGCTGATCAATCTGCTTCGGCAAAAGCAGAAACATGGTCAACCGATTCGGAATGACGGTCCGGAAAGCCATCTTCAGACCAAAGCCGGAACGCCGACCATGGGCGGTGTGCTGATCCTGGGCGCACTGATTACGTCCTCGCTCCTTTGGGCGCGGCTGGACGAGGGTTTTGTATGGATGCTGCTTTTCGTGACGATGTCATTCGGGGCGATCGGCTTTGTCGATGACTACCAGAAGGTAACACGGAACAGCCACTCGGGTTTGTCAGGCAGAATGCGGCTGGCCATCGGGTTCGTCATCGCTGCAATTGCGGGGGTCTGGGCGATTTGGCTGCATCCCGCGCCGCTTCAGAACCACCTTGCGATACCGGTGGTCAGCATGCTGCTGAACCTTGGAATCATGTTCGTTCCCTTTGCGATGCTGGTGATCGTCGGCTCGGCCAACGCGGTGAACCTGACCGATGGTCTCGACGGGTTGGCCATCATGCCGGTCATGATCGCGGCAGGCTCGCTTGGCGTCATCGCCTATGCAGTGGGCAGGACCGACTTCACCGAGTATCTCGGAATCAACTATGTTCCCGGCACCGGCGAGATTCTGATCTTCACGGCCGGGTTGATCGGCGGGGGCCTTGGGTTCCTTTGGTACAATGCCCCGCCAGCGGCCGTCTTCATGGGCGACACCGGTTCTTTGGCGCTAGGCGGCGCTCTAGGAGCGATCGCGGTGGCCACCAAGCACGAGATCGTGCTGGCGATCATCGGCGGGCTTTTTGTGGTCGAGGCGCTAAGCGTCATCATCCAGGTTCTGTATTTCAAGATGACCGGCAGACGCGTGTTCCTCATGGCTCCGATCCATCATCATTTCGAGAAGCAGGGATGGGCCGAGCCTCAGATCGTGATCCGCTTCTGGATCATCAGTCTGATCCTTGCACTGATCGGTCTGGCGACACTGAAAGTGAGGTAGCGCATGGGATTTCTTATCCGCTGGATCGCCGCCTTCTTCCTGTTGGCACTGACGTTCAATCCGACAGACTGGAATTACACCCGCTGGGCGACTGCCAATTGGCAAGATCAGACGCCGCTGGCGGTGCTCGGCGGCCTGATACTCCTGGTGGCCTACGTCTTGTTTTTTACCGCCGTGCTGCGTGGAATTGGCGCGATCGGCGTAATCCTGATACTTGCGGTTGTGGCCGCGCTGGTCTGGGTGCTGGTGGACCTTGGCTGGATCAGTCTTGAGAACCCGACATCCAACACATGGATCGCGCTGATCGCGCTTTCAGTGGTTCTGGCGGTTGGCATGTATTGGGGAATACTCTGGCGCCGGCTTTCCGGACAGCTAGAGGTGGACGAGGACGAAGGATGATCCCTGCACAGGGCGTTGACGGTCAGAAGCTTGTCGTCCTCGGTCTCGGTCGCTCGGGCCTGTCGGCGGCGCGGGCAATCGAAGCGGGCGGAGGCGAGGCGCTTTGCTGGGACGACAGTCCCGAGGCGCGGGACAGGGCAGAAGCCCAGGGTCTCCTGATCCATGACGTCTCGAAACGCGAAGCCTGGGCAGGTGTCGCAGCGCTGATCGTATCTCCGGGCATTCCGCATCTTTATCCCGAACCGAACAAGTGGATTGCACGAGCGATGGATGCTGGGGTGCCGGTCGACAACGATATCGGCCTGTTCTTTCGCTCGCTGGGATCGTCGGACTGGGATCACCTCGACACGCCGCCCAAGGTGGTTGCGATCACCGGATCGAATGGCAAGTCCACCACCTCGGCTCTGATCCATCACTGTCTGACAGTTGCGGGCAAGAGCAGTCAGCTTGCCGGAAATATCGGTCGGGGTGTCCTGGACATCGACCCGCCGGGTGACGGTGCAATTTTGGTGCTTGAATTGTCGTCCTACCAGATCGATCTGGCCCGGGCGCTGACGCCGGATGTCGCCGTCTTCACCAACCTTTCGCCCGATCATCTGGACAGGCACGGCGGAATCGGCGGCTATTTCGCGGCCAAGCGCCGGCTTTTTGCCGAGGGTGGCCCGGACCGGGCGGTCATCGGCATCGACGAGCCGGAAGGCCGATATCTTGCCAATCAACTGGCCGAAGGCGTCGGCGACTACCGCGTGATCCGGGTGTCGGTCGAGCAGAAGCTGGACGGACCCGGGTGGCTGGTCTTCGCCCGCAAGGGCTTCCTTTCCGAGTATCGCAAGGCACGGCAGGCAGCCTCGGTCGACCTGCGGGCGGTCCGGGGGCTTCCGGGAACACACAATCATCAGAATGCCTGCGCGGCCTTTGCGGCTCTCAGGGCGCTGGGGCTCAGCCCGAAGACGATCGAACAGGGTTTCCAAAGCTTCGAGGGGCTTCCCCACCGCAGCCAGATCGTCGGCGAGATGGACGGCGTCGTATTTGTAAACGACTCCAAGGCCACCAACGTGGATGCCGCCGGGAAAGCGCTGCAGGCATTCGACCGTATCCGCTGGATCGTGGGTGGGCAGATGAAGGACGGCGGCCTGGCAGCTTTGAAGCCGCACCTGGGCCGGGTTGTGAAGGCCTATGTCATCGGTCGGCAGGCCCGAGAGGTCGCGCTGGAAATTGCCGAGACGCCGCACGAAGTCTGCGAGACCATCGCGGTGGCGGTCGCCCGCGCTTCGGCCGAGGCGGAAGCCGGAGACACGGTACTACTGGCGCCGGCCGCGGCGAGTTTCGACCAGTACGACAATTTCGAGAAGCGTGGCGAAGATTTCACGGCAGAGGTCGCGCGGGCGATCTCGGGGTAGAAGGCCCGGGGGCTCTGCCCTCAGGCCCCCGGGATATTTCCAGGCCGATAATCGGCTGGGTCAGAGGATCGACTGTCCGGTCGCGGCCCAGTCTTTCAGAAATGCGTCAAGTCCCTTGTCGGTCAAGGGATGCGCGGCCATCTTCTTGATCACGTCTGGCGGCGCGGTGGCCACGTCGGCGCCGATCTTGGCGGCCTCGCTCATGTGGTTGGCCGAGCGGATCGAGGCGGCGAGGATCTGGGTCTCGAAGCCGTAATTGTCGTAGATCTGGCGGATATCCGCGATCAGGTCCATGCCGTCGATATTGATATCGTCGAGACGTCCCACGAAGGGCGAGATGAAGGTTGCGCCAGCCTTCGCGGCCAGAAGCGCCTGGTTGGCCGAAAAGCATAGCGTGACATTGACCATGTGGCCCTCACCGGAAAGATGCTTGCAGGCTTTCAGCCCGTCCCATGTCAATGGCACCTTGATGGCGATGTTCTTGCCAAGCTTTGCAACCTCGTGGCCTTCCTTGACCATCGTCTCGTAGTCGGTCGCCACGGTTTCCGCGCTGACCGGGCCGTCGACCATCTCGGCGATCTCGGCGATGACTTCCTTGATATCACGGCCCGATTTGTGGATCAGCGAGGGATTGGTGGTCACCCCATCGACCATCCCCAACTCGTGAAGCTCGCGAATGGCGGCGGTGTCAGCGGTATCGACGAAGAATTTCATGGGTCTCCCCCTCTGGCGGATGTGTTCTGTTTCGTGGCACTGATACAGGACTGAGCCGGGGGGCTGAACCCCTGAAAAGCGTTCCAACCCGATTGAGGCGGCCATTGCTTCGGCATTTTGACGAAGGCGACCTGATTTCGGTTCTGACGACGCAGCCTCTTGACCGGGCGCTGGACTATCGCGCGCCCGAGGGCGGCTGCTTCGAAGGGGCCTTCGTGGAAGTGCCGCTGGGGCCGCGCAAGGTGCTGGGGGTCGTCTGGGGGCCGGGCGAGGGTGGTTACGACGTGTCGAAGGTGCGCGCCGTGCTCCGGGTGCTCGACGCGGCCCCGATGCGGGACGAGATGAAGACCTTCCTGATCCGGGCTGCGGAATACACGCTGACGCCGATGCCCGCGATGTTGCGCCTCGCCACGCGGTCGCCGGGCCTGGGCGATCCACCGTCGATGCGAACGGTCTATCGCCGCGGAAGCAGGGACGAACCGGACCGCTGGACCGACGCCAGGCGCAGGGTCATTGCCTTGCTCGACGAGTTTGGCGGGCTCTCCTTCACGCTGGGAGAACTGGCCGAGCAGGCCGGCGTTTCGACAAGCGTCGTCAAGGGGCTGGTCAAGCAGGGCGTCGTGGCCGAGGAGGAAAGCCCGCGCGATCTTCCCTATCCGACGCTCGATCCCGGGCGTGGCCGGAAGGCCCTGACCAAGGAGCAGGAGGACGCGGCGGAGATGTTGCGGCAGGGGGTGACTTCGCGCAGCTATGGCACGACGCTGCTGAAGGGCGTTACCGGATCCGGCAAGACCGAAGTTTACCTGGAAGCCGTCGCCGCTTGCCTGAAAGCTGGTCGGCAAGCTCTTGTTCTACTTCCGGAAATCGCATTGACGGCCGAGTTTCTCAAGCGGGTCGAAGAGCGGTTCGGCGCGCGGCCGGCCGAGTGGCATTCCGGAGTGACGATGACCGAGCGGCGTCGGGCCTGGCGGATGGTCGGCGAGGGTGGCGCGGAACTGGTCGTCGGGGCACGTTCGGCGCTGTTTCTGCCTTTCCGTGACCTGGGCCTGATCGTCGTCGATGAAGAGCACGACACGTCGTACAAGCAAGAGGACGGGGTGCTCTACAACGCGCGCGACATGGCGGTTCTGCGCGCCTCGATATGTGGCGCTCAGGTGGTTCTGGCTTCCGCCACCCCGTCGCTGGAAAGCTGGGCGAATGCCGAGGCAGGGAAGTATGCCCGCGTAACCTTGGCGTCGCGCTTCGGTGAAGCAGTCATGCCAGAGATGCGTTCAATTGACATGCGAAGTGAGAAACTTCCCGCAAGCCACTGGATTTCAAATACTTTGGCCCGTGCCGTGAAGCAGCGCATCGAGGCGGGCGAGCAGGCGCTCCTGTTCCTGAATCGCCGGGGATATGCGCCGATCACGATCTGCCGCGCTTGCGGGCACCAGATTGGATGCGATCACTGCGATGCGCGCATGGTCGAACATCGTTTCCTCAAGCGGCTGGTTTGTCACCAGTGCGGCGAAACCAAGCCGATCCCGGCCAAGTGCCCCTCGTGCGAAGCCGAGGATCGGTTGGCTCCGGTCGGACCGGGGGTGGAGCGGCTTGGCGAGGAAGTGGCAGAGCTGTTTCCCGACGCGCGGGTCGCGGTTCTGTCGTCGGATCTGTTCGGATCGGCGCGGGCTTTGAAGGCGGCAATCGAGTCCATTGGCGCCGGCGGCGCTGACATCATCATAGGCACGCAACTTGTTGCAAAAGGGCATAATTTCCCGCTTCTGACACTTGTCGGCGTCATCGATGCCGACCTGGGACTTCAGGGTTCGGATTTGCGGGCCGCCGAGCGGACCTTTCAATTGATGCGGCAGGTTGCGGGCCGTGCCGGCCGGGCGGACAAACCTGGCGAGGCGCTGTTGCAGACCTACCAACCCGAACACCCCGTGATCCGGGCGATCCTGTCAGGAGACGAAGAGGATTTCTGGCGTGCCGAGGCCGCGGAGCGGCGCCAGGCGGGTGTGCCGCCTTACGGGCGGATGGCCGGGATCGTACTATCGTCACCGGATGTCCAGGACGTTTTCGATGTCGGCAAGGCCCTGGTGGCAAAGGCCGAACCTTTGCGGCGTATCGGCGCGCGGGTCTATGGTCCGGCCGCCGCGCCGATTGCGCGGATCAGGGGTCGGCATCGGGTGCGGCTGCTGGTGAAGGCGGAGAAAGGCGCGCCGCTTCAACCCGCTCTGGCGGCCTGGGTGGCCCAGATCAGGCTGCCCAACAACATGCGACTTTCCATAGATATCGACCCGCAGTCATTCTATTGAAACGTGGCGATCACAGGTGGGCGGCAGCCGAAGCTGCGTCTAGTCAATCCTCCGTGATGGGCGTAAAGCGATTCCCATGCGGATCGTACAGCTTGAAGAGGCGCGGGGCTTTTCGTTCTGGCGCAGACCCACGACGCTGCTCTTCCTGATGGCGGCGGCAATGCCGCTTGCTTTCGCCACGTGGTCCGCGCTGCTGAACAACTTCGTGATCGAGCGGGCAGGCTTCACTGGCGTCGAGATCGGCTGGCTGCACACGGTGCGCGAAATCCCGGGCTTCCTGGCCGTGGGCGTTATCGCGATCATCATTTTCATCCGCGAGCAGGTATTCGGACTGATCTCGCTTCTGATGCTGGGCGTGGCCACGGCGGCGACGGCTTGGTTTCCGACTTTCGGCGGTATCCTTCTGGTCACCTTCGTTTCGTCACTGGGGTTTCATTACTTCGAGACCGTGAACCAGTCGCTACAGCTTCAATGGCTGCCCAAGCGAGACGCACCGCGACTCCTGGGCTGGATCGTGTCGATCGGGTCGGGGGCTTCGCTATTGTCGTATGGGCTTCTGGTTGCGACTTGGGATCTCTTCGATCTGTCCTACAACACCGTCTATGTGATCGCCGGCGGCGCCTGCGCGGCGATTGCGATTTATTGCATGATCGCTTTCCCGCAGTTCGAGGCGCCGGATCCGCAATTGAAGAAGTTCATCCTTCGTCGGCGTTACTGGCTTTACTATGCTCTTCAGTTCATGTCGGGGGCGCGGCGCCAGATCTTCATCGTCTTCGCGGCATTCATGATGGTCGAGCGCTTTGGCTTTGAAGTGCATGAGGTGACCGCGTTGTTCCTGGTCAACTTTCTGGCCAACATGGTTTTCGCACCGATGATGGGCGGCGCGGTAGCGCGCTTCGGCGAGCGCGCCGCGCTTGTTTTCGAATACGCGGGACTTACCCTCGTGTTTCTTGCCTACGGCGGAATCTACTTTTTCGGATGGGGTGTCGTTCTGGCTGCCGGGCTATACGTCCTCGATCATCTGTTCTTCGCGTTGGCATTCGCGCTGAAGACCTATTTCCAGAAGATTGCCGACCCGGGCGATATTGCACCGACGGCAGCGGTGGCTTTCACGATCAATCATATCGCGGCGGTCTTTTTGCCAGCATTTCTGGGGTATCTCTGGATTGTCTCTCCGGCGGGCGTTTTTGCTCTGGCGGCCTGCATGGCGCTGGTCTCGCTGATGTTGGCGCTTATGATCCCGCGCCATCCCGAACCGGGTCACGAGACTGTGTTCAGTCGCGCTCTTCCGGCGCCCGCCGAGTAGTCGAAGTCCTGCCCAGGCCCTATATCCGGGGCAACGGATGAATGGAGACGCGCGATGTTCTTTTTCAAGAAGAGAAGCCAAATGGTCACCGTTGACGAGGCTCTGCCGGGACGGAACGAGCGCATGCCGACTGCCGAGGCCCACTACGTCAACGGGCAGCCCCTGACGCTGGATGTGCCCGAGGGCATGGAGGTGGCCATGTTCGGCATGGGGTGTTTCTGGGGCGTGGAACGGATGTTCTGGAAGCTCGAAGGCGTGTATCTGACGATGGTCGGCTATGCAGGCGGCAAGACGCCGAACCCAACCTACCAGGAGGTCTGCAGCGGACGGACCGGACACAACGAAATGGTGCGCGTGGTCTATGACCCGGCTGTGATCACCTATGAGGACCTGCTGCGCGTATTCTGGGAGGGGCATGATCCGACGCAAGGCATGCGCCAGGGAAATGACGTCGGCACCCAGTATCGCTCGGGCATCTATGCCTTCGGCGCAGCGCAGATGGAAGCGGCGGATGCCAGCCGCAGGATATTCGCGCCCCGCCTTTCGGCCAGCGGATTCAATGAGATCACGACCGAGATACTGAACGCGCCCGAATTCTACTTCGCCGAGGATTACCATCAGCAATACCTGGCGAAGAACCCTGCCGGGTATTGCGGGGTTGGAGGCACCGGCGTGACCTGCCCGATCGGGACCGGCGTGGCAGTCTGAGTTGTCGCCGCTCTGGCGCTCGGCGACCGGCCGGGGGAGCGCTGCTCCCCCGGGCCCCCTCGGAGTATTTTCGAAAAGAAGAAGCGACCTTGACGGGCCGTCCACCGCGGCGTAGCGCGCGTTCCATGATCACCTGGACCGCATACACGACTTTGTCGAGCAAGGCCCCAACCGACGCGCTGGCCGCGGCCATGGAGAACCTGCAGCCGGCACCGACGGGTGTGGGCGTCTTCGAGGTCGAGGATGGCAGCGGCACTTTCGAAGTGGGCGGTTATTTCACAGAGCCCCCCGACGAGGTGGGACTGGCCCTACTGGCGGCAGCGCACGGGTCGGCCGAGTTCGTTGTCTCGGAACTGCCCGAGACCGATTGGGTCGCGCATGTCCGGCGCGAGTTGTCGCCGGTAGAGGCCGGACGATTCTTCGTTTACGGCAGCCATGACGCAGACCTGGTGCCCGAAGGGCGCATTGCCCTGCTGATCGAGGCGGCGATGGCTTTCGGCACCGGTCATCATGGCACAACGCTGGGATGCCTGAGGGCCTTGGACCTGCTGGTGGATGAGGGTGTGCGACCAGAAAGCGTGGCGGATATCGGCTGCGGCACGGCCGTGCTGGCAATGGCGGCGGCAAGGGTCTTCGATGCCCGGGTGATTGCCTCGGATATCGATGCCGTCGCGGTCGAGGTGGCCGAGGCAAACCTGGCGGCGAACGGCTTGTCGGAAAGGGTGCGCTCGGTCGAAGCGGCGGGGTTCGACCATCCCGAACTTGCGGGCGACGGCGCGTTCGATCTGATTTTTGCCAATATCCTTATGGGACCGCTGATTGCGCTTGCGCCTGACATGGCGCGAGCTGTCGTTCGGGGCGGCCACCTTGTCCTGAGCGGCATCCTGAACGAGCAGGCCGACGAGGTGGAGGCTGTTTACGTCACCCACGGCTTCAATCCCGTAAAACGGGAGGCAATTGTTGACTGGACAACGTTAATGCTGGTCAGATCTTTCTGAACTTTAACGAAACTAAGTCTTTTCCGCAGGTTACGCCATATTGCTGCCATATTCCGGCGTATTCTTTCTTGAACCGGTTCCGGAATGCCGTGATTCAGGAGACATCCAATGTCTGCTTCGCAGTTTGATGAATTCGAACGCAGGATGCGCCGCATCAATCGGCGTCATTCCAAACTCTCTCAAGGCTATGTGACGGCAGTGAACAGTGACGGATTGGTTGTGGCCAAGCCCCAGCGCCGCGGCAACCGCGGCATGCTGCGCGGTCTGGCGATGATCGTCATCGTCATGATGCTGTTCAAGGGGTTCCTGCATGCGCAGCTTGGCGCGCAATCCTACCAGGATCGGATCGAAGCCTTGGCTGCGGGCACCGTGATCGAACAGGCCGGCGCGTATTTCATGGTGGCCGATCCGATCACGCTGTGGATCTCGTCGAAAGTGGTTTCCCTCGTGCGATAGTCTTCCGGCCGATTACTCCCCGGCAGTCCTTTCAGGTCGCACAAGAAACGGCCGTGTCCAACCAAGGACACGGCCGATTTTTTCGAAATTTCCGATAACTCAGAAAAAACGCTGGCGTGAAATCGTGTCGATATCGCCGCGCGTAAGGCCGATGTCGTCCAGTTCGTGCGGCGACAACTGCGAGAGAACCTTGCGGGTCCGACGCGCATCGTTCCAGTCGGCGATGGCGCCGAGTGCGATCACGAGACGATTACGGATCCGGTCCGCGAAGGAAGAGGTATGGCCGCGGGTGCGGCCCAGATCGATGAGAGCCATGATGTTTCTGCCTGTTTGCGTTTGAATGACGTTGCGCACATAGATTGGGCGGATTGCCTACACAAGCGGCTGAAATGCATGTCTCTTATGCAATGCGCGCATAGGTCGCTTTCCAGCGTAAGTGACTTTGAGATAATGAAAAAATCGCCTGAAAAATGTCGATTACAGACCTCGAAGCGACGGATTCAGTCCTTGATTGTGGCGGGACCGGGACGCGGTGTCGGAAAGCGACATTTCGCTGGACTATTGGCGAATGTTCGCGTTTCGTGCTAACCGTGCCTGAAAAGCAACAAGAGCAGGTGAGGCGATGCGCGTGATGGGGCTGGACCCGGGGCTGTCTGCCCTTGGATGGGGCATCGTGGATGTATCCGGATCGCGTCTGACGCATGTCGCAAACGGTATCTGCCGGACCGGAACCGGCGCTCTTGGACCTCGCCTGGCAGCGCTCTTCAATGAACTTTCCGAAATCTGGACCCTGTATGCGCCCGAGGCGGCGGCGGTGGAACAGACTTTCGTCAACAAGAATGGAGCTGCCACGCTGAAGCTGGGGCAGGCGCGGGGCATTGCGATGCTGGTGCCGGCTCGGGCAGGGGTCGACGTGGGCGAGTATGCGCCGAACGCGGTCAAGAAAGCCGTTGTGGGGGTGGGGCACGCCGACAAGGTCCAGATCGCCCATATGGTGCGGATGCAGTTGCCGGGTGTCGAGATCGCTGGCCCGGACGCGGCGGACGCACTGGCCGTCGCCATCTGTCATGCGCACATGATGCAGACCGCGCATGCCATTGCGGGGCGGGTCGCATGATCGGGCGTTTGGCCGGAAGGGTGGACTATCGCGGCGCGGATCACGTTCTGATCGACGTCAGGGGTGTCGGCTATATCGTCCACGTGAGCGAGCGGACACTTGCAGCGCTTCCGCGCGTCGGCGAGGCGGCCGCGCTCTATACGGATTTGCTGGTGCGCGAAGACCTGTTACAGCTTTTCGGCTTTACGACGCTGGCCGAGAAAGAGTGGCATCGTCTGCTGATGGGCGTGCAGGGCATCGGGGCAAAGGCCTCGATGGCCATCCTTGGCACGCTCGGACCGGACGGCGTGGCGCGGGCGATCGCGCTTGGCGACTGGGGCGCGGTAAAGGCCGCGCCGGGGGTGGGTCCGAAGATCGCGCAGCGGGTGGTAAATGAACTCAAGGGCAAGGCGCCGACGATGATGGCGATGTCCGGAGAGGCGTCTTCCGTCGCTGACGATCAAGAGGTGATCGAGCCGTTCACACCCATGACATCCCTGCCGAGAGCGGCTCATGGATCGTCGTCGCAGGCCGAGGCTTTGTCGGCGCTGCAGAACCTGGGATATTCGCCCGGCGAGGCGGCCAGTGCGGTGGCCGAGGCCGCGGGGTTGAACGATGGGGCTGAGACCGCATTATTGATCCGCGAAGCGTTGAAGCGTCTGGCGCCGAAGGGATGACGAAATGGTCGTGAGTTTCCCGCTGGAAGAAATACTTCTGGAAGCGCGAGGGACGGCGCCTCTTGCATGGGTCGGCGCCGGTGGCGACGAAACCTGGTTGTCCGGGGCATGACCGAGCCGGACCCAACCCTGCGCCCCGAGCCGCGTCCCGAGGACGCCGACCGGGCGCTGCGTCCAAAAACGCTGAACGCCTTCATCGGGCAGGCCGAGGCGCGAGCGAACCTGGCGGTGTTCATTCAGAGCGCGCGGCAGCGGGGCGAAGCGATGGATCACACGTTGTTCCACGGGCCGCCGGGTCTGGGCAAGACTACGCTGGCGCAGATCATCGCGCGCGAACTGGGCGTTAACTTCCGCATGACATCCGGCCCGGTGCTGGCCAAGGCGGGCGATCTTGCGGCGATCCTGACAAATCTCGAAGCGCGCGACGTTCTTTTCATCGACGAAATCCACAGGCTGAACCCGGCGGTGGAGGAAGTGCTGTATCCGGCGCTCGAGGATTTCGAACTGGACCTTGTCATCGGAGAGGGGCCCTCGGCGCGGACCGTGCGGATCGAGTTGCAGCCGTTTACGCTGGTCGGTGCCACGACGCGGTTGGGGCTGCTGACGACCCCCTTGCGGGATCGCTTCGGCATTCCGACACGGCTGCACTTCTACACCGAGGACGAGTTGCACGAGATCGTCACGCGGGGCGCGCGATTGTTGGGCGTCACGGCCGATGACGGCGGGTGTCGTGAAATCGCGCGGCGGGCGCGCGGCACACCCCGGATCGCCGGGCGCTTGTTGCGCCGGGTGGTGGATTTCGCGCTGGTCGAGGGTGACGGACGGCTGACGCAAGGACTGGCCGATGGCGCGCTGACACGGCTGGGTGTGGACCACCTTGGCCTCGATGGCGCGGACCGGCGGTATCTGACGCTGATTGCCGAGAACTACCAGGGCGGGCCAGTGGGGGTCGAGACGTTGTCGGCGGCACTGTCGGAAAGCCGGGACGCGATCGAGGAGGTGATCGAGCCATTCCTGTTGCAGCAGGGCCTGATCCAGCGGACGCCGAGGGGCCGGATGCTGGCTACGAAGGCCTGGGCGCATCTGGGGCTTGCCGCCCCTGTGCAGCCGGGGCAACCCGAGTTATTCTGACGTCGCGTTCGCGGCTGGCGGTGGAAAGTGCGTATTTCTGGCAAGATGAAGAACGATGGCATCTCCTGACTTTTCGGCGCTTTGGCCGACCCACCTGATGAAAGTCGCCTTGCCCGGGGCCGAGCAGGCGAACCCGGTTCTGGCCGACCTGCTCGAGCGGATGGATGCGGAGCGGGCGCAGATGACGACCGACTATCTGTCGGGGGATCTGTTCGATCATCCGCATCCCGCGCTGGGCTGGCTGAAGTCCTGCATCGAACGGGCCGTGGTGGATTACGCCAAGGGAACCGGCGTCGACTATCCGCTGGATTTCCGGATCCAGGCCTGGCCCAACGTGAACCGGTTCGGGGATTACCACGACCTGCACAACCACCCCCATTCCTGGGCGTCGGGCACCTATTACGTGCGGGTCCCCAGGGGCGAGGATGCGCCGCCGGGACGGGAGGACCGGACGCCGAACGCGATCAGTTTCTTCGACCCGCGTCCACAGGCGAACATGCTGGCGATCCGGAACGATCCGCAGGTCGATCCCGAGCATCGGGTGCAGCCCGAGGCCGGGCAGATGCTGGTCTGGCCGGCGTTCCTGCATCACATGGTGCACGTGAACCTGAGCCGCGAGGCGCGACTGTCGATCTCGTTCAACATCGTGCTGCGGTGGCGGGACGAGTATCTTCCCTGAGCGCGCGGGATGCGGTAGGCCGGGGTATGGAACACTCTGATATAGCGAAGTATTTTATCCGTTCCGACGGGAGTTACCTGTTCGCGCGCTGGGGCCGGCCGATCGTGCCGGTGGTGTTCGGCGTGGACGACGCGACGCTGTCGGTCCTGAAGGGGGCGATCGAGGCGGTGGTGGTTCTGGCCGATCACCGGATGGCCGAGACCGACCCGGAACTGGGGGCGAACCTGTTGATGTTCTTCATCCGGGACTGGGATGAACTGACCGGGACACCGGATCTCGACCGGCTGATCCCGGGCCTGGCAGACCTGGTCGGAAGACTGAAGGAGGCGGATGCGAACCAGTACCGCCTGTTCCGCTTCGACGAGACGGGCGCGATCAAGGCGGCGTTCGTTTTTGTGAGAATGAACAAGGCCCTGGCCGATGTTCCGGCCGAGGATCTGGCGCTGGCGCAGGCGGCGCAGACCATAGTGCTCTGGTCGGACATGGCCTTTCAGGACAGGGGACCGCTGGTTTCGGTCGAGGGCAAGGTGATGCTGAACCCGCAGATCGCGGGGATCGTTCGGGCGGGCTATGATCCGGTGATGCCGCCGGTGGCGAAGGACCCGAGCCACGCGCTGAGACTGGCGGCGCGGATCGGTGCGGACCGGCGTAGCTGAGACACTTGTCGGCCTGTGAACGCAACGCCCCGGGGCCTGGCGTTGCGCGCAACCCCCCAAAATGGTTAACGCCCATATTTTGTGGGGGATCCGGTGCGATTCCACATGTCGGTATCACGTCGGTATCACGTCGGTATTTCGTCGGTGCCTCTGGACAGCGCTGCGTGTTAACGCACCACATCTGGTACGCGCGGTCAGAATGATGAACGCGCGTTAGGTATTGCGCCGGGACAAGGACGTGCCCTGGTGGGACGCGGGTGCCGAAATGCGCACCCCCGTGCCGCCGATCACCGGCTTCGGCCGATCATTCGCTCCACTGGTGGACGTGCACGTCGCGTCCCGAGTGACCCTTGAGGATCTTGACCGCCAGGTCTTCCTTCGCCTTGTCGGGCACGCGCACCCACATCAGGATGCCGCCGTGCCGGATCTGGTTGGCGTAGTAGTCCTTGTGCTGCTTGCCCACGCGGCGGGCCAGCAGTGTTCCCAGGACCGCCGCCGGGCTGCCGCCGATGGCGATGGCGGCGATCGAGGCGGCAAGCGTGCTGGCGGGGGTCAGCATCGCGGCCAAGGCGATATACGATCCGAGGAAGAAGAAGCCGCCGGTAATCGCGCCTTCCAGTTCGCCGACCGCCTCTTCGGAAACGAACGAGGCGCGGGGCGCTTCGGGGTTGTCCTCGAGGTCGGACGCCTGCCAGTAGGCGTCGCCGAGTTTCTCTTCCAGAACCTCCTGGCGGGCGAGAAGGCTGATGTCGTAACGGCTGAATCCGACCATCCGCAGATCGTAGAATGCGGCCTGGAGATCCTGGAAGCTGTCGAAGACGCCGACGGCTTCGGGAATGTCGATGTAGGTGGTCTTGTGAGGTACGGCTTCGGACGCGGACATGGCATGCTCCCTGACTTGTCAGGTCAACGATACCCGAAGCGCGGCAATGACGTATTGATCGCGGTCAACGGGCAATGCACGAGCTTGCGGGGTCGCGCGCCTATTCGTCGACGATCCGGAATTCGCCCGACGCGGCGTCCTCGGGGGGATCGGAAAAGGCATCGGATTTCAGGCCCCGGCGGATGAGTTCGCGGATGGCGGCCGCACGCGAGGGCAGCCGGTTGTCGAACCGCCAGTCGTCAATCGCTTTCAGTTCGTCCGGGCCAAGCATGAGCTGGAGTTTCTCGGTTCGCTTGGGCGGTCTGTCCTGGGCGCTCATCCGGGGGGCCTCGTTGATGTCACTTACTCCACTTAC
The DNA here is from genome assembly GCA_040220415.1 of Silicimonas sp. Classification (GTDB taxonomy): domain Bacteria; phylum Pseudomonadota; class Alphaproteobacteria; order Rhodobacterales; family Rhodobacteraceae; genus JAVJUV01. The sequence goes on from JAVJUV010000156.1 coordinate 226,182, forward strand.
GTCTTCGCATACACATCCGCAGCTTCAATGTCCCACTCAAATTGCGGTGCATGTGTCGGGTGCGGAGGCGACATGACACACCCATCTTATTGAATTGGAGTAGGTTAAGTATATGAAAAATATTGTAAAAAGTTCCATCGCTCCCATATGAGACCGTAAGGAAAGGAGCTGCTAATGACACAGCAAGCATTGCGTACCGAACCCGCGACAGAGGCGCCGGAGACCGGAATCAGCGCCGAGACGGCCATTGCGAACGCCCTTGGCGGCGTTCTGGGCGACTCGCTTGTCCTTTTCGTGAAGACGCAGGGCTATCACTGGAACGTGGTGGGGCCGCTGTTTCAACCGCTTCACGAGATGACCGAGAGCCAGTATCGCGACCTGTTCGAGGCAATCGACGTCATCGCCGAGCGCATTCGGGCGCTGGGCCAGATCGCGCCGTTCTCGACCGCGGACATGATCAGCCACGCCAGCCTGAATGAGGAAGACACCTCGCGCAGCGCCGAGGGCATGGTCGAACAGCTGATCTCGGACAACGAGGCGATCGTGCGCCGTCTGCGCGAGACCGCAGCACTTGCGGCCGAGCATGGCGACGGCGCGACCGAAGACCTGATGAACGGCCGGATGGCGAAGCACGAGCAAGCCGTCTGGATGCTGCGGGCGATCACGTCGGGCTGAGCGCATCGGCCACCACGCAATCGACCCGCTTTGACAGCGAAGGAGAGAAACCATGACACGCAACGAATATATCGAGAAAGCCAAGGCACGCCTGGACCAATGGGACGCGAAGATCCAGGAGGCCGAGGCAAAGGCGAAGGAAGCGACCGCCGACAGCAAGCTGGCCTACCAGGAACAGGTCGAAGACATGCGCAAGAAGCGCGACGAGGCCCGCGACAAGCTGAAAGAGCTGCAATCCGCGAGCGAGGGCGCCTGGGGCGATTTCCGCGAGGGCGTCGAGAAGGCCTGGAACCAGCTTGAGGAATCGTTCGAGAACGCGACGCGGCGGTTCCGCTAGAGGAGTGGAGCGGGGCCGGTTCCGGCCCCGCCGCCACGTCCCCGGTGCGCACCCGGGTTCGACATTCAGAACAGGAGGAGGAAAATCATGTCCGCTCCGAAAACGAATATCGAGAAACAGAAACGCCGCCATTCGCCAGCCCTGATCGGCATGGCCATCGCCGCCGCGTTCGCGCTGCTTGCCGGGGCGATCCTGCTGCCGCGCGGGACCGACGAGGCAGGCGAGGGCCGGACCGCCGCCGGGGCCGCTGACGACGGGTCCGCATCGACGGCGACGAACTGAGGGCCGCCTTCCCTGCGCGCTGGACCTTGGCGGATTCCCGCGCCAAGGTCGGCGGCATGACACATGCCTTCACCCTGCGCGTCTATTACGAAGACACCGATCTGGCAGGGATCGTCTATTACGCCAATTACCTGAAGTTCATCGAACGCGCGCGCACCGAGTGGGTGCGCGAACTGGGTATCGACCAGGTGCGGCTGAAGGCCGACGAGGGGATCGTCTTTGCCGTCCGGCGTGTCGAGGCGAACTATCTGTCGCCCGCGCGGTTCGATGACGTGCTGACGGTCGAGACCTGCATCGGCGAGATCACGGGGGCGCGGATCACGCTGAGCCAGGTTGTCCGTCGGGGTGACGAGCGGCTGTTCGACGCGATGGTGATGCTGGTCGCCCTGACCGATACGGGACGCCCCGCGCGGCTTCCGGCGGATGTTCGCCGAAGGATGGGCTGAGGCAAGGCGCCGCCCTGCCTGCACGCGCTTGTTATGGCATATCCGCTTGCGGTCGGGTAATCTGGCCCCAATTCAGGCCTGCGACGACAAAGAACGGGCCGGCGGAGAGAGCAGACATATGGAAACGGAAACACTTGCGCTGGCGCAGGAGATGGATTTCTCGCTGTGGGCGCTGTTCGCGCGTGCGACGATTACGGTGAAGCTGGTGATGGTCGTCCTGATCATCGCGTCCTTCTGGGGCTGGGCCGTCATCATCAACAAGCATCGCCTGTTCCGGCGGGCGCGCCGCGAGTCGGAGGACTTCGAGGAGGCGTTCTGGTCGGGCGAGCCCCTGGACAAGCTCTATGACCAGATCGGGCCCGCGCCCGACGGGCCGGCGCAGCGGATCTTCGCGGCCGGCATGACCGAGTGGCGACGATCTCACAAGAAGGGCGGCGGGCTGATCGCCGGGGCCGCGGCGCGGATCGACCGGTCGATGGACGTGGCGATCGCCAAGGAAAGCGAGACGCTGGAGCGGGGCTTGCCGCTGTTGGCGACGATCGGGTCGACGGCGCCGTTCGTGGGGCTTTTCGGGACGGTCTGGGGCATCATGCATGCCTTCATCGAGATCGCCGAACAGCAGAACACGAACCTGGCGGTCGTCGCACCGGGCATCGCCGAGGCGCTGCTGGCCACGGGCCTGGGCCTGCTGGCGGCGATTCCGGCGGTGATCTTCTACAACAAGCTGTCGTCCGACAGCGAGCGGATCATCGGCGGGTATGAAAGCTTCGCCGACGAGTTCTCGACCATCCTGTCGCGCCAGCTGGATGCGGCCTGATGGGGGCCGGGGTTCTGCAATCGGACGGCGGCGGGTCGCGGCGCAGACGCCGGGGCCGCAAGCGGCCGATGTCCGAGATCAACGTGACGCCCTTCGTGGACGTCATGCTGGTGTTGCTGATCATCTTCATGGTGGCGGCCCCCCTGCTGACCGTCGGTGTCGAGGTGGACATGCCGGATACCGCGGCGCAGCCCCTGCCGAACGAGCAGGAAGAGCCGCTGGCGGTGACGATGACGGCGGACGGGCGGATCATGATCATGGAGAGCGAAGTGGTGCCGGGCGAGATCGTTCCGCGTCTGCAGGCGATCCTGAGCGAGCGGACGTCGAACAAAATCTTCATCCGCGCCGATGGCGCGCTGCCCTATGGCAACGTGGCCGAAATGATGGGAGCGCTGAACGCCGCCGGCCTGACGAACCTTGTCTTCGTGACCGATGCCGGCGGGCCGAGGTTCGGGGCTGAGAGCGAGTAAGGCTTCCTTGCAGGCAGGTTGGTATATCTCGGGGGCAGGGCACATCGCCCTGATGGTCTTCGTCCTGTTCGGGGGCCTGTTTTCGCGTGACCGCCTGGCCGAGGTGACGGTCGCCGAGGTCTCGGTCATCACCGAGTCCGAGTTCGCCGCGCTGATGCCGCGCGCGACCGCGCCCGACATCGCGACGGATGCGCCCGAAGTGACGCCGCCCGCCGCCGAAGAGGCCGCACCCGAAGCCCCGGCCGAGGACGCAGCACCGGAGGTGAGCGAGCCCGAACCGGTCGAGGTGCCGGAGACGCCGGACGAGCCGGTGGTCGAGACGCCCGCGCCGCTGCCCGAGGCGGTCACGGTCGAGGACGCGCCGGCCATTCCGCTGCCGCCCACCGATATCGACGGCACTGCACCCGAGCCGGACGCCATCGCCGCGCCCGCGCCGCGGGTCGCACCGGTGCCGCAGGTCGCGCCGCCGGTGCTTGAGGCCGCGCCCGACCTGGTCGAGGATACCGCGCCCGCCCCGGAAGAACCGCCCGAAGAGGTGGTCGAGGAAGAGACCGAACCGGCCGCGCCCGAAGAGGCGAGCGACCGGATCGTGACCGAGGCCGAGGAGGTGGAAACCTATGCGCCGGCCAGTTCCATGCGCCCGCGCTCGCGGCCGCCGAAACCGGTGCGCGCCGCCGAGACGCCGCGCGAGGAGCCCGCCGAGACACGCGACCCGGTCGCGGATGCCGTCGCCGCCGCCGTGGCCGAAGCGAACGAACCCGCGCCTTCGGCGCCCACCGGGCCGCCGCTGACCGGCGGCGAGAAGGACGCGCTGCGGGTGTCGGTGTCGAGTTGCTGGAACGTGGGCGGCCTGTCGACCGAGGCGCTGGCCACCACGGTCGTCGTGTCGGTCTCGATGCAGGAGACCGGCGTGCCGGATTCGGGTTCGATCCGGATGGTGTCTTTCTCGGGCGGATCGGAGGCCGGCGCGCGCCAGGCCTTCGAGGCGGCGCGGCGGGCGATAATCCGCTGCGGAGCGCGGGGTTTCCCGCTTCCGGTGGAAAAATACAGCCAATGGCGCGATATCGAAATGACGTTCAACCCCGAAGGGATGCAGTTCCGATGAAGATTCTGATTGCTCTGATTGCCGCCCTGACACTCGCCTTGCCCGCAACGGCGCAGGAGCGAAGCGGGCCGTTGCGGATCGAGATCACCCAGGGCGTCATCGAGCCGGTGCCGATCGCGGTGGCGCCTTTCATCGCCGAGACGGCGGCGGCGGCGGATTATGCCCGCGAGATCACCGGCGTGGTCGCGTCGGACCTGACGGGGACCGGCCTGTTCCGCGACGTGCCCAAGGACGCCTACATCAGCCAGGTCGCGGGCTTCGACGCGCCGGTCGCCTATGCCGACTGGCGGGCGATCAACGTAGAAGCGCTGGTCGTGGGCGCCGTGACGCTGACCTCGGACAACCGGCTGGTGGTGAAGTTCCGGCTGTTCGACATCTTCACGGGCGCGCCTTTAGGCGACGGGCTGCAATTCGCGGGCGACACGAATTCCTGGCGGCGCGTGGCGCACAAGGTGTCGGACCAGGTCTATTCCCGCATCACCGGCGAGGGCGGCTATTTCGACAGCCGCGTGGTCTATGTCGAGGAGACCGGACCGAAGAACAACCGCGCCAAGCGGCTGGCGATCATGGATTACGACGGCGCGAACGTTCAGTACCTGACCGACGCCTCGTCGATCGTGCTGGCGCCGCGCTTTTCGCCCACCGGCGACCGGGTGCTGTACACCAGCTACGAAAGCGGCTTTCCGCAGATCTACGAGTTGTCCGTGGGATCGGTCTCGAAGCGGGCGCTGGGGCTGGATGCCGAGGCCATGACCTTTGCGCCGCGCTATGCGCCGAACGGTCAGACCATCGTCTACAGCCAGGCCGAGGGTGGGAACACGGACATCTACCGGATGGACCTGGGCTCGAGCCAGCGGACACGGCTGACCAGCGCGCCCTCGATCGAGACCGCGCCGTCGTTCTCGCCCGATGGCAGCCAGATCGTCTTCGAGAGCGACCGTTCGGGTAACCAGCAGTTGTACATCATGCCGGCGGGCGGCGGCGAGCCGAAGCGGATCAGCTTCGGTCAGGGCCGCTATGGCACGCCGGTCTGGTCGCCCAGGGGCGACTATATCGCGTTCACCAAGCAGAACGCGGGTCGGTTCCATATCGGCGTGATGCGCACCGACGGCAGCCAGGAGCGGCTGCTGACCGCAAGTTTCCTTGACGAGGGACCGACATGGGCGCCGAACGGGCGGGTTCTGATGTTTACCCGCGAAAGCGCGGGTGCGTCGGGCGAGCCTGCACTGTTCAGCGTGGACATCTCGGGGCGGAACCTGCGGCGCGTGCCGACGAACACCGCCGCCTCGGACCCGGCGTGGTCGCCGCTTTTGCCATGAATTGCCGAGGATCAAGCCAGCCGTTTCCATTGCCTTTCAGCAATGGTAAAAAGAGCTGAGAGCAGACAAACACAAACCGGACAGGTGACACAGATGAACATTCTCAAGACAGCCGCGATTGTCGCCCTCATGGCGGCGCTTGGCGCATGTACCAACGCGGACCGCTTCGGTGCGGGTGGCGCGGGCGGGGCCGATGGCGCCCTGTCGGGATCGGTGAGCGATCCGACCTCGCCGGCCTATTTCAACCAGACGGTCGGAGACCGGGTGCTGTTCGAGGTCGACCAGTCGACGCTGTCGCCCGAGGCGATCTCGGTGCTTGACGGCCAGGCCCAGTGGCTGATGACCAACACCGCCTATTCGGCGCTGATCGAGGGACACGCCGACGAGCAGGGCACGCGGGAATACAACATCGCGCTGGGCGCGCGCCGGGCCGAGGCGGTGCAGACCTATCTGGTTTCGCGCGGTGTCTCGCCGAGCCGCCTGCGCACCATCAGCTACGGCAAGGAACGCCCGATCGAGATCTGCTCGGACGAGAGCTGCTATCGCCAGAACCGCCGCGCCGTGACCGTGATCACCGCGGGCGCGGGCGTCTGATCGCGGAGGACAAGCCATGCGCGCGCTTCTGATCGCCGCCCTTCTGGTCGCAACGCCTGCAATTGCACAGGACCGGGCGGCGACGCTGGCCGATATCCGTCAGGAACTGACGGTGCTTTACGTCGAGATCCAGAAGCTGAAACGCGAGTTGTCGACGACGGGCGGGGCCAATTCCAACCTGTCGGGGACGAACACGCTGGACCGGGTGAACCAGATGGAGGCCGAGTTGCAGCGGCTGACGGCGGCGACCGAGCAGCTGACGAACCGGGTCGATTCCGTCGTGGCGGACGGGAC